>JADLHZ010000010.1 GCA_020848545.1 Deltaproteobacteria bacterium | reverse complement strand
GTTCGGGCTCCACGCTGACTCTCGCCGCCGCGACGCAGGTGGTGCAAACGTTTGACGCGCTCGGGCGGGTGACACGACGGCGCGTGGGCGGTGGCGAGACGCAGTATACCTACGGCCCGCAAAACCAAATCGAGAGCGCGAGAACGCCGGCGGGCGACGAGTACGATTATTTGTACGACGAATCGGGCCAGCGCCTCGCGAAGGTGCGCCGCAGTGACGGCAAGATCGCGCTCGCGTACGTCGGCGGCGGCGTGCATGACGGCGCGGGGCTAACGGCGCCGATCTCGGTCGCCGGCGTGCATGTGGGAACGCTTCGTCGTGGCGCGTTCACGGCTCATGCGAGCGACACGCGTGGCACGGTGCTCGGCGCTCCCCGGCGTCGAAGCGGAGCTTGCGTGCGCGCCAGCGGGCCAAAATACGCCCGATGATGATCCCGGTGCCGACCAGCAGCCCGAACCACTGTACGCTGATGGCGCCGAGTTGGAGCGGTTTGGGATCGAGGTATGGCAGCACGGGCGAGCTTCAGTCACCCGCCTTTGTACGGCATGTCGCCGAGGTAGTTCTTCTTGCCGATGTCGACGCCGTTGTGGCGGAGGATCGCGTACGCCGTTGTGACGTGAAAATAGAAGTTCGGGATCACGTGCTGCACGGCGTACTCCTCGCCGGTGAGCCACTTGCCGTTCCAGCGCGGCGTCGTCACTTGCCGTGCTTCGTAGCCCGCGAAGTCTTTCTCGGTGAACGACTGCAAGTAGCCGATGACGGACTCGATGCGCGCTTTGCACTCCGCCACCGTCTTCTCGTTGTCCTCGTGCACGGGCGCGTCCTTGCCGGTGAGCCGCGCCACGCCGAGCTTCGCCGTGTCACAGGCGATCTGAATCTGGCGGACGAGTGGCAGTTGATCCGGCGCGAGGCGGGCCTGGAGAAGCACGGCCAGGTCGAACTTCTTCGCCTCGGCGTGCAGGGCGGCTTGGTCGAAGAGCTTCGACAAGTTGTGGAGCATTTTCGAGAACTGGGCGATCGTCAGCTGATGAATCATGCGTCGCTGACTACGCTCGCGGAGGCCAGGGTCGCAAGAGGCCGCGAGACCTGGCCTAAGCCTCGACCACCGTCTTCGCGTTGCAGAACTCGCGGATCCCGTGCGCGGCGAGCTCGCGGCCGTAGCCCGAGCGCTTGATGCCACCGAAGGGCAGCCGCGGATCGCTCGCCACGATCGTGTTGAAGAACGTTTGCCCTGCCTCGATCTCGCTCGCGAAGCGCTCGATCTCGCCGGCGTCCTTCGTCCAAACGCTGCTGCCGAGGCCGAAGGGCGAGTCGTTGGCGATGCGAATCGCGTGCGAAAGATCGTCGGCGCGAAACACCATCGCCACCGGACCGAAGAGCTCCTCTTCGTAGATCGGTGAGCGGTTCGAGACGTCGGCGAGCACCGTGGGCGCGTAGTACCAGCCGCGGCCTGAGCGTGGCTCACCGCCGCAGAGGATGCGCGCGCCGGCCCGCTCGGCGCGCTTCACTTGCTCGTGGAGCTCGTCGCGGCCGTGCTTCGTCGCGAGCGGGCCGACCTCGGTCTGCGGGTCGAGCGGATCGCCGACGACGACTTGCTGCATGCGCTCGACGAAGCGCTCGACGAAGCGCTCGTAGATTTGAGCGTGGACGATGAAGCGCTTGGCGGCGATGCACGATTGGCCGTTGTTGATGTTGCGCGCCGTGACCGCGGCTGCCACCGCGGCGTCGAGATCGGCGCTCGGCATCACGACGAAGGGATCGCTGCCGCCGAGCTCGAGCACGCACTTCTTCAGCGCGCGGCCGGCGTGCTCGGCGACGTTCTTGCCGGCGCCCTCGCTGCCGGTGACGGTGACTGCCGCGATCCGACGATCAGCGATGAGCAGAGAAACCTCGCTCGGTCCGATGAGCAGGCTCTGGAACACGCCCGGCGCGAACCCGGCGCTCGCGAACAACGCTTCGAGCGCGAGCGCGCACTGCGGCACGTTCGACGCGTGCTTCAAGACGCCCACGTTTCCGGCCATCAGCGCCGGCGCGGCGAAGCGGATCACCTGCCAGAAGGGAAAGTTCCACGGCATCACCGCGAGCACCGGCCCGAGCGGCAGGTAGCGGACGTAGCTCTTCTTGGCGTCCGACGGCAGCGCTTCATCGCCGAGGTAGCGCTCGGCGTGGTCGGCGAAGTGCCGGCACGTCGCCGCGCACTTCTTCACCTCGGCGAGCGCCGCCGAGAGCGTCTTTCCCATCTCGATGACGGCGAGGTGCGCGAAGCGATCGGCGTCTTTTTCGAGCATGTCGGCGACGCGGTGCAACAGGCGACCGCGCTCGTTGAAGGTCGTTCGCCGGTGCGAGGCGAAGGCACGTTCGGCGAGCCCGAGCTTCTCTTCGACCTCAGCGGCGGTGTGCGGCGTGAACTGGTGCAGCACCTGACCGGTGGTCGGGTTGACGCTCTCTATCGGCATGTCTCTATCGGCATGAAGGCGGAAGCTTAGGGGACGAGCAGGAAGACGGCAAGGCTGACGATCGCGAGCACGAAGCCGGTCGTCAGTACGCTCTTCACCGTGTCGAGCGGCTTCGTCAGCGGGCCCTTATCGCCGGTGAGCGCCGAGAACTCGAAGATGCCGACGAGCGCGATCATGTAGACGAGCACGATCATCTTGCCGGCCATGCTCGGCGCGGCCGCCTTCATCAAGAGCCAGCGCGGCGCGACCATGAACGTCAGCATGGAGATCGAGAAGAGCGTGTTCGTGCGCGAGGCGAGAAACGCACGGCGCGCGGCCTTCGGGGCTTCGGGGTTCGCTTGGCCGCCGCCCATCACCGCGGCGTTCGAGGCCATCACGATTTGTTGCTTCGGCCAAATGACGAGCCACACGTTCAAGAACATCGTTGTGGCGAGGAGGGTGCCAAAGGTGATGCCCCAGCCGAACCAGCCGGCGTAGAAGACTTCGAGTGGGTTCACCCCGGGCGCCGTCGCGTTGTGCAGCGCCAGGCTGAGCAAGCCGAGGCCCGCGATGAAGGTGCCCATCGCACCCCAGCGAAACCACCAAAGCGCGCGCGGCACGAGCTTGCTGATGACGTGCGGCTTGGCGACGGCGTCGGTCTCCGCCATGAACGGGACCTGCACGAAGTTGAAGTAGTAGAGGAGGCCGATCCACGTGATGCCGGCGAAGAAGTGGAGAAAGCGGAGGACGAAGTAAGAGAAGTCGATCGTCGTCATTCATTCCTGCGCTGTGATTGTCGCTCACAGCGCCCCCATTCATGTTGTTCATGGTCGCTCGCTGCATGCGAGCTCCCGCTTGGGCCTCTGACCTATCACCATCGAAAAGAAGATCAACAAATGTCCCCGACGGTGCGTCGCGTTTGGACGGGCGATCGCAGGTTGTAGTTGCGGCCTTTCGCGCAGATTGCTAGGCGCTTGCCCGGTTTTAACGAAGGGTAAAATTCCGCATGACGACGACGACCCTGGGCCAGGCTCCTGCGCGCGACGGCTTCTTCGCCACCACCTTCAGAACGAGCGTGTTTCCGCTCTTCTTGCTCTTGGTCACCCCGCCCCTGGTCATCGCGCTCTGGGGGACGATCGTCTTCTTGGACGGGTCGCTCCTGCGCATGCTGAGCGCCGAGGGTGTCACGACGATCGTCCAGAACCTGCCGGCGCCGAGCCTCCCCGCGCTCGGCATCATCTTCGCCTTCTTGGCGTTCGAGCTCGTCTTGATGCTCGCGTTGCCAGGGAAGAAGTTCTTGGGTCCGATCACCCCCGCAGGGAATCGCCCCGAGTACAAGCTGAACGGCGTCGCTGCGTACTTCGTCACGCACGCGGCGTTCATCGGCTTGTCGGCGGGCCTTGGCTGGTTCTCGCCGGCGATCGTCTACGATCACCTGGGCGCCATCCTGTCCACGCTCTGCCTGTTCGCGCTCGCCTTCTGTTTGTTCCTCTACTTCAAAGGCGCGTACTTTCCGTCCTCGAGCGACGCGGGCAAGACCGGCAACCCGGTGTTCGACTACTTCTGGGGCACCGAGCTCCACCCGCGCTTGTTCGGCGTTGGCTTGAAGCAACTCCTGAACTGCCGCTTCTCGATGATGGGCTGGAGCGTGATGGTCGTCTCGTACGCGTTCAAAGAGCTCGAGCTCTACGGCACCGTGTCGAACGGCATGCTCGTCGCCGTCGCGCTGCAGAACGTCTATCTCTTCAAGTTCTTCTACTGGGAGAGCGGCTACTTCACCTCGCTCGACATCATGCACGATCGCTTCGGCTACTACATTTGCTGGGGCGTCATGGCGTGGGTGCCGTGCGTCTACACGCTGAGCACGATGTTCCTCGTGACGCACCCGTCGCACATGGCGTGGCCGCTCGCGCTCGCGCTCTTCGTCTTCGGCGTCTTCGCGATTTGGGTGAACTATGACGCGGATGCGCAGCGCCAACGCGTGCGCGCGACGAACGGCAAGACCACGGTGTGGGGCAAGGCGCCGCTCTTGATCAAGGCGCGCTACACGACGGGCGACGGCAAGCAGCACGAGAACCTGCTGCTCGCGAACGGCTGGTGGGGCATCGCGCGGCACTTCCACTACGTGCCGGAGCTCACGCTCGCCGCGTGCTGGATCGCGCCGGTCGGCTTCGCGCACGCGCTGCCGTGGTTCTACCTCTTCTTCCTCACGATCTTGCTCGTCGATCGCGCCGGCCGTGACGATCTCCGCTGCGAGAAGAAGTACGGCCGCGATTGGCAGACGTACAAAGAGACGGTGCGCTGGCGCATGCTGCCCTTCGTGTACTGACCGACCACGTGACTTGCCGGCGGCCCTCTGCATAAATGAGCGCGCATGCCGGTGCTCGAAGGCTTCGATTTTCTGCGGCTCGGTTTCGACTGCGCTTACCGCGCGAGCGTCGAGCCGCAGCTCTTACGCATCGACGTCACGACGATCGACAAGAGCACGAAGCGCAGCGCGCCGATCATCGTCAAGCGGCTCATCGAGCTCATCAACGCTGGCGCCGCGTGCGGCAGCGCCTTTTCGCCGGATGCCTCGTTCGCCGAGCGCGTGAGCGGCCCGTGGGACGGCCCGGACGCGTTCGGCCCGGACTTTCAGTGGGTGCTGCGCGTGCGCGCGGTGTCGCCGCTCTTTTTGCGCACCATGATCGATCAGCTGCGCCGGTGCGGCCACGAGCAGCCAGTGACGACCATGCGCCTGCGCGGCGAGCTGCCGGTGGACGCGGGCGCGCTCAGCGTCGACACGAAGAAGATGCGCGCGTGGCTCGACGATCCGAGCGCGTACGTGGACGAATGCCGCGCGCCCGGCTTCTCCGTGGAAATGCACGAGAGCCCGCATACGTTCTTCAGCGTGACGATGGAGTCCGTGATCGAGCCTGCGTTCGAAGACGCGCTGAAGCACATGGCGATGCGCTGGCTCATCGCGACGGCGGCCTACCTCGACGATGACGGCCGCGCGATCGTCCGCGCGAAGGACAACTTGGAGAAGCACCTGCCGGCGTTTTCACGCGAAGGCGAGCGCTTCATGGCGCGCTTCGAGGAGTTTCTCCACGGGGTCGTGCCGTCGCGGGCCGTCCTCGTCAACATGCTGGCGAAGATGCGCGCGCTCGGGGCGGGCGTGCGCGGGTTGACGATCGGCCATCCGCGCGCCGCAGCGACGCTGAAGACGAAGGCACCGAAGCCGCGGGCGACGGCGACGAAGAAGCCGGCCGCGAAGAAGAAGGCCGTCGCAAAGAAGCCGACGAAGGGCAGGCCCCTCGCGAAGAAGCCCCCGAAGAAGAAGACAAAGCGATGAGTGAGCCCTTGCCCGAGCGTGGGATCGCCGATCTCATCGGCGACGCCTTCGACACGCTCGCCCGCGCGCCGCTGCTCATCCTCGGCACCTTCGCCGCGCTCGAGCTCGCGTGGGCGCTGCCGAGCATCGTCGCCTCGGTGTTCGGCGAGCGCTTGGTGCAAGAGATCCTCGCGCAGGACGCCGAGCTGACGCCCGCGCTCGTGCAGGCGATGATGAAGTGGGTCGTCGCCGGGCTGCTCTTGTTCTTCGCGTTCATGCTGGCGATGGTCTTCGCCTACGCATTTGCGTTCGGCGTCGTCGAATACGCGGTGAAAGAAGCGCTCGAACGCCGGAAGCCCGATCCGAACGCGGCCTTCGCCTACGCGCGCCCGCGGATCTTCGAGACGATGCGCTCGCTCGGCGCCTTCTCGCTCGCGTACGTGCCGGCGATCGTCCTCGGCATGCTCGCCGCGCAGCAGCTCATCGCCGGATTCTCGGGCAAGGGCCTCGGCAGCGGCGTCGGCATCAGCTTGCTGCTCATGGTCTTCGCGCTCGGGGCGTACGTCATTGGCGATCCGATCTTTCGGCTCGTCGTCGGCACCGGCGCCTTCGGCCCGAAGCGCGGCCTCGACGCCTTGGCGGAAGCGTGGGCGGTCGCGCGCGCCCGCTTCGGCGAGGTGATCTTGATCGCGCTCGTGCTGGTCGTCGCCGCGGTCGTCGTGTGGATCTTGGGGCTTCTCTTGCAGGTGCCGCTGCCGAGCACGCCGTCGAAGCTCGACTTCGACATCCTGAACGACAAGCTCGACGCGAAGAGCCTGATGAAGAAGATGTTCGAGCCGAAGCCGACGGCGATGTGGGTTGCGATCTACCGCGCCGTCGTCCAGTCGATCTGCTACGCGCTGCGCGAAGGCTTTGCATTCTTGCTCGTGGCGGTGTGGTTCGCGCGGCGCGCGGGCCGGCTGTCGTCGAACGCCTGAACCCGATGCGCGTGGCGGGCTTCGTCATTCACGGCAGCCACAGCAAAACGCTGCGCGCGTGCCTCGAGAGCTTGCTCGCGGTGTGCGACGAGGTCGTCACCGTCGACTCCGAGTCGACGGACGGCTCGGCTGAGCTCGTGCGATCCCTCGGTGTGCGCTCGAAGATCTTCCCTTGGCAGGGGTGCGGGGCCGCGCGCGGCGAGGCGATGAAGCTGCTCGCGCCAGCCGACTACGTGTTCTTCCTCGACGCCGACGAGTGGTTGAACGAAGAGAGCCTCGCGCGCGTGCTCGCGTGGAAGAAGACCCAAGCGACGCTGCCGTATTACACGCTCCAGCGGCGCGACTGGGCCGAGCTGCCGACCGGAAGATTCATGTATCGGAAGGAGACCCGAAAGCGTCTCGTGCGCTGGGATCACGCGCGTTGGGCACCCGACATGATCTTGCACGACGCGCTGCCGAAGGACGACGCGCAGAAGATCCCCGGCGCCTTCATCGAGCATCACTTCGCCGACTCCGTGCGCGGCATCGAAGAGAAGCAGGAGCTCTACTCCTTGCTCTACGCCGTGCGGCTGGCGGCGATGGGCAAGCGCTCGAAGTCGACCTTCGGGATCCGCTCCGCCCACGTGCTGCGCGACGCGGTGGTGAAGGGCGCTCTGTTTCGCGGCGGCCTCGACGCTTTGCGCCTCGCATGGGCGGTGTCGAAGACGCACGCGCGAAAGTACGAAATTCTTCGGGAAATCGAGGCCGGAAAACACTCGGATCTACTCGGGCTCTTCCGTGACGAACGCTATGACGCGCTGTTCAAAGAAGCACTTGCCCGGTTTTAGGCCGTAGTGTTAGCGCCGCGTCCGAGGTTTGCCACTATGTATAGACTTCTTTACGTGCTCCCCCTCGCGTGTTTCCTCGCCTGCGGCAACCCTCCGCGCGCGCTCGAAGAGATCGATCAAAGCTCAGCGAAGCCGACCGGCGTCGTCGACTCCGTCTCTGCGGCGCAGATCGTCGTCGACAACATTGCCAAGGACGAGCTCTTCGAGAGCGTGGCGACGAAGAACTCGCGCCTCCCCACCGGCTTCATCGTCGGACCACGCGAGACGTGGTTGCCGACCTTCGACTTCGAGCCGGCGCGCGCCGAAGAAACGGTGCCCGCTGGAAGCGTGCGCGTGCCGGACTTCTACGAGCTCGCGTGCCACGGCGTCGAGCGCAACATGAAGGCCGTCACCGACAATGTCGATCTCAAGGCGGACG
Organism: Deltaproteobacteria bacterium; assembly: GCA_020848545.1. Lineage (GTDB taxonomy): Bacteria > Myxococcota > JADLHZ01 > JADLHZ01 > JADLHZ01 > JADLHZ01. The sequence continues at coordinate 53,762 of JADLHZ010000010.1, read as the reverse complement.
GCGGCAGCGGAACGCTGTCGGTCACCGTGCAGTGCAACGATCAGCACTACTTCACGATGACCGTGACCATGGGCGCGGCGTGCGCGAAGAGCTGGTGCTTCGAAGGCAGCAGCCGCTACGAGCTGAAAGACGGAAAGCTCATCTGGGCGCTGCGTGCGACGGTGAAGCCAGCGGCCGGCGGCACCTCACACGACGTCGACATGGGCGGCACGCTCAAGGTCGGCATCGTGCCCCTCTCAGACGTCAAGCTGCTCGGCTTCTTCAAGACGATCGGCAAAGACGGCAAGCCCGCGGGCGACGCCAAGCCGGTGATCTTGTCATGGAGCCCGGCGCCCGGCGTCGGCATCGGCAAGTACAGCGAGTACTACCTGACCGGCGCGGGGGGGAAATACCGCTGCAACACGCCGGACAGCGGCAAGACCGGTTGCTGCCGCCTGCTCGGCGCGAACGACTCGCCGACGGGTGAGCAGTTTACCTGGGGCACCGGCGGTACCTGCGGGTGAGAAACGCACGATAGCGCCCCAACTGCTTCGTTGCTCGGTCGCTCCGCTGCTCGGCGTACAGGAAGTTCGCCTCCGCTGCTCACTCGGTCGCGCCTCGCATTTGAGGCACTCTCGTGCGTTTCTCCACGACGCGTTCGCGGCGCGCTGCGAACACCTTGAGCACCGCGCCGAGCACCTGCTCCGAATCTGAGCACGCACGCCCTGTGCGGCCGATCACGAATCACCGCTAAATACCCGCGCATTCGTGCAACGCGCGCGCTGGCACAACGCTCGCAATCCTTCTTCGCGTCCGTAACGAAGGAGGACTTGTGGTGAACATCGAAGTCAAAGACGTGATGGCGGGTGCGAAGGTGATCGAAGCCGGCGAGCACCGCCTCGGCCTCGGCTTTCCCGAAGAGATCGTCAAAGCGTGGATGAAGAGCGGCGCGCAGGTGAACGGCTGGATCATCCCGGACGTTCGCACCGCGCACGGCATCGTACAGTGGGCTCTGGAATTCCCGCTCTATCACGCGCTCTTCGTCCGCGGCACCTTCGGGCGCGGCGAGAAGATGCCGGTCATCGTCGAGCGCTCGCAGTGGAAAGACGTCGTCGAGTATCTGCGCCTGACCTTGCTCGGCCTTTCGCGCGACGAGATGCGCGGCGCCGGCGTGAAGGCCGAGATTGCCGAGATGCTCGCCAAGGAGAGCGACTACCTCGCGCTGAAGAAGAAGGACGGCAGCGTGGCGCCGATCGAGGAGTTCTTGGAGCCCGTCTTCTACGACACTGAAGGCGTCGCCAAGCTCGGCGAGCTGTCGGTGAAGCGCCACGGCGACAACGTGTACTCGTTCTTCACCGCGAGCGATCGCATCGACGAGCTGCGTCTCGAGGTGCCGGCCGGGCAAACGCCCACCTACTCGCTCGCGCCGGCGACGCGGCCGGTGACGCCGGAGCCCTTCGAGCTCATCATGCTCGGCGCCTCGAACGGCTTCGACGCGAAGAACCCGTGTAGCAACCAAGTGGTGCAAGCGAACGGGCGCTTCGTCCTCATCGACGCTGGCCCGTACGTCCGCCAGACGCTGAACCACGCCGGCATCGGCTTGAATCAGCTGAGCGGCCTCGTCATCACCCACGCGCACGAAGACCACGCGGTTGGCTTGAGCGCGTTGCTCGAGACGCGCCAGAAATTGCGCCTGTTCATCTCGCGCGAGAACGCCGAGATCATGCGGAAGAAGCTGGCGATCCTGAACGCCGACGTGAACAAGCCCGAGCGCTTGCTCGATGACGCGTTCGAGATCACCTACGTGGAGCCGGGCAAGGACTACGACTTCTGCGGCCTGCGCCTGCGCTATCACTACACCTTCCACTCGATCCCGTGCACCGGCGTGGAGCTCTCCGTGACGAGCGGGGGCGCGACGAAGAAGGCGCTGATCGTCGGCGACAGCGACTCGCGGGCGCATATCGAGGCGGCCTTCGAGAAGGGCGCGATCTCGGGCGAGCGCTACGCGGACCTCTTGATGCTCTACGAGTGGCGCGGCGATCTCATCGTCGCCGACGCCGGCGAGGGCGCGATCCACGGCGCGCCGATCGACTTCGTCAACAACGAGTCGAACGTGGTCTATGTGCACACCGGCGCCTTGAAGGAGGCGGCGTTGTACACGCTCGGACGCGCCGGCTACCGCTATACGATCGCGTCCGATCACCTGCGGCTGACGGCGCTCGAGCGCGGGCTCGGGCTGCGCGCGCTGACGCAAGCGTTCAAGTCGGTCAGCCTCGACGCCTTGAACGTGCTGCTCGACGCGGCGACCGCGGAGAACGTCAACGCCGGCCACGTGATCATGCGCCAAGGCGAGCTCGGGCGTGACGTCATCGTGGCGCTGACGGGAGAGCTCTCAGTGTTGCTCGCGCAGGCGGACGGAAGCGCCAAGCCAGTCGCGGCGATCACCGCCGGGGAGATCTGCGGCGAGCGGGCGGCCGTGAGCGGTGCGCCACGCTCGGCGACGGTGGTGGCGAGCACTGCGGCGCGGTTGATGCGCATTCCGGCTGCAGTGTTCGAGCGCTTCTCCGAGAGCGAAGCCCTCGCGTCGGTGCTGCCCGAGATCTGGGAGCGGCGCGGGGCGTTGGATCGCGTGCGCTTGCTCGACGGCGCCAGCGTGACGGCGAAGCAGCTCTTGGCCGAGCACGCGGTGAAGAAGACGATCGAGGCCGGCGCCACGTTGATCCGCGAGAAGTCGCAGTCGAGCACGGTGTTCGTGCTCGTCGCGGGCCGCGTACAGGTCTACAAGGGCACCGACCCCTTGCTCGTCGCCGGCGCGCCAGTGATCGTCGAGAGCGGCACGTTGATCGGCGAGACGGCGCCGTTCCTGAACAAGGAGCGCAACGCGAGCATCGTCACGCTCGACGAGTGCGAGGTGCTCGCCATCCGCGGCGCCGACTTCAAGCGCATCGTCGAGAGCTCGCCCCAGTTGTTCTGCCACATCTCGCGCACCGTCAAACAACGGGCCGCGTAGCCGTTGACGTTTCCGTCGCCGTCGCCGTCGCCGAATTCAACGTGGAGCCCTCCGATGCAATCCTCGATCTCAGTCCCCAAAGACGGCGCCATCCGCTTCGAATGGAGCGCCGCCGAGGCCGCCGAAAGCGTCAGCCTCTTGCTCATTCGCACCGGCGCCGTCCCAGGCTTTTTGCGCATGCGACTCGGCCGTGAAGTCGGCGCGTACCAAGTCGAGCGCCTCTCGCGCCACCAACGCTACCTCTGCGCGATCGCCACCCTCGCTGGCGCGACGATGCAGATCTCTCCCTGGCGCTCGGTGACGCCGCGCCTCGGCGTCGATGCGGCGATCGACACGGAGAAAAAAGGCGTCGAGGCCGACATCGCCAAGCTCTCGGCGCTGCGCGTGATGCCGCAGAACCGCCGGCTGACGGTCTTCTGGTCGCTCGGCAAAGGCTTCATCGACGACGTCGAGCTCAGCGTGCTGTCGACGCTCGGCGGCGAGCGGCTGCTCACGATGCGCGTCGAGCCCGAGGTGAAGAGCGTCGTCATCGACGCCACGCGCTGCCCGGCGCTCGCGAACGGCGAAGCATACCTCGTGAGCGTGGTGCCTCGCTTCGGCACGTCGTTCGGCGCGGTCATCTCGACGCAGGTGGTGCCGGCGCCGCAGGGTGAAGAGCGCGCGCGCAACCGAGCGCTGCCGCAGGCGGGCATCGTCTATCCGTTCTTGGCGCTCGGTGATGAGCACGATCCTTTCGCCGCCGAAACACCGAGGGCGACGCCGGTGCAGCGCATCACGTGCTGTCACTGCCGAGCCCAGGTCGCGTGGGTCGACTATCGCTTGCGTTGCGGAGGGTGCGGCGCCGAGTTCATACCGAACGGGCGCGGCGACTTTCTCGATCTCGCACGCCTGCGCTTCGGCACTTGCGCGTGCTGTCTGCCGAAGAAGGTGCTCGTGCAGGAGCAAGGCAGTGATGCGCTCGTCTGCGCTCACTCGCAGAAAGAGCATCTGCGCTTGGCCGGCGAGCGCGGCTTTCGGCTGATCGAGGATCTTCCCTTCGGGCTCTGCCAGTGCTGCCGGCCGCGCCGGCCTTTGGAGCGGCGCGGCGATCGCGTGGTCTGCGGCAAGACCAAGGAGCCGCACCGCGCGAGCGACGGGCATGGCTACGTGCTCGTGCCGACGGCGCCCGTCTTCGACGCGGCAGCCATCGACGATCTCTTGGACCAAGGTTTGGCGGCGATCAGCGCGAGCGGAATTTCCCGCGCGCGGTGAGGACCGTTTTTTTTGAGGAGAACGAATATGCAGAACGAGAACAACGCCATCATCGCCGGAGTCGTGCACGCGTCGTGCTTTTGCTGCGCCGACAGCAAGCTCCTCTTGAACCACCTGCAGCTCGGCAGCGCGCGCATGTACTGCCCGGCCACGCAGCAAACATACTTGGATCGCGGCGACGGCGTCTTCCGTCCCGACGGCGCCAAGCTCGCCGCGACCGCGCTCGCCCCGACGCCGACCGCGCTCGCCGCCACCGATCTCTTGGACGACCGGCCGGCGCGCACGAGCGACAAGACGCGGATCAACCTCGAGCGCGCCACCTTCGCCTGACGCAACGAAGCGAAAAGGGACCGGGGAGAGATTTGTGCGGGGCTGCAACTTTTTGCGGAGGCGATCATGAGTGAACAACAATTTCCGACGGCGAGCGGCCCGCGGCGATGGCAAGTCGACGTGGCGAACGTGGTGAAGCTGTGGGGCTTCGACGGCGCCCGGCTCGAGCGGGAGCTCAGCGAGATGCGCGAACATTTTGGGCGCTGGGTGCTCAGCGTCGCGAAGGACGGGAGGCTCGTCCGTTGCCCCGGATGCAACGGAGTGCTCGTGCACGATCGCGGCGTGCGGTGCGTCGCGTGTGAGCGGCCGTTTCAAGCGAAACGCGACACGCACCGGCCGGCGTGGTTTGGGCTCCTGCCGCCGATCGGCCTCGACGGCCTCGGCGCGATCCGCGACGCCATCATGACCAAGCCCCCGGCGCAGCACGTCGTCGGCACGCATCCGTCGATCGGACGCTACCTGCTGGTGCCGCTCGTCGCGATCTTGCCGGCAGCGTTTCCGATCGCGCCCGTGCAGGTGCACTACCTGCCGACCATCCGGCACGTCGCCGGCATGCCGCAGGAACCAGTGAGCCACGCGTTTCACATGCTGCCGAACGAGCAGATGTGCCTGTTCGCCGGCAGCGAGTGGCAGAGCGAGATGAGCTGTCGCGAGACCTTGCAGCAGCGGGCGTACGCGCACGTGATCAAGCTCTTGAACTACGCGAACGGCAAGAAGAGCGCCTTCGCGATCGTGTCGTAGCCATGCGAATCATCATCGCTCAAAGTGCATGGGACGAGATGGCGGCGGAGCTCGACCGGGTGGCGCCGGCCGAGGGCGTGCTCCTGCCACTGGTCGCGCTCCGATCGACGGCGTTGCCCGCCGCGCCGCGCACGCTGGCGACGATCGAGGCGCTGGTGATCGCCGGGATGTTGCGCGTGCCGGCCGCGTTGCAGACGAACGCGGCGATCGCGGTGCGCGTGCTCCCGTCTGCTGACGCGACGATGCAACGCGAGGTCGAGCGCGTGACGGCGCAGCATCCTCGGTTGCGCGTGGCGGCGTATCTGCACTCGCATCCGTTCGCGTTCGGCCGCACCTGGCCATCTGCCGGCGACTACGACGGCCACATGCTGCCGCTCGCGGCGCAGAACGAGCGCGCCGGCGTCGCCACCTCGTTCAGCCTCATCGCTTGCCGCGAGCGTGACGGGTGGGCGTTGCAGACCTTCGCTCTCGACGGCGGGCGGCGCGTCGTCGATCTCGGCTTTGCGCAGAAGACGCCCGACGGCGATCCCTTGGTCCGGTGGGCGTTGCAGCCGCCGCTCTCGCGTCCGGCGCGCGCGATCTTGCGGCAGCTGTGCCGGCGGCACCAGCGCGCGGGCCGGGAGGTGCGTTCGACCGAGCTCTTCGATGGCGTGCGTCGCTACGTCGTGCGGGAAGGCGGCGCGCCGCGCGAAGTGCTCTTCGTGCCCTGCGATTTTCCGGCGGCACCGGCGCGGCGCTTTGCGATCGACGCCAACGGTCTCGCCAAGGAGGAAGCGTCATGAACGAACGAGAACGCTACTTTGCGCGCGTGGCGCCTTTGCTCGGCGAGGGCCTCTCGCGCTTCCGGGTGCGCTGCATCGGCGACACGCACGTGGCCGAGCTGCTCGCGTCGTGTCGGCTGCGATCGTTTCCCGGTGCATCGGCGCCGCTGCGCGAGGCGCTCACCTGGCGCAACGGCTTCGAGCGCTTCGACTTCGCCGACGGCCACACCGACGCCACGTTGATCGCGGAGGCCGGCGAGCACGCGTGCGCGCGGTGGGACGGCGCGATTGTACACCTGACGCTGCCGCGCGACGCCGTTCGCGCACGCTTCGTCACGAACGCAGTCGCCCGCGAGCTGCGTGACGCGCTCCTCGGCCGAGCGGCGTTTCCCAGCGGAGTGCGACACTACGGCGACGCGCGATGGCCGTTCGCGGTCGCTGCTGAAGCGCCGGCGCAGGCCAGCTTCGCTCACGCCTTCGCCGGCCAGCACGTGCTCGTCGTTGGCGCCGGCAGCGTGGGCAGCGAGATCGCGCGCCTGCTCGCGGCGACAGCGGCGCGGCTGACGATCGTGGACGCTGCGGCGGTGAGCGTCTTCAACCCGCAGCGGCAGTGGTTCAGCACCGAGGAGATCGGGCGCGCGAAGGTGACGGCGCTCCGCGATCGCATTGGCGCTGAGCGTGTGCGGGCGGTGCCCATCGCCGCCGACGCCACCTTCCTCGACGGGCTTCTGCGCAGCGATCGGCCGGACGTCTGCGTGCTCGCGACGGGCACGCATCACCATCAGGCGCTCGCGCGCGTGCTCTCTTGGCACGGCGTTCCGCACGTCGCCTGCTGTGCGTATCCGCAGGCGCGCTTCTTCGAAGTGCTCGCCGTCGATCCCGCGGGCGGCACGCCTTGCTACGATTGCTTTCGCGGCCACATCCACCGTGGCGTCCAGTCGCGGCCGGCGCTGAGTGATGAAGTGTCTCAATTTCTTTACATGGAGCCTGACCAGGCCAAGCGTGACGCGACGTACGTGGACCTCGTGGCCGAGCCGGCGAGCGCCATCGAGACCGGCCGCGTCGCCGACGTGGCGATGGCCTGCGTGACGGAGCTCGCGCGCAAGCAGCGGGGCGCATGGTTCTTGCGCGCGCTCGCTGACCAGACCACGTGCTTCATCGGCGGCAACACGGTCGACGTTCGTGACGGTGCTCCGGCATATGGCATCTCGCGGCCAGGCCAAGTCGTGCGCCTCGGGCTCGACGATCTCGCCGGCAGCGATCGCGCATGCGAGACGTGCGGGCGCACGCTCGTCGCGGCGCACGCGCTTCAGCTGCCGGCGACGCCTGACGAAGACGCTGCGCTGCTGCGCATCACCACATAGTGCGCGGCGCAGGCCAGGGCGCCGGCGAGCGCGTTGAAGCCGACGTCACGCAGATCGTAATACCGCGTCGGCAGGAGCGCCTGGATGCCTTCGTCGAGCCACCCGACGGCGGCGGTGAACGACGCGGCGATGGCGTAGCGTCGCCACGACGGCTGCGCGGGAAACGCGCCGAACGCGAGCAGGGCGACGAGGCCGTACTCGAAGAGGTGCGCGCGCTCCTCCGGGCTCTGCATCGTCGATAGAAGCGCAGCGTAGACGAACGCCACGAGGGCGAGCGCCACCGCTGCCCGCCAGGGCCTCGCCGCACGCTTGGCGACCGCGACGGCCGCAACAGCAGCGGCCGCCACGAAGAGACTCGCGACGGAGAGGACGAGCCACCCCCGCGCGCGCAGCTCATCGACGACGAAGCGCACGACGCCGAGCGTGCCGTAGATCGTGAGCAGCCAAGCGCCGAGCGCCCAGCGAAAGCCCGTCGCTGTCATGGCCGCGTCCTAGCACGATTGCCGCTCGTGCAGGCGCCGTGCTAGCGCGGCGGCCTATGTTCACACTCCTCTGGGTACTATTTGCCCTCACCGTGGCGACGGCGGTGATGGTCTTCTTGTCGGCGGCGCGTGCGCGCGCGCAGGCCCGATCGCTCGAGACCTTGAAGCACGAGATCGAAGCGCAGCTCGCCGCCGCCGAGAAGAAGAAGCAGGAGCTGCAAAGCGAGCTCGCGTCGATGAAGACGGACCTGCGCGAGCAGAAGGACGAGAACAAGGCGCTCAAGAAGAAGCGGTTCGACGAAAAAAAGCCGGTCCCGGCTCAGGCGACGGCACCGTCCACTGAGCCGGAGACGATCCTTCGTCTAGAGAAGCAATGGCGCGACGCCGTCACCGAGCTCGACGCGGAGAAGCAACGCGCGACGGCGCTCGCGATCGATCTCGCCGCGACGCAGCAGAAGCTCGCAGCGTTCGAGCGCGCGCAGTCAGCTCCGGTCAAAGATGACGCCGCGCCGCTCCGGGCCGAGCTCGACGCGGTGAAGAAGCGCGCCGGCGATCAAGAGAAGTCGGTCACCGACATGCGCCGCAAGATCGAGTGGTACCGGCGCATCTACATCGTGCAGCAAAAAGAGATGGAGAAGGAGCAAGACAAGACGGCGCACATTCGCCAGCGCTTCTTGGATCTCTGCGCCGACGTCGTGAAGCTGCAGCAACGCGTGCCGAGCTTGCGCGGCGAGCAAGGCACCCGTGAAGTCGAGCGCATGCGTCAAGAGCAAGCCGCGTACGAAGCGGCACAGGTCGACGCCGCCGAGCCCGAGAAGCCCGCGGCCGAGAAGCCGCAGGTCTCGTTGCAATAGCGGCCTCAGTAAGTCTTCGGCAGCTTCTGCAGATCCAAGGTGTGCAGCGCGCAGCGGATGATCTGCGACTTGTTCGCCTTCGTGTGGCCGAGCTTCTTCGCTTCCTGCACCAGCCGCTCGAGCAGCTCGATGTCTTCCTTGTACAAGGAGATGCTGATCACCTTGTAGTGCTCGGGCTTGTCCTTCGCCGGCGTCTCCTTCTCGCCCACGTAGGTGCGCAAGAAGATCTCGTCGTGCATGAGCGGGTTGTCCATTGCGAGCGACTCCTTCATCCTCGCACCTCGACCGCTTCGGCCGCGGCGGGTGCGGGCACTGTGACGGTCGGCAAGTCGGCCGACGTCGTTTGTTCGACCTGCGAGAGGTTCGCCACCCACTCGACGACGCGCGCGTAGTCTCGGGCGCCGTGCGATTCCGGCGCGTGCTCGAACACCGTCTTCTTGAACGACGGCGCTTCTTTCAGCTTCGTGTTGATGCGCACCGGCGGCAGCGTGCGCTCCTTGAAGTACTGGCGCAGGTTCTGGACGGCGTCGGTGCTGATCTTCGCGCGCACGTCGAAGAAGGTGGGCAGCACGCCGCAGATCTTCACCGGGTGCATCAAGATCTCGTTCACGTACTGCAGCGTGCGCAGCACCTGCTTCACGCCGACGAGCGAGAGGTAATCGCAGCTCACCGGCACCAGCACCTCGGCGGCGTAGGTGAGCGCGTTCTGATTGAGCAGCGAGAGCGACGGCGCGCAGTCGAGGATCACGTAGTCGTACTGCGTGAGCTGACCGAAGCGCATCGCCAGCGCGTGGGCTCTGCGATCCTTGCGCGCGAGCTCTACTTCGGCGGCGGCGAGCGTGTAGTCGCTGGTCAAGACGTCGAGGTTGTTGCGCACCGGCACGGCGCACTCGACCGGGTCGGCGCCTTGCGAGAGCACGTGGTAGATCGTCTTCGGTCCCTTGATGCCGAGCGAGATCCCGACGTTGCCCTGCGCGTCGAGGTCGACGAGCAGCACGCGCTTGTTCGCGGCCTCGGCGAGGCCGGCGGCGACGTTGATGGCGGTCGTGGTCTTGCCGGTGCCGCCCTTCTGATTGAGCACGGCGATCACGCGCGCGGGCTTCGACGACACCGGCTTCACCCGCGTCATCGCCGTGTGCCGGCACGCCTCGCTGCAGAAGAACTTGCGGCCCTCGGCGAACTCCGCCGTTTGGAACGCGAACGCGAGCGTGAAGCTCTTCGCGCACGCGTCGCACGTCACGTCATGGCGGTGCGCCGGCGCTGCGATCTCGGGCCCGCGGCACTTCTGCGAGCAAAAGTACGCGGTGCCGTGCGCGGTCTGCGCGAGCTGAAAGCGAAACTTCGGCACGAACTGCTTCTGACAGGTCTGGCAGCTTTGTTGCGTCTCTTCGGTTTGCATGCGCCGCTCCTTGGCTAGCAAGTGCTTCCATAAAGAGCGCTACGGCACGCTGAGCGATCCGTCAAAATTTCGGCGCGGGCTACGGAACGAGGATCTCGCCCTCTTTGACCAAGGGGATCACGGAGTCCGTGAGTTGATCCGGATAGTGGATGAGGCGCATCTTCGCCCGCGCCGCTTCAGGCAGCGCGGCGAGATCTTTGTAAGCGGTGTGGGCCGGACCGTAGTTCGTCTCGTGGATCACGAGATCCGCGGCGGAGAGAAAGTCGATCAACGACGGATCGAACGCGGTGTCGCTCGAGTAGCCGAGCGAGCGCCCGTCGCAGCGCACGAGGATCGCGCACGTCGGCACGTGGTGAATCGTCCGGCGGATGCGGATCGAGAACGGGCCGATCGTCGCCTCGGCGCTCCAGTCGAGCTGGCGATAGTCGAAGTAGTCGTCGAACGAGAGCTCTCGGTACGCGCTGCCGTTCCACAGCCGCTCCATCGGGGCACGCAAGCGCTGATCCCAGATGACGGAGCGTACGTCTTCGGTCGTGTGCAGCTTCAGCCGCTTCTTCTCGGCGAAGTGCTTGAAGAAGCCGACGCCCTCGATGCCGTTCATGTGGTCGCCGTGCACGTGTGTGAGCAAGATGTCGTCGACCGAGAAGAGATCGAGCGCGCGGCCGCACTTGTCGCCGGCGTCGCGCAAGACGTTGCGATAGGAGTCCGGGCAATCGACGCCGAGGTAGAAGCCGTCCTTGTGCAAGAGCAGCGACGTCGTGTGATGCACGCGCGAGAAGGTGTCGCCGACGCCGAGCGCGATGACCTCGAAGCTCACCTCAACAACCCTCGCATCATCTTCTTCGCCGTCTCCGCCGCCGTGCCGCGCGGGGTCGCGCCCTCGGCCGTCGCAGCCACTATATAGTATCCCTGGATCAGCGCCACGAGGGCGGCAGCAGCGGCGCCGGTGTCGCTCTTCTTGAACACCTTCGCGGCGATGCCTGCGCGCAAGATGTCTTCGACCTGCGCCACGGTCTCGTGCACGGACAACGCCACCGCGCGCTTGATCTTCGGCTCGCGCAGGGCTTCGGCGCTGAGCACGATCCAACACGCGAGCGCCTCTGGATCGGCGTCTTTGCCCGGGCGCAGGTAGTGGTCGATGAACACGTCGAGCGCACGGTCAGCGGCGCCGGCGCTCGCGAGCTTGTCACGCAGCTGCGCCGCGCGTTCGCGCACGAGCTCGCTCGTCAGCACCTCGAGGATCTCGAGCTTGCTCTTGAAGTGATAGTGCACGAGGCCGGGCGTGAGCCGCGCCGCCTTGGCGATGTCGGCGACGCTCGCGCGCTCGTAGCCCACCTTGGCGATCACGTGGCGCATGCCCGCGACGATCTGGGCGCGGCGCTCGTCGGTGTTCGATGGCCTCGGCATCAGGAAATCTCGCTCTTGCGCAGCAAGGCGTCGTAGCCGGCGCTGACGATCGTCCGATCGTCGAGCCAGACGGCGCCGCGCGCGAAGTCGGTGTGCTCAGTGATCGCCAACGGTGTTTGCGGGCGCGATATTGCCGCGATGCGCGCGCGGTTGTCCTCGCCGCAGGTCGCGACGTTGAGGCCGTGGGGGACGATCGATGTGATCGTGCTGGCGTGCGCTTGGGCGATGCTCTCGACGCGGAAGTTGTCGCAGCCGAAGCGCAGGGTGACCAAGCGGCCGTGGGCGTCGCCGATCCAGATCTGCCAGTCGTTCGCGGCGACCGCGTACAAGGGCGCGCCGTGCACGTAGCGCGCGACTTCGCCGAGGTCGCTCGCGCGGCGCACGCTGAGCACGCCGTCATGGCCAACGCTCGCGACGAGATCTCGGCGTGGCATGGAGGCCAGCGCGGACGCCCAGCCGGTGTGCGCGCGCACGCTCGCACCGTCGACGCGCTGCAGGCTTCCATCCGCGCACGACAGGATGACCGCGCCGTTGGCCGCTGCGCAAAGGTCGATCACCGCTGTGTCGACCTCGGCGAGCGTCGTCCGCGCGGCGAGATCGCGGCCGGTCGTGAAGACGTGGCCCTCACGCGTCGCCGCCACGAGGCCGTCTGGCGTCAGCGCGAGCGCGCCGATCGATCCGCCAGGACCCGCCAGTCGTGCTGTGCTCTCGAGCGCGTGGTTCCAGCGCCGGATCGTGCCGTCGCGCGAGGACGTGTAGATCGCGCCCTCGTTGCCCTGCGCGATGCGCCAGATGTAGCCCGTGTGCGCGTTCGTCTCTGGCGCGGCGTTCGCGAACATGACGTCGGTGCGCATGACGTACTTCGTCCCCCGTGGCACCGCGTCGCCGTCGTGCCACAGCCGGTGATCGAAGACGATCGCGCGGCCGAGCGCGGGGCGCACAGCGAGCAACACCTCGCGCGCGTCGTGGTCGGCGAAGAAGCGCGTGCTGCCGCCGCTGAACTCGCTGCCGTCGTTCAAGTAGATCTGCACGGTCATGCGCGACGCGTCGCCGTTTGGCCGGCAGTAAGCGCCGTCTCTGTGCACGCTGAAGCGCTGGCCCGCCGAGTAGCGACAGAAGCGGAAGCGCGCGTTCAAGCCGATCGGCGTGAGCACATGGCCACGCTCGTCGGTGGCGATCGGCAAGTCGCCCCGCACGCGCTTGAACAAGGACGCCGCGAGCGCCGCGTCGTCGAGCATCAGGCGATCGTTGTTGCGGTACTCGGCAGGATAGAGGTGCCCGGTCTTGCCGAAGCCTTTCCGCTCGGCCGCGGCGATCATCGCGGCGCACTCGGCGGGTGAAAAGAAGCCGTCGATGGCGATCGCCGGAAACGGTAGGCCCAGCGAGGCTGCCCGTGATGAGGAAGACAATGCGAGGTCCATGGTCCTCTCCTTTAATCTAAGTTGGTTATACAACCAAGTTTCAGATTTGGCGAGGAAAATGAGGACTCCGGGCGAGTCGTCTAGCCGCCGAGCCGCGCGCGGATGCCGGCTGCCAGCTCTTTGGCGTGCGCGTCGGTGAGCGAAGGCTGCCGCTCGGCGATGCGCGCCACGATGACCTTCGCGTTCTTCGGCCGCCCGCGCTCCATGAGATCGAGCAGCGTCTCCAAGGCGGTGAGCACGAGCGCTTCGTCGTTGACGAGCAGCAGCTTCGCGACTTGCTCGGTGTCGTTCGGCAGCCCGCCCTCGACCAAGCAAGCCCGCGCCGCGGCTTCGATGTCGTCGGCGGCGTCGGCCGCCTTCAAGCGATCGCGCGGTGACAGCTCGACGGGCGTCGTCGCGACCGGCTCGGCCTTCTTCTTCACCGCCGCCGGATCTTCTTTTTTTACCACCTCGACGACCGTCGCTTGCGGCAGCTTGATCTCGCCGTCGAAGAGGCGATCGAGCTTCGACTTGTACGAGCGGTACGACGCCGACTCGCCCTTCGCACCCCTCGGCCTGTCATCATCGCGCTTCTGGCCACGGCGGGCTTTGTCGCGCTCGGCGAAGGTCTGCTTGCGCTCGCCGCTCGCCGCGTTGCGAGGACCACCGCCGCCGCCTTCGGGTTTTGGCTCATCGCGCCGCGACTGCTCTTCGCGCCGTTCGAGCTTCTCTTCTTCGCGATTTCGATATGCCATGCGTCTGCTCCGACGATCAGAACGGGATCTCGCCCGCCAGATCCGCCATCACGTCCCATTGTGAGAAACCGAGCCCGAGCTGCTTGCGCGCCACGAACCCGACCTTCAGGAAGCGTACCGCGATCACGTGCGCGTCGGCTAGCAAGTAGTGCACGTTCGTCGTCGCGGCGTCGTCGTAGACGAGCATTTGGTGCAGGAGCTGCAGGTTCAAGCGCACCTTCGGCGTCACCGCCAAATCACGGGTGCCGATGTGCGATTCGAGCTTGTGCGCGCCGGCGGTTGGCACTGTGTTCATCGTTGCCGGCATCGCCGGAACGTAGGTCGATCCGATCTCGAAGGTCTCGCGGTAGCTATAGTTGAGCGACGCGAGCAAGCTGAGCACCGACGGGCTGCGCGACACCGGCGCCAGGCCCGCCGCGACGACGTACTCGAAGTTGTCGATCCAGGTGTCACGCGCGCGTCCAAACCCGAGCTCGAGCCGCGCGCGGAGCGAGTGCGCTGCCGTCGCGCCGAGCTTGAAGCGCCAGAGCGTGCCGAGCGTGCCCTTGGCCATTCCGAGGGTCGGCGCGGCGATGCCGCCCGGGATCGCGAGCGATGCGCCGGCGTAGAGATCGGTCTGGTGCACCTTCGTCTGCCAAACGACCGCTTCGAGGTCGGTGCCGGCCAGGTTCGTCGTGGGCAGTGCACGATTCGGACCCCAGTCCGCCGCGTATTCGAGCGCGAAGGTCAGCGTCTTCAACAGCAAGGAGGCCGTCCGCACGTTGCCGATCTGCCAGGGCCGCACGCCGACGCGGGCCGACATCACGCGCGGATCGAAGACGTCGTCCACGTGGGTCTCGAGACTCACCGCCTCCAAGTTGACGTCGCCGTGCCAGGTGAGCGGCACGTGACCGAGCTCCGAACCGGCGATGTACGGCGAAGCCAACGAAGGCGACAGATTGCGCACGAGGTGGCCGTGTCCGGTCGTCGTCGTCGCAAAACGATTCAGCGCGAAATAGAGACCGCCTTCTTCTTCGCCGTACTGCACGAGGCGCAAGGCGCGCGTGTAGTCTCGCCATGCGTTCGGCTGACTCGCCACGAGGAACTGCCCGCGCGCCGGCTCGTTGCCGCCGACGAGCGCGAAGCCCATCGGGAAGCCGAGGTTCAAGCGCACGCCCGCGTTCTCGAACTTCAGGTTCAGCTCGGGCGAGAAGAAGAACGCGTAGCGGGGCAGGGCGCCGGGCACGAGCGCTGCGTTCGCGTAGTTCGCAGGCACGGGGCCGGATCCCAGGTGCAGCGAGACCGCGTGCTCGTTGCGCGTGAGGTAGCGCGGGCCCTGCGGCAGCGCGGCGCCGGCGAAGGCGTCGGTCATCAGCGAGAAGAACGGCGGCGGCGTTTGCCCAGCGTGCTCGAACTGGTTCGGATCGTTCGTGTCGACGCCGCGCAGCTGATCGGCGAGCGCTTCGTCTTCGACGACCATGTCGCCGATGCGCACCTCGTCGGACTCCGGCACGTAGACGTCGGTCTGCGGCAGCTCGACGCCTTCGAGCAGCTTGTCGGCGTCTTCCTTCTCCTTCTTCGAGGGCGGCGACTTCGGCGTCTCGTGCGGCGGCTTCTTCGGAGCGTCCGGCAGCGGCTTCGAGATGATCGTGCTCTGATCCGCCTCGACGACCCAGCCCGGGCCGAGCGGCAAGATGCGCCGCGCGTGCGAGAAGTGCCGGCGAAAATAGCCGCTCAGCGAGTTGACGCTGACCTTCATCGAGCCTTGCGCTGCGTGGATGAACTCGCCGTTGCCGATGTACATGCCGACGTGGGTGATCTTTCCGTCGCCCGGCGTCGAGGTGAAGAAGAGCAGATCCGCCGGCTCGAGCTTTTCGGGATCGACGGCGATGCCCACCTGCGCTTGCATGCGCGAGACGCGTGGCAAGGCGTAGCCCATGTCGGACCACACACGGATCATGAAGCCCGAGCAGTCGACCCCCGGCGGGATCTCGCAGCTGCCCCACACGTAGCGCGTGCCGAGGAAGGTGGAGGCGTGGCGGAGGATCTCCTGCGCGCTCGGGCGATCTTTGCGATCGGCGATTTTGACGTTCGGGGGGACGTAGTTCTTGAAGGACTCGGCGAAGGAAGAGGCGGGGAGGAAGAGCCAGAGTGCGAGCGAGAGCGAGAGGCAGAGCGGAAGACGGCGGCCGAGCGCGAGGCGCGAAGGCGAAGGGCGACTCTTAGCGAGCAATGGCGCGTTGCTCCATCCGCTTGATCTCCTCTTCGATCTTGTCGGTCTCTTGCAGCGTGCGCTCGGCGGCTTCCAAGCCCATGACGACGCTCGACAGCTCGTTCGACAGCTGCTCGGGCTTCTCGAACGACATGATCTTCGACTTCAAGTAGGTCATCGTCTTCTCGATCGTCTCGAGCTGGACGGCGAGCGCCTTCTCGCTCTGCTGCACTTTCAGATGCTCCTCGAGCCGCTTCTCGGCGAACTGCACCTGGTGCCCGAGGTTCTCTTTGATCGACGGATCGCCCGAGGTGTCGGCGGCGACGCGCGCTTTGACGTCGGCGATCTCCTTGCGAACGGCGTCCTCCTTGTTCTGCTCCAGGTACTTCGTCTGCTTCTTGTGCGCGATGGCGATGCGCACGAACGAGTCGAGCAGGCCGTCGATCTTGTCGAGCTCCGGCTGAATCGCGCCGAGCTCCAAGCGCTTGTTCGTCTTCACGGCGTCGAGCACTTGCTGCTTCGTCTTCTCGAGCTCGCGGTAGCGTTGTTTGTACTCGTAGCTCATCTGCTGCATCGTCTCGAGCAGCTTGAAGGCGCGGATCTTGTGCTCTGCCTTGCCGTTCTTCAGTGCGACGTAGCGTTGAAAGAACTCCATGCGCGCGCCGGCGACGAGCCACAGCACTTCGAGCAGCGCGCCGGCGCCGAGCACGCGCGTATCGCCGGTGTGGACGGTGGCGTAGGCGACGCCGACGAGCGCCAACAGGTTCAGCCAGTGAAGGAACGCGAACAAGCGCGTACGCGGTTGCATGTCGAAACCTCCCTAACGGATGTCAGCCGCGGAGGCTACTATTCGACCTCGACGCGGGCGACCGACGGGTGAATGCGGCTGACGACCTCGTAGTTGATCGTGCCCATCCAGCCGGCGAGCTGCTCGGCGCTGATCTCTTCGTCGCCGTCGCGCCCGAGCAGCGTCGCCACCGATCCGGCGGCCGCCTCGGGCACGTGCGTCACGTCGACCATGCACATGTTCATGCACACGCGGCCGCGGACCGGCGCGCGCTGGCCGTGCACCAAGACGTGCGCGGTGTTCGACAGGCGCCGGTCGTAGCCTTCGTAGTAGCCGAGCGGCAGCACGGCGATCCGGGCCGGCGCGCTCGTGCGATACGTGCGTCCGTAGCCCACGTAGGATCCGGCGGCGACGTTCTTCACCTGCGCGATGCGCGCGCGCCAAGTCATCGCCGGCTCGAGCATCGCGGCGCCAGCGTCGACACCGTCCGCCTGACGTTGCAGCGCCGTCGCGTACGTCTCTTTCGATGGCCACAGCCCGTAGGCGGCGATGCCGGCGCGCACCATGATCGCATGCGTCTCTGGGTAGAGCAGCGTCGCCGCCGAGTTCGCGAGGTGCGGGACGGGCACGCGCAGCCCGGTCTCGGCGAAGGACTTCAACGCCGCGTCGAAGCGCTCGATCTGCTTCTTGGCGAAGGCGTGGTTCGTCGAGTCCTCGATGTCGGCGAAGTGCGTGGTCAGGCCCTCGAGCTCGAGGCCCGGCAACGAGCGCACGAGCTTGCCGAGCTCGACAGCCTCTTCGAGCTCGAGGCCTTGGCGGTTCGTGCCGGTCTCGAGCTTGATGTGCACCGCGACCTTCGCGTGCATGCTCGTTGCGATCGCCGACAGCGCCTTGGCCGCTGCAAAGTCGAAGAGCACGAGGCGAGAGTGCGTCTCGATCACGCGCTCGAACGCCGCTTCCGGCACGTAACCGCAGACGTAGATCGGCGCGGCGATGCTGGCGCGGCGAAGTTGGATGGCCTCGTCGATCGCATTGACGATTAGCCAATCGGCGCCGCCGCGCAAGAACGCCGACGCGGCGATGGTGAGGCCATGACCGTAGCCGTCGCTCTTCACCACGACGCCGAGCTTCGTGTGCGACTTCAGGCGGGCCTTCAGCGTCTCGGCGTTCTTGCGCAGCGCCGAGGCCGAGATTTCGCACCAGCTCGTGTGGAGGCTCGACACGCAGAGAGAAAGCGACGAAGCGCGGAAAAACTCAAGGCTCGACCCTCCCGAATGCCACCACATGCACGCCGCCACGAATCGGGTTAAGCTCGATCCGAGATGACGATCGGCTCCGTCCCCCCGCGTCCGAACCTGCCGCAGATCTTGCCCGGCGAAGCGAAGCCAGCCGAGACACAGAAGGCCGCGGAGCCGGCGAAGAAGACCGAAAAGGACGAGCTGCAAAAGGCGCCGGCCTTGCCGAAGGGTCCCGGTGCCGGCCCTGCGCCTGGCCTGCAACCGCCGCCCGGCGGCGCGGGCCCCGAGCTCGCCGCGCATATGGAAGCGTTCACGCTGCTCAGCGGGCAGGTCGGCGACATCCCAGAAGGCGCGCGCGCGGCGTCGGCGTTCGAAGCGAATCTTTCCTCGTTGGAGACGCGGCCCGGCGTGGCGAGCCTCGGCTTTTCGCGCCAGCAGATCGCTGCGACGAACGACCTCTTGGCGCTCGTCCGCGAGGGCGCGCTCGAAGTGCCGCGCGAGCTCGAAGCGGCGCTCGCCGACAAGCTCGCGGTGATGACGGCGCCGCTGCCACAGGCGGCGCTCGAAGCGCAGCTGAAGAAGCTGCCGCAGAACGAGCAAGAGGCGTTTTCGAAGTTGGCCGCAGCGCTCGCACCGGCGTTCGCGGCGTTGTCGAAAAAGGCGTCGCCGAAAGCGCGCGCTCGCTTGCAGACCCTGCGCGGGAAGAAGGGCTTGAAGCTCTCGGCGATCCCGTCGCGCGAAGATCTCGAGGCGATCGAGCCCGAAGAATTGCGCGACCTCATTCGCCGTGCGCTCGGCAGGGACAGCCGAGGCAGCGACGAAGAGGTGGAGGAAGAAGAGGCAGCGGCGCCCGCCGAGACGCCGGAGAAGAAGAAGCCGCTGAACGCGAACGAGCGTGAAGCCCTGCTCGAGGCCGAGCTCGCCGCGATCGTGTCGCTCGAGAAGCTGGTCCTGCCGGACCTCGACCTCGTCGCCTTGGAGCGCGCCTTTGCGACGGCGCTGCCGAGCTTCAAAGGCCTCGACCCGGAGACGCTCGCCGACATGCTGCTCGTGCAGTGCGGCGCCGAGAGCGAGCAGGCGCTCGGCGCGATGCTCGATGAAGCGAAGGTGCTCGACGTCGCCGAGAGGCCGATGCGCAAGAAGTTGAAGGTGCACGATCGCGTGCACGACGAGGCGAAGGCGGAGCTGAAGAAGCGCTACGACGATCGCGTGCGGCTCACGCCCGATCATCCGAGCGCGCTCGACAAGAGCGTCCGCTTCGACGCGTACTGCCAGGAGCAAGCGCTGTGGCTCGCCGCCGGTTCGCTCAAAGATCCCGAGACGCCGAAGATCGTCCTGCGCTTGTCGCCAAAGGAAGCGTTCCGCGGTCAGCCGACGCCGCCCGGGCTGACCGAGGTGGCGCTCGCCGATGTGCGCGCCGTCGCCGACGATCTGCGCGCGGTGCTGCTCGCACAGCAGGAGACGCGCGACGCGCTCTCGTCCCGCCTCGAGTTCTACTTGGAGCGCCGCGCCGGCTTTCAGCAGATGATCCGCGCGATGATCGCGCACGCAGGCAAGGCGTGAGCCCCGAAGATCGCGCCGGACACCTCGCGCGCTATGGCTGGCAGGCCGCGCAGGCGAACGATCTCGAAGGGGGCGTCATCGCGCTGCGCGAGGCGACGGCGTTGGTGCCGAGCGTCGCTGACTATTGGAGCGCGTACGGCATCGCGCTGGCGAAGACGTTTCGCTTGGCCGAGGCGGTCGACGCGCTCCGCCGATGCCTGAGCCTCGATCCGGCGAACGTTCAAATCTGGTGCATCGTCGGCGAGATTTCGCTGGACCGCGGCGATTACAACGGTGCTGCGGTCGCTTTGAAGCGCTGCCTCGAGCTCGACCCGAACGCCACGCATCCGTCGGGTCTCCGCGCGCGCGCGTTGATCAAGCGGGGCGAGCGCCAACTGCGAAAGAAGTGATGCGAAAGAAGTAGCG
The DNA here is from genome assembly GCA_020848545.1 of Deltaproteobacteria bacterium. Taxonomy (GTDB): domain Bacteria; phylum Myxococcota; class JADLHZ01; order JADLHZ01; family JADLHZ01; genus JADLHZ01. Next base: position 33,845 of record JADLHZ010000010.1, on the reverse strand, counting down.
CCGGCCCGTGGCGCGGGTGAACATGCTAGGCGATGTCCTCGTCCAGTGACCATGCCGCCATGCTCGAGCGCCTGCGTGGTGACTTCGTGCGCGAGTTCTCGCACGAGCTGAGGACGCTCGAGCCGGTGCTCGAAGCGACGCGCAAGGGCGAGTTCGCTCACGAGAAAGCCGTCGCTGCCGCCGGCGAGTTCTTTCACCGGCTGGCGGGTGTCGCCGAGACCTTCGGGCTCTCCACGCTCGGGCGCTTGGCGATGGTCTGCGATCGCATCGCCGATCTGGCGGGCGGCGCCGACGCGGTTGAACGCGGGCGCATCTTCGAGATCATGTGCATCGGCGCCGGCGCGACGAAGGAGTCGTTCCAAGAGCTCGACGGGCGCAGCGCCGAGCGCGCGACGCTGGCGTTTCCGCCGCCGAAGCACCGCGTGATCACGACGCCGCTCTTCGAGTCCGGCCGCGCGGCGTCGATCGCGATCGTCGATGACGACGCGACGAGCGGCCAGATCATCACCGCCTGCTTGGAATCGGCGGGCTACACGACGACGCTCTTACGTGACCCGCGCCAGGCGTCCGAGGTGCTGGCCCGCACGTTGCCGGATCTCATCTTGCTCGACGTCGTGATGCCGGAGCTCGACGGCTTCGCGCTCTGCGAGCTCTTGCGCAAGAACCCGGCGCTCGCGCTCGTGCCGATCCTCTTCGTCACCGCCAAGAACGACACCGCGCAAAAAGTCCGCGGCCTCACCGTGGGTGGCAACGACTACATCGAGAAGCCGTTCAACCCGGACGAGCTCGTCGCGCGCGTGGCGGCGCACTTGGAACGCTTGCGCACCATTCGCGAGCTCGCGATCCGCGACAGCCTCACCGGCGTCTTCAACCACAAGTACATCGAGGGCCTCGTCGACCAAGAGGTGAAGCGCGCGAGCCGCTACGAAGCCGCGCTCTCGTTCGCGATCGTCGACATCGATCACTTCAAGTCCATCAACGATACGCACGGCCACCAAACCGGCGACGCGGTCTTGAGCCGCGTGGTGCGCGTCATCGGCGGCCAGCTACGCACGAGCGACGCGGTCGGGCGTTGGGGCGGCGACGAGTTCGTCATCCTGCTCACCGAGACGCCGCTCGCCGCCGCCGAGGGTGTGATCCGCCGCGTCTGTCAGAGCATTCGCGCGGTGAGCTTTCCTGCCCAGGCGGGCGAGGAGCTGCGCGTTACAGCGAGCATCGGCGTCTCGGCCGCGCGCGCCGACGACACCGCGCAGACGCTGATCGACCGCGCCGACAAGGCGCTCTACCGGGCCAAAGGCGCCGGCCGCGATCGCGTCGAGCGCGAGTGAGACAGCGGACAGCTGTCAGCCTTCAGCTCTCAGCGCTCAGATTTTGGAAAATGCGCGGGGCTCTGGTCTTTCACCGCGAGTTGAGCTTAACAGGCGCCACTTCAGGTGTTTTAGCTGATGGCTGACGGCTGAAAGCTGACAGCTCTTACGGAGGTATCGGCCATGGGTTCACCCGCGCTCGCGCTCGATCCGGAGATCGCACGCGCCACGCTCGTCAAAGGCGACAACGACTTCGCCAGCGTCACCAACAAGGTGGCACAGATCGTCGAAACGCCAACGCCCAAAGCGTGGTTCGTTTTCTTCGGGTTGGCCGCGTTGCTCGCGGGCGTGTGGGTGGTGTCGGTTGGCTATCTCGTCTGGGAAGGCATCGGCATCTGGGGCCTGAACCAGCCGATCGGTTGGGCGTGGGACATCACCGGCTTCGTGTTCTGGGTCGGTATCGGCCACGCCGGCACGCTGATCTCGGCGATTCTCTTCCTCTTCCGGCAAAAGTGGCGCACATCGATCAACCGCGCCGCCGAAGCGATGACGCTCTTCGCCGTCTTGTGCGCGCTGAGCTACGTCGGCATTCACACCGGCCGCCCCTGGTTCGCGTACTGGTTCATCCCGGTGCCGAATCAGATGGGCATCTGGCAGAACTACCGTAGCCCCCTCATGTGGGACTTCTTCGCGCTCAATACGTATTTCACCGTCTCGTTGCTCTTTTGGTACGTCGGCCTCATCCCCGACCTGGCGACGCTGCGCGATCGCGCGACCACCAAGACCCGGCAGATCATCTTCGGCGTGCTCAGCATGGGTTGGCGCGGCGCCAACCGCCACTGGCGCCATTACGAGAAGGCGTACCTCATCCTCGCCGGGCTCTCGACGCCGCTCGTCTTGTCCGTGCACACGATCGTCTCGTTCGACTTCGCCACCTCGGTCATCCCCGGCTGGCACACGACGATCTTCCCGCCCTACTTCGTCGCTGGCGCCATCTTCGGCGGCTTCGCGATGGTGAACATACTACTCGTACCTGCACGCGAATGGTTCGGCCTGAAAGAGCTGATCACGCTGCGTCACGTCGAGAACATGAACAAGATCATCCTCGCGACCGGCATGATGGTTGGTTACGCGTACTGCATGGAGTTCTTCATCGCCTGGTACAGCGATAACGACTACGAGTTCTTCACGTTCATCAACCGCGCCTTTGGTCCGTACAAGTGGGCGTACTGGTCGATGTTCCTCTGCAACGTCGCTTCGCCGCAGGTCTTCTGGTTCAAGCGCTTCCGCACCTCGATCCCGGTGACCTTCGTCGTCGCGCTCTTCGTGACCATCGGTATGTGGTTCGAGCGCTTCGTCATCATCGGGACGTCGATCCACCGCGACTTCTTACCATCGGCGTGGGGCTACTTCCGCCCGACGATCTGGGACATTTCGACGTTCGCCGGCACCTTCGGCGTGTTCCTCTCGCTCTTCCTGCTCTTCGTTCGCTTCTTACCGATGGTCGCCATCAGCGAAGTGAAGGGCGTCATGCCGCAAGCGAAGACGCACTGAGGTAGAAGCGGCCGTCATCGGCTCAGGGCGCGATGTCGACGCGCAGCACGGGGTACTCGCCGAGCCGCTGATCCCACGTTGGGTGACGGCGATAGAAGAAGTCGAGCCGCGCCTCGGGATCGTTCCGAAATTTGGTGTCGTCGAAGAGCTTCTTCTCGAATTCTGCCTTGAGCGCGCTGCTTGCCGCGAGCATCTTGCGGGCCTCTTCCTCGGCGACGTAGGGTTCCATGTACTCCTTCTGCTCGAAGGACGCGTTGAAGAAGCCCCACGCGAGATAAGAGTCCGGCGCCTCCGGCTCCAGCAAGTGCACGAGCAAGCGCGCCCGATCTTGATTGACCGGCACGAAGATGGCGCCCTTCTCAATCGCGCGCTCGCGCCGCTCCCACGCGCCCTTCACGCGTAGGGTCTGGTGCCCTTCGTAGGACTTCGCCCCGAAGTCCGCGCTCGTGGCCTTGTAGACGTCTGCGCTCACGGACTGCGATTTGCCGATCGTGCTGAAGCGAATACCGTGCAGTGCCAGACGCTCGCCGATCACACCCGCGTATGGCGCCGGCACGACGTAGCCAGCCTGCGGTGCCGTTGCGCTCGCGATCGGCTTGACCCCGGTGAGCAGCGGCACCTTCCACACTTCCGGCTTCGTCTCGTCGTACTTCGTCCACGTGGCGCCGCTGACTTCGGAGGCGACGCGCTCGTAGTGGTAGCCGAGAAAGTCGATCTTTTCCTTGCTGTCGTCGTTGTCCCACGCGAGGACAAATCGCCTGCCGGCGCTCGCTCTCCCTTGTTCGTCGATCGCGAGGCCGGCGTCGCGCCACGCCCTGGCGTCGTCCGCGTGCGCGAGCAGCGCTTCGAGGACGTCGCGAGTTGCCTTCACCCGCTCTTTGTACGGCTTCCACGCGTGCGTCTCGACCAGGATGCCGATGCGGTTTCTGAGCGCCCAGTAGGGGCTCGACAGCCGCGGTGGCGCCACGCCCATCGCAAAGCCCGAGCTCGGGTCGTCGTCTTTTTCGAACGCCGGGTAGAAGCGATCGATCGACAGGTGGCCACCTTTGCGAAGGTCCGCATGCAGCTGCTGCGAGAGCGCCTTCGCCACGCCGAAGAGCGGCACGGGCCCGGCGAGGATCGGCTCCACGAGCACGGCGACGTCGTGCTGGAACTTGGCGCCGTCGGTCACGTGCAGATCGACGAGCACCGCCGGATCCCATTCGTTGATGAGCTTCAGCATCGCGCGCATCTCGGGCGCGTCGGCCTTCGACCAGTCGCGGTTCAGGTTCAGGTTCTGCGCCGTCGTGCGCCAGCCCATCTCTTCGGGGCCGCGCTGGTTCGGCCGGTGGTTCTTGCCGAAGCGCTCGTGGCCGTCGACGTTGAACACCGGCACGAAGAGCAGCGTCACTCTTCCGAGCGCGCCGGCGGCGACCTTGCCGTCGAGCAGATCCGGCAGCAGCCAGAAACCGGCGTCCTTGCCGTCGATCTCGCCGGCGTGGATGCCGCCCTCGACGAAGAGCACTGGCCGTTGCTTCTGCTTCGCGCTCTTGCTGTCGAGCACGCCGTCTTGCGAAAGCGCCAGCGCCTTCATCTTGCGGCCTTCGGGCGTGGTGCCGAAGTCGAAGCAACGCACGCGCCCAGGGTACTTCTGCGCGAAGCCGGCGCACAGCGCCTCCACTTCTTGGTAGCGGCCGGTCGTCGTGAAGCCGGATTGTTCGGCGGTCGTGAGGAGAGGCGCGGCGAGGATGAAGCTCAGGAGTGCAAACACGGTGGCCCCGTGTAATGTAACGGGCGCCCATGGAGCAACCGGTGAAGCCGACGCTTCTCTGCAGCGACCTCTCGAAGCGCTTCGGCGACTTCACCGCGCTCGATCGCCTCGCGCTGCGCATCGAGCCCGGCGAGATCGTGGCGCTGCTCGGCCCGAACGGCGCCGGCAAGACGACGATGATGCGCTTGGTGATGGGCCTGCTCGTGCCGAGCGAAGGCAGCGCCCACGTGCTCGGCATGGACTGCCAGAAGGACTCGGTCGAGGTGAAGCGCCACGTCGGCTACTTGCCGGATCAGCCGGCGTTCTTCGATTACCTTCGCGGCCGCGAGCTGCTCGGCTTCGTCGGCGAGATGCACGGCTTCTCGCGGCGTGAGGCCGACGAGCGCGCGATCGAGCTCATCGCCGAGTTCGGCCTCGCCGACGCCGCTGAAGAGTTCGCCGTCAATTACTCGCTCGGCATGAAGAAGAAGCTCGCGATCGCCGCCGCGCTGATGCACGAGCCCGAGCTCCTGATCCTCGACGAGCCGACGAACGGCTTGGACCCACGCGCGAGCGCCGAGCTAATCACCTTGTTTCGCAAGCTCTGCGCGCAGGGGAAGACCGTCTTGCTCTCGACGCACTTGTTGGAGATGGCCGAGCGCGTCGCGCATCGCGTGGCGATCTTGGATCGCGGCAAGCTCGTCGCCTCTGGGCCCGTCGAAGATCTGCGCGCGCAGCTGAGCGCAGGCGGATCGCTGCACGACGTCTACATGCGCGTGACGGTGCCGGCAGGGGAGGCCGTCTGACGGCGGCGGTGCGCAAGATCTCGGCGTTTCGTGCGGGCGTCGTGCTCGCGCGCATGCGGGTGCGGCGCTTCCAGAGCCAGGTGTCGGGCCGCGCGGCGCGCATCGGCGAGCGCCTGGGAACGAGGCCGCGGGCGCGCTCCATGTTCCTCACGCCGGTGCTCGTCATGGTGCTCTCGGCGACGCTCGTCGGCTGGGGGTGGTCCACCGCGCACTACATGCTGAAGGCGCTCGACAAGCGCGCGTACGGCCTCGTCCCCACGCTCTCACCGATCACCGGCGCCGATGGAGTGGCCGGCGTGGTCTTCGCGATCCTCGGCGTCATGCTCGTCGTGCTCTTCGCCGCGCAGGTGACGCAGTTGCTCGCGAACCGCGACGTCGGCTCCGCGGACTGGGACGTCGAGTGGCTCGTGACGCTCCCGATCCCGCGCGCGACGATCACCTTCGCGAAGGTCGTCGAGCTCGCGCTGACCAGCTGGACCACGTGGACCATGGGGCTAGGCTTGCTCGCCGGTGTTGCCTTGAAGCTCGGTGGCTTCGTGCGTGCGCTCGCCGTCATCCCCATCGGGCTCGCGATGCTCGCGCTGACGTCGGCGGCGGTGGCCCTCGCTGTCGAGACCGCGATGCGCTTGCAGCTTCGCACGAGCACGCGCCAGAACGTGCAGGCGGCGAACAGTGTGCTGGCGATGCTGCTCCTCGTGCCGATGTTCACGTCGAGCAACAGCGCCGCGGTCTACGTGCACGCCTCGGACATCCTGGTGAAAGCGCCGCTCACGACGATCGCTGCGCTGATGCCGGGCACGCTCCTCGTCCGCGCGCTGCTCGTCGAAGATCTCGCGCCGGCCGCCGCGAGCTTCGCGCTCTTCTTCGCCGAGTGCGCGATCCTGTTGCTCGCCGCGGTGGTGGCATCCAATCGGCTGATCCGCGCGGGCCTCGTCGCGTCCGGCAATCGCATCGGCGTGCGCTCGCATGGGCCGCTCGTGGCCCGCGCTCTTCGGTCGCGCACGTGGCTGACGCCGATCCAACGCCGCGATCTTCGCCTGCTCCTGCGCGACCGTAACTTGATGGTGCAGCTCGTCGTCCTCCCGCTGCTCATCGTCCTGCAGCAGATGTACACGAGCGGCTTCAAGATCCCGAAGCCTGCGTATCTCGGCGCCTACGTCTTCGGCGCCGGTGCCTACGCGCTCGCGTTCAGCGGCTTGCAGCTCCTCGTGCCAGACGGCCGCGCGCTTTGGCTCACACTTGCGCAACCGATCTCCGTAGAGCGTCTGCTGCGAGAGAAGGTCGTGTTGTCGCTCGGCTTCGCGTGCGTCATCGGCGGGATCGTGGCGACGCTCTCGCTGAGCCGCCTGCCGGTCGTCAGCTTCGAGCACGTGGCGACGTTGATCCTCGCCTTCACGGGCATCGTCATCTACTCGGCGATCGCAGGCGCGCTCGGGGTCTTCGCCTACGACGCGAACGTCGTCGATGTGCGCCGGCGCATCAAGCAGCAGTTCATGATGCTCTACCTCGGGCTCACTTCGTTCTTCGTCTACGCGATCGTCGCCGAGTCGTTCTGGCAGCAGCTCGTGCTCGTCGTGCTCAGCGTGTTCTTGGCGATCGCGCTGTGGCAGAAGGCGCGCGATCTCTTGCCGTACTTCTTCGATCCCTCGTCGGCGCCGGAGCTGCCGATCGCGGTCTCCGACGGCGTGATGGCGCTGATGGCGTACTTCGTGATGCAAGGCCTCTTCGCGCTGCTCTTCGCGCTCTTGAAAGCGCCGGCGTACGCGGTGCCCTTGCTGGCGTCGGCCCACGCGGCGCTCGTCGTCTTCGTCAGCGCGTACGTCGTGCTCGGCAAGAAGCGCCGCGCCGGCATGCCGCGCCTGCGTGCCGGGGGGATCTACGTGTTCCTAGGGTTCGCGGGCGGCGCGTTTCTCGGCGCCGGCGCGTCGCTCTACGCGAGCTACGCTGTCAAGTGGTTCGAGATCGATCCTTCGAGCGCCGAGGCGCTCAACTGGTACTACGCGCTCCTCGCCGTCATCGTGGCGCCGTGCGTCGAGGAGTACCTCTTTCGCGGCATCTTGCTCACCGGCCTGAAGCGCGCGTTGACGCCGGCGTTGGCGGTGCTCGCGAGCGCGGCCCTCTTTGCCGTCGTGCATCCGCCGGCATCGGTGCCGCCGGTGTTCTTGCTCGGGCTCGCCTGCGCCGGGCTCGCGGTGACGACGCGCTCGCTGTTGCCCGGCATCGCGCTGCACTTCGCTTACAATGGCACGATCGTGTGGCTCGCCACCGCGACTCGAATCTGATAAAAGATCAGATATGAAGACGAGCGTCACGGTGTTGCTGCGAGAGTTCCCGCGCGTGAAACGCGCTGCGTTGAACGGAGAGCGGGTCGTCATCGAGACGCGGCAAGGAAATCTGCTGCTCATCGCAGAGCCGGTCTCAGGGAAGACGCTGCTTGGGTGCATGCGCGGTCGCGCGGGCGACTACGGCCTCCAGGCGAGAACCAGGACCTCGGGCGAATGGAAGGCTGGTCTTTGAAGTTTCTTCTCGACACTCACGCTGCGCTTTGGCTCGTGATCGACAGTCCAAAGCTCGGCAAGAAAGCTCGTCGCGCACTGACGCGAGCGGCGGCCGGGCAGCTCGCGATGTCCGACGTCTCGCTCTTCGAGCTTGCGCAGCTCGATCGCAAAGGCACAATCTCGCTGGCGCCTTCCGCGGCAGTTTTTCTTGGCGACCTCGCTCAGCGTCTCGTGGTTCTGCCGATTGACGGCGAGATCGCCGCCGATGCGGCGCACCTCGCGTTGGCGCAAGGCGATCCCTTTGATCGGTTGATCGTCGCTACGGCGCGCCGGCATCGGCTGACCTTGATCTCTCGCGATGCGAAGATCACCGACGCGGAGCTGGTGTCGGTTCTCTGGTGAGGCTTACGACGAGCCCGAGCACGAGCGCGACCGCGCGGCGATCGACCACGAGATCGGCGTGGCCCACCTCGATCACATGGTGCTCGGCGCCCGCGAGCTGCGTCGACGCGATCGGATAGATCATCACGTCGTAGGGCGTCGCCACCGTGGCGATGCTCGCGTGCGGGAGCAAGGCGCCCAAGTTGGGCAGCGTTGCGCCGGGGAGCAGCGCGCGGACCTCCGGCAGCGGCACCCGCCTCCATAGGCTGCGCGTTCCGGCGAGCGGGCTCGCGATGAGGACGACGCTGCGCACGCGCTCGGCGAGATCCGGCCGCTCAGAGAGCGCCACCGCGAACGCGACGCCGCCGAGCGAGTGACAAACGACGTCGACCCGCTCGGCGCGCTCCATCGCTGCGATGATCGGCTGCGCATACGCCGACAACGAACGTCCAGGAAGACCGAGGCTCGGCGCCAGCGTCGCGCGGCCGGCTATGTGAAACGCCCGTCGCAGCCGCCACATGCTGTAGCCGTTCGTGCTGAAGCCGTGCACGAGCAACACCGGCACGCCGTCGCGCGCGGGCAAGCGATCGCCGCGGAGGAGCAGCGCCCAGCCGAGCATGCGCCACTGCGCGAAAGCTTCGCCGCCGATCAGGCGCACCAGACGCAGCACGCCCGGATGCGGTCCCTCTTTGTAACGTGCGCGCCGCCACGCGTACGCCACACAGAGCGCGACGGCGTAGAGCGCGAGCGGCAACAAAGGTGCGAAGAGCACGAAGATCATCGGGGACGCTCGAACAACACGATGCCGACGCCGAGGTGAAACACCTCCATGCCGAAGCGATAGACACCGTTGCCGATGATCCGTGGCTCGGCCGAGGAGAAGTCGACGAGCGGACCTACGCTCACCCGCGAGCTGTTGGTCACGACCGCAGGCGCGAACATGTGCATGTACGAGACGTCGACGCTGACGATGCCGAAGCGCACGCCGGCGCCGGCGGTGAGCCACACTTTGTTCGCGTCGGGCGCGCCGAGATCGAAGACCTCCGGCCGCACGCCTGTGCTCTCGTAGGCGACGCCGGCGCGGAGCGCGAGCCACTGGAAAGGCCGCGCTTCGATCCCGAGCCGCGCCGAGTAGGTGTCACGGAAGCTCTTGTCGAGCACGATCTCGGGGAGCGGTTGATCGAGCACGCGGATCTCGGGCTGCACGCGGAGCTCTTTGTAGCTCGAGAAGCCTTGCATGACGAACGCTGCGTCCAGGGCGAGCCAGGGCAGCGGCCGCGCCTTCGCCCCAATGCGCAGCGTGAACGGCATCTTCATGTCGACGCGCACGCGATCGCCCTCCGGCACGATGAACGCGAGCGCGTCGGGCATGGTGATCTGCGCGGTGCCGAACAAAGTGGCGTCGTAGGGTGGTTGAAACGACGCGCCGAACGCGAGCCAAGGCGAAGGCTCCACGCGCACGCCGAAGTTGAAGCTCGGCGAGAACGCATCGAAGAGCGACACCGACACCGGGATCGCAAACGCGGGATCCTCGATGTCGCCCGCGAGCGCGCCCGAGATCGTCGTCTTCAGCGACGAGCCGACCATCGTGTCACCGAGCATCACGCCGAACGAGAAGATGCTCACTTTGTAGGCGACGCCGGCGTGGATCGTGAGCATGAAGTGATCGGCGGCGACCAAGCTGTAACGCTGCGGCCCGCGCTCCGCGTAGGCGTAGTGACCCGCGACCGGCGAGTACACGGCGACGCACACGCTCAGGTTCTCGACGCCGAAGTCGTAGCTCAGCGCTCCGAAGAACGCCGGGTTGAACGGCGCGAGGTTCGGCGCGGGTGGATAGCGATGCACATCTTGCGCGCGTTCGAAGACGACCGGGCTGTACTGCACGCCGCCTTCGAGCTGCAGGCGCAAGCCGCTTTGCCCCGCGAGCGCCGCCGGGTTGTACCACGCGGCGCCGAGCGTCTCGGGCGAGGCGATCGTCGCTCCACCGAGACTTTGGCCGACGACCTCGATCTCGGCCGGAAGCGCGGCGCCTGCGAACGCCGTTCGCGCCGCCAAAGAGAGCGCCACGAGCAGCGTGAGCCTCATCGACCCACCGCGACGAAGCGGACCTGCGTCGTGTCGATCGCCACGTCGTAGATGCGCATGCGCTGCGGGCGATCCTCGGTCGACAGCTGGAGGACGGCGCCGTGATCGAGCGACGCCCCCGTGAGCCTGCAGAAGCGCTCGGGCACCGCGATTTGCAGCGTCGCTTGCGGCGGCACGAAGCCGTTGTGCTCGGTGTGCAAGGTGAGCGTCAGCATGCCGTCGCGATCCAGCGCGCCTGAAAAACGCACCAAGCGAAACGCGCCGGGCGTCGCCGAGAGACCGTCGTCCAAGTACATCTCGCCGAACAACGGACCGGGAGCGTTCGGTGCGTAGACTTCGAGGCGGAGCGGCCCCGTGCGCGAAAGATCCGAAGTGTCGGCCGCTCTGAAGCACGGGATCACGGCGCCGGCGCGCACGAAGAGCGGCGACACACCGAGCGGCGCCGTGACGCTCGTTTCACCCGAGTGGGGTGCGCCCGTCTCGTAGTCGAACCACTCGCCGGGTGGCAGATACACGCTGCGCTGCGTTGTCTTCGCCGCGAGCACAGGCGCCGCCAGCAACGCCGGGCCGCACATGAACTGGTCATCGCCAACGTCGAGCGGGACAGATGCGTCGTCGAACCACAACGGACGCACGACCGGCGCGCCCGACACATGCGCGGCGTACAGCTGCGCATAAAGATACGGCAGCAAACGGTAGCGCCGGCGGATGTGCTTCTTCGCGAGCGCGAGGATGCGGCGGCCGAAGCTCCACGGCTCTTGGCTCGGCGACACGAGCACGGTGTGCATGCGCATCAGCGGCATGAGCGCGGCGAGCTCGATCCAACGGCCCATGAGCTCGCGCGGCACGTGCAGCTTCACCGCTCCCCATTTTCCGGGCCGGCCGCCAAAGCCGCCGACGTCGGCGCCGCAGAAGGGAACGCCCGAGAGGCCCAGGTTCTTCACGCGGTGCAGCGCTTCGTTCAGGTGGGCCCACGTCGAGAGGTTGTCGCCGGTCCACACGGCGGCGTGTTGCTGGATGCCGGTCGTGCCCGAGCGCGTGAGCAGAAACGGCCGTTCATTCGGGCGCGCTTCAGAAAAGGCAGCGCGCGTCGCGATCGCCATGTGGTTCGCGTACAAATTTCGCGAGCGCGCGTGCGGGGCACCGGACTGCAGGAGATCTTCGCGCAGCGGATCGTAGTCGACGCCCACCTTCAGCGTCGGATCGTTCATGTCGTTCCAGATGCCGGAGACGCCTCTGTCGAAGAGCGCGCGGTGATGGCTCGCCCACCAGTCGCGCACGGCTTCGCGCGAGAAGTCCGGAAACGCCGTCTCGCCCGGCCACACTTTGCCCATGTACACGCGGCCGTCCGAGCGCTTGCAGAACATCTCGCCGGCGAGGCCGTCCTTGTACACCCAGTAGTCGCTCGCGCTGACGCCGGGATCGACGATCGCCATCGTGCGGAGGCCGAGCGCCTGTAGCTCGTCGTGCATGCGCTCGGGATCGGGAAAGCGCCGCGGGTGCCAGGTGAACACTCGAAAGCGGTCCATATAATGGATGTCGAGGTAGATGGCGTCGCACGGCACTTGCTCGCGACGCATGCGCCGAGCGATCGCGAGCACGCGCCGTTGGCTCTTGTAGGACCACCGCGACTGGTGAAAGCCGAGCGCCCAGAGCGGCGGCATGAACGGGCGGCCGGTGCGCATCGTGTAGGCGTCGAGGATCTCTTTGGGCGTTCCGCTGAAGACCACGACCGGCAGCGGCGTATCGCCGGCGAGCGGCGTGATGACGACACGCTCCTCCTCGCAGCGCACCGCGAGCGGCAGCGTCGTGTCGATCAACACGCCGACGCACCCGGCGCGCGACCGCACGACGAAGAACGGATGCGCCGTGAAGGCGGCGCCGGCGATGCCGAACATCAGCGTGTCCTGCGTGAGCACCCGAAACGTGGCGCGGTTGCGCGTCGCTTCACCGGTGGCGGCGCCGAAGCCGTAGACGACGCTGTCTCTTGGGCGCTGAAAGACGAGGCCGCCGTCGAGCGTTTGCCACCTGAGCCATGGCGCTTCATCTTCTCGTTCTTCATCGACGATCGCTCGCAGCGGCATGCCGGGCGGATATCGGCCATCGCCACGCCGGCCTCTGAGAAGCGCGACCGAACGGTCACCCTTGCACAACAGTTTGCTGCCTTCACTGCGAGCGACTACACATGAGGACGATGGGCGACCAGAACATTGCCGAAGCCAGCGGCCGCGCCCTTCTCGGCCTCATTAGCCATTTGAAGAAGAGCCACGGCCCGGACGCCTTCAAGCAGGTGCTCGCTGCGACCGATGCGAGCACGCAGCGCACCTTCGAGACGGCGCTCGTCGCGCGCAAGTGGTACGCCTACACGGCCTACGCAGACGTGTTGCGCGCGGCCGAGAAGACCTTCGGCACCGGTGACGGGCGTTACGCGCGCAAGCTAGGCATCGCCGCGGGCGAGCGCGATCTCGGCTCGATCTTCAAGCTCTACGCGATGATGGCGAGCGCCGAGCGGCTGATCCGTTCGTGCGAGAAGATCTGGCCAGTGTACTACCGAAACGCAGGCAAGATGCAGGCGATCGCGTGGGAGCCCTTGCGCACGATCGTCCGCATCTCGGACTTCAAGCACATGGAGCCGCTGCACTGCCGGCTGATGGAAGGCTGGATGATCAGCACGATGGCGCAGATAGGCTGCCGCGTGAGCGACGAAGGCCGAGAGATCGCCTGCATGTCGAAGGGCGACGATGCCCACGATTTCGAGTGCACCTGGACGCCTGCGTCACGTTGAGAGGGAGGAAACGCTTTCGCGCCGTGCCCCGATAACGCGGCATGCCGATCGACATGAAAGCGAAGCTCGCCGACCGCCAGCTATCGTCCACCGAGGCCGAAGAGGTCTTGAAGGAGGCGAAGCCGGAGGACGTCGAAGAGATCGTGAGCGAGCTGAAGATCGCGGTCACGGCGGCCCCGGCGGATGCGCTCGAGGTTGGCACCGCTGAAGCGCAAAAGACGGTCAACGACTTCCTCGGCCGCTTGGACAAGGTGAAGGCGCTGCCGCTCGATCGCACGAAGGCAAGAAAGCCCGATGGTTCGATGGATTGGCTGAGCGCCTTGAAAGTCGGGCAGATCGGCGACGTGCTCAACAAGACGGCGTTCTCTGGCGAGAAGGTCGCGGTCGACGGCAACGGCCGCCTGCTCCTCGACGAGAAGAAGATCGATCTCACGGCGCCGGTGAACGACGCGGCGTTGAACGCGCTGTTCGCGATCGCGCGCCCCGGGCAGCTCGACAGCTTGCTGCCGGCGAGCAAGGCGCGCTTGTTCGATGGGTTGCTCTCGGCGGTCGAGGGCACGCTGCCGATCGAGACCGGCTCGGCGGGGAAATATCGCAAGACCGTGGCTGCGACGGCGACATTTGCCGCCCTCGCGACATCGGCGAAGAGCTTGACGCCCGCGCAAGTGGACAAGCTCCTCGGCCTTTACGACAAGGCGCCGGCGCCGCTGCTCCAGGCGCTGATCGTCCGCGCGTTGGACGGCGCTACGCTCGACGCTGCGCAGCAGACGAAGAAGGCCGCGCTGAATCAGCCGGCGGTCTCGGCCGAGCTCCTGGCCGCGTTCGATCGCGGCATGCAGAAGACCGGCCTTGGCGCGCAAGTCGGGCTCGTCGGCCTCGCGTTCAGCAAGGACGGCACCGCGATCACGAACTTCACGACCGCGTTGCAGCAGTACGATCAAGTCGACGACGTCTACGGCCTCGCCGACGAGGAAGCCGCGGCAGCGCTGCAGGATCTCGAGACCTACCTCGACGGCTCGCAGCAGTTCGTCTTCGTGTTCGGCAGCTTCGGCGACCAAGCCGTCGCCAACGCCGCGCAGCACGCGAACAAGCGCTTGCTGGCGAAGGTGCTGCCGCAGCTGCAAGCGGCCAATCCGTCGCTCGAAGGCGTCGCGCTCAGCGCCGACCAAGCGAAGTACCTCGAGACGATCCTCCCCGGCATCAAGAACCAGAGCGCGCTCGCCTCCTTCGCTGGAGGCTTGAAGAACGCTCAGCAGATGTTCGGCACGCTCACGCCGGCGGCGTTCGAGCTGTTCAAGACGACGACGACGCGTGCGTTCGAGCGGAAGGGCGACAACAAGGATCACATGATCGACACCTGGGCGTTGCAGAGCGAGCTGCGCCAGGCGTTTTCAGCGGTGAACGCCGAGCTGCAGCCGCGCCTCTCGTCCTTGCGCGCGACGCCGCCGAGCTATGACGGCATTCCGCTCTCGGCCGGCGCCGCCACGCAGCTTTGCGGCATCCTGGAAAAGTATCTGCGCTCCGAGCTGAGCGTGGCGAACATCGGCGGCGCGCTGAAGGTGATCGCGCTTGCGAATGGCGGCAAGATCGACGCCGCGGGCGAAGCCCAGCTCGCCAAAGTGATCGACACCTACGCGCAGAACTGGCCGGGCGCGACCGTCTTCGACTTCAACAAGCTCGGGCGCATGGCCGGCTTCATCGTGCAGGGAAAAGCCGTCCCGCTGTGCACGATCAACGGCAAGCAAGTCGGCCTCGGTGACTTTTACGCCAGCGTCGGCCGCAACGTCTCGAGCGCGATCGACAAGACCAAGATGAGCTACGAGTGGATGCCGGAGCGCTGGGGCCAACGTGCGTCGCAAGCGGCCGAGCTGCTCGACGTGATCGCGCAGCAAACCGCCGAAGGCAAAGGCCCGATCACGCTCCTCGCGCAGCGCTACCCCGACCGCGCGATCACCGTGCACGCGCAAGGCAAGTCCGGCGCGCACGATCAGTTCGTCTTCGAGGTGAAGGGCGTCGGCATGTTCAACCAGGCGTCCGATGGTGCGATCTCGCCGTGCCGCGCGAAGCTCTCGCAAACGCTGTTCAGCGCGAAGGTGAAGACGGACGGCACCTTCGACGTGTCGGTGGCGCCAGCGCTCGCGCCGAGCGGCTGGCCGCTGCAGACGACGTATGCCGTGGGCGATCTCATCGACATCCGCTACGCCGATCCGAAGTCGTCGACGAACCAGCCGGTCGAAGGGAAGCCGTTCTCGACGAAGCACCAAGTGCTGCAAGCGAAGATCGAGAGCTACGACGCCAGCGGGCACTACACCGTCAGCTACAAGAACACGGACGGCGTCGAGGTGAAGGCGTCGCTGACTCTGAAAAACCTCGAGGAGATGAACAACCCGCACAACTTCGACTTGAACGGCTCGGACTTCTCGGACGTGCGCATCGACGTGAGGAAGCAGCCGAAGCTACAGGCGTTCATCGACGGCGCGAAGCCGATCATCCAAAAGTATCTGCCGCGCGACGGCAGCTTGCTCGCGTTGACGCCCGCGCAGCTCGCCAAAGCGCAGCGCGAGTGCGTCGGCGCGCTGCAAGCGTACATGCGGCCGCTGATGACGTACCCCGCGCACAAAGGCGAAGGCACGATGGACGAGGCGTCGAAGAAGTACCACGACCTCATCGACGGGCTCTCGGGGTGGGGAACGACGCCGCTCGAGAACTTGCTCGACATCAAGCGCGGCGTCTGCCGGCACCAGTGCATCATCGAGCAGATCTTGATGCAGGTGGCGGGCATCGACTCGCGCTTGGCGTCGGGCGCGGCGAATACGATGACCGGAGATTTTCGCGGCTATCACATCTGGAACGAGCTCGCGCTTGCCGACAACGCGCGCTACCTCTCGGATCAAACGTGGAACGACGCGATCATCCCGCTGTGGACCGGCGCGTACGGCACCGACAAGCGGCGCATCGAGATGTACAACCGCACGTCGTCGTATGCCGGGCAGATCGTCAGCTAAAGTGATTCGCCACGGCATCACGACCGCACTCGACACCAGACTTTCTTTGAGCGCGCGACGCAACTCTGGCACCGTGGGTTCATGTGCGTCATTTTCGTCACCTACGACAGTTCAGCGCGAAGTGGCCGCGACGCGCCTATGACTGCGCCCAGCAGGCTGATTTGAGCCGGATGAGAATCGCCACGGTCCTCTCGCTCGCGTTTTGCGGGTGCGTGTTGAACCTGAACATCGACCGCGCCGCGCTGCTTGCCTGCGTCGATGGCGTGTGCCCCGACGGATGGACGTGCGAGCCGGGAAAGCAGCTTTGTGTGCAGTCGCAAAACCTGCTTGGCGATTCCGATCTCGACTCGATTGCCGATGCCTTCGACACGTGCCAAGGCGGCGACGACCGCTTGGACACCGACGCCGACGGCGTGCCGAACGAATGCGACACCTGCGCTGTCGGGGACGACGCGCTCGACGCCGACACGGACGGCGTTCCCGATGCATGCGACGCATGCGCGGGAAGCGATGATAAAGCCGACGTCGATCGCGACGGCACGCCCGACGCGTGCGACAGCTGCGCCGCGGGCAGCGACGCGCTCGACGCCGACGACGACGGAAAAGCAAACGCTTGCGATCCTTGCCCCGGTGGCGACGAAGCGCAGGATGCGGACGGGGACACCGTGGCCGACGCTTGCGACGCGTGTGTGAATGCCGACGATCGCAACGACGTCGACCTCGACGGTGTGCCGGATGCTTGCGACGTGTGCCCCGATGCGAGCGATCTGGCCGACAAGGATGGGGATGGTCACCCGGATGCGTGCGATCTGTGCCCCACGCTTCCCAACGGGATGGCCGCCGCGAGCGATCCGATCGAAGCGATGGATGTCGTCGCCACCGACTCCAACTGCGATGGCGTCGACGGCGAACGCGCGCGCGTGGTGTTCGTCAGCGTTTTTGGGACGCCGAGCGGTGACGGCTCGCTGGCGGCACCGCTCGATGCGATCCAAGCAGGCGTCGATCTCGCGGCGGCGACGCTGGTCGATTCGGATCCGACGAACGACAAGCCGCAGGTCTTCGTTTCTTCAGGCGGCTACCTTGGCGGCCCGCTGGCGATCCCGAGCGGGATCGCCGTCTACGGGAGCTTCTCGAGCACCTTCAAACGTCGCGCCGCCGCGTTTGCCTCGGTGTTTGTGAGCTCGGGGCGGGTTGGTGCAAGGATCATGGGCACAACGAGCCCGGTGACGATCGACGGCCTGACGATTCAAACGGCACCGGCGAGCGGAACCGATCGCTCGGCGATCGTCGTCGTCGTGAGCACCGTGGCGCCGGTCATGCTTCGTTCGCTCCTCTTGCGACCTGGTGCCGGACGCGACGGCGTCGACGCCACGGTCGGTGCACCCGGAAAAGACGGCGGTCCAGCAACCCCCTCAAATCCGAGCGGCGGCGGTTTCGGTGGGCCGGCGGCGCCCTACTCGAGCTCCGATCCTGCGTATTGTCACGAGAGTCCCGGCGGCTTTGGCGCCGCCGGCGCGCCGCAAAGCGGCACCCCAAATCCCGGCGCGGGTGGCCCAGGGAGCGGTTTGAGCGGCGGCAGTGGCGGTGCGCCCGCCGCGTGCTTTTCGACGCCGGCGCCGCCAGCGCCGGGAGCGACCGCACCCGGGCAGACTGGCGCGCACCCGTCGGCACTCGGCGTCATGACCGCGCTCGATGCGCAGCAGCGGGGGGCTCTTCTTGCCGCCGACGATTGGAGCGCCGGTGCCGGCCTCAGTGGTAAGGACGGCGTGCCCGGCAGCGGCGGCGGCGGCGGCGGCGATAACTTCGGCGCCACCCTCGAAGGGTTCAGCGGCAGCTCGGGCGGCGGCGGCGGGTGCGGTGGCAAGCCCGGTGGCACTGGGGGCGGCGCCGGTGGATCGATCGGTGTGCTTGCGCTCGGCTCGCCGCAGCTGACGATCGAAACGACGATTCTGCAGACGTCGAACGGCGGCAACGGCGGTCGTGGGGGCGATGGCGGCCTCGGCGGTGCGGGCGGTCCCGGTGGAGCTGCCACCTTTGCCGACTGTCAATTGGGTGGCCGCGGCGGCGCCGGATCCGCCGGAGGACGCGGCGGCGGTTCGCAGGGCGGCGCCGGCGGCATGTCGATCGGCATGATTTGTTGGAACGGCGCCCTGCCGTGCACCGAAGCCGCGGTGCCATCTCGGGGCAACGTCTTCACCCTCGGTCAAGCCGGTGGCGGCGGCAGCGGCGGCAGCAACGGCGTCAACCTGGCCCCGAGCGGTCCGTCCGGCCTCTCACAGGCGACACTCACCCTGCCGTAGATTTCGCATGGCCAATTCCGAGCGGCCCCTCAGTACTTCACAGCATAAACGAACGAAGCCCGCGGCGCCCGCAGCATGCGCTCGGCGATGACCGCGTGCATGAGCTTCGCTGCGTCGGCGTCGACGAATTCCTTCACGAGCTTCTCGGCGCCGGCCTTGTCGCCCTTCGCCTTCACCTTCGCCACAATGCCCATCAGCTTCTCGAACGCCGCCGGAAATTTCGCGAGCGTCATCTTGAAGGCGCCCTTGTCGATGCCGTTCGCCGCCATCGCGTTCGCGTCGAAAGTGATCGCCCCTTCCTTCACCAAGAACCCGATCTCGATCGCGGCGAGCTGCGAGTACGGCTTCGGCTTCTTGCCTTCGTCGTACATGCCGCGCGAGATGTGCCCGAACGCCCAGAGCACGTCGCTCGCGTGCGCTTCTTGGCGTTGCACGTCGGTGATCAACTTCTTCTCGGCGAGCCAATCGGCGAAGTACGCCGCCGCCACCTGCGACTTCAGCTCCTCCAGCATGCTCGCGAGCGGGCCGCCGAACGCCTGCGCGTCGGTCTTGCCCTTCGCCTTGTACTGATGCGCGGGGCCGAGGTTGTGCGCCGCCTCGTGCAAGACGGTGCTCATCAGCTGCGGCTTCGGATCGGTCGACGCCATCGCCAGAGAGTCCTTGTCGAGCAAGCTCTCCGCGAGCTGGCGCAGCGTCGTGCGGCTATCCGTGTCCGTATAGAAGTTCGTCATCGCCACCGTGCGCCCGCGACCTTCGTTCGCGACGGCGCCGAAGTTCGGCAAGCTCTGGCCGATCGTGGCGCCGTGCGGCGAGCGCGAGTCGCCCGCGTTCAGGATGATGTCGATGAAGTCTGGCAGGTGAAACGCGACGGTGCGCGCTTGGTACGGCGGGCCGGCGAGCGCCGCCAGCGCCTTTTCCAGGTCGTTCTTCACCGGATCGAGCAGCTTTTGCCACTCGACCGAGGCCGGGTTGATGCGCGCGAAGCTGACGTGGAAGTTCGCCTTTTGGCTGCATGGCTCGGCGTAGGTCTCGTCCGGCGCGATGCGCAGGTACCACTTCGAGTTCGCCACGTTCATCGCCGCCCACGCCTCGTCGGCCGGCGGCCAGTTGTTGTCGAGGAACGCTTGCGCGGCGGCGAGCAGGTACTTCTTGAACGCCGCTTCGTCCGGCGTGGTGATCGCGTTGGCGGCGGCCTTCAGCTCGTTCGAGATCTTCTCCATCTCTGACTTGTATTCGACCGTGTACGGCACGGCCTCGAAGCCCGAAGCGCCCTTCTTCACGACGGTGAACGGCGACATCAGGTCGCCTTTTTGCTTCTGCAGCGCTTCGCAGAAGTTTTTGTCCTTCTGTGCATCGACAGGGTACAGGCCGGAGAGCTTCTCCGGCTTCGCCGGTAAGGCGTTGCACGCGGCGTCGTTCTGCGTCGCCGGGGCGGTGCACCACGGCGCTTGGTTTCTGAAGAAGACCGCGCGGCTCTCGGGATCTTGCTTCGCGACGTCGCCGCGCAACGCCAACACACCGGACTGCGCGGCGTAGAGCGTCTCGATCGTCTCGGCGGCGGTCATGATGTGCTGCACGATGGCGCGATCTGCCGGAGGCGCCGTGCGAAAGTCCCACGCGACCAGCGTCGGCCGCCCCTGCGACAGCTCTTTGATCAGCGCGGCGCGCCGCATCTGCTCGGGCCCCGAGAGATCTTTCAGCGGCGGGCCGGCCTTCGCGCGTTCGGCGATCGCTTTGTAGGCGCCGCGAAACTTCTCGGTGAAGGCGCCGGCGGCCAGCCAGAGATCGAGCTTGCTCTCGGGGAGGCCCCAGACGACTTCGAGCTCGGCCGCGTCGAGCGCCTTGTTCTTGTTGGCGTCCTCGCGCCAGAACAAGGGCAGCGCGAGCTCAGCGGCGAGCTTGTTGAAGTCGAGGCGCTCTATCGTGTCGAATACGGTCGCGTCGTAGTGATCCGCCGTGGCGGGCGGAGGCGCGGTTTTCGTTTCACAAGCAGCGAGCGCGAGGCACAGAGCAAGGGTTCTTCGCATGCGCAGGCGCACTAACGAGCGGCGCCAGCCGTGTCAAAAGGCCACGAGCTTTTGCGAATCAGTTGTCGAACCCAGGCGCCGGACGCTGCCCGGGCAAGTTCAGCAGCAGCTCCGCCATCGCTGCGACGATCTTCTCGACGCGCGCGGTGGCGCGTGTCATCTCGAGCAAATTCTGTTGCAGCTCGGGCTCGCCGATCAGCGCTGACGCCAGAAGGTCGGCGAGCTCGCCCGGGACCTTCGCCATCGACACCGCTTTGAGAAGCTCCGGCCCACCTTCGCTCATCGCGAGCGCGATCTGCGTGGCGCAGTTGTGCATCGTCGCCATCGCTTGCTCGGCGAGGCCGCCGTGCATCTCGTCCTCGAGCAGCCCGCTCACGAGGAAACGGCGAAACGGCTCCTGCGTCGCTGGCAGCTCGCGCTCGATCGCCACGCGATTCGTGCCGCGAAGGAGGATCATGAAGCGGCCGTCGGCGAGCTCGTTGTAGTGCACGATGCGGCCGCAGCCGGCGACCTTGTTCACCGGCGGCCGCGCGTTGGCGTCGTTCTGATCCGCCTCGTGGCCGGGCTTCAGCATGACGACGCCCATGGCGCCGCCCTCTTTGATCACGGTGCTGACCATGATGCGATAGCGTGGCTCGAAGATGTGCAGCGGCAGAAAGGTCTTTGGAAACAAGACGGAGCTCGGCAGCGGAAACAGCGGCAGGCGTGAGAGCTCCTCGACCGTGAGCGGAGCAGGTGAGAAGAACGCCTCCGGCTGGCTCATGCGAGCAGGGCCCCGCTGCTCGTGATCGCGCCGTCTTCGATCGCCTCGCGGATGACGTTGTGCGCCACTTGCAGCTGCGTCGCGCTGACGGCGATGCGGCACGCGTGCTCGGCGCCCATGTGCACGGGAAATGCGCCGCCCCCCAAGTCACGCACGAAGTACTCGATCTCGGCTTCGGCGAGCACTTGCCGCGCCGTCTCGATGTCTTCCCGGTTGTCGGTGCTGAACACCTCGACGAAGGCCTCCGTCGTCTCGCCGTTCGGCCGGCTGGCCGTGAGCTCGCCGCCGCAGTCGGCGCATTGTTTCACTTCGCTGCGATACTCGGTTTTGCAATCGGCGCAGTACGGCATAGAGTCCCAGTGTAAGCCCGTAATCGGGGGATTTTTCAAGGAAGGGGGGAAAAGACGGGTATGATTTCGGCGGTGAGCCTCTCGCAGTCGGGCCAGCCGATTCCCTTCGGCCGCTATGCCTTGCTCGACCGCTTGAACATGGGCGGCATGGCGGAGGTTTATCTCGGCAAGAGCGCCGGCATCCACGACACCGCGCGCTTCGTCGCCATCAAGCGCATCCTGCCTTCGGTCGCCGACGATCCCGAGTTCGTGCGCATGTTCATCGACGAAGCGAAGCTCAGCGTGCAGCTCACGCACGCGAACGTGGCGCAGACCTTGGAGCTCGGGCGCATCGGCCGCTCCCTGTACATCGCGATGGAGTACGTCTCCGGCGTCGACCTCCGGCAAATCTGGGAGCACATGCAGCACGGCGGCGATCTGCCGGTCTCGGCGCTCGTCTACATCGTGGCGAAGCTCTGCGAAGGGCTCGACTACGCGCATCGCAAGGTCGACAACGAAGGCCGCCCGCTCGCGATCGTCCACCGCGACATCAGCCCGCAGAACATCATGTGCGCCTACGACGGCCAGGTGAAGGTCATCGACTTCGGCATCGCCAAGGCGAAGGTGCGCGCGTCGCAGACTCGCGTTGGCATCTTGAAAGGAAAGTTCGCGTACATGTCGCCCGAGCAGGTGGCCGGGCTCGAGCTCGACGCGCGGAGCGACGTCTTCAGCGTCGGCATCGTGCTCTACGAGATGCTGACGAAGTCGCGTTTGTTCAAGTCCGAGAGCGACTTCATGACGCTCGAGCGCGTGCGGCACGTCGAGACCTTTCCGCCGAGCCTGGTCAGCAAGAAGGTGCCAAAAGAGCTCGAGAAGATCATGTTGAAGACAATCGCGCGCGATCGCGAAGAGCGCACAGCGAGCGCCGAGCAACTGCACGACATGTTGATGCGCTTCGCGATCCAGAGCGGCGAGACGTGCTCGGCGCGTGACCTCGGCGAGCTCTTGCAGCGCGAGTTCATGAGCGAGTTCGAGGCCGAGCGCCAGCGCCTCATCGCGTACTCCGAGATCAAGGTGACGCCGTCGAACGACGTCGTCGAAGAGATGGAGATGCCGGACGCGATGATGAAGAGCGGCCACGAGACCTTCGCGCAAGCGGTGATCGCGAGCGGCGAGACCCAGATCTTCGGCATGGCGCCGGCAGGCGAGGATCAGACGCGCTTTCAGGCCACGCCCGACGCGCCGGCGCAGAAGCGACCGCCGCCCGTGCGCTTCGTCGTCGAAAACACGCCGAACTTGAGGAAGCCGCAGGGGCGCTCGCCGCAGACCGAAGGCACGCGGCTCTTGGCGCTCGCCGAGGATCCGCCGAAGCAGCCGGAGGCGACGCGCATGCTCGACACGCGCGTCGGTGAGCCCACGCAGATGGTCGAAGCACCGAGCGCGCCAGAGGAGAGAACCGATCGCGTTCGCCGCACCGGGAAGAGCCCCAAGAGCAGCGGCAGCAAGAGCGGAAGCCACAGCCAATCGGCGTCGCGCCTGGTCGAGCCGCGCTTCGGCAGGGAGAGCGTGCTCGTGTGGCTGTCGACGGCGGTCGCCATCGTGCTCGTGATGCTCGCGTATTGGCTGAGCGGGCAGCTCAATCCGAGCGCGAAGCTCATCGTCGACGTATCGCCGAAGAGCGCCGAGCTCCTCGTCAACAGCAAGCGCTTGGGGCCGATCGCCGGTAAAGGCGGCTTCGAGATCGCACCGGGCGACGTGCTCGTGGAGGTACGCGCGCCGGGGCACTGCTCGTGGTTCCGGCACCTGAAATTGAGCGCGAAGGAGACGTTCTCCACGCGCGTGACGCTGCAGCAGAAGCCCGAATCCGGCCCTTGTCCGTAACTTGGCGCGCGACCCCGTATCGTTGGCGTCCTGCTTCGGCGGTCGTCTTCGATAAGATCGGTATGGGCATCAAGATCGATCCCTGCGACGACGACGACCGCCAGCGGCGCACTCGGCGTTGGGCGGGCTACAACCAGTATCTGCAGCAGCTCGAGCAAGAACAGGCGCAGCAGCTTCAGCAAGTGGCGCTCTCGCGACAAATTCAAGCGCAGCCCACGCCCACCGAACCCGCCGCGAGCGACGCGGTGCAACGAGCGCCGAAGTCCAAGGATTGGATGACCGGGATCCGTCGGGTTGGCGCCGCGCAGGAAGGCACTGAAGCGCGCAGCACGCGCGGAAACGATCCGCGGCCCGTGACCGAGAAAGCGCAGCAGATGGCCGCGAGCGTTCACGAAGAGCTCACCGACGTTTTTGGCGACGAAGCGGAGACCATCGAGCGGGCCGACGCAGAGATCCTGTCGTTCGTGCACAAGAAGACGCCGCGATCTGTGGCGGGCAAGGAGGAGGCGCTGCGCGTCGACGGCCTCCTCGGCGAGCGTGCCGAGATCATGCAACGCGCCGAGTTGCGCGTGGCAGGGGACGCCGAGCGCTCCGGGCAGCTCGCTCCGTACCGGCAGTGGAGCGCGAATCTGGTCGGTCGGGCCGAGACGAAGGTGCGCTATCTGCTCGGTGAAACCTGAGCTTCTTGCGAGGACTCGGGCGTGACGAAAAACACGGTTTCACCCGAGGTTTCGGCTACGCTTAGGGCATGTTGACGCTCGTCTTCACGCTCGCTTTTTCCGCCGCTCAGCCCGCCGCCGCTTCGCCCGCTGCCGCTTCGCCCGCTGCCGCTTCGCCCGCTGCCGCCGCGCCTGCGCCTGCGCCTGCCGCGGCCGAACAAAAGGTGCTGCCGCGCTGCCTGATCATGCTCGCCGAGCAGAGCATCGGCGCCGAGAAGCCGAAGTTCTGGTGGGGCGCGAGCGGCGGGTTTTCGGCCGACTTCGAGGTCGCCGAGAACACGCTCGCCGACGTGCTGAAGGCGCAGGGCTTCGTCGTCGTCGATCGCCGCATCCTCGCCGGCAAGCTCGAGGTCGCGCCGGCGCTGACCACGATCGAGCCGAGCGACAAAGACATCAAAGAGTTCGCGCTGAAGACCGGCGCCGACGTCGTCTTCATCGGCAAGGTCGTCGCCGTCGACGCCGGCACCGTGCTCGGCACGCCGATGCACTCGATCCAGGCGACGTTGTCGGTCCGCGCGCTGAACGTCGACGACGCGCGCATCATCGGCAGCTCGGCCGGCACGCAGAGCGCCGCGAACGTGGATACGCTCGCCGGCAGCACGAAGGCGCTGCAGAAGGTGACGCAAAAGGCCGGCACCGAGCTCGCGCAGAAGGTGAAGGACAGCTGGCAAGCGCCGTCGAGCCGCATCGTCGTCACGGTGCGCGGCGTGAAGGACTGGAAGCGCGCGCGCGACATCGAGATCGCGTTGAAGGCCATCGCCAAGGTGCAGAAGCTCACGCAGCGCGGCTTCAAGGACAAGACGGCCGAGTTCGAGGTGGAGTACGGCGGCTCGACGGCGGCGTTCGCCGACCAAGTCGTGCAGGCGAAGGCGGGCTCGAACGTCGAGAGCGTCACCCAGAACACGCTGGTCCTGAGGGACTAAGAGGCTCCTAGCGCTCGGCACCAACGACTTCCAACCCGCGCGACCACTTCGGTCCCACGCGTACTGCGAAAAAACCGCGATCGATCGTCAGCACGCGCAGTACATGAAGGCGCTCTGCCGCAGCGATCACCGACGCGTCGACGAGCCCGAGCTTCAGAGACGAGAACTTGCGGTCGATCTCGGCCGCGCGCTTCAGGTCGCCGACCGAGACGCTCTCGAGCACGTAGGCGCCGCGCTCGATGTCATCGAGGACGCGGTGCATGGCGCGACGATTGTGTCGCAAGTGATAGTCGACTTCGGCGAGCACCAGAGCGGGGAGGTAGAGGGTCGTGGCTGCCTCGAACGCGGCGAGCGGCGCCTTCGTTCCCGCGAGCGCTTCGAGCCAGCCGCCGGTATCGAGGACCAACGCCTCGCTCACGCGTCGTCGTCCCCAAACTCGTCGGCGCGGATCGCGCGCTTCTCTTTCTCGCTGAGGCGAAGCCACCCCGCGAGCGGCCGTGACCGCGCGCGATAGGCGGCGGTGACCGTACGGATTCCACGGCGGATGAGCTCCGACTGCGAGACGCCTTCTTTGCGGCTCGCCTCCCGCAAAGCGCGCTCTTCGTTGCTCGAGAGGATGATGGTCGTGCGCTTTGCCATATCTGCCATATCTAGCGCACGCGGCGCCGGCAGACAAGCATGGGCAGCGTCAGTTCTTGGTGATCTCTTCGCGTTTACGCAGCTGGTCCCGGTACCCCTTCCAGTCCGTAAACAGCGCCATCACGACCGCGACGAGCGCGACGCCGCCGGCCACGCCGATGAGCACATTCGTCGCGAGCGCGCGTTGCTCGGCGACCTTGCCCATCGCGACGAGCTCAGCGCCGTTCACCGGCTGCGGGTTCGGCGGCAGGCCCTCCTTCGCCTTGTTGCCGTACGCGATCTCGGCTTCACGCGCGAGCAACGCAAAGACGCCGCACGCGATACCGGCACCGACGGCGACGCCGCCGACGGTCAGGGTCGCCCACGTCGGGATCGGCGGCGGGTCGAGCTTGAGCGCGACTTCCTTCGAGACGCCGCGCGACACGCCGCCACGCAGCTCGTAACCCTTGAACAGGTCCTCGACCGCGGGACCGACTGTCGCCAAGAACTCCTGGCCCGAGCCCGCCTTCAAGCGTTGGTTGTGCGTGCCGACGACTTCGGCGCGCTTTTGATCGATGCGGCGCACGAGGATCAGGCGCTCGTTACCGGCGGTCGCGAGCTTGCCCGTCACGAGCTCGTCGACGCCGAGCGCACCGGCGAGGTCGGCCAAGCAGGAGTCGGCGTTCTCACTGCAACCCGCGAGCTGCTTCGTCGCTTCGTGCGAGAGCATGTCGCGGATCTCGTTCATGCCGATGGCACTCACGCCTTGCAGCTTGCGCACTTCGGCGAGCAGCGAGTCCGTCACGATGACGCCGACCGACGGCGCCACGTCTTGCAGCTCCAGATCGTAGACCGCTACGCGGAGCGCTGGGATCAACTTCTTGCGCTCGCGAGGAACCTGCAGCTCGCCGCCGGCGTCCGCGGCGGGCGCCGCCTTCACTTCCGTCGGCTTCGTTTCGACCGGCGCGGGCGGCGGAGTCGCAGGCGTCTCGGTCTTCGCCGGCGCGGCGGTCTCTGCCGGCGTCGCTGGCTCGGTCTTGGCTGGCTCAGGCTTCGCTGGCTCGACTGGCGGCGTCTTCGCCTCGGCGGCGTCGAGCTCGTCTTGGATCGGCTTTTGACCTTTCTTGACGGGCTTCTTCGCGGCGCCGGGCTTGACGGCCTTCGGAGCCGCGGACGCGAAAGGCAGCGCGAGCGAAAACGAAAAACAACCGAGGGAGACGCCGAGGGCAGCAACCAAGCGAGATCGTCGCATGCACGGAATGATAGCCGAGCCGCGCCGGCCGTCACGCAATTCCGCCGCGTTCAGTTTTCGACCGACGACAACACGCGCGCCGGCGAGTCGCGCATCGCCCGAAACGCCGGGATCAGGGCGCCGAGCACCGCGGCCATGGTCGCGACGGCGATGCCTAGCGGCACGAGCATGGGCTCGAACGCGAAGAAGTGCTCCGGGCGAAACGGAATGTCGCTCACCCAACGCTGCAGGCTGCTGTCGGCGAGCGCGCTCAAGCCGTAGCCGAAGAGGACGCCGAGGGCGCCGCCGAAGATGCCGATCAGCACCGCTTGCACGAGCATCAAGAGCAGCACCTGCAGCCCGCTCGCGCCGAGCGCCTTCAACAGCGCCAGCTCCGCGCGTCGCTCGATGAACTGCGCGACGAAGGTCTGCCCGATGTTGAACGCCGCCACGAGCAAGACGAGCGAGGCGATGAGCGCGAGCGTCAAGGTGGCCAAGCGGATCGCGTCGGCGGTGCGGCGGTTCGCTTCGGACACCTTCAAGCCGAGCTTGTCGATCGCCGCGGCCACGCTGGCGGCTTTCGCGGCGTCCTGCACGAACACGATCGCGGCGGTGTACGTGGGCGCTTCGTCGCCGGCGCGGAACTCCTTCTCGATCGCGTCGAGCGCCGGCATCGGCATGCTGACCCCGAGCTTCATCGCGTAGGGCGAGAAGCCGACGATGCGCGCCTTCACCGTGGCTGTCTTTTTGGCGCCGCTCGATCCCATCAAGAACGATTGGCCGAGCACGATCTCGAAGGTGAAGCCCGTGACGGCGTCTTTGGCGAGCTTCGGGACGTTCATCGCTTCGGCGACCGAGCCGTTGAAGAGCGCGAGCAATTGATCGTTGGCGATGATCGGCAGCGGCTCGCCTGGCTGGTACACGAGCGCTTCCTTCTTGACGTCGCGCGCGAGCAGCTCCGGATCGATGCCTTCCGCGAAGAGATCCGTCAGCATGTCTTTACCCAAGAGTCCGGCGCCGCCGCGCGCTGTCGCTGGGACCCGCAGCATGCGTCGCGGGTACACGGCGGTGATGCCTTCGACGCGACGCAGGCGATCGAGCGTCATCGCGTCGAGCCCCGTGTTTCCGAGCAGCCCCGGCCGGTGCACCTTGAAGAAGCCGATCTCCATCGTCTTCGGCACGACCTCCATGAGCCGCGCGTCGACGTCATCGGCCGCCTTGCCGACGGCGAACGAGCGCACGCCGGCGCCGAGGGCCAAGAAGAAGACGAGCGCCGCGATGCCGACCGCGATGCCGAATACGCTGACGGCGGTGCGTGACTTGTGCATGCGCAGGTCGGTCGCGACCCACGAGACGACGCCGGAAAGCGTCATACGAGGGCTCCGTCTTTGATCGTCAGCACGGTGTCGGCGCGCGCGATCACGTGTTGATCGTGCGTGACGACGAAGATCGTCAGCGCTTCTTCCTTTTGCAGCTCGACGAGCAAGTCGAGCAGCTCGCCACCGGTTTGTCGATCGAGGTTGCCGGTCGGCTCGTCGCAGAGGAGCAGCGTCGGCTTGTTGATCAGCGCGCGCGCGACCGTGAGCCGTTGGCGCTCGCCGCCCGAGAGGCCGCTGACCGCGCGCTTGCTCACGGCGCCGAGGCCGACGCGCGCGAGCAGCTTTTCTCCGCGGGAGGTGTCGGCCGCGTGGCCTGCGATCCACGCGGGCGCCGTCAGGTTCTGCCACACCGAGAGGTGCGAAAAGAGCCGCGGAATCTGCAGCACGAAGCCAACGGCGGCGTTTCTCTGCCGCGCGCGCGCGCCGTCTTTGAGCGAGCGCCAGTCGTGGCCATGGACCGCGGCGGTGCCCTCGTACTCCGCGTCGAGGCCGCCGGCGATGCTGAGCAGCGTGCTCTTGCCGGCGCCGGAGCGGCCGGTGAGCGCGACGAAGCGGCCCTTCTCGATGTGCAGGTTGACCTCGTGGAGAATGCGGCGCGGGCCTTCCGTCGTGCGGACCGACTTCGAGACGCGATCGAAGACGAGCGCGCTCATTTCGTCGTCAGCCACAGGCGCAGGACTGGGTGCGGCTCGTACGCCGGCCCTTCCAGCCCCAGCGTGGCGCCGGCCTGCTGAAAGTGCGCAAAGCTCTTCAGCGTGCTGCCGAAGAAGCTCTTCATCAGCGCGTTTTGATCGCCGAAGATGATCTCGGGTAGCACGCTCGCAGACGTGACGAGCGCCGCGACGTCGACGATCATGCCGCTCGTGTATGGCTCAAAAAGCGGGCCGAACACCGGATGCGCGCGTGTCATGCCTTTCTGCTGCGTGACGCGATCGACCGCTGACGAAAATGCGCCGGGGCCGATGCCGTAGATGAGCGTGTTGGCACGGCGCGAGAGCGAGACCTGCGATCCCGGCGTGATGCTCGCCGTCTTCAGCACCGGTGCGAGCTTGTTCGACTTGTCGAGCGTGGCGGCGAAACCCCGCTGCTTCAACTCGCCTTCGAGCGTGCCGAGCGCGGCGTCGAAGGCTTCCGCTTGCTTCAGCTCGGCGATCGCCGTGACGGGGAAGGCGTCGAGCAAGACGCGCAGCCGATCGAGCGCCGTTCTGCCGCCGGCGTTCTTCAGCGCTTGCGGCACGAGCTCGACCGCGAACGCGCCGGCGCCGGTGCCGAGGGCGAGGAGGTCGGCGATGCGCTTTTCGTCGATCCCGGCGCGCGCGTAGAGCGGCTGCAGGAGGCGCAGGCTCGTGGCGATCGCGAAGAGCTCGTTGGCGTTCAGCTGCGAGCGCGCGACCATCACCGGCTTGTCCGGCAGCCCGACGCCGGGCGCGAAGGTCTTCTCTTGCGCGAGCAAGGGCCGCACGTCGCCGGCGCCGAGCAAGGTGGTGAAGAGCTCCGCGCGATTGGCCTTCAAGCTGAGCGCGGCGCGCACTTCGGCCTTGGCGAAGCGCTGAGCCAAGATCGCCGGCAGCACTTGCGCCGAATCTTTGGCGACGACCCGCAGCGCCGCACCGGCAGCGGAGCCATCGGACTCGGCGCGCTTCCACGCTTTTTGGAAGCTCTTCGGCGCTCCGTCTTTGCCCGAGAACGCGTCGGCGCTCGGCCACGCGGCGAGGGCGGCGCTCGCTTGCGATCCGCTCGCGATCGCCACGTGATCGTCGCCTAGGCGCAGCGCCGCGACCTCGATCGTCGCGTTGCCGAAGGGCTGCGCAAAGACGTAGATCTTGCCGCTCGGCGCGCTCTTTGTCTGCGCTTCGGTGATGAGCCAACCGTCCGCCATGACCTTCTTGAAGTACGCGAGGAACGTGCCCGGATCGTGCGCCGCGAGGAAGTACAAAGGTGTGTTGGAGGCGCGCCCGTACGCGAGCGCCCAGGGCTTCGTGAGATCGAGGCCGACGGCCGCGATCGTTTTTTCGTCGAGCGGATCGACGCCGTATTGCTTCTTCCACTCGAAGCGCAGCGTCTTCAACTGATCGCCCAGGTTCTCCTGCTCGAAGACGGCGAGGAACGCGCGGGCGCCGTCGAGGCTCGCTTTCGGCTCCGGCATCCATGCGACGAGCGGCGCGTCCTCGGGGATGAGGCCGAGCACGTTCGGCCGGTCCTTCTTGCGGCATGCGCCCACAGTCACGCACAGGGTCAAAGCGGCGAGCCCGAAGACAGCGGATTTCATGTGCGTCAGCATGCGCCGTGGCACAATGAATGGAGAGCACTGAGGAAATCAACAATGGCCGAGCCCACGAAGAGCAAACCGAAAGGCTTCGACATCGACGACGCGATCTCGGACGCCCTCGGCGACGGGCCGCTCGAGACCGCGAAGAACCCGATCCTCGATGATCATCCGATGCCCGCCGTGGAAGCCACGGAGAGCCCGAGCGACGATGCGCTCTGGGACATGGGCTCGGAGACGCGGGTGATGGCGATGACGCCCGACACCCAGCGCGCCATCGACGCGAACATGTCGCGGCAGCAAGCGCGGCTGCAACCGCTGCCGCAAGGCGTGCGGGCGCAGCTCATCTTCGACGATCGCAGAATCACGATCACGAAGTCGCTGACGATCATCGGCCGCGTGAAGGAAGTCTCGGACGTGTCGTTTCCGGACGACGATCAAGTCAGCCGTCACCACGCCGCCGTCGTGTATTCGAGCGGCGCGTTTCACATCGAAGATCTCGACAGCACGAATGGCACGTTCTTGAACGGCAAGCGCATCAAGCGGGCGCCGATCGACACCGACTCGGAAGTGCGCGTCGGCCGCAGGTTGTTTCGCTTGGTACTCGGCTGACGCTCAGACCGTCGTGATCAGCGGGTAGCCCCAGATGCGCCCGGCCGTCAGATCTCTTCCGAACTGCTGAATGAACGCGATCTGCTCCGGCACCCACAGCTGGTAGAACTCTGCCTCGCGCAGCGCGCGTGACGCCGACCAACCCTGGACGGCCATGCGATAGCACGCGACCGCGACGCCCGTGCGACCGACGCCGGCGTAGCAATGCACGTAGACGGGCTGGTTCACCGGGTTCGTGGCGAAGTCCAAGAATTGCTTCATTTGCGCCGTCGTTGGCGCCGTTTGATCGGTGATGACGAGGCGCAGGTGGCCCATGCCGAGGGCCCGCGCGTTGAGACGGTCGGTGTCGTCCTCCTCGCGCAGGTTGACGATGCTCTTGTAGCCGCGGGCCTTCAACCCCGCGAGCGCCTGAGCGTCGACGGCAGAGCCACGGCCGAGGCCTGTGCTCACCGCGGCCTGGTACGGCAGATAGTGATTGTTCGGACCAACGAGCGGACGATTCGGAAGCGACGAGGCGACTCTTGCGATGGGCATGCGGACTCCGTGGGCGCCGATTATCGGCCGCCCCGCCGCCAACGTTGCGAAAAGGGTGCGAAACGGGACCGGGGAGAAGAATCGAAAAGGGACCGGGGAGCGTGGGTTAGACGAGATCGTCGATCGAGACGACGCCCTTCTTGATCAACGCGCGGCAGAGCATGAACGCGGCGCGGAGGGCGTCCGGCGGAATGTTCGCGGGCATCTCTGCGGCAGTGAGCGCTTCTTTCAGCGAAGCGGCGCTCTTGGCCGTCGGCGCGGCGGCTGCGGCTGGCGTGTCATCGCCGCCGAGAGCGCCGAGCTCACCGACGTCGCCAAAGAGCGACTTGGGATCGACTTGACCGGGCACGGCAGCCGGCGGCGGCGCAGGTGGCTTCGCCGTCATCGGCGCCGGCGCGGCGGGCTTCGTACCAAACGGGCTCGGCGCGCCGCCACCGAAGGGCGATCCCGGCTTCGGCAAAGCGCCCCCAGCGAACGCCGGGGTGGCCGGCTTGAAGCCACCGAACGAGGGCGCCGCTCCTTTCGCTTCGCCACCCGACGCCGCCGGCGCGGCAGTCATCGGTTTTGGCGCTGGCATCGGCGTCGCGGCTTTCGGCGCGTTCGCGGCGCCCGGCGCGGGGAGGTCGAAGTCGACGCCGCCGAGGATGTCGTCGGTCAGCTCTTTGGCGCTCACCGTCGCAGGCTTCGCAGGTGCGGTCGGTGCTGCGCTCACCGCGGGCGCGGCAGCGAGCTCAGGGGCCGCAGCGAGATCGGGCGCCGCAGCGAGATCGGGCGCTGCGGCGAGATCGGGCGCGGCGGCGAGTTGCGGCGTGGCGCCGAGCGTCGGCGGGCCCGCCAGATCGCCAAACGGATCAGCGGTGGTCGACGCGTCGAGCGCTCGCGTCTTCGCGGGTTCATCGATCGGGGACAAGGCGTCGGCGCCGAGCTCTTCCAAGGCAGCGGTTTCGAGCTCTGGAAGCTCTTCCGCGGTGTCTGTTCCAGCCATGCTAAAGGTTAGAGTGGGCGCCGCGATTTGCAATCAATTCTGCGGCGGTGCAGCCACTTCCGAACGATCCATCACAACCACGCCGGGCGGCGGCGACAGCTCGAAGAGCTCGGGATCGAGCGCGTCGCCTGGGTCGATCTCGTCGAGCGCGACAGCGAAGTCGACGTCCTTCGTCACGAGCTCCACCCGCCGCGCGATGCCGAGCGTCGTATGACCGATGAGGGTCGCAGAGAACTTCGTCGGCCTGGCGTCGAGGGCGAGCGCGCGCAGATACACGTGGCCGTTCGGGTTCGGCGCGTACGTCGCGAGCAGCGTGCCGCCGAGGCAGCCCTGCCACTCTAGGTGCGTTTGATCGGCCCCGCTGGGCGCTTCGGCGCACGGCGTTCGCGCGAGCAGCAGCCGCCCGAGCGCGCGGGTGTCGATCGCGCTGAGGCCGATAGGCGTGAGGTCTCCCGGCCCCGCGGGTCCGGCGATGAACTGCTTGTGCTCGAGGTCCAAGATCGTCACGCGCGTCCCGTTCGTCGCGAGGGCAAAGAGCACGTTGCCGGCGTCGGTCGAGACGTCGAGCCGAACGCGCGTCGCGCCCTCACCGTCGAGCTGCACCGCCACGCTCATCCGCGCCTTCAACTTGGCGACGTTGCGCTTCAAGGTCAGCGAGCCCTCGGCCGAGAGCGACGTCCGGGTGGCCTCGTCCTTCTTCACTTGCGCGATGAACGCGGCGATGGCCGGCGTCTGCAGCTCGGCGCCGCGGAGGAGAGGGAGCGTCGGCGTACACGACGAAGCGAAGAGCACGAGGAGCGCCCAGCGGAGGGGTCCATCACCACAGGAGAAAGGGAGAAAGGGAGGTTGGCAATCGCCGAAAATCACTCTGCTCTGCATTCCAAAGACGCAATACCCCACAATAAGAATGTGACGCGAGCTTCAGCGTTGGCCCGCCTCCCTTTCTCCCTTTCTCCCTTTCTCCCTTTCTCCTGTGGTCATTGGATTGCCGCGGTTGGCGCTCTAGCAGGCTGTTGAAAAACCATACTTGGCGCTCAAGTTGGTCCTCCCATTTGGTCGAATGAGAGAATTTGCGTCGTCATGTCGGAGGTCGCGTGTCTCCGCCTCACCGGGCGGTCTCTATGCCGC
>JADLHZ010000009.1 GCA_020848545.1 Deltaproteobacteria bacterium | reverse complement strand
TGCACCGCGTGCCACATTCTTCCGACATTGTAGCGGAACTCGTGCGGTCCCGCCCCAAGCGTTGCCGCATTCGCGCCGAGCGTCGGCACGATCCATTTGACCCACGTGCGCTCGTTCTCCTCGACGAGGAAGATCAAGGCGCGCCCGTCGGCGTCGACGACGCCGAAGCCTTGCGACTCACCAGCAGACGAGACGGCACCGTGAAAGTCGACGAAGGTGTCCGGCCCTGCCGCAACGGGCGGCGACACCGGCAGCGTCTTCCACGCGTCGCCGCCAAGATGGACGCCAGCGCCGGCCCGAGCGACGATCGGTGCCTTGTCTTGCGAGACGACACCAGGCCGAGGGTCGACGAAGGGCACGAGCGCGCTGGCAACGTCGGTGACTGAAACAGACGACCGCCATCGATGGAGGGTGATCGATCGCGGCGTCACCGTCCGCTTGAGGCGCACATTGTCGAAGCGCGTGACGCTCGCCGGTGACACGTCGTCGTTGTCGTTGACGAAGTAGATCTCGCTGATGAATGGCAAGTCGCCGTAGCGGGCGAGCCAGTCGAGCGCGATCGGCATCGTGTGCGTATTCCACGCCCCGAGCGGTGCGACGTTGCGATCGGTGTCGATCACGTAGTCGTAGGCAAGGTGCTCGCTGCCTTGCATGATGTAGATGAGCTGCCGACCGCTGCCGTCGCCGACGCCGATGCCCTGCGCCTCGCCGCGCGTCAGCGCTTTCATTGAGAATTCGAGCTCGCTCGTGATCGTGAGCTGTGTGCCGAGCACCGGCGCGTCGCGCACGACGAGCAGGCCGGCGCCGCTCGCGAAGCGGTGGGTCTTCCAGGTGTTTCCAGACAGCTCGAGCGAGACGTTGCCGGTCAAGGCGTCGTTCGACAGCTGCCAGGCGTCGCGATCAACGTCTTGGTGAACGACGCAGGTCTCAGGGCTCACGTAGCTGTCGGGGGGGATCGCGCCGAGGAGCGCCGTCTCCGTCAGATCGCCTTCGAGCGCCTGGTGATCGATGATCACCTCGGTCATCGGCAACGCCGCCACGCGCTCGCTGCCAAGGTAGACGTAGTCGACTTTCGAGCGCAGCGTCGAACCCGGATCACAGGGCGACGCGAGACACGGCTCGATCTCGGCGAGGAGGTTTCCGCTGCCATCGTGCGCGAAGTAGGTCTCGATGCCGCCGACGTCTTTCTGCACACGCCGGAAACGATAGTCATACGCGTAGCTCGCGATGAGCGCGCCACTTTGGCGTACTTCGCGCAGACGCGACGCAGAATCGTAGGTGAAGCTGAGCGGACCGCGCGTGGTCACGTTGCCGCGCGCGTCGTGCGCCAACGTCGTCGCGCCGGCCGACGTCAGCTGATTCGTCGCGGGCGCGTAGGCGTAGCTCGTGACGATGCCGTCGTCGGTCATCCGCGTGCGGTTGCCAGCGAGATCGAAGTCCCAGTCGATGCTGCCGTACCCAGGGCCGCTCGCCGTGTCGATGCGATCGAGCGCGTCATAGGTGATCGATTGGTTGCCGAGCGCGCCGCCGCCGATCGTGCGGATGTTGCCGACGCCGTCGCTTAGATAACTTCGCGAAAACGCCGCGCCGCTCACGAGAAACTGCGCCTGGCCGCTGAAGTCGCGCATGCGCCCAACGAGCGCGCCGTTTCCGAGCCGGTAGCCCGCGATGATCCCGTTTTCGTCGTAGTCGACTTCAGTCACGACCGGTGCCGTCACACCGGCGAGCGTCGAAGTCACCGCCGCAACGTGGCTCGGGTCGGCATCGGAGTAGAGGTACGTCAGCACGCGCCCGCTCGGGTAGGTCATGGTCTCGACGCGGCCGCGGGCGTCGAAGCGATACGCGAGCGCGATCGTCCCACCGTTCTGCGTGCGCACTTCAGAGACGAGCCGGCCGAGCGGATCATACGAATACACAGTGTCGCCGGACGCGTCGCTCACCGAGCACAGCGCGCCCTTGAAGCACGAGTCGTAGGCGTAGCGCTCGGACTGTTCGAGCACCTCTGCCGCGTCGAAGCGATCGATCGCGACCACCCGATTCGCCGCGTCGAACGCGTAACGAGTGAGCACGCCGTAGGCGTCGCGCTTCTCGATCAAGTTGCCACTGCGATCATAAAGGTAGCGCGTCGCGCCCGAGTCCGGCGACTCGACGCGCACGAGGCGATGAAAGTCGTCGAAGACATAACGCGTCTGCCTTCCGTTGCCGTCGACGACCGAGCGCAAGTTGTCGTCGCTGTCGTAAGAGTACGTGGCGACGGTGGTCCACGCGGCGCCGATGCGGCGCTTCACCTCCTTCAACCGCCCGAGCGCGTCGAGCTCGTGGTCGGTGTTGGCGGACGCTTCATCGCGCGACGCGAGCGTCGCGTGGTTCTCATCCGCGATCTTTTTGATATCGCCCGCGGCGTCGTAGAAAAGATCCCGCACGGCGCTTGGGCTCGCAGCGTCGGCCGTGTACTTCAAGATGCGACTGAGGCGGCTATCTTGGCCATAGACGTACTCGACGCGCCGCTTCAGCACGCCGCCAACATACACGCTCTCCTTCTTGCGCAACCCCGCCGCCGTGTACTCGTAGAGCGATTCTTCGATGAGCGCTCCGGTCGTGGCGAGCACTTTCGTCGAGCGTTGGAGCTGGCCGTCGCCGGCGAGGCCCGGCGCCACATAGAAAAGCTCCGTGCGAACGCCTTCGCTCGTCGTGACGCTCGTCAACCGTGCCCGTTCGTAGGTGTAGGTCGTCGCGAGCGGCGCCCGGCCCGGCGCTTCAATGCTCTCAGACAACAAGAGCCCTGTCGTGCCGAAGCTGTAGCGGCGCACGATGCCCGAGGGCTCGGTGACTCTTCGCGCGTGGCCGAAAACGTCATAGTCCGCAAAGTACGTCGTGAGCGTGCACACCGGCGCTCCCGGCTGAGGGGCGTCGCAGCGCCTCACGATCGTTTCGAGGCGTCCCGCGTTCAGGCTGCCATCGTTTGCGTGGTACGTGCGCGCTTCTTCCTCGGGAGCGGTGTCGCCGACTTCGCCCGTGCTGCGCGGGAAGAGACGCCGCGTCAGGCGGCCGTTTGTATAGGTCCACTTCTCTACCGCTTCGAACGACCGCGTATCGTCGGACTGGGTGTCGCTCGCCGTCGTGCCGGTGGTCTTGCGGAAGCGAAGCAGGGGCGTAGGCTGCGTATTGTTCTCGTCGTTTGGATCGAAGCTCTGGCGCACTTCCACCG
Source organism: Deltaproteobacteria bacterium (assembly GCA_020848545.1). GTDB lineage: Bacteria > Myxococcota > JADLHZ01 > JADLHZ01 > JADLHZ01 > JADLHZ01. The sequence goes on along the minus strand of JADLHZ010000009.1, from coordinate 145,467 downwards.
CGCTGCCGCCAAGCACGCTCGGCCGCGTCGTCACCATCGGATCGTAGGTGCCGGCGAAGGGATCGTTCGTCTGGTACTGGTATTCACGCGTGCGAAACGTGCTCGCGTCCAAAATCGCCCCGGGATCGCTTGGATCGCCGTTTTCGGTCTCACGCTGAATGCGGTTCGACTCGCCGACGAAGCTGAGCACGGTCCATGTGCCGCGCTTGTCGCGGGTCGCCTGGCGTCGGCCAAGCGTGTCGCGCTTCGTCTCGCTCAAGTCGGAGCAACCGGAGCAATTGCTCGACGCGCGCACGAGCACGCTCTTTCTAAAGTAGAAGACGCGGATGTCCGAAGTCACCGTATTGGTCACCGTCGTCCTGCTCGTCAGATCGGGATCGCCCGTGAGCTCCGAGTAAGCGAAGGTCAACGTTTCACCGGGTCGCTCGGTGCGCACAACTTGGCCGAGCGTATTGTGGCTGTGCCTCTCGACGAGCGATCCGAAACCGTCGCGGACCTCGCTGAGCAAGATATATGACTGCCAGCGCACCGGCAGCACAAAGCCGATGCGGGTCACGGCCATGTTGCTCCAGACCTGCGCGTCGAACGCGACGCCAGCGGCTGTCTTCGCCGTGTACTGTAGCGTTTCATCGCGACCGTCTTGCCATGACACCCGCGTCAAAGTGCGGTGGGTTTCGGCGCCGATGCTCGGCACGTTCGCCATCTCGTAGGCGACGCTCGTCATGGTGGTGGCACCGCGACCAAGATCGATTGTGAAGCCGCTCGCCGTATCCGTGCGCGCGAGATGAACCCCGTCTTCGTTCTGTGCTCGGCGAAATGCCATCGTGACGGGGTCGAGCGTCACCGTGGTGCGAGCGCCGTTGGGCTCGATGATCGCGCTGAGTGCCACACGCGTCCCTTCACGGGCCGCTCCCGCGTAGCCCGCGAAAACGAAGACGCGCCCGCGCGAGTCGATGAGGCGAATTTCCTGCGTCGCTTGGTTCCACATCATGCGATAGGCACCGCCGGTTTCGCTCACGGTGCCGGCTTGCGTGAAGATGTACGTGTCCGAACCAGCCTGCTGCGGACCAAGAAAGGTGATGTGATCGCCGGAGCCAAAGTGCACAGTGACTCTCTGCACCGTACGCACGCGCCCGAGCGAGAGATACATTTCGAAATTGAAGCGCCACCCCTGGTTCAGCGCCCCCACGCCGAGCGCAGCAAAGCCCTCATCCCAACGCGCGATGCGGCTTTGATAGCTGCGCGAAAGCTCAATCGTATTGCCACGCGAGTCGACGAAGGAAAGATCCGCGGGCGGCGTGTAGTACATCGTGCCGTTGAGCGGCCGCACGGGGCCGCCTTGGTCTTGGCAGCAGTCGCTCGTGCCGCCGCAAGTGTCGCCGGCGCCGCCGCACTTGTCCGGCGGCGGATCGCACTCGTTGCCCGCCGCGGGCAAACCGACGTCTGGATCGGATTCGTCGCAATCGGCGCAAGTGCCGATCGCGTCCCCTTCGTTGTCGTGATCTTGGCAACCGACATTCTGAAGACTCATGGAGAAGCCTTCGACGCAGTTGACCCACGGCGACGAAAACAAAGGCGGCGCGGGATCGTTTGCTGCGCAAGCGGCCCCTTCCACGCAACCGCCACCTTGAACGGCGCAGATGGTCTCCTCCACGTTTCCGGTGAGGCAGTCCTGTACTTCTTGCCTCGCGACACAGCGTTCCGCTTCGCAGGCTGGGCCCCTGCTGGTGATGCCAATGCCGGCCGACGCCGGACATTCGGGCGCTTCCGCTTGGACCTCGCGCGTGCAGACAAGCGCACAGGCCCCGACAACAACATGCCCGAGCACGCGCACCGGCGCTCTCATAAGCACTCCCCCTCGCGTGCCGAGCATGTGCCGCAGCTGACGTACAGGCTGCATTCGTCCCACAAGCGACCGCAGGCGACGCCCTCGCGCGCGCAAGTTGTGGGCGTGCAACCCGAGCAGACGTTCGCCGTGCAGCTGTAAAGGCCGGGACATTGGGCGGGGCCGCAATCGGCGTAGCCTCCACACTGGTCGAGTGTGATCCCGCAGTCGTAGCCGCGGTCGGCGCAACTCACAGCCGGGTTCGTGACGCTCCACCGCGCGAAGCTTCCGACGAGTCCAGCAAAGTCGAGCGAGAACGTGCGGCTGAAGTAGGTCTGCGCGGGTTGACGCGCAGGCAAACACGCGATGAGCTGCGCGTCGCCCGAAAGCGCGACGTATCCACATCGCACCTCGTCATGACTGGTCTCGTCGAAGAACGTGAGGACGAGCGACAGGATTCCGCTCGACTCGATTTCATCCGGCAGGACGAAGGGCACCGGCGCTGCGAGCGCAACATGGCCGCTCCCGGCGGCGGAGGCGCTCATTTCGACGGGCTGGCATGTCGCCGGCAGTGTTGCGACGAGAATGCTCAGGTGGCTGACGCACACACTGACGGTGCCGGTGACGGTGTCGACCGCGATCGGCACACCCATCGAAGCAAGTGTGACACCACCGCCCGCGCGGTCTAGCACTTGATAGACGGCGATTTGCGCGAGGACCGCCGCGGGCGATGTCCGGTAGCGCGTCAGATCGAATGGTATCGTCGCGACTGTGCACGGGGTGGTGGCCGGGAACAAATAGTCGCCGCCGTGGCCGACGGGATCGAAGTCGATGGCGTAGCTCGCAGCGACGAGCGGGCCGAAGTTGCTGTCGAAGCGTTGCCCGGGCGCAAGCACGGCGCTCACCTGCAGCGCGAAGCTTTGCGACAGCGGCGCGGCGCCAGCGGCGAGATCCAAGCGCGCAAGAGAGATGAGCGGATCGTTCGACATGATGGTTCGCGGGCAAAGTGCGCTCTCGGGCGGCGGCAACGCGACGCACGCTCCTGCACCGTCGCAGGCTTCGATGCCTTGGCAAACGTTCGTGTTGCCGATGCCGCACGCTGTGCCGGCGGCTAGGGGCGCGTGTCGCACGCCCGTGGTGCTATCGCAGGAGTCGATCGTGCACTCGACGGCGTCGTCGATTGGAACGGGCACGTGGGTACAGGCGCCGTTTGCGCACGCGTCCGTCGTGCATGCATCGCTGTCGTTGCATCGAGACACGTCGCACGCTTTGCCACACGAGGAGCACGCCGCAGCGGATTGGATCGCGCTTTTCTGAGCGCCGGTGATGACGCCTTGCTTGCGCAACTCGTTCGTCTTGTGTGCGACGCAAGAGACGTACTGACCATGATTCTTCCACGCGTCGTTGCACGGGCACGCCGCGTGGACTGCGGGCGGGATGACGATGCTCGCACTCGCGCACGCGCTAGCAGCGTCGCCCTCGTTCTCGCGGGGCTCGCTTCCGTTTGGTGCGCTCTCGTGCCTTTCATTGTCGTCACTGCGGGGCTCGCCTCGATCTCGATCCGGCGTACGGCTTTCCGGCGCATCGTCGCCCCGCGTTCCTGCCGCCTCGCTGACCTCCGTCGCTGGCGGCGACACTTCGACTTTCGTGGCGCAACCTGAAACAGCGACGGCGAACGCGAGCCATTCGCAGCGCCAGAAGCAACGCGCGGCCATGACCGATCCCCCTCTTCCCCTCAGAACGCGAGCCGGCCCTCTTCGCGATGACTGCGGAAGAGATGCAGGACGTTTCGTAAGGTTTAAGAAGTCTGACCCTGTCGTTCAAAAATCGCCATCGAATCTTCTGCTCTTTCCCACACTGTAGAGACAGGTATGGCTACTCTGCTTAATGAATTACTTCGGGCATTCCTCGTTATTGGTGATATTTCAGCTCGTTGATCAATGCGGGGTTTCCCGTAGATCTTCGCATCTTCCGTCATGATTCGCGACTGACGCAGGGTCGTCCGCGTCCGCGACAGCGTCTTTCGTTTGCGTTTGCGACAGCGTTTGCGATTCAGGGACGGGCCCGAACTGAGCGAGGTTGGACACTCGCCACTCCGCCATGCGACGCTTCGCACAATGACCGGGCTCGTCACACCGCCAGCGCATCTCCGTCGGGTGACGCTCGAGGAGCCGGAAGCGTTTCTCGTCTGGTTGTCGACGGTCATGGGCGGCGCGCTTCGCCTCGACGACTTCGAGCTCCTGCACCCGTGGGCGATCGTGGCCCTGGCGGCGCTCGGCCGGAAGAAGTCGAGCGGCGAGCACATCGACACCTCGCTCTCGGCGGGGTCGAGCGCCGCCAAGTTTGCGCACGCCATCGGCTTCGAGGACGTGGTCGAAGGCAAAGACAGCGGGCTCGCGCATCAGCCGCGGCGCACCGTGCGCATGCAGTCGGTCGCCTACCCGAACTTTCCGCAGATCGACGGCGTCGCCCGCAACACCTCGGACTTGGTGGTGCGATCGTCAGCGGAAGACGCGGCGGCGAAGACGATCTTTCACGTCGTCGTCGAGCTCTTGCGAAACGCCGTGCAGCACAGCCGCGATCCGCTCGGTGGCGTCGTCGTCGCGCAGCGCATGGACGCCGGCGAGAAGCGCATCCAAGTCGCCGTCGCCGACAACGGCATCGGCATTCAGAGCGCGCTCTTGGCCAAGCACCCGACGCTCTCGGATCCGCGGACGGCGCTGGAAAAAGCGATCCAGCCGCACATCTCGGGGACCTTCGAGGAGGGCCTCACGGGGACCTCGGGCAACGCCGGGCTCGGGCTCTTCTTCGTCGCCGAGATGGCCAAGTTGACGGCCGGGACGATGCTGGTCGCGTCGCGCGGGGCGTCGTTGTTCCTGCGCGGCGATCGCGAGGATCCCACCAACCATCAGCTGTCTTTTCTCGGCGGCGGCGCGCAATACCCAGGGACGCTCGTCGTGTTCGAAGCGCCGGTCGCATCTGTGCATGTTTATGGGCCCATGATCGAAGTCATCAACCAACGCGCGAAGGATCGCATGCCCGGGCGCGCGCTGCATAAGTGGCTCCTGTTTCAAAAGCCGCCGTCTGGCACCTCAGAGATCTTGGTCGACGTCGCGTCCGAGAACACCGCCGAGGCGCAGGCGTACGCCCAGAAAAAACTGGTGCCGCACCTCGCGCGCAAGCAGGCCATCGCGCTCAATTTTCGCAACTTCGAGATCGTCACGCAAAGCTTCATTCACGCGCTGCTCTACGAAGCGATCCGCGTGGCGTGGGCGCTGAAGACGCCGATCTACATCGTCGACGCGCAGCCCGCGGTGCGCAGCACGCTAGAGTTTCTCGAGACCTACGCGCTCGCGGGCTGAGCGTTCACGAGCGCCGCGAACGATCGCTGCTCGAGCTGCGCGACAGTGGCCCCTGTCTGCGCCACGTCGCTCTCGTCGAACGCGCCGGCGTAGAAGCCACGCAAGAAGAAGCTGACGAGGCCGAGCGCGGTCGCAGCGTCGTCGAACACGCCGCCATTCACCTGCGCTTGCGCCGCCGTTGCGATGAAGCGCTTCAAACGTTCGGCCGAGGCGTCCTTGTTCTGCAGGAAGAAGGCGTAGACGGCGCCGTAGCGCGCGACGAGCTGCGCCGGGTGCAAGTCCCAACCTTGGTAGATGCCGGTCGCGAGCGCGCGGCGGACGTTGCGCGCGTGCAGCCACAACGCCTGCGACACGATCGCACGATCGTCCGCCGGCACCGGCAGAAAGCTCGTGGCGCCGTCGGCGACGCGCACCGTGCTCGTCATCAACATCAACTCGCGCGCGCGATCGCACAGCGGGTGATCGAGGCGCTGCTCGCTCGCGGCGATGTCGTGCGCCGAGAGAAAATCGTAGGCGCCAAAGTGCACAGAAGACACCCGACCACCGCCGGCGGCGATGAGATCCGGCAGCGCGAAGCCGGCGCCGCAGATGATCGCCGCTTTGCTCTCGATCATCAGCTCGAGCGTCATCCCATCGCCGAGCGCCGCCGCCGCTTCTTCGACTTCATGCGGGTGCGTGACCTTCGGGATCGTCAGCGTCAGGCCGCGCGTGTCGCCAGCGGCTTTCAGGAAGAGATCGAGCGTCCGCCGCGCCCGATCGCGCGTGGCACCCGCGAACGGCTTCGTGCGCAGGCCGATGAACGCCGGCCGCGTCGTGCACTGGCGAAGCGCGGCGCCCGCACGTTCGGCGTCGTGGTCTTCGTCGGCGGGCGAACGCACGCCGTAGCCGTCTTCGAAGTCGATGCGGAAGTCTTCGACGGCGGCCGGCGTCGCGAGCTTCTTGGCGACACGATCGTAGACCGGCGCAGCCGCGTCGCTGTCGAGCCCGAGGCCCAAGAGCTCACTCAGTGCGACCGCGTCTTTGCAGTGCGCGGCGAAGGTGCGCTCGGCGATCTGCGCGAGCTTTTGCGGCGTGTCTTCTTTGAATAGGTGCGCGCCGCCATAGACGACGTGGACCGGGGCGCGGCTCACGGCAGGCGTTCGATGTAGTCGATGACGTAGTTGTCGGGCGCCGGCTTGTCCTTCAGCTCGGTCACGTGGACGAGCACGTTGTCACCCGCGCGCAGGTAGGTCGCGATGAGATTGCGCTGGGTCAGCGGGTTCGCGAGGTCCGGGCCGTCCTTGGTCTGCCCGAGCGCGACCGGCGCCGTGATGTAAGTGATCTTCTTCATCTTCTTTTGCAGCTCGACCGACTTCGGCGCGCCGACGACCTTGATCTTCAAGGTGACGACCGGAAAGGCGCCGCGGGTGACGCCGACGACCAGGGCCTTGAAGCGCTCGGTGTCGTCGTTTGGGGCGGCGCCGGCAGGCAGCTCGGCGGCGCGGCCGACGCGGATCGATCCGCCGGCTTCGGGCGAGTCCATGGCCAACGCTGGGATCGCGTCGAACTCGAGCGCGGCGATCTTGTCGAGCGCGTCCTTCTCGCCGAGGCCCTTCACTTTGATCGTCTCGCCGGTGACGCTGACCTCGGCGCCCGTGAGCTTCTCTTTCAAGAAGTCGGCGACGGCCTTCGCCTCACCCTTCAACACCTTCAAGGTCACTTCTTTGGGCGCCTTGGCCGCCACGCTGACGATGCCGTCTTTATAGGCGTCCCCTGCCTTGACGAGCACCGGATCTCCGGCGACTAAGAGCGACACCAGCGGGGCGATGGCAACGAAAGTGGAAGCCATGAGAAAAGCTCCTAAATTGTAGGGGTCGGACCGTTTCGACCAGTCGCGATTACCGAGGCCATGAGTCCAAAGCAAGTGCGAGCGTGGAAGCGCGTCATCAAGTGGCTCGTCCTGACCGCGCTCGCGACGCTGGTGCTCGTCATCCTAGGGCTCGTCGGCATCCGGCTCTATTATACCGATGAGCGCCTGACCGCGCTCGTGCGCTCGCAGCTGAAGCAGCACGTGCCGCTCGACGTCTCGCTCGGCCGCGTCGAGCTGCGCCTGTTGAAGGGCATCGTCATCAAGGATCTGACGGTCGGGCCGCCGACGTCGGACTACAAAGAGAACGTCCTCACGCTGAAGGAAGCGCGCGTCGGCTATCGGCTGTGGCCGCTGCTCGATAAGAAGGTCGCCGTAGACGAGGTGGCGCTCGACGTGCCGAGCGTCACGCTCGAGATGCAACAGGGGAAGTGGAACGTCCTCGCCATCGCCGACAAGTTCGCCGGCGAGCCGCCCGCCTCGCAGCCCGCGACCGCGCCGGCGTCGCAGCCCGCTTCGCAGCCGGAAGACACCGATGGCATCGGCGTCGAGATCAACCTGAAGGCGTTCACCATCGACGAGTTCTCGGCGCGGGTGCTCTCGCCCGAGATCGAAGCGGCGCTCGACCACTTGAGCCTGCGCGTGAACGGCCGCTACACGGGCCTCGACGGCGCGGCGCACGCCGAGCTGTACATCGGTGACGACACGCACGGGCCGTCGCAAGTGCACGCCGTGCTCGCCGGCACCGGCGCCGCCGATCTGGAGATGAAGACGACGCTCATCGCCGACGCGCCTTCGCTCAGCCAGGCGACCGTCGACTTGCAGATCGCGATCGAGAAAGCGCGCGGCGAGATGGCGGGTTTTCGCCTGCCGAGCGCGAAGATCGCGTTGGCGACGAAGGCGGCGGCGAACCTGCTGACACAAAAGGCCGACGTCGAGCGCCTCTCGCTCACCGTCGGTGACATGCTGACGATCGCGATGAAGGCGAGCGCCGGCGACTTCCTCGGCGACGTCGACATCAAGGTCGACCAAGCCGACCTCGACGCGGACATCGATGAAGTGCTCGCGCTCTTGCCGAAGGGCATGGTGCCGGTGACGGCGAGCGGCTCGCTGCACCTGCGCGACGTCGCCGTGCGCGCGCGCCTGAGTGAGCTCACGGCGCTGACGCCCTTCGACGCGAAGCTCGGCTTGAAGCTGCAAAACGTGGCGGCGCAGGGCAGCGGCTTTCGCGTCGCCGGCACGAACGCGTCGCTCGCGGCGGTGCTGACGCGCACGGGTTCGCTCGACGCCGATCTCGGCCTCGACGCTGGCGAGATCGAAGCCGGCGGCGCGAAGGTGACGAAGGCCGGTCTCGCGCTGAGCGCCAAAGGACCGGCGAGCGCGTTGCAGGCGAAGCTCACGCGGCCGCTGGTCGCGAAGTTGGATCTGCGCGTGCCGAGCGTGGCGCTGGCGAGCCCGTCGCTCAACGTCGAAACCACGACCGTGACGCTCGATGCGACGCTCTTCGACTTCGCCGCGAACGGTGCCGACGCGACGGTGACGGTGGCTGTGGGCAACGCGCGCTACGAGACACCGGAGCTCGGGGCGTTGAGCGTGCCGTTGAAGCTCGCGCTGAAGGCGTCGCGGCGTGCGCCGGCGCTGCAGATCGAAGCGCTCACGCTCGACGTTGCCGACGTGGTGAAGCTCGCGCTCGCCGGCAGCGTGGTGCAAAAACCAAAGGGCGTCTTCGATCTCGGGTTGACGCTGGCGCTCGCCGACGTCGCGCTGAAGAAGCTCGTCGCCATCGCGCCCACGAAATTGCGCGAGCAGCTCTCGGGCTACGAAGCCGACGGTAGCCTCGGGCTCAACGTGGCGATCAAAGGCCCGGTGACCGCGGACATCGGCAAGCACTTTGCGCAAGCGCCGCTCGACCTGCTCGACGCCGGCACGCCGTTCGAGCTGCAGGCCGCGCTCGCGTGGAAGGGCATCGCTGCGCGCTACGGCGAGTATCGCGTGGGCGGTAGCAACGGCTCGATCGGCGTGCAGACGCGGCCGAAGCGCTCGGGGCTCGCGGTTGAGATCGGCCTCGGACACTTCGTGATGAGCGGCGACATGCCAGCGACGCTCGACGACGCGATGCTCACGCTCGACGCGTCGTACGAGAACGGCGAAGCGTTCGGCGCCGGCAACATCAGGCTCGGCAAGGTCGAGGCGCCGACGCAGCTCACGATGGCGCTCAAAGAAACCGCGCTCGACTACGACCTCGCCTACGCAAGGGGCGGCGAAGTGGCCGTGAACCGCATTGCGCTCAGCATACCCACGCTCGGCGCGGCGATCATGCTGCGCGGGCGGATGTTCAAGCCCGAGCGCGTCGTCGCGACGAAGGCGTGGGAGAACCCGACGTGGAAGGGCATCGTCGGCGATCTCGCGCTCAACGTCGACGTCGACTTGCCGCAGAAGTCGAAGCTGTTGCCGAAGAACGACATGCTGCTCGGCGGCGGCGTCGGCCTCGAGCTCGACGGCAGCCTGGCCGATGGTCACGTGAAGCTGGCTGGCGCGCTGAAGACGAAGCAGCTCAACGTCCAGATCGGCGACATGACGCTGAAGAACCTCTCGGGCACCTTGCCGTTCGCGCAGGACGCGATGAAGACCGCCGAAGGCGTGCGCCTCGTCCTGTCGAAGGAAGACATCCTCAAGCAGAAGCCGCGCATCGCCTACTACTCGGACCTGCGATCGTACGGGCGCGACGACGACTCCTTGCGCATCGAGCGCTTCACCCAGGGCCGCACGGATATCAGCCGCATCGCGCTGAACGGCCGGCTCGCGAGCGGCATGCTGCTCGTCGATCACTTCTCGCTCGAAGCGTTGACCGGCGACCTCGAAGGCCAGCTGGCGCTGCAGTTCGGCGCCGACAAGGTGCTCAGGCTCTCGGCCGGCGCGAAGTTCTCGAACATCGATCTCAGCGTGCTCTCGAAGACGCCGCCTGGGCCTACGTCGCAGATCAACGGCAACCTGAGCCTGAACCTGCAATGGGGCGAGAAATTGCAAGAGATCGACGCGACCAACATCAACCTCACGCGCATCGGCCGCGAGATGTTGTCGCAGCTCATCTTGGCCCTCGATCCGGATCAGAAGAACGAGAAGCTGCAGAACACGCGCAAGCAGATCGAGAGCCTGCGCGCGAAGATCAACCTCTTGCGCGTGTCGATCATCCACAACACCGCGAATTTCGATCTCGACGCGACGACGAAGCTCGACTTCTTCGCCAACTTGGTCGGCCAACGCATGATCAATACCGATCTGTTGCGGCGCCAGCCGATCAACGCGTACCTCGAGCAGTACCTCGTCCGCCCGATGGCCGGCGTTTACTCGCTGATGCCGGGCTGGAAGTTGGAACCACAAGGAAGCGTCGAATGAGAGCTCTACTTCTCTTGGCTGCATTCGCTCTGAACGCCTGCATCACTGCCAAGGTCGTGACGGTCGACAAGAAGTCGACGCTCGAACAGCAGTTCATCGGCGAGTACGAAGAGCTCACGGAGGATCTGCAGACGGTGGCGTCGGTGCGGGCGACGGCGAACGGCCTCGGCGCGCGCGGCGACGATCCCTACGCCCGCGCGTTGCAGGCACGCCGCACGCAGCTCTTCTATAAGGACGATCTCGAACGCGCGCGCGCGAAGGGTTGCGTCGGCGAGGCGCTCGACGGCCGCGTGGCGTTGCTCAAGTGCCACGGCGAGAGCGCATCGCAGCCGGCGTCACAGCCCGCGGTCGAGCCGGCGGCGGCGCGCCTCGTCGCGATCGAGAACGACGCGCGGGCCGCGCTCGTCGAGTACGCGCTCAGCAAGAACACGAACTTGAAGGACACGGATCGCCAGCTCGTCTGGCAAGCGTACCGGCGCGTGGTGCTCGCCTCGTTGAAGAAGGGCGACCCGGTGCAGAACAACGCCGGCGAATGGATCGGGCATGCGCGTTAGGGTTTGTCTCGCGCTCCTTCTCGTCGCGTGTGCGCGCAGCTCCGGCGTCGCGCTCTTCGAGGACGAGTTCCTGGCGCAGATGAAGGCGACCGGCTTGCGCGAACCGGTGCTCGTCGCTTCCGTCGTCGGCGACGCGTATTGGCCGAGCGTCTCGCCCGACGGCAGCCTCGTCGTCTTCACGGCAACCCAGAACGGCACCGTCGACGTGTGGAAGAAAGTGCTCGCGACCGGCGAGACGATCCGCCTCACCAGCCACTCGGCCGACGACGAAGATCCCGCGATCTCTCCGGACGGCGAGCACATCGCTTTCATCTCGCGCAAGGACGACGCCAAGGGCGACGTATACATCATGGACACCGACGGCGGCGGCGAGATCCGGATCACCGACGAGAAGACCGGCGATCGCGCGCCGGCGTGGGCCCCAGACGGCAAGTCGCTGCTCATCTCGACGCGCGTGACGCCCGACGCCGACGAAGACGTCTTTCGCTTCGACTTGAAGACGAAGGTGAGCGAGCGGCTCACCGAAGGCGGCGGCTTCGACGCCTCGCTCGACGCGAGCGGCACGTTCATCGTCTACTCGCAGAGGCTGAAGACGGCGGACGGGCGCACGACGACGCGCATCGTCGCCAAGCGCCTCCGCGACAAGAAGATCGTCCCGCTCGGCGACGGCCGGCGCCCCGAAGCCTTCGCCCGCATCGCGCAGGATGACGGAAAGACGTGGGTGTACTTCACGCGCTACGTCGAGGACGACAACCAAGACGGCCGCATCGACGTGCTCGACTTGCCGAGCCTCTATCGCGTGCCGGTGCGTCCAGAGCTCTTCGACGGCGGCAGCGCGGCCGACTACTCGGAGCCGGTGACGAGCGGCTACAGCTCGGAGACGCTCGCGGCGATCAGCGGCAAGAAGCTCTTCTTCGTCGCGAGCGGCCCGGGCGGCCTCGAGATTCAGACGCTGCCGCTCGACGGGCTCACGCCGCACGGCATGAGCGCGCCCGACATCTTCGCGCTCGCCGACGGCGACATCCCCGGCCGCATGCGCCGCTACTTGTTCCGCGTGGTGATGGCGCGTGGCGGACCAGACGCGCTCCGCGCCCGTTACGAGCTCGCGCGCGACTTCGCCGGCGAGAATCGGCTCGAAGACGCGCAGACCGCGTTCGAACGCGTCATCGAGCTCGCGGGTGGGACGACGCCCATCGGCCGGCTCGCGCGGCTCGAACAGCTGCGCAATCAGTTCTTCCTCACGCAGAAGGAGCGCCGCGACACGCAAAACGCGCTGCAGGCGCTGAAGGATCGGGTCAAAGAGGTCGCGCCGCCCGAAGGTTCGAAGCTCGTGTCTGCGCGCGCGAACGTCGTCCTGGCCGAAGCGGCGGAGTATCTCGGCGCGTACAGCATGGGCCTCGGCTATGCGCAGGCGGTGCCGCGGGAGGGCGACGAATACTCCGAGGACGCGGTGCGGGCGATGCGCGTCGAAGCGACAATCGGCTCCATCGCGCTGCCGGCCGAAGACGAGCAGCGCCGCCTCGTCCAGCTCGTGCGCGAACGGCCACGACAGGTGCGCGAGGCGAAGGTCGCCCGCGCGCGCTTCTTCGAGCTGATGCCGAAAGATCCCCGCGAGAAGCTCGCCGCCATCGATCGCCTGCTGCCTGGGTGCAAAGGGCTCGGCGCGCTGGAGGTCGCGCTCGTGCTCGCGCAGGGCGAGGTGCTCGTCGAGCTCGAGCAGCCGGCGTTGGCGGTGCTCGAATTGCAGAAGATGCAGGCGCGAAAGGATCTCGCGACGAACGATCGCGGCCGCGTGCTCTTTGCGTTGGCGAAGACGCAGGAGCTGCTCGGCGATCTCGGCGCGGCGCTGCAGTCTTTCGAGGCGCTGATGTCGGGCGGGCAGTTCAACCGCACGCAGCGAAACCGCGCGCGCGTCGAGCTCCTGCGGCTGGCGCTGAAGAAAGCGCAGGCCGACGAAGCGAAGGGCGACCTCGGCGCCGCCTACGAAGCGTATCGCACCCTCGCGAAGAACAACTTCTCGGAGGCCGGCGCGCACCGGAAGGTCTTGCAGCTCGGCGAGCTCATCGGCCTCGCGCAGGATCTCGCGAAGGAATACCGGCAAAAGGCCAAGGAGATGCCCTACGATCGCGTGGCGCAGTACGCGAACGCGCTGGCGGCCACGTACGTGAACGATCTCTCGGAGGCGGAGCAGGGCTTCGAGAAGGCGCTCGATCTCGACGCGAGCTTCGCCTACGCGCACATGGGGCTCGGCTGGGCGCTCGAGCAGAAAGAGTACCGCCGGCCGGGCGCCTCCGACGCGCTCGAACGCGCGCTCTTCGAGTACCAAACGGCGCTCTCGCTCTTCGAAGTCGCCCGCGAGACCGACGCGACGGCCGAGGCAGCGTTGAACCTCGGCAACGCGTTCTTGCGCCTCGGCCAGTTCGAGCAAGCGTTCCACTACTACGTGCTGCGCGAGCTCGCCCGCACGCGCTTCGGCAGCAGCGCGCAGCAGATCGTGTTTCGCGAGCGCTTCGGCCAAGCGGCGGTGCGCACCGGCCAATACGACGTCGCGCTGATGCAGCTGAAGGACGGCATTCGCCTCGCCGAGAAGGAAGGCGACGATCGCCGCTTGGGCCGCATGCGCGCGCTGCTCGCGTTGACCTACGACGCGCTCGAAATGCCGGCTGAGTCTCGCGCCTCGCTCGTTCGCGCGCGTGATGAATACGCGACGCGCGGTGACTTCAACCGCGTCGTCGCGATCGACCGGACGATTGGCTGGCTGTCGCTCGCCGACGGCGACGAGGCCGAAGCGGTGGCCGCGCTCGAACGCTCGCTCGACCTGATCAAGAAGGGCTACGGGCCGGAGGGCTTCAGGTTCGGCTTCACCCTGACCCCGCTCGGCACGGTGACGGCGCTCGCGGTCGACGGCACCAACGCGTCGCGCGCGCCCTTTGGTTTCTCGGTGAGCGACGAAGAGGAGATCTTGGAGTCCTTGCTCGGCCGCATCTTCTCGCGCCTCGGCGACACCGAGGTGGCGGCGCAGTACTTGGAGCGCCGGCTGAAGACGCTGACGAAGACGCTCGAAGACAGCAAGATCGGCGACTTCATCAACCCCGAGTGGTACGAGGCGAGCGCCGAGCTCATGTTGCTCGCCGTCCGCCGGGGCGACGTCGCGCGCGCGAACGAGCTCTTCATCGCGGCGAGCGAACGCTACGCGAAGAGCGAGGCGCCGGCGCTCAAGTGGCTCGTTCCGGTGCTGCGTGTGCTGCCGCGGCTCACGCTCGTGGCGCTGACCAACGAGCAACGCAAGGCGCACGACAAGGCGTTGGCGCAAATGCAGAGCGCCATCGCCGCCGGTCCGAAGAAGGACGGCAAGGCCGCGTCACAGCCGGCCGAAGAAGCGACCGACGAAGATCGCCTGCGCGTCGAAGTGCTCGCGCAGATGGAGCGCGTCAGCAAGCAGCAAGCGGTGCTCACCGCCGAGCACGCCGCGAACGCCACGCTCGCCGCCGACCCGAAGGCCGCGGCTGACGCGATCTCGGCGCTCGTGACCGCGATCGACGCGCAGGTCGCGCAGCCGGCGAAAGCGGCGAGCGCCCCGGCGTCGCAGCCGGTCGTGCAGATCGTGTCGCGTCCTGCGGCGCAGCAGCGCGTGCAAGCGCTCTTCGATGCAGCGGATCAGGCGGCGATCGAAGCGCGCAGCGCCGATGCGGAGGCGGCGTTCGCCGAGATCGCCGCGCTGGCGAAGCGCTTCTCGCTCTTCGAAGCCGCGTGGCAGACGGAATACGCGCGCTTTCGGCTCGGGCCGGCGGCGCAGCGTGCTCAAGCGCTCGCGCGGGCAGAGAAGGAAGTGAAGGACGCCGACGTGCTCGCGCGGCTCTTGTATCCGGAGCGCCCGCGGCCGGCGTTGTGGCACGGGCTCATGCGCGCGTTGCTCGCGGCAGCCGTCGAAAGCAAGAAGCCGGAGCGCGTGGCCGAGGTGCTCGAGCGCATGTCGATCGAGAGCATCGCGCTTCCGGACGGCCTCGCGCGGCCTGATCTCAGCGGGGCCGAGGCGGCGCGGGCTTCATTGACGGCCTGGGCGCAAAAGACGCTGGCGGCCATGCGCAACATGCGCAAGCGCGCCACCGAGCGCCAAGAGAAGGCGCTGAAGGATCTCGTCGACAAGGGCCTTGCCGATGCGCGTGCCGTCGTCGAGCCGTGGCAGACGCTGCTCTGGTGCAAGCTGACGAGCAAGCAGATCGCGGATCTCGCTGCCGCGCTCGAGGGCGGCGACGGCTTCGAGTGGGCCGTGCCTGGCCACGATGTGAAGCTGACGCTCGCCGGCAAGGCGCTCGCGCTCGTGCCTCGCGACGCGCCGGCCTCGCAGCCCGCGAGCCTCGCGACCGGCAAAGGCACGCCGGTGCTCTACGTCGCCGGCGCGTCCTCGGCGCCAAATGTCGCGCGCGTGGCTTCAGCGTCGGCGCTCTGGCTCGCGATCTTGGCGAGGAACAGCAACGAAGATCAGCCGCTCGACTTTCAGTACGCCTCGGAGACCAAGACCAAGCTGACGGCGGGCGCGGTGCCGGCCGATGCGGCGGCGGTCCGAGGACCCGCCGCGCGCAGCGAAGAGCTCGCCGTACAAACCAAGAAGCTCGGCCGCAGCGTCGTGCGCTTCGTGCTCAGCCTCGATCCCTACGGCGGCGCGCCCGGCGTGTTTCGCTTCTCGGTGGCCGGTGAGAACAGCTGGGAGCGGCGGCTCACCTCGCTCACCCTGCCGATGCTCTCGATCCACGCGAACTTGGCGATCGTCGACGGCTTGGAGACGCTCGACCAGCGCCTGCTCGGCGACGTGGCGCGAGCGTTCGCGCTGGCGGGCACTCCTGCGATGCTCGCGTGCGCGCCAGAAGACGCCGACGCGCACGCGCGGCTCATGCAGCGCTTCTATGCGGCGCGGGCCGGCCAGCGCGCGGCCGAAGCGTGGTCTTCGGCGGCGCTCTCCGAGCCGAAGGCCGCGGCGCGCTGCGAGTATTGGGGCTTCGCCAACGACGGCGCCGACGCGCGGAAGAAGTTCGCCGAAACACGCCTCGACGAAATCGCCAAGCTCGCCGGCGAGGAGAGCCGCAAGAAGAACGTGGTCGCCGCGCGCGAGCTCTATCAGCAGGCGCTCGACTTCGCGACCTACCTCGACAAGAGCGAGCGGGCCCTCGTCTTTCGTTTCTCGTTGGCGACGATGAACTCGTTGCTCGCCGCTCAGAGCCCGGACAACGCGCGCGCGCTCTACGAAGAGGCGATCACCAAGTACGCCGAGCCGGTCGTCGAGCAATGGAAGGCGATCGTCGCCAAGACGCCGGAGAAGCGTAAGGACTTGGCCGCTGCGCGCAATCTCCTGGGCATCATCTGCTACAAGGCGGCGCAGTTCGAGAAGGCGGCGCAGATCTTCGAGGCTGCCGCCGCCGACTTCGGCGCCATCGGCAGTAAAGAGAACGAAGCGACGGCGCTCCTCCAACGCGGGACCGCGCTCGTCGACGCCGGCAAGTATCAAGAGGCGATCGCGTCGTACCAGAAGAGCGCGGACATCTTTGGCGCCGCCGGCAAGGTGCCGTCGCAGATCACCGCGCTGAGAAACGCCGGCACCCGCCAAGAGAGCTCGCTGTCCGAGTTCCTCGCCGCGCTCGCGACCTTCACCAAGGTGCGTCAGCTCGCCGACAGCGTCCGCGACAAGGCCGGCCAAAAGGATCGCTTCTTGATGGCGCGCTCGCGCATCGACCTCGCCCGCGTGCAGCGGCAGCTCGCGAGCTACGAAGACGCGCGCGCGACGATCCGCGAAGTGTTCGACTTCCTCGATCCGAAGGACGTCTTGATCCGCGCCGAGGCCACGCTCGAGCTCGCGCGTATCTACTGGCTGTCGAACGACTACGATCGCGCGTTCAACGCCGCCGTCGCCGCCGAGCGCCTCGCCGACAAGATCGGCCAGAAGGACAGCGAAGGCGATCGCAAGCAGTCGAGCTATTTGAACATCCAGTCGCTGAGCGCCCAGGGGCTGATCCTGATGAGCCAAGGCAAGCGCGTCGCCGCGTCGAACCGCTTGCGCCGTGCGCTGAAGAAGTCCCGCGATCGCGACTTTCCCCGCCGCGCCGAGGAGTCGAACCAGCTGAACAACTTCGGCTTCACGCTGCGCGAGCGCGGCATGCTCGATGCGGCCGGGCGCATGATCCAAAAGGCCGTCGCCATCGACACCGAGCTGAAGTCGAAGGACGGCCTCGCGTTCGACTTCCGAAACCTCGCCGCGATCCGCCTGCGCGAAGGCGATCTGCAGGAGGCGAAGCAGTACCTGGGGCAGGCGATCGAGCTGAACACGCGCGTCGGCAACCGCTATAACGCCATGAACATCGCGCTCGTCGAAGGCGAGATCGCGCTCGTCGAGAAGCGCACGGCCGACTGTCAGCGCGCGTTCGAGGCCGCCGTCGCCGAGGCGGTGAAGCTGAAATCGAAAGACATCGAGTGGAAGGCGCGCCTCGGCCTCGCGCTGAATATCTTGGCGAACAAGCCGAAGGAGCGGACGGCGGCGCAAAAAGAGCTCGAGACGGCGCTCGCGATCGTCGAAGCGCTCGGCCCGAAGCTCGAAGACGTGCGCAGCGACGAAGAACGCGTCAACGAGCTGACGATGGCGCGCCTGCAAGCGACGCTCGCGCAGATGTACGTCGACGACAAAGACGTCGCCGGCGTGTGGCGGCTGCTCGAGCGGCTGCGGCTCAAAGAATTGCGCGACCAGATCTCGACGTACACGTGGACCGTGCGCCTCGGCGTCGCGAGCGACGACGCCAACGACTACGCCAAGCTGCTCGCGGCCGCGCGAAAGAGGAACGACACCGACCTCGTCCCGCTGCTGACGCTCGAGCCGGTGACGATCAAAGAGCTGCAGAGGCGCCGGCCGAAGGACGCGATCATCGCGCTCAGAGCCTTCGAGCGTGGCGTCGTCGCCGTCATCGCCGACGAGCGTGGCGAGCGCACGAAGCTCGTGCCCATGGACCGCGCGCAGATCATCGACGCCTCCGACCAGTGGATCGACGCTGTCGATCACTTGCAACCGCCGCCGCCGGCCGCGGACAAGCTGCACGCGGCGCTGGCGCAGCTCTTCGACGAGCCGGTGTTGAAGCGTGGCCGCGTGCTCGTCGTCGCCGACGCGACCTTCATGCGCTTGCCGTGGGCGGCGCTGCCGATCGGCGGTGCGCCGTTGATCGAGCGCGCCGCGTTGAGCTTCGAGATCTCGGGGACGCACGCCGCGCTCGTGACGGGCGAGCCGAGGCAAGCGGCTGGACCCGTCATCACCGTCGGCCCGCTGCCAAGCGACGAGCTGCCGTTCGCCGAGCTCGAGATCGCCGAGACGGGTGCGCTCTTTCGCGAGCGCGGGACGCCGGTCGTCAACAAATCGCTCGAAGCCTTCTATACCTCGACCGAAGATCCGGCGCGGCTCTGGCACATCGCGCTCCACGGTCACTCGATCAGCCGCTCGATGGAAGGATCGTTTCTGCGCAGCGGCGACCAACCGTTGTGGGCCGTCGAGCTGCTCGAGGCGCGCCGCGACGTGCCGACCGTCGTGCTCTCGGCGTGTCATCGCCCGGGCAGCGCGCCGGACGGCGTCGAGTTCGTGAGCGCGCTGCGCCTCTCGGGCACCGATCGCGTGATCTTGCCGGCGAGCCGCATCTTCGACGATCAGGGCGCGCTCTTCGTGAAGCACGTGGTCCGGCTGCTCGCGGAGGACGGCGACGTCGAGCGCCTGCGCGCTTTGCAACGGGACGCGTACAAGCGCGGCGAGCCGGCGAGCGTGTGGGCGAACTGGCAGTGGTACGGGAAGGTGGAGTGACTAGCCGGTCTCGACGTCCTTCGCCCACTCGCGATTCGCTCGGTACCAATCGACGAGGCGCGTGATGCCGGTCTTCGCGTCGACTTCGGCCTTCCATCCGAGCAGCGTCTTCGCCTTCGTCACGTCGGCCCACGTCGCCTTCACGTCCGCCGCGTGCATCGGCCGGTGCTCGATCTGCGCCTTCTTACCGGCGAGCGCTTCGATCAGGCGCAGCGTGTCGATCAGCACCCACGGCGCGTCCGATCCCAGATTGATGATCTCGTAACCGACGCGCTTCGTCGCCGCGAGCACCGTGCCGCGCGCGATGTCGTCGACGTAGGTGAAGTCGCGCGACTGCGAGCCGTCGCCGTACAAGATCACCGGCCGTCCTTCGCTCACCCACTGCGTGAAGCGAAAGAGGCTCATGTCGGGCCGGCCGGCGGGGCCGTAGACGGTGAAGTAGCGCACGATGCTCACGTCGATGCCGTGCAGGTGATGGTACGTGTGGCAGATCATCTCGGCGGCCTTCTTCGACGCCGCGTAGGGCGAGAGCGGCGTGTCCGTCGCCATCGCTTCCGTGAACGGCTGCGTCTTTGCGTCGCCGTACAAGCTCGACGTCGACGCCAGCAGGAACTTACTGACCGAGAAGCGCCGGCACAGGTCGAGCAGGTTCAGCGTGCCCGTCGCGTTCGTGTCGAAGTAGACCCACGGGTTCTCGACCGACTGCCGCACGCCCGCGCGCGCCGCCAAGTTGATGACGGCGTCGAAGCGGTGCGAGGAGAACAAGCGCGCCATCGCGTCGCGATCGCAGATGTCGGCTTCGATGAACTCGATGAGCGGCCGCACCTCCCGCAGGCGAAACTCTTTGAGGCGCACGTCGTACGCGTCGTTCATGTTGTCGACGCCGGTGACGGTGTGGCCTTCGGCGACCAGGCGCTTGGCCACGCCGGACGCGATGAAGCCCGCCACACCCGTGAGCAAGACGTGCATCAGGCGAGCGCCTCTTTGGCCCGCGGGCGCCACGCGAGCGCGCTGAGCACGCAAAAGACGATGAGCGAAACGATCTGCGCGGTGCTCAGGCCGCCGTACACGCCGCGATCGGTGTCGCCGCGCAGGAGCTCGTTGCCGAAGCGAAACACCGCGTACAGCGCGATCCACACGCCGGCGAGGCGGCCGCGCCAAACGCCGTTCGCGAGCAAGAACGCCATCACCGCCGCGCTCAGAAATCCGAAGCCGGCTTCATAGAGCTGCGTTGGATGCACGTTGAGGCTCGCGGCGCCTGAGCTCACCCAGCCGAGCTGCACGTGCGTCTCTGCTGCGAGGCTCGCCGGCGGAAACGCGACCGCCCACGGCAACGCCGACGGCCGCCCGAAGTCGCAGCCGCCGAGAAAGCACCCGATGCGCACGAAGCCGAAGATGAGGCCGATGCCCACGCTCACGCGATCGAAGAATACGAGCGCGTCGCGGCGCTGCGCGCGGATCACGATCCATGCGGTCAAGACGGCGCCGAGCAGGCCGCCCCACGCCGCGCGACCGAGCGCCACTTCGCCGCTGCCCGCGAAGAACGCCGGTAACGATCGCACGAGCTCGAACAAAGTACCGAACGCGTATGCGCCGATGTACGCGAGCGCGAGCGCCAAGGCGTACGCCGGCCGCTCTTCTTCCTTCGCGTAGCGCAAGATCACGAAGCCCGCGACGAGGCCAGCGATGCCGCCCATCACCACGTAGTCCGGCGCGAGCCAGCCCGGGAGCCCGCGCGCGATGAGCCAGTCGACGACGAGCGGCCTCACTTCGGTCGCTTCCTTCGCGCGATCACGAGGAGATACGCGAGCGGCGCCGTGCCCCACGCGAAGCTCCACCACGGCATGGTGTCGTCGCGCACCGGCGTGGCGCTGCAGATGCGCGTGCCGCAGCTCGTGCAGCTCGCGCTCGGGCCAGAGCAGCGGCCGCCGCTGCAGGATCCGGCGGTCAGGTTCACGCGGCAGAGGTTCGCGCACATGTTCGTGCAGGTGTCGCACGAGATCTGGAGCACGTAGTTTGGATCGCGCGCGCAACCGTCGAAGATGCGGCGGCAGACGGAGCGGCCCAGGATCTCACGCCCGAGCGCCGCGGTGCCGATGCCGCCCTGGATGCACGTCGCGTCGTTCCTGCGGATGCACGTGGCCACAGAGTTGCGCGAGACCATGAGCGTGACGCACACGTTCTCCGCGGTGGCGTTGTTCGAGAGGACGGAGTCACACTCGGCGAGGCCGCTCGGAAAATCGCTGAGCACCGGCGGATCGCTGCAGGAGCCGTCGTTCATGCAGGCGCCGCAGGTGCCGACGATCTCGCTCGTGCACTCGGAGAGGCTCGTCAGCGCCGAGGCGGACAGCCCGCTTTGCACGACCGGTGCGCTGACCGCCGGCGCGTCGTTGCCAGCCATCGCCACGAGCCACGCCACGTTGACGCGCACGCGGTCGCCGCTCACGACGTACGCGGCCGGCACTTGGCGCATGCGTTCGATCGTCGTCACGCCCGCGCGCGCGGCGACGTCGGCGATCAGCGCGCCTGCGGCTCCAGACAACGCGCGGGCTTCGAGCGCAGCGACTTCCGGCGTCGCCAACGGATCTTCTGCGAGCGCTACGGATCCCGACCCCGCGGGATCGAAGCGCACGGCGTCCTCTGCGAACGACGGCGCCAACGCGACCACGCCGAGCGCACTGTCACGATCGCGGCGTTCTTCGTCGTGCGCGAACACGGCGTCGATCGCGCCTTCTTCGTGCCTGTCGCTCGCTGCGGCGCTGTCCGCGAGTGCCGTGACGAAGCGCGCGCGCAGCAGCGTCCGCTCGTTCACCGGCAGCGCCGCGACGTCGCGCGGATCGGCGAGCAACGTCTCGCGCAACGGCAGCGCCGCATACGGCTCGCGCTCCTTGCCGCACGCAGCGAGGAGGATCGCAGCAAGCACGAGCCGGCGCATCAGAACGACCCCTGCACGCCGTTGCCGGTGAGCACCAGGTGCTTCGTCACCGACAGGGCGCCGCCCATGATCATGCCGACACCCGCCGCTTGGATGAGCGCCATCGTGATCATGAACACCGCGACCGGCGGCACCGAGATGAAGGCGTCGGCGAACGGACCGACGACCGGAATGAACGAGACTGGCACGGCCCACGAAGTGCAGCCGGCTTGGCACAAGACCGCCGTCGTCGCCCACGTCGATCCCCAGCTGGCGACGAGCAAGGCGATGCCGCCGCCCCACAGCCCGGCCTTGTTCCTCGTTCGCACGTAGGCGCCGGGCGGGATCTCCATGCCCTCTTCGTACGGCACGATCTGCGTTTGCGCGCCCTTCATCGGCGGCACGGGCTTGCCGCTCGGCGTCGAGATCGACGGCCTCCCGGAGGGCGGCGCGGCGCAAGCGGAGCGATCGCAAAAGAGGCTCGCGTCACAGTCGGCGTTCGTCACGCACGACTCGCCAACGCTGCCCACTTTGGCTTGGCTGAACGCCGGGCCCGCTACGAGCGCGAGGACGAGAGCGATCATCCGAGCGAGTGTAGGACTAGACCACCAGGTCTGTCCAGCGCCCGCGCCTGGGACTAAGCCTTCTTGGTGTCCTCTTTTTTCTCTTTGTAGACGAAGGACTCGATGAGCAGCAGCACGACGCCGATGCTGATCGCGGCGTCGGCCACGTTGAAGGTGGGCCAGTGGTAGCTGTCCTTCATGTGCCAATCGATGAAGTCGATGACGTAACCCAGGCGGATGCGATCGATGAAGTTGCCGATGGCGCCGCCGAAGACGAGCGCAAGCGCCCATCGCCGCATCTTCAACGCCTCGGGCGAGCGCACGTAGTAATTGAGGATCAGAAACGACGCGACGATGCTGACCACGATGAAGAACGGCGCCCGGAACTTCTCGTTCGCACGCGAGAGCAGGCCCCACGCGGCGCCCGGATTCTCGACGTAGGTGAAGTCCCACATGCCGTCGACGACGACGACGCCGTTGCGCGGCACCGGATGGTTGCCGGACACGAAGCGTTGCCAGTCCGTTTGCTCGGCGAAGCTGTGCGTCAGGTGCTTCACCGCCAGGTACTTCGTCCACTGGTCGGCGATGACGATCGCGAGCGCGATCGACACCAAGAAGGGCGCGCGCTTCACGAGGAGATCTTTGAAGGTCGAGGTCTCGGGGGTCATGGTGGCGGCTTGCATCATTTCACGACACTTTCGCAACGTGCACAAAGCGCCGGGTGCGCGACGCTCGAGCCCACTTCTTGGCGATACAACCAGCACCGCGCGCAGCGTTGGCCGCGCGCCTTTTGTACCTTCACTTCGACGTTCGGGTGCGCCGCGGCGTCGAGCGTGACTTCGCTGACCAGGAAGTACGCGGCGAGCTCGGCTTCGTACTTCTCGAGCGCCGGGAGCGACTTTTGGTCGGCCTTCACCGTCACCCACGCCTCGGCGCCTTTGCCGATGAGCTTCTTTTGCCGCTCTTCTTCGAGCGCCTTCAACGCCACGTCGCGCACGGCGCCGAGGGTCTCGTACTCAGCGGCGAGCGTCTCGGCGACGTAGCCCGGCCGATCGCCCGGCATGTCGAAGAGGTGCACCGAGCTCGGCATGCCGTTCTTCTTCGGCAGGAAGTGGTACGCCTCTTCTGCGGTGAAGACGTAGATCGGCGCGGCGAGGCGCACGAGATCGATCGCGATGTTCCACAGCGCCGCCTGCGCGCTGCGTCTTTGCGGCGCGTCGGCCTTGTCGATGTAGAGGCGGTCCTTCAAGACGTCGAGGTAGAACGTGCTCATCTCGCTGCACAGCTCGTTCAGCGCGTGCACGACCTGATGATACTCGTAGCCTTCGTAGGCCTTGCGCACGCGCCGCGACAGTTGCTCCGACTCGTGCAGCGCGTAGCGATCCAAAGGATCGAAGTCTTCGCTCTTTGCCGCGTCGCCCGTGCGTGACGCGTGCGTATTCGGATCGAAGTCGCCGAGGTTGCCGGCGATGTAGCGCAGGGTGTTTCTGAACTTGCGGTGCGCTTCCGTCAGCTGCTGCAAGATGACGTCGGAGAGGCGGATGTCGTCGCGATAATCCTCGGCGGCCACCCACAGGCGGATGATTTCGGCGCCGCTTTGATCGATCACCTTCTGCGCGTCGACGTAGTTGCCCTTCGACTTCGAGATCTTCTTGCCTTGTCCGTCGACGACGAAGCCGTGGGTCAACACGGTCTCGTACGGCGCGCGGCCTTCGGTGCCAACCGAGCAGAGCAGCGACGAGTGGAACCAGCCGCGGTGTTGATCTGATCCTTCGAGGTAGAGATCGGTCGTGCGCAGGCCGTTCGGGCGAGGAGGAGCCTTCTCGTAGACGCCCGCGAACGACACGCCGGACTCGAACCACACGTCGAGAATGTCGGTCTCTTTGCGTAGCTCGGTGCCGCCGCACTTTGCGCACTTGCTGCCGGCGGGCGCCAGGTCTTTCACCTCGCGGGCCCACCACGCGTCGGCGCCCTCTTTGTCGAAGATCTGCGAGACGTGGCGCATGAAGTCGCCGCTCAACAGAGGCTCGTGGCACTTCGTGCAGTAGAGCACCGGGATCGGCACGCCCCACACGCGCTGGCGGCTGATGCACCAGTCGGGGCGACCGGCGATCATATTATAGATGCGGTCGCGGCCCCACGCGGGGATCCACTTCACGCGATCGATCTCGGCAAGCGCGCGCTTGCGCAAGTCGCCGTGGTCCATGCTGATGAACCATTGCGGCGTCGCCCGGAAGATCGCCGGCGTGTGCGTGCGCCAGCAGTGCGGATAGCTGTGCGTGAGCTTGTCGGCGCCGCCGTTCAACAAGCGGCCGGCGGCCTCGAGATCCTGCACGATGACTTCGTTCGCCGAGGGCTTTCCCGGCGACGACTTCAAGATGTGCACGCCCGCGTACTTGCCGGTGTCCGGCGTCAGAAAGCCCTTGCTGTCGACCGGCGCATACGGCGGCAGGCCATGCTTGCTGCCGATGACGAAGTCGTCGGGACCATGGCCTGGCGCCGTATGGACGAGCCCCGAGCCAGTCTCGAGCGTCACGTGCGCGCCGAGCAGCGTCGGGATCTTGCGCTCATTGAACGCGATCCACGGGTGCTCGCTGACGAGCTTGTCGAGCGCGCTGCCCTTCACGCTCGGCGAGGTCGCCAACAGCTCGACGCCCGCGGTTTTCACCACGCCGTCGGCGAGGGCTTTGGCGAGCAGCACGCACTCTTGCTTGCCTTGGCGATTCTTCACACGCGCGAGCACGTAGTCGGCCTCGGGCAGCACGCTGACCGCGAGCGAGGCCGGAAGCGTCCAGGGCGTCGTCGTCCAGATGACGGTGAAGGCGTCGTCGCTGCCGCGGAAATCGGCGAGCGCTTTTGGGAGTCCGTCGCGGACCGGATACTTCACGAAGATCGACGGCGACGTGACGTTCTCGTACTCGACCTCGGCTTCGGCGAGCGCCGTCTCGGCGGCCCAGCTCCAGTGCACCGGCTTCAGCCCGCGCACGACCTGGCCCTTGTCGACGAACTTCGCGAGCGTGCGGATGATCGCCGCTTCGTAGTCTTTGTTCAGCGTGAGGTACGGGTGCTCCCAGTCGCCGAAGACGCCGAGGCGAATGAAGCCGTCCTTCTGAATCGCGATCCACTTCTTCGCATAGGCTTCGCACGCTTGGCGTTTTTGCACCGCGGTCAGCGTGTGCTTCTTCTCGCCGAGCTCTTTGTCGACTTGGTGCTCGATCGGCAGGCCGTGCGTGTCCCAGCCGGGGATGTAGTCGCAGCGCCAGCCGGACATCGAGCGGTACTTCACCGTGATGTCCTTCAGCGTCTTGTTGAGCATATGCCCGTGGTGAATGGCGCCGTTCGCGTAGGGTGGGCCGTCGTGGAAACGAAACTCCGGGCGCTTCTCGTTCTTCTTCTGAATCGCCGCGTAGATCTGCTTCTCTTTCCAACGCTCGAGCTGTTGCGGCTCGCGCACGTGCAAGTCGGCCTTGAACGGAAAGTCGGTCTGCGGCAGCCGGATGGTCGCCTTGTAGTCTGCGTTGGTTTGGGGGCCCTTCTCCGGGCCTTTTTCGCTGCTCATAGGGAGGGCGACGCTAACACGCCGCGTCGGTCATCGGAAGCGGTGGTCGCTCAATCGGTCGGCGGCGACGCGGTCAATAGGCGGCGACGACGGTGCCGCTCTGCAGCGTGCACTGCCCCGCGGCCATGTTGCCGCCGGTGCGGAGGATCTGCGCGGCGGCCGGCTCCTCGTAGGTGCCGCTCAGCTCGATGCGGATCATGCGCTCCATCGCTTGGTCCAAGCGGGTCACGTAGTAGCAGGGGATGTGCGGCTCTTGGTGTGCGTTGCCGACGCCCGAATCGTCGGTGAGAAAGAGGTAGCGGCCGCCGGTGACTTGCGCCGCGTCGCGCAGCATCGCTTCGGCGAGATCATCCACGCCGCTCGCCGCGATGGGATAGATGTGGACCGCCTGCTTGCGCGCCTTTTGTAGTGTCGCGACGATCTCGGGTTGCACGCCGAAGTGGTACGGCGCGTCTGCGGTCCAAAAAGCGACGCGCGCAGTCGATTGCCAGGTGAGGCTGGTCAGCGCATCGAGGCCTTGATCCACCGCTTCCGGCCAATCGCCGCCGCCCCCGGCCGACTGCGCGGCGATCCGCGACTTCAATTCGTCGAGGCTCGGCGAGAAGTCGAAGACGCGCTTCGTGTACGAGTCCCCTGTGTCTTTGTAGAGGACGAGCGCGTAGCGGATGCTGACGTTCGGGTAAGCAGCGGCGACGCGCGCGGCGATGTCGTCGACTTCGGCCTTCAGATAGGTGAGCTCGTCGCCCATGCTGCCCGTCGTGTCGATGAGGAATGCGAGGTCGAGCGTGGTGACGGCGGCCGCGGTCGTGTCTTGCAGCGTGAGCGTCACCTTCTTGTCTGCCTTCAGATAGTCGATGCTGGCGATCGTCTTCGTCGCGGTCTTGCCGTTGAAGCTGGCTTCGACGCTGACGTTGCTCGTGGCGCCGTCCCACGTCGGGAACAAGAGCGTGCGACCTTCGCCGCCGGTCTGCGTTTCGAGCTTCAGGTCTTGGCCGGCGAGGAGCTTCACCGTGGCGCCTGGGAGCGCTTTTCCGGCGGCGTCTTTCACCTCGACGAGGATCGCGTCGTTGCGATCGATCGGCAGGATGCCGGTGGTCGTGCGGAGCGCGAGGTAATCGCGGAAGAACATGAAGTTCAGGTTGTCGTCCCAGGTGCCGGCGGTGAGCAGGCCGGACTGCGGCGCGCTCGTGCTCGGCGCGGGGCCTTCGCCGGGCGCGGCGGGATCGGCGGAGGTGGCGGCGTCTTTGAGGCCGACCGGGGGCGCGCCTTCGACCGGGGCGGCGGATCCGGCGCTACCTGGCGCGCCAGTGGAGTCTTCCGCGTCGGTCGAGGCCGGGAGCGACTTCGATTGCGTGCGTTCCGGCGCGGCCATGGCGCAAGCAACGAGGAACAGGGCTGGGACGAGGCTAAGGTATCTCATGGTGCCGGACTCTCCGCGTTCGACGTTATCGGTGGCGTTCGCTCAGGGTTCGCCGCATTCATCGGTGCTGCTGACGTCGCCTGCATGAGCAACGCGTGTGCCAATGTGCGCGACCCTCGTACGGATCGGCGGCGTTCGACGATTTGCGGCCCGAAACCCCGACCCGATCGTAGCGACAGCCATTTGCCGCCAGCCCCCGCCACGAAAACCGCGCCACCAATGTCCCGCCCCGAATTCCTCCGAATTCCTCCCCGGTCCCGCTCCCCGGTCCCTTTTCGCGAAAAGGGACCGGGTTCCTTTTCGCGGGCGGCGAGCGTTTTCCTTGATAAATCCGTCGGTCTCGGCCAGATACCCCGGTCCCAGAGCTTGAGGAGGGCGCATGTTCGGAACGCATGAGTTTGACGTGATCATCGCAGGGGGCGGCCTCGCCGGAGCATCGGTGGCGGCAGCGCTCGGTGAGTTTGGCTACCGCATCCTCATCGTGGAGCCGGGCCTCGACAACACGAAGCGCCTCGCCGGCGAATTGATCCACCCGCCGGGAACGAGCGATCTCGCCGAGCTCGGATTGCTCCCGGCGCTCGAAAACGCCGGTGGCACGCCGGTCTATGGCTTCGCCGTCTTTGCGCATCAGCAACGCGAGCGGATCAGCGCCGAAACAGGCAGCGTCCTCACCGACAGCGGCGCGTTCGTGTTGCCGTACACCTCGGTCGACGGCATGCGCATTCAAGGCCACGCCATCGAGCACGCGCAGATGACGAAGGCGATGTTGGCGCACGTCGAAAAGCTCCCGCACGTCACGGTGTGGAAAGGCGCGCGGGTCACCGCCGTCGACGTCTCCAGCGATGAATACGCTCTGGTCACGATCATCAAGGGCAAGCGCGAGCTGCAGCTGAAGGCGCAATTGCTGGTCGCCGCCGACGGTCGCACCTCGAACATTCGCAAGATGGCCGGCATCGAAGACGATCGCACGCGCCTCTCGACGATGGTCGGTTACCACTTGAAGAACGGCCGCCTGCCGCATCCGGGCTTCGGTCACGTGTTCGTCGGCGGTCCGTCGCCGGCGCTCGCATATCAGATCGCGCCGAACGAAGTCCGCGTGATGTTCGATATCCAAGACAACCCGGATGGCGTGAAGGCGTTGGAGCGCGATCCGGCGTACCTCGAGCCCATCCCGGAGCCGCTGCGCAGCGACATCAAGCAAGCCATGCAGACGCAGCAAGCGCTCGTCTCCGCCAACTACACGATCTCGCCGCGCGCGCTGACCAAGGGCCGCCTCGTGTGCGTCGGCGACGCAGGCGGTTGCTGCCATCCGTTGACGGCCACCGGCATCAGCGTGTCGACGCGCGATGCGATGCGCCTGCGCCAGGCGATCAGCGACGCGCAGGGCAACCTCAAGATCGCGCTTCGCCGCTACACCTTCCTGCGCGAAGGTCCGACGCGCACGCGCATGGCCCTCGCCGAGGCGTTGTACCGCTGCTTCAGCGAGCGCACACCGGCGATGGAGCTGCTGCGCATGGGTATCCTGTCGTACTGGCATCGCAGCAAGTCCGGGCGCGCGGCGTCGATGGCGCTGCTCTCGACCTACGAAGGGCGCATGAGCGTCATGGCGCGGCAGTACGCGCGCGTCGTCGGCTATGGGCTCATCGAGCTCGTGAAGCTGTCGAAGGAGAGCGAGCTCGGATCCAAGCGTGATGCGCTCGTCGGCCTCTCCGGCGCGACCGTCAAGTACGTCGGCGAAGCGTTCCGCGGCTTGTTCGACGGCATCTACATTCCGAAGAGCCCGGAAGACGCGCGCCGCTACATCAAGAGCCAGCTGCGCGTGGCATGAGCAGCGTGACGTGAACACCGTGACGAAGGTCCCGCTGCTCGACCTGCGGCGGCAGCCAAAAGACATCGACGACGAGATGCGGCGCGCGTTCGATCGCGTCCTCACGAGCGGCCACTACATCTTGGGGCCCGAGGTCGAAGCGCTCGAAAAAGCGTGTGCGGAGTACTGCGGCACGAAGCACGCGCTCGGCGTGTCGTCCGGCAGCGACGCGCTGATCATGGCGCTGCTCGCGTTGAACGTCGGCCCGGGCGACGAAGTCATCTGCCCCACGTATTCCTTCTTCGCGACGGCCGGCGCGATCTGGCGCATCGGCGCGAAGCCGGTGTTCGTCGACGTCGATCCGCACACCTTCAACATCGACGTGAAGGCCGCGGAACGAGCGATCACAAAGAAGACGAAGGCGCTGATGCCGGTGCACCTCTTCGGCCAGTGCGCCGACATGAACGCGCTGGCGAAGCTTTCGCTGCCGATCATCGAAGACGCGGCGCAAGCGATCGGCGCCGAGTATGACGGCAAGCGCGCGGGCTCGATGGGCGCGATCGGCTGCTTCTCGTTCTTCCCGTCGAAGAACTTGGGCGCGCTCGGCGACGCCGGCTTCGTGACGACGAACGATGCCGCGCTGCACGAGCAACTGCGGATCCTGCGCGTGCATGGCGGGAAAAGCGAGTATCACCACGCCGTCGTCGGCGGGAACTTCCGCATCGACGCGCTGCAGGCGGCGCTGATCGCCGTGAAGCTGCCGCACCTCGACGCATCGACGAAGAAGCGCCAGCAGAACGCCGCGCTCTACACGAAGTTGCTCGGTGGCCTCGACCTCGAGCTGCCGCAAGCGGGCAAGAACCGGCACATCTTCAATCAGTACGTCATCGTGTTGAAAGACGATCGGCGCGACGCGCTGCAGGCGTTCCTCAAAGAGCGGCAGATCGCGACGAAGGTGTACTACCCGGTGCCGCTGCACCTGCAGGCGTGCTTCGCCCCGCTCGGCGGCAAGCCCGGCGATTTGCCGAACGCCGAGAAGCTCGCGAAGACCTCGCTCGCGCTGCCGATCTTCCCCGAGCTTTCGGACGATGAGATCGCTTACGTCGCGGAAGGCATCGCCACGTTCTTCGCGCGCTGACGAAGCGGGGCCAGTCACAAAGACGCTCAGTCGTGGCGTAGAGGCGGTGGTGGTTGGCGTGCTTCTGCGGGGGGTCGCTTGTATGCTCCCGGTATGCGAATCCCCGACAAAGTCGACCGACCCGTCCCGGCCGCGCTTGAACGCCCAGCGTCACCGGCGGAAACCCCCGCGAACGCGGGAAAAATCGGTGAGGCAGGGACGAACGAGGCGGCGGCCGGGCTCGATCCCGGGGCGGCGAACGTGGCCGGGCAAGCGGGCGTCGAAGCGACACGCCTTGCCTTTGCCTCGAACGACGATTTCAAGAGCGGCGGTCCCCTCGCTGCCACGATGGCGCAGAAGGCGTCCGAGCCGACGTCGGACGCCGACCTCGAGGCGGTTTCGGCCGAGGTCGCCCAGCTGATCGAGCAGATGGGCGAGAAGCCGAGCGACGTGCGCGTGGCGGGGAAGTTCGAGCTCAATCGTCCGGAGATCGAGAAACCGGTCGACACCAGCGCGTTGCCCGCCGAGTGGATGTTCGAGACGGCGAACCGCCTGGGTGATCGCGGCTTGATCGTCGACGACGCCGTCGCCGACGCGCTCACGGCGAAGGTCGAGCAGGCGACGATCGATCGCCTGATCTCGACGCTGCCGCCGCCGACGCAGGCGGCGGTCGCCAAGCTCACGGAGCAGGTGCAGACGCGCTTCGCCGAGTTCTTGCCGGCGAGCGTCGCCAAGGCGCTGCGCCACGCCAAGCTCACGGGGACCGAAGCGAAGGCGGAGCCTGGGGCCGCAAGGACCGCCGGCAAAGACGCGTCCAAGCGCATGACCGACGAGGTCGACGAAGGCGTTCGCTTCGGCCTTGGGCCTGTCTCATTGCCAGGACCAGATGTGCTCGCCTTCGAAAAGAGCCTCGGCAGCACCTTTGGCAGCCTGCCGGTCGGCGACGGCGACATCGATTCGCTCGTGCAGATCGTCATGATGGAGTGCGGGCGCGACGCCACCGACGATCTGCGCAGCATGATCAACGAGGTGAAGGCGAACAACGCGCAGAAGAAAGCCGTGCGCGAGCACGTCGTGGCGCTGAAGAAGCAGCAGGCCGAGATGCAAAAGCGCCTGCGTCACGAGTATGACGTGCGCTGCGCGAGCGACGACAAGAACCTGCACATCGAACCGAGCATCACGTCGTTCGAGGATTACTGCGCGTCGCAGCAACTGGCGGTAAAACGCGGCGATCCAAACGCCGTCGACGAGAACGGCTTGCCGGTCGGCGGCCTCGCGCTCGATGTCAGCGCGAACGTCGTCTACTACCCTCAGAAGGGCCCGGAGATCTTCGACGGCAACGGCAACAAGATTCCAGCGCAGCTCGTGCTCGAAGCGAGGCGCCTCAAGGTCGCGCCCGAGGCGCTCGCCGACCTGAAGGCGATGTGGAGCAAGGACGCGTCGCTGCGCAAGCACGTCTCGTTCGAGGCGTTTCTGCTGTCGCCGAAGGCTTCCGGCGGGCTCGGGCTGACCTTGCCGGCGACGGCGAGCCAAGACGGGATCGTCAACGCGTTCATCACGGATTGGAAGACCAAGAACTCCGACGTCGATCTGAGCAACGTGAGCGGCGACAGCGGTGGCAACGCCGTCATCAACATCTCCGAGCAGCAGCGGGCGGCGCTGCGCGAGTACTTCAACGCCGCGAACCCGGGCGCGGGTAACGAAGCGTTCGAATCGTGGCTGACGACCTCGGCGCCGGCAGGGCCGGGTTTGTCGCCGGGGATGAGCAACGCGACGGCGGCCGTGAACGCCTTCTTCAATGCGGCCAAGGACGGCGGCAACGTCGACAAGGATCCGTTCGCGGGGCTCACGCTCTCGACCGGGCCGAACGTCGAAGCCGACATCGTGAGGATCGGGCTGTCGCTGCTCAAAGATCCCGTCTTGACCGCGAAGCTCAACGACGCGCTCGCCAAGTACGTCAACGACATGATGGCGCTCGGCGCCGCCAAGGCCTGGGCAAACGATTGGGTCGGCGAGCAAGAAACGCAGATGAAGGCCTCGAGGGACGCGCTCACGACCGCGATCAACGCTTTTGGCGACGACAAAGACTTCGCCAAGAACTACGTCAATGCGTTGCTCGTGAACGGCCACAAGATGCTCGAGCGTTCGAAGACGGACGCGGGGATCGGCAATCCGTTCCGCTCGTCGAGTGTGATCTGCAAGGGGCTCTGCGGCAGCAACAACGACTGCTGCGTCGACTGCAAGGGCAAGACGCATTGGATCTGGGGCCCGAGCGAGGCGAACGTCTACGATCCCTTGCTCCTTGCCGACACGACCACCTTTTTTTCCAAGGTCGACTGCGAGGCCAAGTACGCCGCCAACAAGGCCAAGAACGCCGCCGCGGCCAAGGCGAAGCAATATGCAGACTCACCGCCCCCTGGGCCGCCGGCGGGCGCGGGCACGAACAACGATGGGCGCATCACCAGCTCCCTCTCGGCCGACGAGCTCGAAGCGCTCGAGGCGAGCTACTACCCTTCCGTCGGAAAGACCCAGACCGAGATCCTGCGCGAGTTGATGACCAGTCCGCCGTCCGGTACGGCCGCCTACAGCGAGACGGAAAAGACTCTACATAAGGCGATCGTCGAGGCGCGCGGCCGCCTGAACCCCGAGGACGCCTCGCGGCTCGACGACTTGATCCTCGACGTCAACACGCAGATCGCCGAGGACA
Source organism: Deltaproteobacteria bacterium (assembly GCA_020848545.1). Taxonomy (GTDB): domain Bacteria; phylum Myxococcota; class JADLHZ01; order JADLHZ01; family JADLHZ01; genus JADLHZ01. The sequence continues at coordinate 112,572 of JADLHZ010000009.1, read as the reverse complement.
CGGTCCACAACACGAAAAGCTTCAATCACACGAAGACCGACGCCAAGAGCCAGCTCGCCGCCAAGCTACGGGTGATCGAGCAGACGCAGGGACCCGCGGCGCGCGCCAAAGCCGAGGCCTACGTGCAGCTGCAGCTCGCCGAGATCGCGCGCGATCTCGGTGCCGCCGGCCTCAACCCGAGCCAACCGAACGGGATCTTTCGCACCGGCGAGGCCTTTCTCAATACGCACCCGAGCCCGACGCAGCCGTACACCCATACCAACCACATCTCGCCGTGGGGCCACCACCAGACCGCGCCGCAGTGGAGCACGGAAGATCAGAACAAGTGGCGCGACGGGCTCACGGGATTCCTGACGAACGATCTGCACGTGAACACGGCGCGTCAACCCGATGAGAAAACAGGCGCGCAAGTGAAGGCGCTCATCGACGCGGAGAAGAAGAAAACGCCGGCCGGCGGCAGTACGAACAACAACACAAACAACAATGGCGGCAACAACAACGGCGGTCGGCAGGGCACCGGGACACCCCCGTCCCCAGCGGTCAGCGCGGCGATCGCGCAGCTGGTGGCGGCGGAGGAGCGCGACAAGCCGCCCGTCTACAGTGATCTGCGCCAGATCTCGATGGGCGAGCTGAAGGCGGTGATCGACGAGTGGGAAGGCAAGAAGGACACGCTCGGCGACATCACGAACGAGCTGGCGATGAAGCTACAGCTCTACCAAGATCGCCGCGCGAAGATCTTCGACATGCTCTCGAACATGATGAAGAAGGCGAGCGAGACGCGCGGCAACATCGTCGCCAATCTGAAGGGATAGAGTGATGAGCACGGCACAGAAAGCCCAAAACGATCGCGTGCTGCGCCTCGCATGGCAGAGCCGCGAACGCTCTCCGCGCGGCGCTCGCGAAATGGTCGCGCGCGTGGTCTCGACAGAACCCCGGCGAGCGGATGCCTGGCACGCGCTCGCGCTCCTCGATCTCGCCGAGAACGAGCACAAGTACGCGGTGTTTGCGCTGCGTCAGGCTTTGGCGCTCGAGCCCGACAACCTCGACATTCGCGTCGCTTACGCCGAGCTGCTCATTGACCTGCTCGACTACAAAGGCGCGCTCGCCGAGCTGAAGCTTTGTTGCCAACGCGATCCGCAAATGCGACATCCGAGCGGGGTGCGCGCGCGGGTCGTGATCGTGCGGATGCAAAAAGAGATCAAACGCCGGCTGCAGAGCTGAGGACGCCCATGCGAGTTCGAGAACCGCCAGGAACAATCCCGACGACGCCGACCGAAGAAACGGCGCCGGCAACGGAGACGAAGGCCACTGAGACCGTCGCCGACGTCCAGCCACGAGGTCTCGATCGGGCGACGGCCCAGGGTCCGGCCGTCTCGGCGCGAACTGCTGGCGCCGCCGCCGGCGCGCTCGACGCGCCGCCGCTCACGCAGGCGCAGCTCGAGACGCTGAAAGAGCACGTCGGTGCGCTCGCCGCCAGCGTGACGACGTCTCCGACCGGAGACATCGGCAAGAGGCACGCCCTCGGGCTCGCCGAGCCGAAGGGCTTTGCCGCCTTGAGCTTGCTGCTTCCGCCGGACCGGCTCGCCGAACTGGCGACGCGCGGTGATGCGGGCGGCAAGCTCTTGCGTGAAGAGCGCGCGAGCGCCGAGTTGTTTCTGAATCAACTCCCGCCGGCCGTGGCGGACGCGCTGAGCGCGATGGCGGGTGCGCTTGGGCAATTACTCGCCACGCGTGCGTCGCCCGAGCAGCTTCGGCAAGCGCTCAGCGGTCATGCGGCGGTGCTTGCCAATGCGAACGTCGGCGCCGACAGCATTGCGGCGACGGTGCTCATCAAAGCCGGCGGCGACGGTGAGCTGCCAGCGCTGCTCGACGAGGCTCGCGGGCAGGCCGAGCTCCGTAGCGCCGCGGCGCCGGCGCGCCAAGCGTTGACCGCGTTCGCCGGTGCCCTCGACGGCGAGAGCGCGCGGCTCGAAAAAGAGCTGCACGCGCGCTACGACGAGCGTGTCGCGATCAAAGATCCGAAAGATCCGCGGCGCATCGACGCCAAAGTTGTCGACTTCGCACGTTTTGCGTCAGAGCAACCCGTGCGTGTCGTGCGCGGCACGCTCGACGGCGCCGGCGAGCCGCCGGTTTTGCGCGTGAGCGCGGAGGAGACGCTGTATGGCAGCGCCGGATCCCAGCGCGCACCCGCCGCGGAGGGCGACGTCGCCTGGAAAGACGTCAGCGGCGCGCGCGAACGCATCGCGGCGCGCACGGACGACGGTCAGCGCGAAGCGGCGGCGCTCGACGCCAAGAACGAAGCGACGAAGCAACGTCTACAATCCTTCTTCGAGCGGCGTGCCGGCTGGCACGAGCAAGTGTCGAAGATCGTCGCCAGCCACGTCCGCGCGGGCGATAGCGCATGAAGAAGAAGAACGACGAGCTCAAAAAGCGCCTGCGCAAGCTCACCGACTCGGTCACCGAACCGCCTGCCGGCGAGATGGCCGCCGCCTACGCGCTACAGCTCGCCGACGCCGACCAGTTCGTCGCGCTCACCTCGCTCTTGCCGCCCGAGCTCGTCGTGCGCGCGCTCCTCGGTCCCTTTCCCAGCGATCCGGCGGAGCGCGAGCGCATGATGCGTCGCAAGGACGCCGTTCGCGCGCTCCTGCTTGGTGGCGAGCGCAAGGCGGCCGAGGCGTTCTTGGCGCGCCACGCAAAAGAAGATGCGGCGGCGATCGACGCGGTGGCCGGCGCCACGCGACGAGCCTGCCGGGGCGGTGCGCCCGATTCGCAAGGACGCGCGGCCATCGCGTTGGCGATCGCCGCGGGCCGGTTTAGCGATGTGTTCCCTCCGGACACGTGGGCTCTGCTCGTCCTCGCGCGTTGCGCGGATCTGCTGGAGAAGCCGCTCGCGGCGCTTCTCGCCAAGCGCGAGCCGCCCGCGGCAGAGCTGAAAGAGACGTTGCAGCAGCGCGCAGATATGTTGGCGTTGCTTGCGGCAGCGTTTGCGGCGCGGCCGATTGTCGCGGCAACGACTACCGGGGTCGTGTCATGAGCAGCCAGCGCAAGCCGAGCGCGATGGGCACCGCGGCGTTGAATCTGTTACGCGTCTCTCCCGATCTCGTCGTGCAGCTCATCTTGCCGATGGTGCCGGACGGCAGCCGCGACACCGAGCTCGTCGCCGCCGTCGGGCTCGCGCTCGCCCGGCTGGAGCGTGCGCCGGAAGCCGCGCGGTGGTTTTTGCGTTTATTCGAGCTGATGCCGGAGGACGTAGAGGTCTGCGTGTGCTTGGCCGAGGCGGCGATGGAAGCCGCCGATCCGGCGATGGCGGTGACCGCGCTCGAGCGCGCGTTCGCGATCGACAAGGCCGCCGCGACGCCGGCCGGCCGGCGCGCGCGCGTGCTCGCGTTCAAGCTCGAAAAGCAGCTCGGGGAAAGATGAAGCGATGAGCAAAGAGGGCGACAAGCCGAAGAGCACGCGGCAGGCCTGGGACGACGCGGCAGAGGAGGACGCCAAGGAAGCCGGCGTCAGCCCGGCGGTCGCCAAAGCGTTGCTGGCGATGAATCCGGCGCTGCGCGCGCAGGGCCTCGATACGAAGAAGGTGGTGCGCCAGTCGCAGGATCTGGCGGCGGGCAAGGGCACGGCGGACGCCAAGTCGGCGGCGAAGGTCGATCCCTCGGCCGGAATCTACGCGGTCCTGGCGCAGCTCGAAGCCGAGTTCAAACGCAAGGAGCACGAGCTCCAGAGCCAGCTCGCGTTGATCGAGGTCGAGCGCAAGAAGAACGCCAACGACGCCCGCGATCGCTTGACGCAATGGCTGATCAAGAACGACCCCGACATCTTGTCGCCGGTGAGCCAAGGCGCGCTCAAAGATCATGCGCCCGTCATCGCCGCGTTCGGATTCAAGACGGCCGACTATATCGCGACCTACCGCAAGAAGAAGACCTAGAGTCTGGCTGAGTAGTATGTCCGCAAAGTGAAGAGACGAGGACGCGCGCCAAGCGCCCGCGCAGACGCGCCAGCGCGCGCTCCCGGTTGGCCGAGGTCGTCCGTACAGGGTAGGTTCAACAAGGAGGGCGTATGACGACGATCCGAGGAGACGGCCCGCGCCAGGTGGAGCCGCGCGTCACGAAGCAAACGACCGGCGCAGTTCCGACGAACGCCGTCAAGAAGCCCACGGTGCAGATCGCCGCCTTCGACACGGTGGGGGCCGGCCCCGCCGATCGCGCGGCCGCCGCCGTTCGTACCGAAGCGGGAGAGCAGCCTGCCGCCGCTGGCGCGTCGCCCAAGGCCCGCGCGCTCTTCGATCAGCTGGCCGATGCGCACCTCGGCGTGGACCTGACGGGAACCCCCGCTGGGCGGTTCACGCTCGAGACGCCGCCGGCGATGTTCGGCGCCGGCTTCGTCGCAGACGAAAAGACGCTCGCAGTCCTCGACGTCGCGATGACGCACGCGAGCGTCGATACCAAGACGGCGTTGAAGGAGACCAAGCACGAAGTGCTCGCCGCGGGGGCCCGCGTGTGGCTCAAGATCTCAGAGAGCGCCGAGACGAGCGGCGCCGCGCAACGGCTCGTGGCGGACGCCAAAGCGAAGCCCGATCTACAGAAGGTCGCGACCGCGATCGCGGCGCTGCGGCAGGCGAGCGGGAAGACGTCGCTCACGGTGGTGCAAGAGAAAGAGGTCGGGGGCGCGCTGGCGGCGCTGGCTGATCGCGCCGGTGAAGCGAACATCGAGGAGCTCGTCAGCATCGTGATGATGCTGTGCGCCAAAGACGCGCGCCAAGACGTCAAGAGTGTGCTCGATGAGATCACGGCGAACAACGCGCAGAAGAAGAAGAAGCGCGAGCAGATTCAGGGGGCAAAAGACCAGCAAGCCGCGCTGCAGCAAGAGGCGAAGTTTCGCGAGGACTATGTCGCCGCGGCCGAGAAGAACGTCGGCGCGGCGTCGGAGGCGCTCGCCAAGGCCAAGGCGGCCTACGATGCGCTGGTTCAGCAACGGACGGCCAAGGTGGGCGACGCGCAAGGCGACCTGGATCGAGCGAAAACGGCGCTCGAAGCGGCCAAGACCGCCAAGGAAGCCGCCGATGCGGCGCTCGCCGCGGCAAGCAGAGCCAAGACGACGATCGACGCCGTCAAGGGCAATTTCCCAGGTGCGATGAACGATCCGATGACGCAACCCTGCAGCTGGTCGAGCAACGTCAGCATGGCCGGCACCGAGCTCGGCGGTGAGCAGTTCGGCGGGCTCGTGGCGTCCTACAACGTCGGAAAACCGCCGGCCGAGCGCGCGAGCGACATTGCTGATCTGTTGATGAAGCTCGGCGGCGCCATCCCGCCGCTCAACTCCGATTTGTCGCCGAACTACGACAAGGTGATCGACAATCTGGCCAAGCTGAAGCAATTCGCCAACGAGTGCCTCGCGATCGAGCTGACGAAGCCGTCGCCAAACGCCAGCAAGATTCGGCAACTGACGCGCTACATAGAAGAAGCCGAGATCCAAAAGCGCACGCGAGAGATGACGAAGGCGACCGGCGCGCCGCCCGAGCTGTGCCACCTGGTGGCGTCGGTGATCGCCAAGGACCCGGCGAAGGCTAGCGAGGTGCAAGGCTGGTTCAACACGGCGACGGCCGCACCGCTCTCGGCGAGCAAGTATGCGACGTGCCTGGGCCAGATCGGCCAGCTCATTCGCAACGAACGCCAGGCCGCGGGATCGACTGAGGAGCAGGCCAAGTTCGACGCGCTCGCCGTCGAGTGCGGCAGGGCCAGCCAGTGCGTCGCCAAGGCGACGTCGTTCGAGATGGAGTCGGGTGATCGCAACGAGTTCCGGACCGCGTACGGCTTCAGCGAGACGCAGATGAATGCACTGCAGCAGATCTACGATGCCCTGCCGGACTCGGAGAAGCAGGGCAAGACGATGATGGAGTGGGCACGCTCGTGCCCCGGCCTCGTGTGGCCGAACAACGACAGCGACTTTGCGACCGTCAACGCCAATCGCCAGGCTATGGCCACGTTCTTGGCGCAGATCGCCCCGCGGGTGACGCCGACCACGGCGCAGACGAGCGCCGCGAGCACCGCGGGTGCCGCCGCCGCCGCAAAACAAGCGGGAGTGCAAAGCGCCGAGTCCGCGCTTGCTGACGCCAAGAATGCGCTCGCCGCGCTGCCATCGACCGACACCAGCCTCGCCACGGCGAAGCAAGCGGTGGAGGCCGCCGCGGCAGAGGTGATCAAGGCCAAGGCCGAGGCCGCCGCCGCGCGCCAGCGCGCCGACGACCAGAAGCCGCAGATCGAAAAGCTGCAATCCGAGATGGACACGCTCGGCGACATCAGCTCCGAAACGCAGCTGCGTATGCAGATGATGATGGACCGGATGCAGAAGGCGCAGACCACGCTGTCGAATCTGATGGCGTCGTTCGCCAAGGTCAAAGACACGATCATCGGCAACCTGAAGTGAGGCGCCCGTGAACACTACCCATTCGAAGGTCGATCTGTCGCCGCTCCTCGCCACCTGGCGCGCGCTCGTCGACGCCGACGAGCACGAAGCGGCGATCGCGCTCGCCGAGCAGTGCGCGGGCGTCTCAGACGAATCCAGGTGGTTCGTGGCGCTCGGTATTGCGTGTGCGCGCCGTGGCCTCACCGCGCGCGCCGTCCTCGCGTTCTCGGAAGCGTGCCGCCGCGATGGCACCGCGCCCGCCGTGCACACGCATCTCGCCGATGCGCAGATCGACGCCTGCGATTACGAGGCGGCGGCTTTGTCGCTGCAGCGGGCCTGCGCCCTCGATCCCGAGGCCGAAGATCCCGCCGGCAAGCGCGCACGCTTGCTCATCGCGAAGACACGCAAGCAGCTGGCCAGCGTCACCTGAGGTGCCGGCGGGTTGTTCGAAGGCGTGCAGTGATGGATCAGCGCGGAAGGCTGCACGCTGGCGGATTGAGAGGAGCGGCGCCGCCTCCGTCTCAACGTTCGAGCCGCTCGCGCTCGGCACGGACGGCGGCGCTTCCACTGAGCCGCTCGCTGCGCCGAAGGATGGCGATGGCTTCGTCCTTCTGATCCATCGCTTCGAGCGCGCGCGCGGCGAGCAGCGCGGCCTCGACGTCGTCGGGCGCGCTCAGCAGCACCGTCTTGTATTGCTCGAGCGCGTCCAGGTGCCGCGCGCGCTTCATTGCCACTGCGGCGCGGGCGAGGCGGTACGAACGGCAACCGGCGGCCTTGCGATCGCCGGCGCATTGATCGGCGAGGGGCGCGAGCGCCTGCTCGGCGCGATCGAGCGCGTTGCCGGCTATCAACGCGTGGACGAGGCGCAGGCGCAGGGCCGGCGTCGTCGCGGCTTTCTCGAGCGCCGCGATCGCTTCGTCCGTGCGTCCGGCCGCGAGCGCTTCCTCGGCGATCTCGGCGAGGCGCAGCGGGTGCTCGGGATCGGCGAAGGCAGCGAGCCACTTCTCGCGCTGGCTTGCGTCGCCGCGCCGGCGGGAGAACGCCGCAAGCTTCGCCAGCGCTTCCGGCGCGCGTCCCGTGTAGTCCGTGGCGAGCAGCGCGGCGAAGGCGTCCTCGTGTGAATCCAAGGCCCACACGATCGCTTGCGTCCATGCGGCCTCGTTCGGAAAAGCGTCGGCCATCGGCGCCGGTGCGCACCGCGAGAGCAACGAGAGCACGCGCGCTTCGCCCGTGCGCAAGCGCTCGAAGGCCATGCGCGCTTCCAGGTGCGCTTGCACGGGCTGCTTCGCGGCGCAGAACAAGCGCGCGAGCGAGATGTGCGGCTCGGCCCAACCCGGCGTCACTTGCACGGCGCGGTTCAGCCACCTCAACGCCGCCGCCGCGTCTTTGCGAGCGATGGCATCTTCTCCGAGCCCCACGATCGCCCACGCGTCGAGTGGTCGCGTTCGGACGAGATCACTGAGCGCCGCCCGTCGCGTGTCGGCGGCGCCGTTCGTCGCCAGATGATCGAGCCGGCGCGGCGAATGCTCGAGCCCGTAGAGCGACGTACAGACGATGATCACGCCGGCGACGAGCGCCACAACGCGTGCAGACGCAGCCCGCGACGAGAACGCGCTCGGCGCAAACGGCGGCTCGCCGGGCCGGCCGAGCGACGCGATCATCAGCCACACGGGCAGCGCCACGCCCAAGATCTCCCAGTTGAAGTCGAAGATCGCGTGCAGCGAGAGCGTGACGACCGACGCAGCGACGGTGGCGCGGCGTGGCGATCGCAAACCGCCCGGCGTTGCCTTGCGCGCGTAGTGCACGATGCGAAAGACGAGCCACGCCCACGCGGCGAGCCCGATCGCGCCGAGGTAAGGCCCGTAGTCCGTGAGCGTCTGCAGATACTCGTTCTCGACGTAGTCGAAGCGCCCGCCTTCGAGATCCGGTGGGCGCACTCGTTCGAAGGCGAGGCCGAAGCCCGTGCGGCCGGTGCCCAAAGGATAATCTAGCGCGAGCGTCGCAGCGTCACGCCAGATGCGCGTCTTCTCCTCGGCGCGGCCCGAGAAGCGCGCGCCGAGCGAGCCGAGCATCACGTAGCTCGCGAGCGCGGCGCCGAAGATCGCGATCGATAGCGCCAAGGTCACGCGCGATCGCCGGCCTGAGCGCGGCCGCATCAGCGCGATGAAGATCGCGGCGCCAGCCACGCCCGACGCGATCCCTGCGCGCGACAAGGTGAGGATCGTGGCGCCCATGCCGGCGCTGGCGATCGTCATCGCGAGCGCGCGTGACGAAGACTTTCGGCTCATCAACGCGACGGCGAGCGCCGCGAGCCACGTGAGGTTGAACGACGCCGCTTGGTGGTTTGGGTTGACGAAGCTCGCGCGCAGGATGCCTTCGCCCTCGCTCGCGTAGCGATAGAGGCCGAGCACGATCTGAAACGCGCCCGAGCCCGCGATCATCCAAAAGAGCCCGAGGTTCGTCCTGCCGCGGCTCGTGCGGTGCACGACGACGAGGGCGAGCAAGAAGATCGACCACAGGCGCACGACGTCGATCGCGAGCGCGCCAGGGTTCACCGCGATCGGCGCATAGCGTGGCGGGTCTGCGAGCGCTTGCCACACGAACGCGCGCAGCTCGCTCTCGTGCACCGACGTCGGCACGAGCAGGAGCGTCTGCCACACGCACGCGCCGAGCAGCGGCAAGAGACTGCTCGGCATGCGCACGTGCGCGGAGCCCGGCTCGCCGCCGCCCGTCAGCCATGCGTGCTCGGCGAAGAACGCGAGCGCCGCCGTGATCGCCAGCAGGACCGCCGTCTGCTCGTCGACGCCGCCGCGCAACACCGGCACCGCGCCGACGCTGGCGACGAGGAGCACCCACGCGATGTCGTAGCGGAAGGGCATAAAGGTCCCAGGGACCTTTTTCATGGGTACAACGATGCGTCGAGAAAAAGGTCCCAGGGACCTTTTATCGGAGGCCACGCTCGAGGGCGTCGATGACGTGCGCGCGCAGGGTCTTCGCCGCGACGATGTGCGAGATCGAGCCGACTTGCTTCGCGCGCTCCACGCTATGAATGCGATCGAACTCGCCGGCGAGCTCGGTCGTCTTCTCGGCGTGGACGCGCTTCGACACTTCCGAGAGCCGGCTCTGCACCGCGGCGCGCTCGCTGCCCTTCTTGCTGTCGAGCGCTTGCTGCAGGCGCTTGACGCGGGCGTCGTTCAACGTGCGAGTCTTCACTTCGGCCGAGAACACGACCGCCGCCGCCGGCGCGCCGCCGATGACCGACGCGTGCGAGCCTTCGAGCGCGCTCGCCTCCAAGCGATCGTTCAGCGCCTGCGAGAACACGACGTAGGCGCCGCCGTGGTAGCGCGAGATCACGCAGAACACGATCGGGCCGTCGAACTTCACGACCGCGCGACCGATCTCGGCGCCGTACTCCAACTGCAGCTTGCGCATCGACTCGGGCGAGCCGTCGAAGCCGCTCAAGTTCGCCAAGACGACGACCGGCCGCCGCCCGCTCGCCGCGTTCAGCGCGCGCGCCACCTTCTTCGACGACAGCGGGAACAAGGTGCCGCCGCTGAATTGATCCGGTCCGTCTGCCGGCACGAAGTCGACGCGCGGCACCGGCTGCGACTCGATGCCGAGCAAGGTCACCGGATACCCGCCGATGTGCGCTTCCCACACGACCGCGGTCTCGGCTTCGCGCATGGGGCGGAAGCGTTCGAGCGGCGCGCGATCCTGATCGATGACGGCGCGCAGCACGCGCCGGATCGCAAACGGCTTCTTCCGGCTCGGGTTCGCCTTGTTGTCGAAGACGTCGCCGACCGTCTGAAAGCCTTCGCCCTCGTACGGCATCAGCATCGGATCGCGGTCCTTCGGATCGCTCGTCTTCTTCTTCGCGGCGCGCTTCGCGGTCGGCGGAACGTGCGTGATGTCGTAGTACGCGAGCAAGGTGGCGCACGCCTCCGAGATGTCGCGCACGATGAACTGCGCCTCGCCGTTCGGGCCCATGATGCGCCGCGCGCCGCCGATGCCTTGGTGATCCTCGGCCGAGACGCTGCCCGAGTAGTCGAGCGCGCGCTTGCCCGTCAGCACCATCGCGCCCTCGTCGGTCATGATGAGCACGCCCTTCGTGTGCATCAGCATGGTCGCTTCGGCGTTCCAGTACGACTGCGCGCCGACGCTCACGCCGTTGACGACGACGTTGATCTCGCCGCCGCGCTCGGTGAACTCGATGATGCGGCGGAGCGCGCGCGCGGTCCAGTCGAGGTTCTCGGTGCCGCTGTTCATCGAGATCGCGGCGCCTGACGAGACCGGGAACCACTCGAGGGACACGCGCTCCTGCTCGGCGCGATCGATCGCCGCGATGACGCGCCGGCACTCGGGCTCGGCGAGCGCGCCCATGTCTTTGGACGGATCCGAGAGGATGATGACGCGGCGGATGCCGTTCGGATGATCGGCGGTCGTGTTCGTGATCTCGCCGACGACGAGGTTCGCCGTGTTCTCGCCGTACGGGCGATCGACGAACGCGAGCTTGCCGGTGGCGTCGAGGTCGAGCTCTTTGAAGCGACCGGGGCTGATGCCGCCGCTCGCTTGTGCCGGCGTCAACAGCCGCACGATGTCATAAGGATACGAGAGGCCGCGCTTACGCAGGCGCGCGACCTTCTGCTTGTACGGCGTCAACGTCCGAATGGGCTCGTCGCTCACCGCCGACTCGCGCGCGCGCACCAAGATGCCGCCGTCGAGCGCCAAGTGCAGCGCGAAGGGCACCCGGCGGCCGGAGGCGTCCAAGCGATCCGCGCGCAGCACGATCTTCTCGAGGTCGAGATCGCGCGTGCCGCGACCCAAGCGCGCGAAGACCTTTTGCAGCGCGTCGTTCGACAAGGTGACCGGCTCCCAGCAGAAGACGATCAAGCGGTTCCAGCGCGGCGCCCGCGCCGGATCGTCGGCCAAGCGATCGCGCATCGCCGTCAGCGCGTTCAAGACGGTGTGCTCTAGGTAGGGCAGCGAGAGCCCGTCCGGCCCTTCGCCCGCCGTCAGATCGCGCACGCTCGCGAACGCGGAGAGGCGCTCGTCCTTAGGGTTGTCCTTGGCGCGGATGCGATAGAGGAACACTTCGCTCGGCGCGTCGAGGCGCTCGATGTGAAAGTCGCGCAGGCGCCAGGTCTCCAAGCGGCCGCTCATCATCGGGTGCAAGCTGCGGTGCACGATCTGCTCGGCGAAGCGACCCTGCTCGTCGCGCGCGTAGGTGTCGTAGCGCGTGTGCTCGCCGATCGTCGTGAAGCACACGCGCACGACCTGCGGTGGCAACGTCATTTTGGCCAGCAGCGCATCGAACGCCGCGCGCCACTCCTCGGCGCCGAGCAGCGACTTCGATCCGTCGACGACGACGTCGAGGACGGTGCGGTCCGCCCGCTCGGCGAGCAGCGGCTGCAGCGCTTGGATGGCTTTGTCGAGCGGGCTGGCGCCGATCCACGCGACGATCGCCCGCGACGGCCCGCGCTTCGAGCCGATGACGCCGCGGGCCACATGCACGCCGCTCGCCTGCGCGCTCGTCACGTCCTTCAGATCCCAGCGCGTGTAGAAGCGGCGCAAATACAGCTCGCACGCGAACGCCGCGTCTTTGCCGTAGAACCAATCGCCGAGCACGCTCAGGATCGGATGCGCGCTGTGCGTGAGCTGCTCGACGATCGCCGCGCGCGCTTGGCCCGGCGGCAGCGCGTTGGCTTTTCCAACTTCGGCGACGAGCGCGGCGCGTTGCTCGGCCTGCGTCGCTTGGAACAACGGCTCGTCGAAGGCGACGAAGTGCCCGCGCCGGGCGGCGTCGTTGATCGCGCGGTGGGCGTCGTGGGTGACGTCGACGAGACGCTGCGACAACGCCCGCGGCAAGGTCGGCCAGTCGTCGCCGAGCAGAGACAGAATGGCGTCGGTGTGGTCGGCGAGGCGCGAAACACCGCGGTGCATGCGCACGAGCGCCGCTTCGATCTCCGGGCGCGCTGCATCCAAGCGCAGGCCGTAGTGCGAGAGCGCGGCTTCGAGCGCCTTGACGAAGGGCTCGGGCAGCGCGCGGGCGTCGACAGCGCGCAAATACGCGAGCAAGTAGTCGCCGAACGCCTGCGGATGCGAGTGATCGTTGCCGGTGCCGGCTTCGCGCGGCTCCGAGAAGAGCGAGAGCACGTCGGTGAGCGCCTGCATCAGCTGCTCGCGCGCGCGCAGGGCCGCCGTGTCGTTCTCGTCGGCCGGCAGGGCCGCGTCGCTCTTCGCGCTGCTGTCGTAGCCGAGGACGGCGTGCATCAGGGCCGCGATCTGCTGCGGGGTGCCGCCCATCGCGGCGCTCTTTTCCTTCGGGAATTCTACGCGCGGGCCGGCCTTCGCTTCAGCGCTGCCGACGGCTTCGAGCTCGATGAGCGGCGCGCCTTGGGCGAGCTGCGATCCGGCGGCAGCGAAGATCGCCTTCACCTTGCCGGCCGCCGACGCACGCAGCGGCAGCTCCGTCTTCATCGCTTCGAGCGTGGCGACTTGATCGCCCACGTTCACGATGTCGCCGACGCGCACGCGCAGCGCGACGAGCACGGCGGGCATCGGCGCGCGCACGGTGCCGGCGCCGCTCAGCTCGATCTTGTAGCGGCCGCTGCCGACGTCGACGAGCAGCGCGCCGCCGCGCTCCGAGACGAGCGTCTTGTAATCCGCGCCTTCGCTCGTGAGCGTGGCGGTGTAAGCGTCGCGCCGCGTGTACTCGACGACGAACGCGCCGTTGCCCGCGTCGATGGCGAGCTCGCCCGGCGCGCGCTCTTCCACCTTCAGCGTGTAGCTCGTGCCTTCATAGCCGAGGGTCACCTTGGTGCTGGTCGACGTCGCCGCTGCGAGCCGGCCGCGCGCCGCGCTTGCGACGAATGCTTGCGCCCGCTCACGCATCGCCCGTTCGTGCGCGGTGATCGCGGCGACCGCCAAGGCCAACGCCGCGTGCGGGCGCTCTTGGATCACCGCTTGGTGCTCGTCGATCCAACGGACGTGCGTCTTGTCGCGCCGGACGTCGTCGTGGCCCAAGAGCGCCAAGAGGAACGCGCGGTTGCTCGATCCGCCGTCGATGGTGATCGCCGTTTGCTCCAACGCGCGCACGAGGCGGGCGAGCGCTTCTTCTCGCGTCGAGCCGACGGCGATGATCTTCGCGATCATCGAGTCGAAGGCGTCCGACACGGCGTCGCCTACCGAGAAGCCACTGTCGACGCGGATGCCGGGCCCGCTCGGCCACACGAGGTGCGCGATCTTGCCGGGCGCAGGCGCGAAGTCGGCGTCGGGATCTTCGGCGCAGAGCCGCGCTTCGATCGCGTGGCCGTGCGTGACCGGCGGCTCTTTCGGCAGCGCCTCGCCGTGCGCGATCCTGAGCTGCCACTTCACGAGATCGAGCCCGGTCGTCGCTTCCGTCACCGGATGCTCGACTTGCAGGCGCGTGTTCATCTCCATGAAGTAGAAGCTGTCGTCCTTCGGCTCGTAGAGGAACTCGACGGTGCCGGCGTTCTCGTAGCCGGCGGCTTGGCTCAGGCGCACGGCGGCGGCGCGCATCTCGTCGCCGATCTTCTTCGGCAAGCTGGCGGCCGGCCCTTCTTCGATCACTTTCTGGGCGCGGCGTTGCAGTGTGCAATCGCGCAAGCCGGCGGCCCAGTGCGTGCCGTGGCGGTCGGCGAGCATTTGGATCTCGATGTGCCGCGCGGCGCTGATCTGTTTCTCCAAGTAGACGGTGTCGTCGCCGAACGCCTTCTTCGCTTCGCTCTTCGCGGAGGCGTACGCTTCGGCCAAGGCGCTCGCGTCAGCCACGCGGCGAATGCCACGGCCGCCGCCGCCCGCGGTCGCTTTGACGACGAGCGGGTAGCCCACGCGCTCGGCGTGCTTCGTCGCTTCTTCTATGGTCGCGCAGGGGCCGCCGCTCCACGCCGCCACCGGCACGCAGGCTTTCTCGGCGAGCAGCTTCGAGGCGATCTTGTCGCCGAGCGCCCGCATCGCGCTCGCTTTTGGCCCGATGAAGACGATGCCGGCCTGCTCGCACGCTTCGGCAAACGCGCTGTGCTCGGAGACGAAGCCCCAGCCGACCCACACGGCCTCGGCGCGGGTCTCGCGCAGCGCCGCCATCAACGACGGATAGTCCAAGTACGCGCGCGCGCCGGACAACGGCAGCTCGTAGCGTTCGTCGGCCTCGCGCACCCAGCTCGAGCTGCGATCGGCCGCCGTGAACAGCGCGATCGTCTTGTACTTCGCCCCTTCGCTCACGCGCTCGCGCACCGCGTGGATCAGGCGCAGGGCCGGCTCGCCGCGGTTGACGATGCAGATGCGTTCGAAGGGGCGCTTCGTTTCCAAGCGCGCGCTCATGCCCCAGGCGCGTGGCCGAATCAACCGACCCGAGGGTTGGTCAGATCAGGCGCTTCACGGTGCCCGGGCCGCCGTAAATGAAGCCGGTATAGACCTCGACGAGCGACGCGCCCGCGGCGAGCTTTTCCGCCACATCGACGCGCGTTTCGATGCCGCCAACGCCGACCAACGGCAGCTTCGTCGCCGCGTGCAGCCGCTGCAACACGTCGGTGGCCCGCGTGCGCAGCGGCGCGCCCGAGAAGCCGCCTTGCTCCTTGCACACCGGGTGCTCGACCGGTCGCGCGAGCGTCGTGTTCGTGGCGATGAGGCCGCTGAGCCCTACCTGCTCGGCGATCTTCGCCACGCCGGGCAGCGCGTCGTCCGCAAGGTCCGGCGACAGCTTCAAGAGCACCGGCCGCGGCGCGATGCCGAGCCGCGCGGCGCACGTCTTCCCTTCGGCGATCGTCGCTTGCAGCAGCGGCCCGAGCTTGTCTTCGCTCTGCAAGTCGCGCAGGCCCGGCGTGTTCGGCGAGCTGATGTTCACGACGAAGGCGTCGGCGTACGCGTAGAGCGTTTGCAGCGTCGCCACGTAGTCGCTCGCAGCGTCGTCGTTCGGTGTGTCCTTGTTCTTGCCGATGTTCAGCCAAATGGGACCGGCCCGGTGCCGCACGCGCGCGAGCTTCTTGGCGACGGCGTCGGCGCCGGGATTATTGAAGCCCATTCGATTGATGAGGGCGTGGTGCTCGCTGATGCGGAACAAGCGCGGCCGCGGATTGCCTGCCTGCGGCCGCGGCGTCACCGTGCCGATCTCGACGAAGCCGAAGCCGAGGCCGAAGAGCGCTTCCGGCACGACGTCGCCTTTGTCGAAGCCGGCGGCGAGGCCGATGCGGTTCTGAAAGCGCAGGCCGAACGCCTCGATCGAATCGGGCATGCGGCTCCAGGTGGGCCTGCGCGGCGCTTGCGCGAAGCGACGGCGCCAGGCGCTGATGATCTCGAGCCACCACATGCCGAGACCGTGTGCAGTCTCCGCCGGGAGCAAAAAGAGCAGCGCGCGGAGCAGTGGCCACATGGGGGTGCTGTATCTGGATCGGCAGTGCGGCGGTAGGGGAGCTTGCCGAAATGGTCATGACGTGGTCATCTCTTGTCCATGAAGGCACGCATCGCCGAGGTGAAAGCCAAGCTCAGCGCGTACCTCCGTCGCGTCAAGGCCGGCGAAGAGATCACGGTCTTCGATCGCGAAGTACCGGTGGCGCGGATCGTCGGCATCAAGACGTCGCCGCTCAGCTCGCGACCGCCGATCGACAAACGTCCGCCGGGCCAACTGAACTTGTCGGTGCCCGGCGGCTACGCGTTCGACCCCGTCGACACACTCGTGCAGGATCGACGCCGTGATCGCTTGTCTCGATAGCTCCGTTGCCGTGCGCCTCGCGTTCGGTGTCGCGGACCGCCTGCGCGAGTGGCGCAAGGTGAAGCGGATCGTCGTGAGTGCGCTCGTCGAGGTCGAGTGCTTTCGGGTGCTCGATCAAGAGCGTCTGCGACACGGCCTCAGCGATGGGAAAATCGCGGCGATCAGCGAGAACATCCGCGCCTTGATCGATCGCGCCGAAGTCGTCGAGCTCGGGGCGGCGGTGCTCGAGCGTGCCAAGCAGCCGTTTCCGACCCAGCTCGCCACCCTCGATGCTCTGCACGTCAGCACGGCGCTCTTGTGGAAGCAGTGGCGTGAGCCGACGCTCGTCTTCGCGACGCACGATCATCAACAGGGTGCCGGCGCGCGTGCAGTGGGCCTGCAGGTCATCGGGGTGTAGGAGCGCGCGAGCTTCTTTGGCACGCGGGATTCTTCGTTTCGGCAACGAGCTGTCGCGCTCGAGCCGCAGAATTTCCTGCCGCTGGCGCGCGCCATCGCAGAGACACCACGAGATTTTCCGCTGTCGCCACGCGCCGGCCCGGGCTCCGAGCGCGCTCACGCGAACAAAAACGACATCCCCGCGTTAGTTCCTCCCGCCATCGGCATCTAGCAGGTGACTCGAATGGTTCGGGTCAAAAACAACCGAGAGGTGAGGTATGAAGTCAGAGAAGCGTCAGTTGAATTTCCAGTCGTTTTTTCACAACTTGAAGGAGCTCGAAGGGCAGATGCCGTCTGCTGTCGCGCTCGCCGCGGAGGACGAGAAGAAGCATCTCGCCACGCCGCGGCCGGGATTCGAGCAATTCGCATCCCGCATCGTCGAGCTCGCAGAGGAGCAGCGGATCAAGATCCCCCGCTACGACCTCGCAGCGATGGAGGGCGAGCTCGAAGACGTGGCGGCGCTCGCCGAGCTCGACGAAGCCGTCGCGATCATGAGCGAGCGCATCCGCGACACGCTCACGCGCAAGCGCGCGGCCGCGTACAAGACGTTCTGCGCGTACTACAAAGTGCTCGGCGGGATCGGCGCGTCGGTGCCGGAGGTCGCCAAAGCGCTCGAGCCGGTCAACGAGCTATTCGCCGTCACCGTGAAGGCGAAGAAGACCGTCACGAACGAGAAGAAGACGGTCGCCAATGACGAGGATGAGGAGTCCGTGACTCCCGCGCCTGTTCCTGCGCCCGTGAAAGTCCCTGCGTAACTGGCAGCGGACGCTGTTCGCCAGGACGCCGGGTTTTCTTCCTTTCCCCGGCGTCCTGGCGGCAGTATCACTTCCCGTCGAGCACCGCGTCGAGCATCGCTTCCAAGATGTCCATCGCGGCATCGAGATCCGCGACTTCTTCCTTCACGTTGCCGAGCTGCCGATGCGCGTTCGCTCGCGCGATCAAGAGATTCACCGTGAATGCGTCCGCGCTTTGTCCGAACGCGAGGCCCTTACTCGCTGCCGCGATCGCCTTGGCGGCGTCGCCGGCGCGAAGCTCCATGGCCGCGAGCTGCCCAAGCGCGTCGCGCGTCACCAGCGCCGCTTCATTCTTCGTCAGCGCTCTTGGCGGTTGTTCCGCGAGCGCCGTCAGCGTGGCTCTCGCTTCTGCGTAGTCATTGCGTGCGAGCGCCGCGTCGACGCGAGCGTAGTCGTCTTTTGCGGCGACGAGCGCCGTCGTGCGCATCAGCTTCTGGCGATAGTCGCTCATCGCTTGGTCGAGCGCCGGCGACGGACCGCTCTTTGCCGCTTCCGTCTGCAGCGCCATGAGCTTCGTGTCGGGCGCGGTGAGGGGTGGCTCCTTCTGTTGCGCGAACCAAACGATGGTCACCATGGCCGCGATGGCGGCGGCGATCGCACCGCCGCGCACGACCCAAAGCTTGCGCACCGAGGCTTTTGGCCGCGGCAGCGCCCGGTGCATGAGCAAGGCGAGCCGTTCCGGGGACGACGGATGCATCAGGTGATGCACGAGCGCGTCCATCTCGGCGACGTCGTGCGGCAGAGCGTCGACCGGCTTGCCCTCGCTCCAATCGGCGAGCGCTTGCGCTTCTTCCTCGGGCGTCGGCGCGCTCATGGTTTCTCCTCCCACTTCGTCCGCAGCAGCTTTAGCGCACGGCTGATCAACATGTCGAACGCCGGGACACTCGATCCGAACGCCGCGGCGCACTCTTCGCGCGAGCGCTCTTCGAGCTTCCGCAGCTTCAGCGCGCGTTGATAATCGTCGGGCATCATCGCCATCGTGGTGTTCAGCCGCTGTAGCTCTTTCGGCCGGTCGAGCTCGCGATCGAGGTCCGGCGTGTGGCTTTGGCCGACGAGATGTCCCCAGCCGTTGAACGCGCGGCCGCTTCGCACCTTCTTTCGATTGATCATCCTCGCTTCGTTGACGCCGATCTCGTGGATCCAAAACCAGATGCTGCCGTCGCCGGAGAAGTCCGCGATCTTCTCGAACGCTTTGCGAAACGATTCGGCGACGGCGTCTTCCGCCTCGGCGCGGGTGCGAAGCGAGCGGGCGAGCGATTCGTAGAGGGGGAAGGCGAAGGTCGTGTACAGCTCAGCGAACGCGCCCTGCTCGCCTCGCTTCGCCCGTTCGCAAAGCGGCCTCTCACGCGCGAGCCAGGCGGGATCTTTGACGTCGAACACGGAGCCCCTCGCGGCGGAGGATCCTCGTGGGGGTCGGTGAGTTCAAGTTTTAGAAGGGTGACGGTTACGAGAAGCTCAAACGTCGCTAGCCTGCCTTATTCACGACCTTCCTACTGCGAGCGGCGATTGCTCCGCGATCTCGGGACCGTACTCGGGTTTGTGACCTCAACAGCCTGTTCAGGATGCCTTCGGTCCCAAACCCTCCGTGCGGCCCGACCTCGCGGGCACTCACCGCTCTCGCAACGGAACGTCGTGAATAATGCAGGCTAGGTGCGCCGCGGGTTGCTACTGCGGCGTTGCTGCGCGTCAAACGTGTCTGAGTTCGAAAGGTCGTGCGGAAATCAACGTGCGTTCGCGAGCGCGGGTACTGAAATTGACGGGTCGCTTCCCGACTGTCGCCTTCACCAGACAATCAGCAGAACACCCGATAGACGGCGCCGTGGAACCACGAGTCGGTCAGCTCGGCAGCGGCTTTGAGCGTGTCGCAGGTGACGTATTGGGGGCAACCCATCGCGCCCGGGTTTTCGCGGCAGTACTCCTCCATCTGCGCGATGAAGATGTCGGCGTCCGAGCTGCGGCTCTTCGCCTGCGCGATGACTTCGCCAACCGACTTCTCGAGCGGCGGCTGCGCCAGCGGATCGGCGAGAGCGGGCAGCGTCGGCGTGAGCGTGATCGGCGGGCGGCCGGGCACCGCTGAGCTCCACGTCGAGCGGACGCCCTTTCCGAAGGCGAGGAGCGCGGTTCCATCGTCCGCTTTGCTGCCGGTGAGCGCCTGTACGGTGATGCGCGTTCCGATCGAGCCCGCTGTTGCGAAGGCATCGACGGTGTAGCGACGGCCGTTCACCGTGAACGTGCGGATGTCCGACGTCGCGGTGGTCAAGCCCTGCTCGCTCGTCGTGTCGGAGATGTCCGGCGCTTGGCCGCAAGCGAGGAAGGAAACGAGGACGACAGAGAATGAGACGGTGCGCATGAATGACCTCCGCCGCGGCAGAAGAGCAAGCCGTGGGCCACGGTCTTCGGAGGGAAAGACACCTACGATTCTGCGTCATTGCAGACTGAGACAGCGATTGAGACAACGGCTGCCGCGGTGCCAATCACCGTGTCACAGGTGAAGCGGCGCGCGTCACCCGTACTCACGCCGCTTGCGTCGCCTCGCCTTGTCCGACGCCGGGGGCAGCTCGAGCTCGTACGGCTCGCCGTCGTAGTCGTTGTCGTCGGCACCCTGGCTGCTGCCATCATCTCGGAGCCCGAAGAACCCGATCGCTTCTTTCTTCGATCCGATCACCGTGCGCTATTGGGCGTGGCTCGACCTCGCGCCGAACGGTTCGGAGACGAAGCGCGCGCCGAGGTGGACGAAGGATCCGGTCGATGCGCTCGTCCGCGACGACAGCGACGTCTCCGTGCACATCGTTTCGGCCGAGAAGACGACGCCGCAGGCCGCGACCGCGATCACGAACGACGCGCTCAACCGCCTGCGCACGCTGTTGAAGGCCGCCAAAGCGCCGTGCGTCGCGAAGGACGACAAGCAGCCCGACGCCCGCAAGCCCGAGCTCTACTGGGACTCGACGCTGCGCCAGATGCACGCGGCGTTCGGCGATCCGATCGCGCGGAGCAACTTCACCAGCACGCAGGCCGAGCAGCTCGTGAAGTGGGCGCTCGAGGCGTTGAGCGACGTGGCGAAGAAGACGAAGAAGGTGAAGCTCGAGGTCACGAAGAGCAGCGACGATCCGGGCGTGAAGGTCGATCAGCTGCGCACGTTGATCGCGGCCGGCGCCACGGGCGTGCAAATCGACCACAACGGGCCGGTGTTCCTCATCGTCATCACGCCGTGGCCCGAGGACGAGCCGTCCGAGTTCCGCGCGCTACGATCTCGAGCTGCCGGGGCGGCGGCACGATGCGCGGCATACTGACGATGAAGGCGAAGCGCTAGAAACCGCGGCGTTCGGCAGCGAGCACGCG
The DNA here is from genome assembly GCA_020848545.1 of Deltaproteobacteria bacterium. Taxonomy (GTDB): domain Bacteria; phylum Myxococcota; class JADLHZ01; order JADLHZ01; family JADLHZ01; genus JADLHZ01. The sequence continues at coordinate 91,872 of JADLHZ010000009.1, read as the reverse complement.
CTCGAGCGAAAAGCCGATCTCGGCGAGGAACGCCTTCTCCTGCTCGAGGATCGCCTGGTTTCTACGCTGGGCGACGTTTCGGTCGACGGCGATGAGCGCTCGAACCAGCTCCTCACAGCACACGGCGGCCTCAGTGCGTGCCTCCCTGGCCAGCGCTTCGCGCCGTGCCGCCAGCGCCTTCTCGCGCAACGTGGTCTCGGCGCGAGCGGCAGCGAACGTCTTCGCGATCCGCGCGAGCTCCTCAGCCAGGCTGAGCGCGGTGCGCGGCGGCGTGCTCGCCGGCGGTGGTCCCTGCCCCTCGACGGTGCGGGCGGCCGCATCTTTGACCTCGATCGTCGTGGCGCCGCCCTTCGCCAGGCTCTCACGAAGCCCTGGGTTGAGCTTGAGCAAGGTGCGCACCGCTTCTTCACTGATGACGTTCGCCATGGTCATCCCTCTCCTTCTTCCGTCCGGCGAGCTCCGGTCGAAAGCCGATGCTCGCGAGAAAGCGCGCGTCGGCCTCGAGCACCACCTTCGTCTTCGGCGAGGCGAGCGTCGGATCGACGCGGCGAAGCAGATCGACCACCGCCGCAAGCGCCGCGTCCGCCTGCGCCTGTCGCTCGATCGCCAGCGCACGTGCCTCGGCGTCGAGCGCGGCGGCGGCCTTTGCGAAGCCGAGCTTCGCGGCGGCGTGGTCACGCTTGCTTGCGCCGACGCGTGCGACGAAGTCGCGCGTCTCAGGCGTGGCCGGTGGACGCGCGTCGAGGAGCCGCGGACGCGCCGGAGCCTTCGCCTGCGCCGGGAGCGCGCGCTGCTGCGACAGGGCGGCGAGGGCGGCCTCGGTTGACGTCGTCTTGGCGAGCTCCGGGTTGAGCGCGAGGGCTCGTGTCACGATGTCAGCCGACGCGCCGGCGCGCGCGACGGAAGCATCTCGTGGCTCCGTCCACCCGGCGGAGCGTTGCTTGTCGATAGGTGCGCTCATAGAGGCGTCCCGCGCTGAGACGACGCGCGCCGCTCCGTCGCCGAACCGCCCCCGAGCTCGCGAACCGTGCGGGCGATGATCCACTGCGCGCGCGCGCCGGCCGGCGTCCTGCCGGCGGGGTCCACGGCGAGCGCGCAGCGGAGCGCGGCGCAAGCGGTTGTGTGGTCGAGGCGCGCGAGCGCGAGCTCCGCGAGATCGACCCAAACGCGCGCGCTCTCCGGCTTGAGTCGTGCCGCGGTTTCGTACGCGGCCAGCGCTGCAGCGTCCTGTCCGAGCCGCGCTCGGGCGCAGCCGAGGACGAGCCACGCGAGCCCGTCGCCCGGCGCGAGCGCCACCGCGAGTTGCGCGCACGCCGCCGCCTTGGAGGTCTTGCCTCGATTGAGCAACGCCGCCGCGAAGCCTGCAAACACTTCGCCGTCCTTCGCCGTCAAGCCGAGGAAGGAGAGCGCGCTCAGCTCGCCTCGCGCCACCGCCGCCGCTGTCGCTCGCAGATCCGTCGCCGTCTCCATTACGTCCCTCACTTCAGGTTGCTGACGATGTTCTCTTGTGTCTGGCTGTTCTTCTTCAGCACGTTCGAGAGCGCGTCGATCATCTTCTGCCGTCGATCGAGCGCGCTCTGGAGCCGGATCATCTCGATCTCACCGGCCTCGCTCAGCGAATCGAGCTCGTCGCTGACCGCGGAGATCGCCGCGTCGAACGACGCCAGCGTGCCGCGATGCGCGAGCGGCGCGTCGACCGTGTCGCCACGCATGCGCGTACCAGCCGCATGCTCAGCGGGTTCTGCCTGGGCAAAGCAACGCTCCTCGAGCCAGGAGCGGTATCGACTCGCCGGGTTTCGCAGGTCAGAGAGCGCACTGTCGATGACACGCTTCAGCTCATGGCATGCATCTGCCGTGAGCCCCGTTGCGATCGCATCTTCCGCGGGGATGTCGGCCGGCTGGAACGCGTTCGCCGCCGCAGCGCCGTCGAGAAAGTCGAGCACGGCGGTAAAAGAGGAGACGTCGATCTGCTGACGACGCGAGCCCAGTCGATCTTCGAGCGCGCTCACCCAGCCGGGCTTCGGGTCGCCGAGGAACCCGTACTCGCGGTCACCGCTGCTATTGGCATCGTCGGTCTCGCGATAGTGGAAGGTGCCGTGCCCGCCGCGTCCGTCCCACCACGCGCCCGTAGCGTGCGAGGTTCCTTCGTTGGCGTCGGATTCGTGCGCGACCCAGCGCTCGTGGTTTTCGTCCTCGCCGCGAACGACGTCCTCGGCGTCGGTGAAGTCGTCTTCGATGTTCACGCCGACCGCGCCCGGACCTTCGTCTTGCCAGCCGTTCATCTGGTCGAACATGTACGCGACGCCGGCGCGCGCTTCGGCGACGACCTCGTCGACCATGGCCGCATAGGCATCGGCGAACGCCGCGGTCGCAGGCGCGTTCGCGCAGAGCTCAGCGAGCGTGTCCTGACACCGCGTCACGTTCGAGCCGACGTCGACGCCGGCGGCGGCGAGGAGCTGCCACTGCACGAGCTCGCGCATCGCCTGTCGGACGCGACCGTTCTCGCCCGTCACCTCGGTGAGCGCGACCGAGTCGACGGCGCCAGTGGTCGCAGCGCTCCGCGCCTGGTCTGTCGCCGCGACGATCAGCTCTTGCACGCGCAGGAGGTTCTCGCGGACGTCGCCGATGCCGTCGGCAGCGAGAAAGCCCTGCCCGGCGAGGAAATCGTCGAAGGAAGTGTAGAGAGCACGCTCGTCGGCCGGCAAGCCGTCGTAGATGCGGCGAAGCACGCGCTCGACGTCGGCCGACAAGCCGTAGCGCTCGCACGCGCTCGCGGCGCCGGGGTCGCTGCCGCCATCGACGTTGTCGCTCGCGCCGACCGCTGCCGCTTCCGCCGGCGCGCTCTCTGGGCCCTGCTGCAACCACAAAGGGATCGCCTGGGGCGGAGACGGCTGCGTCAGCTCGGCGACGGTGCCGGCGTTCGCGGGATCCGGGTCCGCCCACTGGCACTCGCGCCATCGCTTGTAATCGTCCAGCGTCCAACCGGCGGCGATCGCGCCGCTCTCGCGCAGGACGTCGAACTCCGCCTGCATCTGCGAGTCGAGCCGCGCGCGCGCTTCCTTCATCCGCGTTTGCTCGCTGCGCAGCGCCTTCTTTCGCGCCGTCGTCGCCGCCATGTCGCGGAGCTGATCTCGCGTGATCGCCTCCTCGAGCCGCGTCGCTTGCATCATGACCAACGACACGAGCGCGTCGATGTCCGCGCCAGCGGGCCAGACGTCGAAGGTCGCGAGCAGCGGTGCAGCGGCCCGCTCGACCGCGCGCGTGAGCGCACGCTCTTCTTCGACAACGCTTGGCGAAGGCACGACGACGTCGCCTGATGCCGGCGCTTCTTGCTCGACCGCTAGTTGCGCGTCAGCGGGAGTCGCCGCACGCGCCGGCGGCGGCGGTTGGTTCGGCGCCCGCTCGCGCGGCTGGCCGTCAGCGGGAGTCGCCGCACGCGCCGGCGGCGGCGGTTGATTCGGCGCCCGCTCGCGCGGCTGGCCGTCAGCGGGAGTCGCCGCACGCGCCGGGGGCGGCGGTTGATTCGGCGCCCGCTCGCGCGGCCGGCCGTCAGCGGGAGTCGCCGCACGCGCCGGGGGCGGCGGTTGATTCGGCGCCCGCTCGCGCGGCCGGCCGTCCAGTCGCAGACCTGTCGACGCCACGGCGGCGCCGGCGGCCGCCACTGTGTAACCGCGCAAGATCTCGGCGAGGCGCGGCGTGAGCTCGGCAAGCGCGAGCTGCGTCGCCTGGGGGAGCGCCGAAGCGTTCGTCGCCGCGGCAACGTCCCGCTGCTCATCGCGACTCTCGTAGAACGCGAGCACCGCGGTCACATAGGCCGTGATCGGCTCGAGCCGTTGCTGCGCATCTTCCGGCAACACCGCGTCTGCGATCAGATGATCGCAGCACAGCGCCACGGCGATCGTTTGACGATCGAACATCCCGTCGGGCAACGGCGCGCCCTCTACGTCCGGCGCGAAGGCGCTGCCGACGAGCGGCGGCAGCGCGGCCGGGAGCGCGTTCACGAGCTCGGCGAAGGCGACGAGCGCCTCGCCGGCAGGATCGGCGCTGGCCGGCGGCATGCGCGCGTCGATCGCCACCGCGGCCGGACGCGGCGGCGCGACCGCGTCGACCGCTCCCCCGGCGGTGGCGACCGCGAGATCCGGCGAGACGGCGCCTTCGGCGACGGTGACGAGCGGGCGGAAGGTCGAGGCATCAATACGCATGGGTCACTCCCTCTCGAGGCGAACGAAAAGCACCTCTCGTGCCAGGGCCAAGTCTCCGGATCGGTTGAGGAATCAGGTGTGACAGAGGGGCTGTGACAACGGGTCCAGGAGGCTGCAACACAAACGGAGATCCGGTCGCGGCAGCGCCTCCGGCAGGGGCAGGAGCGCAGCGACGGGGCGGGGCCGACGGAAGCTCGCGAGCGAAGCGATGCAAAGATAGGCGGAGCTGGCGAGCGACAGGACAGGATCGAGCAGCGCGACCGGTTCAACGAGCGCGACCGGCGGCTCCGGGCCGAGCAACGACGGCTGCGGGCCTGCTCGCCGCCAACGCCAAACACCGGCGCGACATCGTGCGTGTGCCCACCCATCGCCGTGTCTCCCGCGTCGATGGCAGCGCGCCCGCTGGCTCCACCTCACGAGCATCCACCACGCACCACGAAGAAGCTCCGCGCGCCCTTCTGCCACCATGCCCTGGGCCGAGCTCCTCAAACGCACCATCGCCTTCGACGTCCTTCACTGCGAGCGTCGCGGCGGCCGCGCAAAGGTCGTCGCGGCGATCACCGAACTTCCGATCCGCCGGTGTGGCGCTGCCACGAACGCGCCAGGCCGAGCTCGACCGTGCGGCGCCGATCGTCACGTTGCGAGCGGATGGAGACGTAGAACAGGTAGAGCACAAAGAGGTTCGCCGCGAAAATGAGCCACGCCATGTCCGGAAGTGTGCGCCCAGGTGGCGACAGATCTGGTCGTCATCGATTCGCAGGGTTCGCTTTGCCGGTCACCACGATGCTCGTCTTGCTGCTGGGTCGGCTGGACGACGTGCGGGTCTAAGAACGATCTTTGGCGGCTGATGCCTCGGCGCGCGATTGCGGCTAAGTTAACCTTCAGGTAAACTTCGTTGAATGGACACTCTCATCGGCGCGAAAGAGCTTCGCCTCAAGTTGGGCACTATCGTCCAGCGGGCGCGCAGCGGTGAACGGATTACCGTGATGTACCGCAATCGACCGGCGTTTCGTATCGTGGCGGTCTCAGACGACGAAGCTTCACCGGCCTCAGCGGGTGATTCACTGCTGGGAGCAAGGGCGGTGGGGCGCTCTCGCGACGGTCGCAGCTCGCGAGACCACGACGAGGACCTGTACGGCAGCCTCCGATGAAGCCCATCTTCGTCGACACGGCCGGCTGGATGATGATGTTCGACGCTGCCGATCCGCAACACGATGCCGCTCGCGAGACGAGGGATCGATGGCTCGCGAGGGGCGGCCGGCTCGTGAGCTCGACCTTCGTGCTCGACGAGACGCTCACGCTGATGCGGGTTCGGCTCGGCAGGGAGAGCGCGAGAAACTGGTGGTCAATCGTCTCCGCCAGTCAGCGGCTCGTGTGGTTCGACGTCGACGCCGACTGCCGCAAGGACGCCCTCAAGTGGTTCTTCAAGCTCGAGGATCGACGCTTGTCGTTCACCGATTGTACGAGCTTCGCGTTGATGAAGAAACATGGGGTGAAGGTTGCCTTCACGAGCGATCGGCATTTTCGGCAGGCGCGATTCGGCGTGGTCCCGGACTGAATGCCTGCGCACGCGCGTCCGCGCGAGAGGTCGATCGCTTCGAGGATCGGCAAGTAGTCCACGCACAGTTTGCCGTTTCGAGTGGTCGTTGCTTCCCCTCCGACGATCTTAGCCGACGACCGTCGATTCGCGCCAACGAAAGAAAGCGTGGAAAACGTCACATCAACGCGGGTCGTGGCAGTGCGAGCAGCGCGCCATGTCGATGACCTCGCGGCTGTCGAAGCGCGTGCGCATGTCTGGCAGCGACATCGCGTCTGTGTCGCCGAAGATGCGTCGCTGTAGCTCGCGCGCGATCCGCAGGCGCTCCAGGACGGCGGCGCGCAGCGGCCAGTCTTCGCCTTCGGTGCTTGCGAGCACGCGCTCGTACATCGCGATCGCCGGCCCGAGCGAGACGAACATCAGCGCCAAGGGATAGCGCTCGCCGGCCTCGTCCAGCGTGTAACGCATGCACGCGTCGGCGATGAGCACCTGCGCGACTTCGGCGCCCCACGGCGCGTGGGAGTCGCGGCTCGGGGCGTCGTCCTTGTTGGCGTTGGCGATGATGACGCGCAGGCGCTCGAACACCTCCGCACGCTGCGCTTCCGACAAATGCCGCGCCTCGACGCCGGCCAAAGTGGAGACGAGGTTGAAGATGCCGCGGTCACCCATCGTCGCGAGCATGCCGTCGAGCGTCGTGTCGCTCAGCATGAACGTGCCTTCGATCTCCATCCGCGCGCGCGTCGTCTCGACGAAGCCGTGGATCAGGGGACGACCGTCGACGCTGGCGACGAGCTGCAACGCCGCCAACGCAAAGCGCTCGCGGGCGACGATCTCGCGGCGCAGCGCACGGCCTGCGCTGAGGCCTGTCGGCGGATCGGTGTCGAAGTGCAAGCGCGAGCGCAGCGTCGTGAGCGACAAGCGGCCGGCGTGCGCCTCGTCGTTGCCGAGCTTGATGAACATCGCCGTGTACAAGAGGTAGTTCGCCGCGGCGGTGCGGACGTCAGCCGGCACCGAGTCGTCTTCGAGCACGTCGATGGCTTCGTCCGCGCGATCGAAGAGCTCCGCCTCGAAGTCGACCGCGGCGGTCGGCGCGAGGTCGGAGCGTTCGGTGTTCAGGGACGAGAAGTACGTCAAGGAATCGAGCGCGAAGAAAGCGGCGTCGAGGAAGCGCGCCGGCACATGCATGCCGCGGGCGAGCGGTGGGGTCAGTGACGCGACGACGGAGGCGCCGCCCACGATGTCGACGGTGATCGCGCGTTCGTCTGCGACGCAGTCGACAGGCGGCGGATCCAGCGGCAGCGGCGTGACCGGTTCCTCCGTCTCGATGCGCACGGACGTCTGCGGGGTCAGCACGCCGAGGCGCGCGGCTTCTTCGATCGACACGGGGGATCGTGAGTGCAACGGGCAGGCCACGGAATTCGTCAGCGTTTGCGCAGGGGCCGTCAGCGGGCGTTGACAACGCCGTCCACGAGTTTGGACGTGGTCGATTGTGTAGGAACGACAAGCCTTCAGCGCGTTCGCGATCTGGCGGATTTGACGGTTTCGGTCGTCATCCGCGACGCCACCCTATAATATAGGAGGGTATGCGCATGGATCCTGAGTTGAAGACGTTGTTGAGCGCGCTGGCGGAGGGGCAGATCAAGCTTGCGGAGGGGCAGACGGAGTTTCGTCACGAAATGATCGGGCTGCGGAAAGAGATGAGGGCAGAGACGAGAGAGATGAGGACGGATATTCGCGCGCTTACCACCGTGACCAACCGGATGGCTGAGGCCATCGCAGGGATGAACGCGAACATCGAGTCCATGGGCGCGAACATCGAGTCCATGGGCACGAACATCGAGTCCATGGGCACGAACATCGAGTCCATGGGCACGAACATCGAGTCCATGGGCGCTAACATCGAGTCCATGGGCACCCGTCTCGACCGCTTCGGCACCCGCCTCGACTGGTTCGGCACGCAGGTCGTCCGCGGCTTCACCGGCAGCGCCTCGCGAGACACCGCCCTCGACCGCCGCGTCACCAAGCTCGAACGCCAATTCGCGGCGTTCAAGAAGCGCGGGCCGAAGAAGCCGCGAAAGAAAAACTGACATATATATAGTGCGCCCGGGCGGGATGGCTTCGGCGCGGTCGTGTGTTACGATAGACCGATGTCTTCGCCGAAGCCCGTGGCGCAGCGTCTCCAGACGCACTTAGACGCAGCGCATCACCGGGCGCAAAGGAAAGAACGAATCCTCCTCGCGCTCGGCGCCGGCGCGATCGTCCTCGCCTTGTGGGCGATCTTGGCGCCGCTCTCGCTCGCGATCTCGGTCGGCCTCGCCGCGTGGATCTTGCGCACGGGCCTGCTCGTCGCGCTCGCCGGCGCCGTCGTCCTCCTGAAGTACAAGTGGCCGCGTCGCATCTTCGCCTCGACGCGCATCGCCGAGGTCGTGGCGCTTCAGAGCGAAGGCCGCCGCTCGGCAGTGCAGACGGCGTCCGAGCTCATCGCCTGGAAGAACGCCGGCGGCATGCGCGCACAAAGACGGCCGCCGCCGAGCCTGTCGCTCGTCGAAGCGCACTTGGAAGAGACCGAAGCGGCGCTCGACGCGAGCAAGGCGAACGAGCGCGTCGATCGAGCGTTCAAAGATCTCGAACGCCGCGCCAACTACACCTTCGCGATCGCCGGCCTGTTGCTCATCGTCAGCGCGGCGATCTTTCCGGCGCAGCACCGCGCGCTCGTCCGCGCGTTCGCCAGCACGAGCGAAGCCGAGATCTCGGACTTGCCGCTCGTCGGCGATCTGCAGCTCACGCTCCGCTATCCGGCGTACACCGGCCTGCACGCGCGCGAAGTGAAGGGTGGCGACGGGACGATCCGCGGGCTGAAGGGCACGACCGTGCAGCTACGCGCCACCGCCGAAAAGCCGCCGCGCTCGGCGTCGCTGACCATCGGCGAGGGCAACGCTGCCCGCGTGGTGCCGCTCGCGGTCGACGGGCGCGATCTCATTGGCGAATTCATGATCGACAAGAACGATCGCTACCGCTTCAGCGTGAAGCCGCTCTTCGGCAGCGAGCTGAAGGAGCGCAAGGGCCACGCGATCGTCGTCGACGAGGACAAGTATCCGACGATCGAGATCAGAGAGCCGGCGCAAGATCTCGAGCTGAAGGACACCGGGCGGCTGAGCATCGCGTACGCGTCGGACGACGACTTCGCCATCTCGGAGATCGCGCTCAACTACCGCGTGAACTCGGGCAACGTGCAGCGCGTGGTGCTGCCGGCGCCGGAGCAGAAGCAGCGGATTCGCAGCGACTACGCCTTCGATCTGTCGACGTTGCAGTTGAAGCCGGGCGACATCGTCACCATCGAGCTCGAAGCCAAAGACAACGACACGGTGAGCGGCCCGAAGAAGACGACGTCGCGCCAGCGCAAGATCACGGCCTTCTCGTCCGACCAGCACCGCCGCCAGCTGCTCGCGCGCTTTCGGGCGGTCGTCGACAAGCTGGTCGATCAGCTGGGCGATGAGCTCGAGAATCCTTTGAGCGAGAGCGCCGACTCCACCGCGTACACGCAAAAGGCGCTGCCGGTCGACGAGCGCGGCCTCAGCGTGGCGATGGAGCTGTCGGACATCGCCAAGGGCTTGAAGGACGCCGAGGGCGGTCAGTCGAAGTTCGCGCTCGCGGCCGAGCGTAGCGCCATCGAGATGCGCCAGGCGTACTCGGCAAAGAAGCTGCTCGACACGGCGCTGTCGAAGTCGCGCACGCCGCAGAACCTGGCGACCACCGCGCAGCGCCAGAACGAGACCGTGCTGCTGCTCGAAAAGACGGTGATCTACTTCGAGGACCTCCGCGCGCTCGCGGCCATCGAAGAGATGAAGGCGCAGGCCAAAGAGCTGCAGGCGACGAGTCAGCAGCTGAAGGAGCTCCTGCAAAAGTACAAAGAGACCGGGGACGAAGCGCTGAAGACGGCGCTCGAAGCCGAGATCAACGAGCTCAAGCGGCGCATCGGCGAGATCATGCAGAAGATGGCCGAGCTGCGAAAAGGCCTGCCGCAAGAGTTCGTCAACCGCGAGGCCGTCGAGCGGCGCGCGATGGAGAACATCTTCGACAAGGTGGATCAGCTCCTCGCGGAGAACCGCTTGGACGAATTGGCTGGCGAGCTCGATCGCTTGGATAACCAGATCAAGAACATGGAAAACGCCATGAACGACGCCGAGCAGGAGTACGGCGGCGAACGCTACAGCGAGCTCAAGCGCGAGCTGCAGGAGATGGCGCAGAACCTAGAAGCGGTCGAGGCGGCGCAAAAAGACGTGATGGAGAAGACGCGCGACGCCGAGCAGGCCTACCGGGAAGCGGCGCAGAAGCAGCTCGGACAGAACCTCGATCAGATGGTGAAGCAGTCGCTGAAGGACCTCGAAGACGCCGAGCGCGCGTTGCAGAAGGCCAACGAAAAAGAGCCGCGCGTCTCGGGCGGGCTCGACAAAGCGCAGAGCCGGGTCGGCGACACGAGGAACGCGTTGGAGCAGCGTGACTTCTTGGAAGCGCGCGAGATGGCGAGGAACGCGCAGGCGGAAGCGCGCGACGTCACCGAGTCGTTGAAGAGCCTGGCGCGGATCGATCAGCTCACGTCGAACAGCTCAGGGAAGCGCGCCGACGATGCGCACAAGGCCGCGCAAGAAGCGTACGGCAAGATCGCGGAGGTCGCGAAGCGCCTGGAGAAGCTGTTTCCGGATCCGAAGGACGTGCTCTCGCCGAAGCAGATGCAAGCGCTCGACGAGCTCCGAAAACGGCAACAAGAGATCGCGCAGCGCACCGGCAAGATCAGCCAGCAGATGAAAGACATCAACAAGCAAGCGCCGATGTTCGACCAGAACGCGCAGTCCGACATGGAGGGCGCCAAGGGATCGATGGAGCGCGCCGGCCAGGAGCTCGGGCAGAAGCAAGCCGGCCGCGCGGTGTCGAGCCAAGCGGCGGCGCTCGGCCAGCTGCAGAAGATGAAGGACGCGATGAAGCGCCAAGGCCAAGGTCAGGGCGGCGCGATGCCCATGCCGATCGGCGGCATGCCGAACCCGTTCGGCGACGGCAACGACGCGCGCAACCAAGAGAAGGTGGAGATCCCGAGCGGCGAGCAGTTCAAGGTGCCGCCGGAGTTTCGCCGGGACATCTTGGACGCGATGAAGCAAGGCACGCCGCAGAAGTTCAAGCAGCAAGTCGACGAGTTCTACAAGGAACTGATCAAATGAGCGCGCTCCTCGCGACGCTGGTGCTCGCCGGACAGTTCGACCTCGAAACGATCGCCGGGCACAAGGCGCTCAGCGAGTGGCAGCTCCCGCAAGCGCGCGCCATCGCCGAAGAGCTGGTGCAGAAGGCGCCGAAGGATCCCGACGTCTTGGAGCTCGCGTCGCGCGTGCAGTTTCACCGCGGCGAATATCAGAGCGCCGCCAGCCTCTACGCGCTCGCGATCGAGCAGGGCGACGAGCCCGATCCCTACTATGCGAACATCGTGACGCGCACCGAGCAGATGACGCGCGGCTACTTGGAGAAAGAGAGCCCGCACTTTCGCATCGCCTATCCGGCAGGGAAGGACGCGATCTTCGCCGACTACGCGCTCCCCGTGCTCGAGGCCGCGTACATCCGCATCGCGCAGGATCTGGGCCTCGTGCCGGATCCGTCGGACAAGATCGCCGTGCTCGTGGTGCCGGACGCCGAAGGCCTCGCCACGGTGTCGACGCTGCTCCCGGTCGAGATCGAGAAGACCGGCACCATCGCGATCTGCAAGTTCAATCGGCTGATGGTGACGAGTCCGCTCGCGACCTACTACGGCTACGATTGGGCCGACACGCTCGCGCACGAGTACACGCACCTCGTCATCAACCTGGTGTCGAAGAACCGCGTGCCGATCTGGCTGCACGAGGGCATCGCCAAGTTCGTCGAGACGCGCTGGGACGGCGAGGCCGGGCGCGCGCTGTCGCCGGGCTCGGTGAACCTGCTCGCGAGCGCGGCGAAGACCGGCAAGTTCATCCCCTTCGAGAAGATGCACCCGTCGATGGCGAAGCTGCCGTCGCAAGAAGACAGCGGCCTCGCTTTTGCCGAGGTTTTCGTCGCGATCCAGATGCTGCAAGAGAAGCGCGGCATGTCGGCGCTGAAGGACGTGCTCGCGAAGATCGGCCAAGGCGCCGAGGTCGAGACGGCGGTGGCCAGCGTGTACGGCAAGACCTTCGCTCAGTTCCTCATCGACTGGCGCGAGAAGCTGAAGACCTTCAAAGGCAAGACGCTCGCCGGCGCGCAGATCTCGAAGATCGCGCTGAAGGATCGGCGCAGCAAGGAAGATCTCAGCGACGAGCTCGAGCCGATTCAAGAGAAGAAAGTGCAAGACTTCGCGCGCCTCGGCGAGCTCCTGCACCTGCGCGGGCGCACGAAGGCGGCGGCGGTCGAGTACGAGAAGGCGTACACCGTGGCCGGCCCGCGCTACCCGTCGTTGTCGAACAAGCTCGCGATGGCGCTGATCCAAAACGGCGACGACACGCGCGCCGAAGCGATCTTGAAGGAGCTGCTCGTGCCGCACCCGCAGTTCGCGCCGGCGCACCTGGCGCTCGGGCGGCTGGCGATGAAGCGCAACGACAGCGCCGGCGCCAAGACGCACTACATGGCCGCGCTCTATCAGAACCCGTTCAACCCCGAGATCCATCAGGCGCTGCAGAAGCTCGAGATCGGCCCCGCTGTCGACACCGCCAAGCGCCACGGCGAGTGGGCGTCGGGCAAAGAGCTGCCGAAGCCCAAAGAACAGCCGAAGGGCGACGAGCGCCTGAGCATCTTCTACGCACCGTTTGGCCGCGCGCGGCTCGCGAACGGCGTCACCATCGCCTATCCGATCGCCGGCGCCGCGGTGCCGAAAGACACGAAGGATGTGGAGCTGCTCGCGCGCGATGGTAAGACGAAGATCGAAAGCACGAAGCGCTCCACCAGGGATCAGCTCGAAGTCGTCGGAAGTTTTTGAGGGCACCACATGACCGGAACCATCGTCGAGCTCGCGCAGAATCAGGATTCGTCGAAGAACCCGCAAGACAAAGAGCTCGCGCGGCAAATGGCCGAGAAGAAGAAGCTGCTCGTCGCCGAGATCAAGAAGCGCATCGTCGGCCAAGAGGTGGTCATCGACGAGCTGCTCGTGACGCTCTTCTCCGGCGGCCACGGCCTCTTCGTCGGCGTGCCCGGCCTGGCGAAGACGCTGCTCATCTCCACGCTGGCGCAAGCGCTGCACCTGCAGTTCAATCGCGTGCAGTTCACGCCGGACTTGATGCCGTCCGACGTCACCGGCACCGACGTGCTCGAAGAAGATCACACGACCGGGCGCCGGCAGTTCCGCTTCATCAAAGGCCCGCTCTTTGCGAACTTGCTGCTCGCCGACGAGATCAACCGCACGCCGCCGAAGACGCAGGCGGCGCTCTTGCAGGCGATGCAAGAACGGCGCGTGACCGCCGGCGGCAACACCTATGACCTGCCGCGGCCCTTTCACGTCTTCGCGACGCAGAACCCGATCGAGCAAGAAGGGACGTATCCGCTGCCGGAAGCGCAGCTCGATCGCTTCATGCTGATGATCGACGTCGGCTATCCGAGCTTCGAGGAAGAGCTCGACATCGTCGAGAGCACCACCTCGACGACGACCGGCGAAGTGAAGCCGGTGCTGACGCCGCAAGAGATCGAAGCGTTTCAGAACCTCGTGCCGAAGGTGCCGATCGGCGACGCCGTGCTGGCGTATGCGGTGAAGCTGGTGCGGGCGAGCCGGCCGGCCGAGGAGACCGCGCCGGACTTCGTGAAGAACTATCTCTCGTTCGGCGCCGGCCCGCGCTCGGCGCAGCACTTGGTGTTGGCGGCGAAGGCCCGCGCGCTCCTCTCAGGCCGCTTTGCTGTCGACGTCGACGACATCCGCTCGCTCGCGCGCAGCGTGCTGCAGCACCGTTTGATCCTGAACTTTCGCGCCGAGGCCGAGCGCCTGTCGCCGACGAAGCTCATCTCGATGCTGCTCGATCACAGTAAGCCGTAGGGCGTGTCCCTGGATTGGGGTTCAGCTCAGTTCGAGGCGATTTTTGAGGCAGATTTCGATGAAAAACCGCAGTCATGGTGGTTCCATTCCGAGGATTTTTCGTCGGAAGCTGACCAAAAAGCGCCCGAAATGGGCTGGACACCAATTCAGGGACACGCCCTAATGGAAGCGCTCGACCCGGACGTCATCGCGCGCGTCGAGCAGCTGACGCTCGCCGCCAAAGAAGCGTCGCTCGGCGCGATCAGCGGCATCCACTCGGCCAAGCGCCGCGGCACCTCGGTCGAGTTCGCCGAGCACAAAGAGTACGCGCCGGGCGACGACGTGCGCCGCATCGACTGGCGGGCGTATGCGCGCTTCGATCGCTACTACCTGAAGCAATTCCAAGACGAAGCGAACTTGAAGGTCTACGTCGTCTTCGACGCGAGCGGCTCCATGGGCTACGGCGACGGCACGCGTGGCACGAACAAGCTCGCGTACGCGCGCACGCTCGCGGCCGGGCTCTGTCACTTGGCGTTGAGCCAGCGCGACGCTGTCGGCCTCATGACGCTTGCCGATGGCGGCCGTGAATTCTTGCCGGCGCGCACGCGCTCGTCGCACTTCGAAGAGATCGTGCACCGCTTGGTGCGCGCGCAGCCGAAGGGCAAAGGCGCCCTCGCCGCAGGCGTCACGAGCCTGACGGAGCTCGTGCGCGGCCGCGGCTTGTGCATCGTCATCAGCGACTTGCTCGATCGCGCGCGGCCCGGTGACCAGAGCGTGCTCGACGCGCTCGAGGTCATCGCCGCGCGTGGCATCGAAGTCAGCGTGCTACACGTGCAGCACCCGGACGAGCGCGACTTTCCCTTCGAGACGCCGGCGTTCTTCTCGTCGATGGAAGACAGCCGGCGCATGTTCGTGCAGCCGCGCGTGCTGCAGAAGATGTTCGTGCAAGAGATGCAGCGCTATCGCCAAGAGGTGGCGGTGCGCTTGTCGGCGGCGCGCATCGATCACCAGCTCGCGTGGACCGACGGCCCTCCGGCCGAGCTTCTGAGCGCGTATCTCTCGCGGCGCATGCACCTTCTGAGAGTGCGCGCATGAGCTTCCTCTCGCCCGCGCTGCTCTTCGGCCTCGCGTTGATCGGCGTGCCGATCGCGATCCACTTGATCGGCCGAAAGCGCGCGCCGGTCCTGATGTTCTCGGCCTACGACTTCCTGGAAGAGGTGGTGCAGCGCCTCGCCCGCAGAGAGCAACTGCGGCAGCTGCTCTTGCTCCTCCTGCGCATCGCCATCGTTGCGCTGCTCGCGTTCGGCCTCGCGGGGCCGGGCCTGAAGAGCTTGGTCGCGCCGGTCGCCGTCTCCGACACGTTGATCGTGCTCGATGCGTCGCACAGCATGAGCTACCGCCTCGGCAGCAGCACCTTGCTCGCGCGCGCGAAGAAGAAGGCCGAAGCGATCTTGCGCGATCGTTCGCAAGGGCTCGCGCTCGTCGTCGTCGCCGATACGGAGCCGCGCCCGCTCGCGGCGCAGCCGAACGCCGATCGCACCGCGCTCATCGGCGCGCTCGAAGACGTGACGCCGGGCCCGCGTGGCGGCGACCTCGCGAGCGCCGTGAAGCGCGGCCTCGAGCTCTTTGGAGAAGGCTCCGTCGACCTCTTTCTCATCTCGGACTTGAGCGAGAACGCGTTCGGCGCAGGCGACGCGCTGGCGAGCACCAAGGTGCACGCTGTCACGCTCGTCGACGCGGCCGATCGCGACGATCCGCCGCGCGCGCTGGCGAACGTGGGCCTCGGGCCGCTCGTCCACGAGCATCTGTCCGACGGCGGCGAGCGGGTCATCGTCACCGCGCGCAATTTCGGCGCGGCGCCCGCGAGCGGCGAGCTGCGCCTGACCCTCGACGGCCAAGTGCGCGCGCGCGCCTTCATCGAGCTGCCACCTGGCGCGGTCAGCGAGCGTGAGTTCACGCTGACCGAGCTCGCGGACGGGCTGCACCCGGGCGACGTCACGATCGCGGCGGAGGGAGACGGTTACGCCGACGACGACACGGCGCCGCTGGCGATCGAGCGCTTCGCCGAGCCGCGCGTGCTCGTCGTCAACGGCGATCCAAAAAGCGTGAGCTTTCGCGACGAGATCTTCTACCTGGAGCGCGCGCTGCAAGTCGCCAAGCCCGAGGTCGCCTTCGACGTCGTCGCCGCCGATGACCTCTCGACGCAGCGCTTGGACGCGCACAAGGTGCTCGTGCTCGCGAACGTTCCGGCGCCGGCGGCGAGCGTCGGCCAAGAGATCGCCGACTTCGTGAAGAAGGGCGGCGGCCTGCTCATCACGCTCGGCGATCGGGTGAGCTTCGAAGCGTACAACGAGGTCTTCGGCGCGATCTTGCCGGCGCGCTTGCGCGACCAGTGGGCGGTCGCCGATCCGAAGGCGCACGACGTGCTCGCGAGCGCGCTCGGGCTCACCGACATCGCGTGGCAGCACCCGGTGTTTCGCCGCTTCGATCCGGTGAGCGAGCCGGCGTTCACGCAGAGCCACACCTTCCGCCACTTCTTCGTCGAGGCGCAGGACTTGAACAAGACGCGGCAGCTGATGCGCTTCAGCTCGGGCGCGCCGGCGTTGCTCGAGCGCGCGGCGGCGCCGAACGAGGGCCGCGTGCTCATGTGGCTCAGCACGATCGACCGCGACTTCAGCGATCTCGCGATTCGGCCCGTATTCGCGCCGCTCGCCGCCCAGATGCTGCGCTACGTGGGCGGCACGCTGCGCAGCGCGCCGGATCGCGCGTACGTTGCCGGCGTGCCGGGCGAGCTGGTCCTGCCGGCGGGCGTGAGCCGCGCGCACGTCGTCGCGCTCGGGCAGACGAAGAAGCCGTCGCCGCCGATCGCCGTCGATGCGAGCAATCCGACGGCGAGCCTCCCCGCGCCCGGCCACTATGCGCTGGCTGCGAGCGAGGGCGGTCCACCGATCATCGGCACCGCGACGTCGGCGATCGCGTCGCTCGAAGAGTCGAGCTTTCAGCCGGTCTCGCGCGAAGAGCTCGCCAAGCGCTGGGCCGCCGGCGACGTGGCCGTCCTCGCGGCGAGCGCCAAGACGCCGGGCGCGCCGAGCGACTTTCGCGGCTATGCACACCTCATCTTGCTCGCGCTGGTGCTCGTGTTCAGCGTGCAGTCGCTGCTCGCCTCGCGCGGCTGAGCTGACGTGACCTTGGGCGGCACCGCTCGCCCCGTTGGCCCTTTTCCCGCCCAGCGCAAAGGTGTACCGATAACGTATGGCGATCGTCGAAAAAGCATCCAAGATTTGGCTCGACGGGGCGCTGCGTCCTTGGGACGACGCGCAGATCCACGTGTTGACGCACACGCTCCACTACGGGCTCGGCGTCTTCGAAGGCATCCGCTGTTACAAGGGCAAAGATCGCTCGTACGTCTTCCGCTTGAAGGAGCACATCGATCGGCTCTTTCAGTCGGCGCAGATGGTGCTCCTCGACATGCCGTTTACGCGCGAGCAGCTGATGCAAGGGTGCTTTGAGACGCTGCGCGCGAACAATCAACAAGAAGCGTATGTGCGGCCGCTCGCGTTCATGGGCGCCGGCGAGATGGGCGTCGGCTCGATGTCGAACCCGACGCGCATCTCGATCATCACTTGGTATTGGGGCCCCTACCTCGGAAAAGAGGGCGTCGAGAAAGGCATCCGTTGCCGCGTCTCGGGCTTTCGCCGCATGTCGAACCACGGCTTCTTGGCCAAGGGCAAAATCTGCGGCCAATACGTCAACTCGATCTTGGCGAAGCGCGAGGCGCTGCTCGGCGGCTTCAACGAAGCGATCATGCTCGACGACGACGGCTTCGTCGCCGAGGCCACCGGCGAGAACATTTTTCTCGTGAAAAACGGAGTGCTGCGCACGCCCCCGTACGGCGCGCAGATCCTCGGCGGGCTCACGCGCGACACGGTGATCAAGCTCGCGGAAGACATGGGGCTCAAGGTCACCGAGGCCCGCTTTGCCCGCGACGAGCTCTACACGGCCGACGAAGTGTTCCTGACCGGCACCGCGGCCGAGATCACCCCGGTTCGGGAGATCGACCACCGCACGATCGGCAGCGGCGCGCCCGGCCCTGTCGTCCAAAAAATCCGCGAGACGTACATGGCGGTCGTCCGCGGTGAGCGGCCAGAATACGAACGCTGGCTCGCGCCGCTCTAAAAACCCTTTTGTTTTCCGCTGAGAAGTCCCGGATGTGGGCGGAATACCTCAAGAAACTTAGCCGCAAACACCCCGATCGAGGAAGATAGGGTCATGTCAGATCCCAAAATCACAAACCAACCCCGCGTCGTCACTCAGCAGCCGACTGCCCCGGCCGGCAAGCCGGTCGGCAACAAGGCCGGCGCTCCGGACGCGGCAGCAGCACAGGCGGCGGCGACGCTGGCCATGAGCGCGCTCGAAGCGCAGGCGCTGTCGGGCAACGTGGCGACCGCCCGCGCGACCATCTCCGGTGGAAATACCTTGAGCGCGCTCGGCGGCTCGTTGATCGGCGCGCAAGAAGCGAGCACCGCCAGCGCCGGCGCGTTCCCGACCGGGTTCTCGCTCGACTCGCTCGCCTTGGCCGTGGTCCCCGAAGAGATCGGCGCGACGCAATCGTTCACCGGCTTTCCGTCGCCGAAGGATCGCAAGGCGCTCGAGACCGAAGTTGGCAAGGCTTACGCGGCGGTGTTCGAGAAGCTGCAGCAAGGCGTGCTGCAGAAGACGGGCAATCTGGTGCAGACCGCGGCCGACATCGCCAAAGCGATCGAGGCGGATCCGCAGCTCAAAGAGACGTTGAAGGAAGCCGTGCGCATGGGTAAGGCGCTGAACGGCGAGCTCAAGAAGGAAGTCGGCAGCAACGACGGCGCGTCGATGCGCACGACCTCGAACCTCGACACCCAGGCCACGGCATCCAACCAAGACATTCAGGATCTGTCCGCGCGCTTGAACGGCGAGGGCGGCAAGGTCTTCGGCGACATCGGCAACATCTTGCAGGGCAAAGGCCAGCAGATGGGCGTCAACTTCTCGAACATGAGCATCGAAGACGCCGTGATGATGATGTTCATGCTGATCTCGCAAGACGCGCGCAAAGACATGCGCGAGATGCTCGGCGAGATGGACGCGACGCGCCTGCGCCGATCTGCGCTGCGTAAGGCCGAGCAGATCATGAAGGACGAGCTCGCCGACATGAAGAAGTCGGCGCGCGCGACCTACGACGCGATGGATCCGGCGACGAAGTCCAAATACAAGGACTTCGACGACTACCTGAAATACCAACAGCTACAGATGCCGAAGGTCGACATCGACTACACGACCGGCGAAGCGACGCTGCGCCAGCACGGAGAGATGCTCGAAGGCCCGCCGCCGCCCGAAGGCCCGCCGTCGCCGAGCGCGTCGGCGTCAAGTAGCGCTTCGCCGTCGGGCAGCGGTTCGCCGTCGGGCAGCGGCTCGCCGTCGGGTAGCGGTTCGCCATCGGGTAGCGGTTCGCCATCGGGTAGCGGTTCGCCCACCGGCGGCGGTGGTGGCGTCACAAAGAAGAACCCCCACAAGAACAAGGGAGAGCTCATGTTCGAGGGGATGACCGAGAAGATGATTGCACAGAAGGGGGTCCCCTTTCCGAAGGGCGGCGGCGGCGATCCCGAATATTACAATAAGAGCCTGAACAAGCAGCAGTCGTTCCTCGAAGCCGAGGGCTCGCGCGAAGTGACCGAGGACGGAGCCGCTCCGCCGGCCGACGACGCGGCGCTGCGCCAACAGGAGCACGAGATCGAGACCGGCGGCGGTTATCAGACGAACTTCGAGAGCGCCGAGAATGACATCTCGAAGATGCGCGACACCCGCGACTCTCTCTCCGAGCAAGGCGAAGCGCAGCAGCTCCGCATGCAGATGATCATGGAGCGCATGACGAAGGCCGACAGCGCCGCGTCGAACGCGTTGAAGAAGTTCGGCGAAGTCGCGAGCCAGATCATCGGTAACTGGAAATAAGCCCCTAGTCCTTCGCCTGCCACCAATCGAAGAAACGAAAAGCGTCGTGGCGGAGCGTGCCTTTTTGGACGCGCTCGAGGTGCTCCGCGACGGCCATCTCGTACGAGAACGAAGGGTCCTTCAGCTTGCGGACGCCAGCGACGATCTCGGCGATCTTCGGTTCGAGCGCGCGGTCGCTCATGCACTCGAAGTAGTCGTCGCCGCCGTACTTCACGCGGCACTCGGGCTTGATGAAGCCGCGGCAGGGATAGCGCTCGCAGCGCGGCAGCACGCAGTAGAACGGCCGGCCGTTCATGAGGTACTCGGACCAATGGCCGCCGGAGAGCGCGAGCCACGGCGTGCCGACGCACGGCGCGAGGAACGAGAAGCCGGTGTGCGGCGAGATCAGCATGTCGCATTCGGCGATGAGCCCGAGTTGGCGCCAGAGGCCGATGTCGTACGCGTCGACGAGCTCCGCATCAGCGTCGAAGAGCGCGTTGACGGCCGCGCGCGGGTACGATGACGTGTACGTTCCGCGTCGCTCGGCGCCCGATTGTCCCGTCAGCGCGAAGCGCACGTCGGGAAATTCACGGCGGATTGCCGCGCACATGCGTTGCCAGAAGCCGAGCGAAGGATACGCGCCGGCACCGCCGCCGCCCGCCAGCAGTAGCGCGATCTTGGGCCCGCGGTGATCGTTCATCGGCGAGGCGAAGCGTGCGGCGTCCGGTAGCGTGAGCGAGACGGTCGCGTTGAAGTCGTACTCCGGTTGACCGCCTTCCGGAAGGACGTAGCGGTCGTTCGAGCTTCCTTTCCACCGTCGCGCGAGGAAGCGGCGCTCGAAGAGCTCGGCGAAGGGCGCGATCGCCGGCGGCGCCGGACCTTCGGGAAAGTCGTACTCGACCACGTAGTCGAAGACGCGCGGGATGCAGGCCAACGCGATGGAGCTCTCGCCCTCTTGCGCGATCGCGTAGGGATTCACGGTGTAGACGCGGCTCACCGCTGGCGACGCGCGGGCGAGATCGGCCGGTGCTTGCTGCGGCAAGATCAAGTGCACCTCGAGATCCGGCATCTTCGCTACGTAGCCGTGCGCGATCTTCAGCGCTTCGACGACGTGGCCGACCGCGAAGTAGTAGCCCCAGTTGATGAGCATCGTCGGACGCGGCATGCGTGCGACCGAGCGCTACTTCGGGATGCCGTGCTGCCACTGCTTGCGGGAGACGAGCAGCATGCGCGCGCGGCGGGCGGCGGGGTGGGTGCCGCTCTTGTCGAGCTCGACGGCTTTTTGCAGCGCTTTGGCCGCGTTCGAAAAGTCCTTCTCGCCGATGCAAAGCTCGCCGAGGCTCACCCACGCGGGGATGTCGTTCGGATCGATCACGAGCGCTTGGTCGAAGGCGGCGCGGGCGTCTTGGGTCTGGCCGAGGTGCGCTTTGCTGGCGCCGAGCAGCGTCCAGTTCGAGACGATGGTCTTGTTGCAGAAGGTGGCCAGCTTGGCGGCTTCGGCGGCGGCGGCGTAGTCGCCTTCGGCGTAGAAGGCGGCCGCTTGCTTGCCGAGCTTCTCGGCGTGCTCCGGCGCGAGGCCCAAGCGGATCGCGTCCGGGTGCATGACGTCGGCGGCGACGACCGGCGCTTTTGGCGGCGCGGCGGGCGCCGGGGGCGGTGCGGCCGGCTTGGCAGCAGAGGCAGGTGCGGCAGCGGGCTTCGCGGCGGCGGGTGGGCTCGCGGCTTTTGCCGGCGCGGCGGCAGGCTTCGCGGGCGGGGCGGCGGTCTTCGCAGGTGCTGCGCCCTGGGTCGGTTTGGCGGGCGGTTGTGCCATGGCGGGGATTGTGACCGCAGGCTGACGGGCCGTCGAACATTTTGCTTCTCAGGCTCGGTCAAATTGCGTATGGAGCACGCCCTTTTGACCGATAAGAAGGAACAGAGGAAGCTTCCGATGTCGCGGCGCGTGCATTTCGTCTCCCTTGGGTGTCCGAAGAATCAGGTCGACAGCGAGATCATGCTCGGCCTGCTCGGCAAGGCCCACTACGAGATCGTGCCCGAGGCCGACGACGCCAACATCATCGTCGTCAACACCTGCGCGTTCATCGAGCAGTCGAAGCAAGAGTCGGTCGATACGATCCTCGAGATGGCCGAGCACAAGAAGGGCCAGTGCGACACGCTCGTCGTCACCGGCTGCCTCGCGCAGCGCTACCCCGAAGAGCTCGCCGCCGAGCTGCCCGAGGTCGATCACTTCTTGGGCACCGGCGACTATCCGCGCATCGTCGACGTCTTGCACAAGCGCGAAGACGGCCTGGGCATCGCGCCGCGCACCTTGGTCGGAGTGCCGGACTTCGCCGGCTCGTCCACGCTGCCGCGCGCGCGCACGCAGCCGATCTTCAGCCAGTATCTCAAGGTGAGCGAAGGCTGCTCGAACAAGTGCACCTTCTGCATCATCCCGAAGCTGCGCGGGCTGCAAAAAAGCCGGCCGATCGACGATCTCGTCAAAGAGGCCCAGGCGCTCGCGGACCAAGGCTGCACCGAGCTGAACCTCGTGGGCCAAGATCTGACGGCGTACGGCTTCGACTTGCCGGGCAAGCCGAAGCTGACGGCGCTGCTCGAAGCTCTGAGCGCGATCGACGGCCTGCGCTGGATCCGCTTGCTCTACGCCTACCCGCGCACCTTCAACCAAGAGCTCATCGCGTACATGGCGACGGCGCCGAAGATCCTGCCGTACATCGACATGCCGCTGCAGCACATCGCCGACGACATGCTGCGCTCGATGCGCCGCGGAAAAGCCGAGGCCGGCACGAAGCTGCTCCTCGACAAGCTGAAGGAGCGTTTGCCTGAGCTCGTGATTCGAACGACCTTCATCGTCGGCTATCCCGGCGAGACCGATGCGCACTTCGAGACGCTCTACGAGTTCGTGAAGCAGTACGAGTTCGATCGCGTCGGTGTGTTCACGTTCTCGCAAGAAGATGGCACGCCGGCGGCCACGCTGCCGAACCAAGTGCCGGCCGAGGTCGCGCTCGAACGCCAGAGCCGGCTGATGAAGCTGCAAAAGCAGATCAGCAAGAAGAAGCTTCGCGCGCTGCGCGGCAAGACGATCGAAGTCTTGGTCGAAGGCCCGAGCGAAGAGACGGACCTCTTGCTCCAAGGCCGCTCGTACGGCCAAGCGCCCGAGATCGACGGCTGCGTGCTCATCAACGACGGCACCGCGAACCCCGGCGACTACGTGAAGGTGAAGATCACGCAGACCGGCGAGTACGACGTCGTCGGCAAGATCGTCGGCGTGGTGCAGGCGGCGCGTCACTCGGCGCTCGCGACCGCGCCGGTGAAGAACCCGACCGTCGGCGGCCTGCGCAGCTCGCTCCCGATCGTCGAGGGATGAACGCGCTCGTCCTCGCGCTCGTGCTCGCGGCTCCAGAGCCGAGCACGCGCACCTCGGTCATCGAAGTTGGCTCACCGACCGTCGCGCGCGCGGCGTTGCTCTTCGTCTTGTCACCGTCGGTGCAGGTCGGCGCCGCGGCGTCCTTCGATCACAGCCGCTTCACGCATGCGCCGAGCCTTCGCTTCAGCGCCGCGGGCAGCGTGGCGATGCCGATGCTCGTGACGGCGCATCGCGGCGCGAGGACGCAGCTCCTCTTGCGCATCGAGCCCGGCGCGTTTCTCGGCGCGGCGCCGCTCGGTTGGGGCATCACGCTGCTGCTTGGCCTCGAGGTGCGCGTTGAGGTGTCGCGCGTCGTCACCCTCGGTGGCGGCGTCGAGGTACCAACGGCGCTCGTCATGCACCCGGGCTATCTGTTCACCGTGCCGGTGCTCTTCGGGCCGATCGTGCAGTGGCGCGTGAGCGACGATGCGCGCGTGTTCGTGCGGGCGAAGGCAGGCCCAGGCTTCATGCCGGCGCAGGTGTTCTCGGCGCCGTACTTTGCGTTCTTGGCGACGGCCGGCGTCGCTTGGGACCTTTAGCGTCGTCGACAAACGAAGAGCACGTTGCCCGGGTGCAGCTTGCCGGCGGTGTCCTGCACGCTGACCGTGAGGCCGCGCGCTTCGAGCAGCGCCTTCAACGCGCCGGCATCGCGAAAGTCGACGGCGTGCGCGCGGTTCCAGCCGATCTTCACCGCGAGCCACTCGACGAAGCGCGTCCATGACGAGCCGCCGCTCTTGGCGCGATCGCCTTCACGGATGAGCAGCGTGCCGCTCGGCGCGAGGCGTGCGAGCGCAGCATCGAGCACGCGCGCGATCGTTGCGTCGTCGAAGTAGTGGAGGACGTCGACGATGGTGACGACGTCCGCTTCGGGCAACGTTTGCGGATCGAGCGCGGTGACGTCGCCCCGGCGCACGCTCAGGCGCGCGTCGCCTCTTGCCGCGTGCTCGGCGGCGCGCACTTTCTCTTCGTCCCACTCGACGCTCGTCGCGCGCCGCTCGGGCGACAGCTCGGTGAGCAAGGTGGCGAGCATGCCGAGCCCGGCGCCGAGATCGAGCACGCGCGCGTTCGCCGGCACCTCTGCCGCGATCGAACGGTACACGGGATCCATCTTGTACTTCATGCGCGCGTACCAATAGAGGCGCGGGTGCAGGCCGCGGTAACGCTCGGTGGCGCGGGCGATCGCGGCGTCGATCGCGTCGGCTTTGCGACGACGGATGAGCGCCAGGTAGACGACCGTGCCGCCGACGAGGCCGATCGCGGCGCCGAGCACCACGCCGCCGGCGAGCCAGGTGACGAAGAACTCGTGGGCGAGCGCGCGCAGAGGCCGCGCGCGAAACTCGCTGACCGAGAACGAGAGCCAGCGGCCGTAGAGTAAGCGCGTGCCGAGCTGCGCTGACACGAACGCGAGCAGCGGCGCCAAGGGGGCGATCGAGATGTTGGCAGCGGCGTAGACGACGAGCTTGTTCAAGCCGAAGACCAACGCGAGCAAGACGCAGATCGGAAAGTGCAGCCCGAGGAAAGGCGAGGTTCCGACGACGCATCCAACGAAGACCGCGGCGGCGAGGCGCCCGGGCTCGGCGTGCTCGTGGACGAGCGTGTGCCAGAGCTTGTCGATGCGCGCCTTCATCCGTCCGCCTTCATTTGGGCCGCTTTCGTTCGAGGAGCGCGAGCAGGTCGGCCTCGGTGAGCGAAGGATCGAGCGCCGACAACAGCGCTTCCTTCTTCGTCCCCGCGCGCAAGAGCTCGATGGCCCGCGCGATCACCGCTTCACCGTTGCGATCGACGAGGAGCTGCACCATCGCGTGGCTCTGCTCGTAGGCGAGCGCGGCGTCCATGTTCGCTTCGAAGACGAAGAACGATCCTTCGAGCGACTTGAACGGGATGTACGTCTTGTTGCGCAGCATCGCTTGGAAGGCGCCGTTCCAGCCGAGCTTGCCGTGCTCTTCGAAGTACTGCGCGAGGCCTTCATCCCACCAACGCGGCGCGCCAGAGAGGACGGGACCGAGCTGCGCGTGCAATGCTTCGTGGCGCAGCTCACGATCGCGCTCGGCCTCGCTCTTCATCGTGTCGAGCGCGAGGCGCAGCGTGCCGTCGTAAACGCCAACGGCCCAGCTCGGCACGCAGGTGACCGCGAGCAATTCGGAGCGATCGCGATAGGCGACGGCGTAGAGCGGGCGGCGGCGCTCGGTGCCGGTGAGCCGCGCGGCTTCGTCGAGCGCGTCGTCGATGTTGCCCGCGAGGGTCCACGCTTCCGGCGCCGGCAGCGCGTCATCGGGATACGCCAGCGTGGTCGTGCCGCGCGTGCTCTGCGAGAAACCTTCTTGCACGTCGATCTGCGCGCGCAAGCGTGAACGCACGCGGGCGATCTGCGCGTCGTTGCCGTGCGCCGCGAGGTAGCCGTCGAAGAGGGGTGCGGCGGTCGCGAACGCGCTCGTGTGCAGCGCGGTGAACGCTCGCCGAAGATCAGAGGCTTCGTTCGCCTTCAGCGTGCGCGCGATCGCCGCTTCGCCAGGTGGGTCGCAGAAGCCGGCGCTGAGCTGCGGGTTCGGCGGCAGCGTCGCGAGCGGCGGCGGCTCGGGCGCGGGAGCGTCGATGGGCTTCGCAGCGATGGGCTGCGACGCCGGCGCGATGACCGCGGGCGCGGGCGTCGTGAGCGGCGGTGGAACGGGCGGCGATCGCAGCACGAAGAAGAGCGCGATCGAAAGGATGACGAAGAGGAGGGGCCAGCGCCAGCGCACGCGAAGCGAGGCTGACATCGGCGGGGAGGGTTGTCTAGGCGCGGACGACTTCGCGCCTGGCAGTGACTACTTCGTGGTCGCGGACGACTTCGCGCCGGGCAGTGACTACTTCGTGGTCGCGGACTTCGTCGGCGCCGGCGTGGCGGCGTTCTTCTCCATCGAGTCCAGCTTCTTGCCCCAGCCGGCTTCGGTCATCGTCTTGAACATCCACTTGTCGCCCTTCTTGATGACGGTCGACGCGGCCGTCCACTTGCCCTTCGTCTTGCCCATCGTCATCGAGTGCTCTTCGATCACCGTGGCGAGCGTGTCCGAGTGCCACATGATCTTCTTCGTCATCGCCATCTTCATGTCCTTCGGCATCGGCGCCGCGAACATCGGCTTCATCTCGTTGATCCATTGCTCGCGCGTCCACATGCCGCCTTGGTGCATGCCGGCCGCGTCATCGGTCTGCATGAACACGGGGTAGTCGTTGTGGTCGGCCATCGCGTTGATGTCGCCTTTGTCCATCGCCGTCTTGCAGTCGGCGTAGAGGGCGTCGATGCCCTTCGTGTCCATCGCCTTCGGCATGCGGGTCATCGGGCCCATCTTGGTCATGTCCATCGCTCCGGCAGGCGGCGCGACATCTTCGGCTTGAGCAACGGCGCAGAACGCAAACGCGGCAACGAAAGCAAGCAAACGCATGGAGGTCTCCAGTGGTGGTGCGACCGGCGGTGCGCCAGCGCGGTCGCACGCCTAGGGTCGAGCCGGGTGCCGATCAAGAATGGTGGGGCGCTTCGTCCAACATCACGGATGGGCCGGAGGAAGAACTCAAAGGCGTAAAACGAGCTCGTTCGGCGCCGAGGATTTGCGATCGATCGTCTTGCAGAAGCGCTGCTTCTCACACTCGTCGAAGATGAACTTCTCTAGCGCGCTCTGATCGCCGCTGAAGTCGACCGAGAGCTCGAGCTTGTCGCCGGCGAACGCCGTTTGCGCCACGCCCTTCACGCCGTTCGCCTTCCCGATGAGATCGATGAGCGGGCGGCCGAGCTTCTTGAACGACTTCACGCGCTCGATGACCAAGCGCAGGCTCGTGGGCGCAGGGACGGCGACTTGCGCGCTGACCTGCACGGCGGGCGCCGGCGGCGCGGTCTTCGCGGGTTTTTGCAGCTCCTTCAACAGCTCCTGGAAGAAGTCCTCGGTCGCTTGGCGCACGGCGTTTTGCCCTTTGCCGCCGAGCACGCGGGCGAGGGCGCGCTCGTAGCTCGTGCCGATCGAGGTCATGGTCACTGGCTTCGACGACATGATGCGCCGCTGCTCGACGAGCGCCGAACGCAAGGTGAGCTCGAGCTCGATGCGCGTCTGGCCGACGAGCGCTTCGAACTCGGCGCCGGGGCCGATGACGCCGAGGTTCTTGTACTTCGCCTCGACGAGGAGCACGACGTCGGCGCCGCTTTGCCGGCCTTCGTGATCGGCGAGGGTCATCAAGTCGGCGCTCGCGCTCGGTGAGCCGTGGCTGACGAGCTCGAGGCCGACCTTGGTCAACTCGTTCTCGACGAAGGCGCCGGCTTGGCCGCTGACCGGCGCGTTCTTCGTCGCGTCGACTTCGCGCGTGATGACGAGCGCCTTCCACTTCTTCTTCTCGAGCAGCTCCTGCAGCGCGCCGAAGAGATCGTTCAGCTTGCGCGTATTGACGACGGCGCTGACGGTGACGCGGTAATTCGGCCCAGCGCGCTCTTCGCGCAGAACCTTGTAAGTCTCGACGAAGCCCTGCACGTCGGTGCGGACGCTGTCTTCTACGCGCGACACGAACGCCGTTTCCTGATCGCGGGTGTGCTCTTGCTGCGTCGCCTCGAAGCGGCTCTGCACCCACTGGCCGGCGACTTGCGCGATCGCTTGCGTCAGCGCGTTGTTGATCGCCTTTTGCCGCGCCGTCGGCTCGTCGCTCTTCTCGATGGCGGCCATGCCGGTCGCTTCGACCTCGGCGCTTTTGCCGGCGGCGGTCGTGGTGGCGAGCAGGATCGCGGAGCTGGCAAGAACGCCGACGAAGCGCATCCTAAAAACTACCGTGCGCCCTGTGAGCTGTCATTATTGAGTTCGTCATGCGAGCCACCATCATCGCCATCCTCGTCGTCGGCAGCGGCTGTAATACGTTGCGTAAGTACATCACGCTCGAAGAGCCGACGCCGACGCCGGTCGAGATCCCGGCGCCGCCGAAGCTGCCGCCGACGCCGACGTTTCTGACGACGGAGTACACGACGACGGCGGACACCGTGAAGGTGCGCTTTGCCGACGTGTGCCAGGCGGGAAACTGCGCGTATCAGATCTTCAAGTTCCGCGCGGACGATCCGACGCGGCGCGCGTGGACCGATTGCGGCACGAAGTATCCGCCGCGCGGCAACGGTGAGGCGGAGTCGGATCCGCAGGACGCGACGTGTGTGCTCACGGGAACGCCCGGGCGCAATGATCTGACGCTGGAAGTGACGCTCGAGGATCACACGACCGACAACGATACCGGCGCCGGGTTGACGCCGACGCGGATCGCGATTCGCACGCGCGATGAAGTGGGGTTCACGAGTGAGCAGGCGACGCTGACGATCACGCACGACAGCAACCCACCGGCGGCACCGACGAGCGTGGAGGCGACGGCAGGAAACGGAACGGTCATTATCACGTGGACTCCCTCAACCTCGCCCGATGTGACTGGGTACAACATCTATTATGGGACATCCCCGGCCGACGACGACGCGTGGACCGATCTGAACGGTAGGCTCGCGGCGAACGGCACCTCGCCGGTTTTTGTTTCAGGCCGCCAAGTCGGCTCACTGGCGCTTGCGAACCTGCCGAACGGCGCGACTATCTACGCCGGTGTCACCGCAAGAGACGGTGCGTGCAAGCCGCTCACCGAGACGACACCCCTCGGCGAGCCGCGCTGCGACGATCGTGGAAACGAGAGCGACAAGAGCCTCGCGGATGTCGTTGCGGCGACGCCAGGCGAATACAGCATGCGAGATCTCGGCAAGTACCTGCAGCCGGCAGATCGTCTGGCGCGGGCAGTCGCGGTACAGGGTGACGTCGTCGTCTTGGTGTCGACCGGCCTCAATGACGCCGCGCCGAAGACTTATGTCGAGACCTTCGACCTCCGCGCGTTGACGACAGTCGGGGCAGTCCTCAATGGCAATGCAGCGCGCCTTGATGACATCGAGCTCTCGGAAACACCTCGCAATGGCTGCAAAGTACCCGGGCCTGCGACGATGAACCCGTCACTGACCAACGCCTCGAAGCAGATCCTGCTGTACGGCCGCTACGCATTCGTCGCTTCCGGTACTGGGTACGTACACGTCGTCGACATTGCCAACCCGCGCAACCTCGTGAATGCGTGGAATGATGCGACGACCGAAGCGCCGACGCCCGGGATCGGGTGCGCGCAAGGCATCGACTTGCACTGGCCGTATTTGCTCGTCGCCAATGGTGTGCAGACGGATCCGGATTCGACCGACAACGACGATCCGGGCGGCATCGTGGCGTGGAAGCTCACCCGAGCGGCGCAAGACAAGCTCGCGCACGCGATCGTGGTCGAGTGTCCGGACACTGCGGGTGGAGACGCCGGCCAACTCGACACCGCCCAGACGATCGTTTGGATGAACGACGGCGGCACGAATTCGAGGCAAGCCTTCGGGGACATCTTTGTCGGCGTGCAAGGACGCACGCGCAGCTGCCCGAACGTGAGCCTGCTCGACTTCTGCAACGGAATCGCGAACGCATGTTCGCCGGTTTCCGGCAGCGGCGCGAACAGCACGACCGACGTCGGCCGACTGCATTCCGAAATGCCGATCATGTTGCAGGCATCGACCCAGGGACGGCTCATCGTCTCGAAAGACGCCAACGGCAACTTCTTCAATAACCTCGATCGCCATCTGCCGGTCGACATGCAGGGTCCCGTCTTCGCTCTGACGACTTCTGGTCGCTACGTTTATGCCGGTGTCGGCAACGAACGCGGCATCGACGTGATCGATCTCAAAAACGAGGAAGATCCGATCTTGATCGGCAACGTCTTCACCGCGGGCGACGTGCGCGATCTGGCGGTCGCGGGACCATATCTCGTCGCTGTAAACGAGCCGAAGATGGGTGAGGAGAACGCCGGCCTGCGCGTCTTCGGGTTGAGCCAGTCGTTCGTCCTCGTCAACCAGGGCTCGCGGCAAATGCTTTCGACGGTCGGGATGTCTGGCATGCGTGCCTTCATGAGCGATCCGGTGCCCGAGCAGGCGAACACCAACTTCTTCCAGCAACCGCTGCGCTCGCTCTCGTACACACCGATCCCTGTGACCTCGGGGATCGGCGGCCTCGATGACACCTGCTTTCAAGTCGGCGGCCAGAAGGGGATCACGACCTGTGGGCGTCGCAGTCCGAAAGCGCCGGCCGAAGGCACGAAGCCCTGCATGACGCATGCGAGCGGGACACGGCCGATCTGGCCGGCGATGTGTTTTCCGCGCGACATGACCAAGTCGCCGACGACGACACACGGTTTGGATCTCTACGGCCCGCAGCTCCTGATGACCTTCACCAGCCCCGGCGGTGCGCCGATCTTCCGCGACGCCGCGATCTACGACTTGGTGATAGCGCCGGACTTCTTTGGAGCGTTCAACGACGGTCATGTCTGGGACTTTGGTCCGCTCGAAACCTACGACTTCAACAACGATGCCAACGCGGCGCATACGCAAGGCCGCGTCGCGTTGCCGAGCGGGGCCGGCGAGGCCGTCATGGACGCAACGAAGCTCCCGTCCGCGGGTCTGCTCACCGCCGTACAAACGGTGCAAGCGATCCGCGTCGTCAACCGAGCGACGAAGGCCGTCTCGAGCGTGCAGGGACTCTACGGCGCTGCGTTCGGTGTCGACGATCTGTGCGGCGTGCGCTTCATGAGTGGGCGTGCGTACATGTCGTGCTTCAAGCGCGACCCGAACGGCCTGCTGATGCCTCTGCAAGTGGCACAGGAAGTCGATCTCGGCGCCTCGGACTGCAACAGCGCGGCGATGGTGCGGCAAGGCCAGCTCGCCGCGATCTCTCTGATTCATTCAACCGATACGAACAACGTCTGCGAAGGCGTCTTCGTCGTCGACGCGACGGCTGGGGCGGAACCGCCTCTCTTGCCGCCGGCTCCGGTCGTCACGAAGCTCTCACTCAACACCAACTACCCGTCGATCTCCATGGACGGCGAGAACGTCTACGTCTCGTGCAAGCTGCCGTCGGAAAACCTGTGCCAGCTGCGGCTGCGGCGCTGAGGAAGCTATGTTTACAATACTATACATCGCCACCTCGCTCATTGCCGCGCCGGTCACCTGCAAGCCGAAGACGCCGCTCACGCTGACGGCCGAAGCCGGCAGTGGCGCGAAGATCAAATTGCCGAAGCTGCCGTCGATCGCGATCGTCAGCGCCGACGACAAGTTCGCCAAGATCGAGAGCGACAAGGGCGCGGGCTACGCGAAGATCGCCGACCTCAAGAAGGTGTGCCCGGCGGTGACGAAAGAGATCGAAGCGCTCGCGAGCAGCGCTGCTGCCGCGGAGCCGCCGCCGCCCGAGCCCACGTCGCCGCTCGCCGTCGCGAAGAACGAGCCGGTCGAGACGCCGATACCGGTAAAGGAAGAGCCGAAGCCCGAGCCGGCGAAGCCCGCGCCGCCGCCGCCGCCACCGCCGAAGATCGACCCCGCCGCCACGAACGCCGGCGCCGAGCGAGTGAAGCGCGCCGCCAAGGCCGACAACAAGACGAAGATCGCCGTCCTCGATCTCAAGGGTTCGGACAGCGTTCCCAAAGAGCTTCGCGAGTCCGTCGGCGCCGTGATCCCCGAGTCGCTCGATGGCCTCGGCCCGTTCAAGGCGATCTCGAAGCAAGACATCGAGCAGATGCTCGCGCTCGAAGCGATGAAGGAGTCCGTCGGCTGCAGCGACGTCGCCTGCCTCGCCGAGATCGGCGGCGCGCTCGGCGCCGACTTCATGGTCACGGGCAGCCTCATCCGCGTCGATCAAACGTACATGCTGCAGCTCCAGCTCTTGAACATCCGCACCTCGCGGCCGGAGTCACGCATCACGCGCGAGTACTCGGGCGGACCGCAGGGGCTCTTCGAAGAAGCGCGCGTCGCGTCGAAGATGCTCGTGCGCGACTTGCTCGAGGCGCGCTCGGGCACGCTCGAGCTCAAGGTCAGCGAAGAGAGCGCGACGGTGCGCGTGGACGGCAGCATCATCGGCACGAGCCCGCTGAAGCCGGTGGCGCTCGCTGGTGGACTGCATACGTTGACCGTCGAGCGCGAAGGCTTCGTGCGCCACAGCCAAGACATCAGCGTCAGCGAGAACCAGACGACGAAGGCCGACGTGATGCTGAATCCGTCGCCGGAGTTTCGCAAGAAGTACCTCGGGCAGGCGCGGCTGATGCGCGGGCTCGCCTGGGGCTTCTCCGTGCTCGGCCTCTGCGCGGTCGGCGCCGGCGTGGCGATCATCGTCGTCGACGGCAACAACGAGCGGCAGCTGAAGCAGGACATGATCGACTACAATGCGTCCGCCGAGCGTAGCCAGACGACGCGTGAGTCCTTGCAAGCGAAGCAGGCCAACATCGCGCTCTTGGACGGCGTCGCCATCGGTGCGATGATCTTCGGCGCCGTGTCGATCGGCGTCGGCGTCACGCTCTTTGCCGTCGGCGACAACCCATCGAAGTACGACGAAGCGAAAACGTCGACCTCGGTGTCGAGCCTCGAGCTGAAGCTCGGCGTCGGCCGGCTCGGGCTCGTCTATCACTACTGAGCTTTCTTCAGCCTGGCATCGCGCGCAGCTCACGGCGTTCGTCACGCTGGTGCTCGCGTCGATCGCGTTTCAGCTCCGCCCGCTGCGCCCGCCCGAGATCGATCCGCCGTGCCCCTACGCGGCGCCCGTCCTCTGCGCCGAGCTGCCAACGGACGGCCTCGCGCTCGAACGCACGCTCGCGGCGCCGCCGAACACACCGCGGCACTGGGCGTACGCCACCTTCGTCGACATGCCCTTCCTCGTCGCCTACGCTGCGCTGCTCATGGGCGTCGTGCTCGTGCGCCGGCCGCGATCGAAAGCGGCACGCCCGATCGCCGCGTTGTTCGTGGTCGCAGCGCTCTGCGATCTTTCGGAGAACCTCGGCATCTTTGGCGCGCTGCAGTCGGCGGTGACGGACGCGGACGCGATGTGGGTACGGCGCAGCGCGCTCGCGAAGTTTCTCCTGCTCGACTTCGGTTGTGTGCTCGCTGGTGCACTCGCCGCGCGCAGCGTGACCGGAACCCTCCGCGCCGCGTGGTGGCTCATCAGCGCGCTGAATGTCGCCGCCCTCGCGTCGATCACGGCGAACGTGGAGCTCAGCTTGGTGTCGGTGACGCTCGCGTGCGTCGTCGCGGCAGTCGAAGCGCTGCGCCGGCGGCGGCTCAGCCCGCGACCTTCTTGAACACCGCGGCGAGGCCCTTCGGCGTCGCCGTCGCGATGTCGCGATAGTCTTCGTTGCCGAGCGTGGTCTCGCTCGAGGTGATCTGCAGCGCGTGCCCCATGACCGTGTAGTAGGTCTCGATCTCGTACTGGCCGCGCTGGCGGATGGTCCAGCGCGTGTCGAACGCCTTCGGGAGCACGAGCTCGAAGGTGCCGTTGCCGCTCGCGTTCAGCTTCTTCACTGCCGCGGTGAGCGCTGCTTTGATCGCCACGCGTCCGTCGGCCGTCTGCGCGACCGCTTCGGCGGTGAGCTTGTGCGGCCGCAGCCCGAGCGCCTTCTGCACGCGCACGTACTCTTGCTGTGCACCGAGCGTCGCGCGATCGTTCACGAGGTCGGTCTTGTCGAAGAGCGACTCCCACCCTTTTTCGATCGCCACGCGCTCGCCGACCGTGACCTTGCCGTTCTTGGTGGCGATCGCGAGCGCCTTTTGCAGCTCCTGCTTGGTGACGAGCGCGCCCATCGGGCTCGTGTCGGATTGTGCCTTGGTGAAGGTCTGGTTGATCAGGGGGATGGTGTTCATCGTGCGCCTCTTTGAATGGGGACGCGTATTATCGGAGGGCGGCCGCTCCGGGTGTGCGAACGCGAGCGACCTTGCAGAATTAGGCCGGTAGTCGAAAACGCTCGGCGGCCGTCCGCACGAGCCCGTTCTCGTCGTCGCGAAGGGCGCGCGCCGCCGCGTCGATCTCATGGCGCAGCCCCGGCGAAGGCGCGTAGCCGTCGTGCCCGAACACGCAGCTCGGGATCCACAGCGCGTTCAAGCGGTGCAGCGGATTGTCGCTGCGCAGGCGTTCGAGCACGAGCTGGGTGAGCGCGCCGGAGCCGATCAACGCGCGGGTGAGCGCCGCCGTCAGATCGTGATCGCTCGGATCGCCGAAGTTGAAGAGCAAGTCGGCGTAGAGGAAGCGCGCCTCATCGCTGGCGTGCGCGGCTGCGAGCAACGCCGCCTCCAGCATCGGCGCGAGCGGCTCTTCGGCGAGCGCGGCGCTACGACCCGCCGGCGTGAAGCGATGGATCACGAAGTCGAGGAGCGCCTGATCGGTCTCCGGCCCCGGCACCGGCGCGCGCGCGATCTCGGTGAGCATGTCGACGGCGTCGAAGGCGTCGTGCTCCCATTCGGGCGCATCGTGCTCGGCGCGGATCGCGTGCCATGGATTTTGGACGGTCATGGCTTCACCGGAAAGCGCCGGAGGAGCTCCGCTGCGCTGATGTCCGTAGGCTCGCTATAGAGCTTCACCTTGACGTCGCTCAAATCGACGCCGAGCGCCTGCAGTCGATACAACGCCTGCGCGATGTGCTCGCCGCTCGGCCGATAGTGACCGCTCTCATCACTGATGCGCACGAGCTTGCCGTTCTTCACTTCGATCGCGCCGGCGGCGGCGACCGGGCGGCCAGCGGTGAGCCCCGAGTGCTTCAGGATCTCCGGACCGTCCTGCTGCACGGCGTAGAAGCGGCCTTCTCTGTCCATCACGAACTTCGGCTCACCGAGGCGGCGCGCCGCGAGCTTACTGTCCCAAACGGCGTCGTCGTGGCGCACCAACTTTCCGCCTTTCACCGACAGCTCGAACTTCTCGCGCTCGTCGTTGCTCAGATAGCGCTCGCGCCGGTAGGTCTCGCCGTCGCGCGGATCGTTCTCGGGGACGAACGACGAGTCCATCGGCAACTCTGTGAACGGCGGCTTACCGCGCACAGAGAGCTCGGCGGGATGGGTGACGCGGGCCTCGGTGATCAGCTCGTACGCTTTCTTGGTCGACGCTTCGACGCCGTGCTTCTTGCCCTTTTGCCAGGCTTCGAAGTGATCGAGCACGAAGGCGCGTTGCTTGTCGGTCAGCGTGTGCAGCCCGGCCGCAAAGTCGTAGTAGATCGCGCCGAGGTCGACGGCGCCTTCGAGCGCGCGCACGCGCTTGCGATCGTCTTCTGGCAGCCAGGCGACGAAGTCCTCGTGTAGCTTCGTCACGGCGGCGGTGCGCTCTGCTGCGCTCAGCTTGCGTTGCAGCACTCTGATCATCAGCCCATCGTTCTCGAGCGCAAAGGCCTTCGCATCAACCGGCAAGAGCCTCTCGCGCTTGCCCTCGTCGCGGGCGAGGACGATGCGTCCCTGGTCGTCTATCGAGCGGATCTCCCACGAGCCGCGCTTGCCGGTCTCGGGCACCACGAAGAACGCGTGGTGGCCTTCGATGCGACCGCGGAGCTGATCGACGAGCGCGTCGGCGCTGAGCAGGAGCGACTCGATGCGACCGTCCTGCGCGCGTCCTTTGATCGCGATGTCGCCGGTCTTCTTCACGCGCAGCGAGTCGATCTCGAACGCCTCGCCGCCGACGAGCACGGTCGGGTTCGGGGCGGGGGCTGCGGCGGCCTTGGTGGCGAGCACGGACTGCTTGATCGCGGCGTGCAGCGTGTGCAGCGCGTCTTTGTCTCGCGCCCCGATCAACCACCGGAGAAAATCGCCGCCGAGCTCCGAGCTCTTGACCGTGCCCAGGTCGCGGACGAATTCGTGCAGGCCAAACTGGCGCGCCGTGCGGATCGTCTCTGTGAGCTGTACGACGGTGCGGGCGTCGAGGAACATCGCGAGATCGGCGATGAGGCGCAGGTCGGCAAGCGCATGCTTGTGCGCCGGCGACGTCGCGGGCTCGCCGAGCGCGGGCGCGTGCTTGGCGATCGCGTCGAGATACGCGGCCCGAGCGCTGTCCGACGGCAAGCGCCGGAGCACGCCCGACACGTTCCGGCGTTCAGCGGGAGACAGCTTCGCGACCGCGCCCATCGCGTCGGCGGCCTGCGCCGGCGCGACATAGAAGCCGCGCCCGAAGTAGGCCTTGAGCCGCGTCCAGGTGCTCGACGTGCGCGAGCCCCTGAAGATGCGCGCAAGCTCTTTCGCCGACGCGCGTGCAGGATCGAAGCGCGGGTCGGCGAGCGCTCGGATCGCCTTCTTTCCGGCGTCGGGCCCGAGCAAGAACGCGTCGGCGGCGAAGCGGAGGCGCGCCGGATCGCTCTCCTTGTCGACGAGCGCGAAGATCGCTTTTTTCGTGCTCTTGTCGTCGGTCATGAGGCCGTCGTGGATCAGCGCGATCGCCTCGGGCCCGAAGTCGCGGCCCGTGAACTCCGCCGGCAGCGCGCGAACCTTCACGCCCTTCGGCAAGCCGTCGTCGTGCGCGGCCAACCACTTCGCTGCCGCTTGGCCGTCGGCGTCCGACTTGCTGAACGACTCCTTCAAGTAGGCCATGCGCTCCGGCGTGCGGTTCTCGATCGTTGCGAGCGTACGCAGGATCCCGCTGGCGACGTCGCGCGTCTCGCCGGTCTTGCCCGCGGCACGCCCAAGCGCATCGAGCACGAACAGCGTCTCGACGTTTCCCGCGCGCGACCACTGGGCTTCGAACGCCAGCTTCGTTGCGCCGGTGAAGCCGTGCGTAGGCATGAACACCGCCGGATCTTCCGCCATGCGCAGCGCGTAGACCCGCATCTCGAGCGGAATGTCGTCGAGCGCGACGCCTGTGTACGCGTCGAAGAGCTCGCGCGCGACCTTTGCGGCGTAGGGCCCTTTGCCGGCGGCGTCGGCGAAGAAGAGCAGCTTGTCCGGATCGTCGGTGCGCGCCACGAGATGCAACGCGTCTTCGCGCAGCGCCGGATCGAGCTTCGCGACGGCGTCGAGGGCGGCCTGCTTGCCGGGAACGCTCGTGTAAAGATCTTCGAACATGCGGCCGTTGAGCCCAGTGAGACCGTGCTCGGGCATCGTCTTTGGCGGCAGGTCGACGCTGCCCTTTGGACCCAGGCGCTGCGCGACCTCGAGCGGAGCGTGCTCGAACAACCGGGTCGGCGACCACAGATCGAAGATCGCGCCGCCGGCGCCGCGCAGCGCGAAGTTCCCGGTCAGCATATCGACGCCGTCGACCTTGTAGCGCACGCCGCCGACCTCGACCTCCATGCCGATCACCCGGTCCGGGTTCGACGCGAGCAGCTCGTCGATCGAAAACGCGTACGTGTACGTCTTGCCTTCGTAGTCCACGCTGACGCGCGCGCGGTCGGTCGTCGTGTCGACGGCGATCGCACGAAATCCCTTGTCGCTCAGCACCGGCGCCGACGGAGCAAGCGGGGCGTCGATGGCCGCCGTGCGGAACATCGCATCCAAGATCGCGAAGCGGTTCGGCATGATCGCGCGCAGCTCGGCCTCGAATTCGGTGCCACGCACGTCGGTGTAGAGCGCGAGCGTCTCGGCGAAGTCTTCGCCGAGGTCGGTCTTCGCGTAGCCCGAAGGACCGATGCCGTCGCTCTGGTGCGCCGCGATCCACTCGGCCCAGCCCGGTCCCGGCGGTTGCATCGATCCGAAGCGATCGAACGCAAGGACGTGGCCCGTCTCGTGCGACATCGTCGAGTCGGCCTCATGCTGCGGCGGCTTGTTCGACGTCGCGTAGACGTCGATCGTATGGTCGGTCGACGCCGTCATATAGCCGCCGTTCGAATGGGGCTCGGCGTGGATGCGGATCTCCTTGATGAGCTTTCGGGTGGCGAGCGGCGCCGCGGCGATCGCCTTGGCGACCTCGTCGAGCGTGTTGACGTTCGGGTGGCCGGCAGCGCCCTCGGCAACGTAGACGGTGATCTCCCGCCCGTCGATCGTCAGCACGTGCTTGTTCACCTTGTGGTCGCCCTCGTGAAAGCGCACTTCGCCCGCGGGCTCGCCAGCGCTGATCTCGTAGCGCGCGCGGCGGCCGTCGTAAGCGCCGTGACCCGCGTTGACGAAGCGCGCCCACGGTTGCTCCTTCATGAACGTGAGCAGGGCCTTCGTCTGGCTCGCGTGCGACGCACCCTGGTAGCTCGGAGCGGAGACCAGCTTTGCCATCTCGAGCAACGCGGGCTGCGACATGTGCGGGTTCTTGCCGCCGACGAGTTGAATGAGCTGTGCCTGCTTGTCTGCGGGCAGGTGCTTGAACGCTTCACTCAGCGCGAAGTCCGAGAGCCAGAGGCGCGTCGCCGGATCGTGCTGCTTGCCGAGCGCCTCGGCGACGGCCTTTTGCGTCTCGCGCGGCAGCTTGAAGAATGACTCGCTCACCGCGAGCGAGTCGAGATCGGCGATCAGATCGGCGCCGGCGTCCGCGGGCAGCGTGCTCTTCGTCTCGGCGATCAGCGCTTCGACTTTGGGATCGGGCGCGGCGGCGGCGCGCGGCTTCTTGGTCGGCGCCACGCCCTTCGCTTCGATCTTGCGCAGCGCGGTCTCGAGCCCGGGGTTCTTTTCGAGGAGGAAGCCCGCCTTCACCTTGCGCCGTTCACCCGTCGCGCTCTCGATGATGAGGTAGCGATCTTCGACCGCGGCGATCTTCCAGCTCGGCGCCGCCTCTTTGCCTTCGCCTGGAGCGCGCAGCTCGAGCTCACCCAGCGACGTCGCCTTCGCCTTCTCGATGCGCGCTGCGGTCGTCGCGTGGTGGTGCTCTTGGAAGATGTGCGTGCTGACGCCGCCCATGATCACGGCTTCTTCCATGCCGTCGTGCCACGCGACGTCCTCGTGCAGCGCCAGCTTCCTGAACAAGTTGAACAATGCCTGCTCCAAGCCGCCGCCGAACGCGCCGGCGACCACACCCTTCCAACCGGAGACCACGCCGAGCGGGGCGAGCAAGATCGATCCGATCCCGGCGCGCAGCGCGTCCCACTTCAGCCCGCGCATCGTGGCATCGGCGGCCGCGTCGTCGCCCTTGGCGCGTTGGTAGATCGCCGTGACGTCGGTGCTGAAGACAGAGGTCGCGGTGTTCAGCGCCGCCATGCGCGCGAGCATCGCGTAGGTCGAGATGTTCGCGCCCCAGCTGCTCAGCGCCAACATCGGCAGCGCCGCGCCGAGCGAGGTGTTGAAGCCGGCGAGCAGTGATTCACCGACGTCATTGTCTAGCTGGCGCAGCGAGATCTTGCCGCGGGTGTGCTTCTGAAACGAGAGTGATCCTGCGAGCCCGATCGTGCCGGCGACGATCGTGCCGCCCAAGATGCCAGCGCCGGCCATCGTCAGCGCGCTCGTCCCCGCCGCCATCACGCCAGGCGTCGCGGCGCCGGCGGTGATGATCAGCGCGCCGACCATGATGATGCCGCCCTGAATGCGCTTCGTCCAACCGTCGACCTTCGCGTTCCAGTCGTCGATCTCGGCGTCGATCGAGATCGCGAGCGTGCGCGCCGAATACTGCGCCTCGGCGATCGCGTCCGCGAGCTGCTGCCGATAGAGCGCCGCGATCTTCTGCATCCCAGGGAGCACCGGCAACGCCGCGAACGCCGCCAGCGCCGCGACCTTGGCGATCCGCGCTTCCACCTCTTTGACGAGCTTCTCGTCGAGGTCGATGCTGCGCTCCTTGTCCTTCTTCTTCATCTGCGTGAGCTGCGCCTTCAGGTTGCCCGTATACGTCTCGATCCAGCGCGGGTTCGCCTCGATCGAGCGCAGGATCTGCGCGCGCCGATCCGCGTGCGGCGTGTTCTCGGTGAAGGCGATGACTTGGCCGATCGCTTGGCCCTTGAACTTCTTGCCGAGCAGATCGCTGAACGCGCTCTCGCCGTAGTGCACGGAGAACTCGAGCATCACCCAGTCGCGCTGCTTCTGCGTCAGCGGCGCGAGCACAGCGCGGACCTCCGCGGTCTTTCCCGATGCGAGCGCGTCGTGCAGCTTGCCGGCCACGGCGAGGCCGTCGCTCCAGAACGTCGGCGGTTGCTGGATGCCGCCGAGGGAGAGGTCGCGCAGCTTGCCGAGCTGCAAGACCTCGTCGCCTTCCTTCGCTTTCAAGGTCGGCCAAAGCTCCGAATGCACGAGAAATTCGTTGGCCATGTGCCGCGCGAGAGGGTTGACGTGCACGTTGCCGAGCACAGCGACGACGTCTTTGAAGGTGAACGTCTCCTTGCCGCTCTTGGCGAGCTCGTCGTAGAGCGGCGCCAACTTCTTGCGCTCGGTGTCTTGCTGAAAGTGCGGCCAGTGGCGCTGAGCGACGAAGGCGATGGGGAAGCCGAGCTTCTGCTTGTCGATCTGGAACTGCTCGAAGCTGGCGACGCGCTTCTCGAGCTTGCTCAGGCCGTTCTTGGTGACGACGCCGTTCTCCGAGACCGTCGCGAGAAGCTCGACGTTCGTCAGCAGTTGATACGCGGCTTCGCGCACCGCGAGCGTCGCGCCGCTTTCGGCGAGCTTCTTCAGGTCGGCGCCGCTCAGTCCGTTCGCGCCGACGTGCTCGGAGAGCGCTCGCAGCCACGCCGAATGCACTTGCGTCCGCTGCTGCGCGATCTTCGCGAGCGCGTGATAGACGTTCGCTGTGCCGGGGTTGAGCGGCGGATCACCCCTCTTCGCGCGTGCGCTCGCGTCGAACATCTGGAACGACGCCGCATCGATCTCTTTGAGGTCGAGCGCCTTCGCCAGCCGCTCACGCAACGCCGTCGTCTGCGTGACCAGCGCTTCGACGTCGAGCACGCGCTGGTTGCCGATCGTCTTGTACGGCACGTCGGGCACCGTCAGCCCGAGCTGGGTCGTCGCGAGGTGGCGCATATATTGATAGACGTTCACCTCCTTGATGACGGCGGCCTCGGTGTACTTGCGCAAGACCTGCGCGACGTCGGCGTACTTCGAGTCTTTCGTCAGCGTCATCGGCGTGAAGCCAGGAATCTGCAAGCTCTGGTTTGCACGCGCGAGCCCTGCGATCAGATCCTCGGTCTTGCCGCTGGTGAGCTTCGGCAACCCGGCCATCTGCAGCACGGGATCGAGCCCGATGGGGCCGTTGCCGAGATCGGCGTTCGACTGCAGGCGCGACCATCGCGTTTGAATGAACGAGCGCATCAAGACGAGCAGCTTCTCGGCGTCGGCCAGCGCCGTGATCTGCTCCGTGAGCGTCAGCTGCGTGCCCCTCGGCCCCGGCGTCGTGCCGGCGAGCGTGATCTTCGCTTCCACAAACGCCACCCGATCGGCGGTCGAAAACGGAGGCTTCTTCTCGAGCGCGGCCTGGGCTTCGTTTCGCGCAGTCACCAGCTTCGCCCGCGCGGCGTGCGTCTGCTTGATCTCGCGATCGTAGTCACCGATGGCCTTGTCGAGCGCGGCGTCATCGAGCGTCTGCAGCTTGTCCGGCGTCGAGCGCGCGAGCTGGTCGGCTTCGGTGAACTGCTTTTGCGCCCGCAGCTCTTCCAAGTGGCGCATGCCGCCGTGCACGAGCCGGACGTAGACCCAGAGATCATTGCCCCGCGCGTCGATCGCGGTGATCTGCGCGGTGATCAGCTCACGCACACCGGAGCGCTCGACCCACGCGCGAAAGTCCGGGTCGGTCGAGCGATCGATCTTCGCGCGCAGGAGCACGAGATCTTTGTAATGCTTATTCAAGGCGTCGAGGTGCGGGACCCAGGTCTTTGCGCTCGCCAGCGCCGCCGCCGCCTTCGTTGGGTCGCTGTCGATCAACACGACGGCGGCCTTCGCGTCTTTCATGTTCGCGTCCCAGTCGCCGTAGAGCGCCTCGGTCTTCTGCGTGAGCGCAAGGACGTCTTTGAGCGCCGGCGCTTGCGCGTCGGTGCGCTCGATGACGCCGCCGAAGCCGGCGCTCAAGCGCGCGCGCAACGCGTTCAGCTTCTGCGTCTCGCGATCGAGGAACACGATCGTCGCAGTGGCGTCGGCGTTCACGTCCTTGTTCTGTGTGCGGACCGTCACCGCCGCGGCACGAAGGCGTTGGTAGTCCGCGAGCGCGAGATCGATCTTCTTCAAGGCAGCGTTCGCGCCCTGGCTGTCGA
The DNA here is from genome assembly GCA_020848545.1 of Deltaproteobacteria bacterium. Classification (GTDB taxonomy): domain Bacteria; phylum Myxococcota; class JADLHZ01; order JADLHZ01; family JADLHZ01; genus JADLHZ01. The sequence goes on along the minus strand of JADLHZ010000009.1, from coordinate 49,870 downwards.
GCGTCGTCGCCTGCGCTTCCGCCGCCGCCCACTTCTCGAGCACGAGCACGGCGGCTCGACGTTTGTCAGCGGAAGCGTTCGGCTGCGCGAGAACTGCGGCGGCGCGGTCGGCGGCAGCGCTGTCGATGTGGTGGTCGCGCGCTTCGATCGCCGCGATCACGTTCTCGGCGACGGGCGACACGCGCTTCGCGCTCAGCGCTGCGAAGTCATCCTTGGTGATCGGCAGGCCGGCCGTCTTGAACGCGGCGCGGCTAGCGATGACTGGTACCGCGTCGCGCGCAGCGATCGCGTCGTCTGCGTCCGTCCGCTGCTTCGCTGTCGTGGCGTCGCGGGTGAGCGTGCCTAGCTCGCCGCGCAATTTCGGATCGTCGATGGCGGCGTACAAACCCGCGTAGCGCACGCCGAGCCCGTCGAGCTCCTTCAAGAGGGCCTTCGCGCGGGTCAGCCGATCGCTCCCGCTCCCGACGTAGTCACGCACGTGCTTGACGATCTCGGCCTCATCTCTGCCGATCGTGTAGCTCTTCGCGAGGTGCGCGATGCGAACGGCGCTCCGCTGCCGCGTCGCGTCGTCCTTCTCGCGCGCAGAGAGCCCATCGTCTTGGGGCGCCCCCGTGTTGCCTGCCTTGTCGTCGACGCGGTCCGGCGCGGGTGCGGCGTCGGTCGCCGCATCGGCCTTGTTGTCCGTGGTCGGCGGCGCGGGCGGCGGGAGCGCAAGGGTCCCGGCAGGGCGGTGCCGCGTGATCGTCTTGCCGTTCATTAGATCGCTAGATCGTCGCACGTTTGACGCAGGCGCACGACATTAGATCATGTGATCCGTGGCACACGAGGGACGCAATAAATCGCTTCCGACGGGCGCAACCCTCGCCTGGAGCGCGGGTTCATACAGGACAGCAGCCCGATGGCTGACTTGGAGACCCCGCACATGAAATCTCTCGCGTTTTCTTTGTCGTTCATCCTCCTGGCCTGCGGCGCCTCGGCGTCGAGCGATCCGGCGATCGCGCTCGAAGACTCGCAGCTGCAGTCCGCGCTCGAAGCCGACGCCGGAGGCTTCAGCGAAGACGCCGAAGATCCGACGCCGGCTGTCGCCGCCGAGGAGAGCGCCGAGCTCGACGAAGGCGAAGCCAATGCCGATCCCGATCCAGCGATGCCACCCGAGCTGCTTCCGGAAGAGGCAGCGCGCGGCGCGTACTTCGTACGGATCGCCTGGGGCAACTTCCCGGTGAACCGCAGCAACGCCAAGAACGTCGTCGACTACTCCGGCAGCCTCACGGTCGACGCCGACGACGCCATCCGCCGCGTGCGCGCGTGGCACTTCGAACCGCGCGACGAGATCGAGCGGCCGCGCACGAGTCAGTCTGCGATCGCGTTCGCGTCGCACATCACGGTGGCGAGCGACGGGCTGCACATGCTCGTGCTGACGAGCGAAGGCGCCAGCACGTTGACGGTGAAGCTCGGCGGTGAAGGCGGCGCGCCGGTCCAGTTCGAGAAGAGCTACACGCTCGATTCGGCGACGCACCTGCGGGAAGTGAATCCGAGCGCCACCGTCGGCCAGGAAGTGCGCATCGCCATCGATCGCATCATGAAGCCCGCGGATCCCGAGTGCGCTGACGGCACCCTCGTCGGTCGCTGGCACAAGCGCACGACGCCGAACGGCCGCGATCTCTTCGTCCTCGTTGGCCGCGTGCTCAGCGACGATGGCAAGGTGATCGCCAAAGTCGGCGGCATCGCTGGCGTGCGCAAGAACGGCGAGCACGTGTGGTTCATGAAGATCGTCGGGCGCGGGCGGCTCGTCGGCCTGATGAAAGGCACCTATGACCCCGCGGCGAAGACCTTCGCGGGGACGGTCTACGGACGCGGACGCGTCGAAGTCGGCAGCGTGAGCGGCACCTACACCGACACGAACACCTTCGAAGGCGCGCTCGACCTCACCGCCTGCGGTGACTGACGAGGTCTCCTTGGCGAAGAGCCACGCGACGTTGGCCAGTGCGCTCGTGGATGTGGGCGGCTGTGCGGTGAGCTTCATGCCGGCAGTATCGTCGCCGGCGCGTGATCAATCGCACAGGGCTTGGCCTTGCCGCGCGTTAGAGAAAGCGCATGACGATGAAGTCCGCCGCCGACGACGTCCTCACCTTCCTGATGCGTCCGGGGTCTCAGTTGTCGCGATCGACCGAGCGCGCGCTGGTCGTGCGCATCGGCTCGATGCACGCGCCGGCTGCGAACGAAGCCGAGCGCCGCCACTGCGAGAACGCGGCGATCGCGGCGCTGACCTTGATGAGCACGGCCGTGCGCGTGGCGGCGATCCGCGTGCTCGCGGTGCATGGCGCGCCGGCTTCGTTGCCGATGCTGCGCTGCCTCGCCGGAGAGCGTACGCTCGATGCCGAGATTCGTGCCGCTTCCACCGCGGCAATCACGGCGATCGCCGAGCGCGCGGGCGGCGCGGGATCGGTGAGCGTGCCGCGCGCGGAGCCGGGTTTCCTTTCGCTCGTGCGTGCCGATCCACGGCTTTCGTGACGGCGATGCTCGCGGACCCTGCGCGCGGCCGAGCGGGTCGTCGGCAAGTGACGGTCGGTTCCTGCACATGGTGAAATTGTGTCAAAGCTACTTCGGACGAAGGCAGTTTCGCGAATTTGACCATCACCCAGCGATGCGAGTTTCATTCAGATTGATGCTCTCGATCCGGTTGGGTATCAGGCCCGCGATGGTTCAACGGCGCGCAATTTCAATCTTTCTCGTCCTTGGATTTATTCGTTGTGCCGAGCCAAGCGCGACGTCGTCAAACCAGGGCTCGACGACGCCGACCGCCTCGAACCCGTCAGTCGAGCAAGGCAAGCTCACGATGAGCGTGGTCGGATCAACGCAGACTACAGAAAATTTGGGGCCGTTTATTCAGGGCACTGAGGCGCCATTGTTCGTGAACATCGCGCTCCAGAACCGAACGACTCGCGCGTTGCCATTGGCGTTCGTGGCGTTTTCTGTCGAGACGAAACAAGGCCTTTCATACCGTGGCGATCCGCTCACAGGCGTCATCGAAGAAGGCTGCGATGAGGGAGCTTCTTTACTGCCGGACCACGACAGTCGGTGCATGATCGCTTTCAGACTTCATCGTGGCGACGACGGAGTGAGCGTGCGCTATCAAGACGGCGACGTGTCAGCGTCGGCGCGCTTCGATGGCAGCGCTTGCCATGCATGCGGAGATGAGTGCGTCGATCTGTCTCATTCCAATTCCCACTGCGGCGCGTGCAACGCGGGGGTATCGGACGGTGAGACGTGTGTCGATGGCGTGACAAGCTGCACGTCCGGTGACGTGAGGTGCGGCCAGATATGCGTCGATCTGAAGACGGATCGGGACAACTGCGGCGCATGCGGGGTCGTGTCACCGAGCGGCGCATGTCAGAACGGTAAGCCGGCGTGCAACGGTACTTGCGGCGACGCATGCGGCACATCCTCAGACTGCAAGACAATTCAATACCCGTACTGCGATCTCACCTTGAAACGATGCGTCGCATCGTGTGGCGATGATTCGCAGTGCTCAGCCTCGCCTGCGACGCCGTTTTGCAAGAAAACGATCGGCGAGTGCGTTGAATGCTACAACAAAACACACTGCGAAGCCGGGTACGTCTGCCGCCTAGATCGATGCCGGGTATCCCCCTGAACGGGGCGCGTCGCATCGCAGGTTTTCTTCGAGATGGCGACGCTGAAGCTCGCGTCAACGTTTGAAAAGACTCCCGTACTTGAGACGGCCACGCGGTGGCCGAGCGAGCAACGCGGCTGTCGCTTCGTCGAACCATCTGATACGCCACTTGTCTCGGTGCTTGATCGGTCGCGCCATCGTCGTGCTCACGCGAGCACCGAAGGTCGCCTGGCCCCAGCCTGGCCCAGGGTGGTTCTGCGCGCGACCGCTGGCAAAAACGAAACGGCGTAAGATCGCAGAGAATATGAGGTACCAATGGTGGCGAGGGAGGGAGTTGAACCCTCGACCTACGGCTTATGAGTCGGCCGAGAGCGGTTTGCAGGACGTTGCAGCGGGTAGCAGCGAGTGTGAAATCGTTGGGGATTCTCGTCTTGTCGACTCCAGCGTTTCGCCGCCGTTTGCAGCGTTTCGCCGTCCGTTTGCTGCCAGTTTGCTGACACGCTCCGAGCGCATGCTGTCAGCAAGAGAAGCCGCCGGCCGCATGTCTGTATCGGTGGCGACGATCTACAAGCTGTGCGCGCGTGGGCTGCTTCGGCACGTGCGCGTGCTCAGCGCGATTCGCATTCCGGAGTCGGCGCTCGACGGACTGAGCCACAAAAAATGACGATAGCCCTTCTTGGCTTCGCAGTGATAAACTTAACCGTGATGGATCCTGCAACTTCAAAGCTCGTGGAAGAGGTGCTGCGTCTGCCCCGAGAGGCGCGCGCCGCGATCGTGGGCAAGCTCATCGAGAGCCTCGACGACGGCGCTGTCGATGCGAACGCGGAAGCCGCTTGGAGCGCAGAGATCGCCAAGCGCCTTGTGGAAGTCGACTCCGGAAAAGTGAAGCCCGTGCCCTGGGATGAAGCCCGACGGCAGATTCTCTCGGACGAATGACGGCGCCACTGCTCGAGTTTCATCCTCAAGCGATTGCCGAAGCTCGCCACGCGCGACGTTGGTATGCCGAGCGCAATCCAATCGTCGCTACGGCGTTCGTCGCTGCGATGGACCACGCGATCGAAAGCATCCTCGCGATGCCTGATCGCGCGCCGTCGCATCTGCACGGGACGCGCAGACTGACGCTGCATCGGTTCCCTTTCTCCGTCGTGTACCGCGTGTCTGCCGAGAAGATCTTGATCGTTGCGTTCGCGCATGATCGCCGGGAGCCCGGCTACTGGGCGGATCGCTGATGGTTCGATGAAGAAGAACACCCTGCGTGGCGAGTAGTGGCGAGTACGAGTTCTCGAAGGGAGCACGCCAAGGGAAAAACGTGACAGCGGATCCTATCGCAGGTTTGCTTGAGAGATGAAACGCGGGTTAGTTTTGGCGCTGGTTGTGGCTTGCGGAACGCCGGCGAAGCAGAAACCGGCAGCGCCCCAGAACTTGCGCGCCACCGCAAGCGATCAACAGGTCCTGTTGGAATGGGATGCCGTCGCGGACGCCGACGGCTACACGGTCACAGTGCAGGAAGGTGCGGGCGGTCGCACTGCGACAACAAGCGAGCCACGCTTTGTCCACACACCGGCGGTAAACGGAAGGACCTACGACTACCTCGTGCGAGCGACGAACGGCGACGACGCCGCGAAGATCTCAGCGACGCCAGCATCGCCCCTCGAAGGCTGGGTGATCGGTAGCGTGCCAGGGGATGTGGCGGCGATCGCCTACGGCGGCGGTGTCTTCGTCGCCAGCAGCGCCGGAAAGCCGACGACAAAGGTGCTGCGTTCGACCGATGGCACGACGTGGACAGATAGCGCTTTTCCCGGCAGCGGCCTCGGGCGGGTTGTGTTCACGCAGGGCAAGTTCTACATCGCCGCTTTCACCGGCGGTATTTATTCCTCGGCAGATGGCGTGAGCTGGGCGACCGAGTTCACACCAGCGACGATGGGTCGTCAAATCGCGGCTGCGGAAGACGGCACCATCGTCGTCTTGCCGAATGTCGTTCGTGCGAACGGGGCGTGGAGCAACAGCGCATCGAACTTGCCGGCGACGGTCGGTCAAGACGTAGCTTTTGGTGCCGGACGCTTTGTCGCGGTATCGGGGAGCGGCGCAATCTATAGCTCGACGAATGCTATCACCTGGCAGGAAGAGACCGATCATCCTGCGGTAGACAGCGTCCATTCGCTGCGCTTCACCGGCGATCGCTTCGTTGCGCTCGGCAGCGGCGGCGCCGGCATGGGTGCGCGCCTGCTCAGTTCGAGCGACGGTCGACACTGGACCATGGTCACGCCAGACGAGGGCGCTTGCCCGTTCGCGGACGTCGCGTTCGCGCAAGGGATCTTCGTTACGGTCGGTGCTCAACAACGCATCTGCACGTCGAGCGATCTCAGTGTCTGGCGCTTGCGAGAGACGATCCCGGCGCTGCCGTTTCCCGAGCCTGCGGGCACACCGGCTCTCTCGGCTGTGATCTACGCGAATGGCAAGTGGGTTGCCGTAGGCGAAAACACCGGCGTCACGCACCCGTAGGCCCGACGGTTCGGGAAGTGCAGGTTCATCGATGCTCCCAAGTTACAGCAGACAAGAAGCAGAGCTCGAAGTTGTTTGTGACCTCTTGTCGGTGTAGCCGGCCATTCAGATTTTCCCCGGTCAGATCCGTTACCTATGTAGCCGGCCATTCATTACCCGGCGGCGGAGATCCGGTCTTAACGTGGTCTTATCTTGGTCCTAACGTGGTCAGCGCCGGACCACGTTAAGACCACTTTTTACCGCGCGAATCGCGAACAAGATCGCACTCCTGCCGTACTTGCCACCGCGGCGCGGGCAACTGGAGACATCACCCCCTCGACGACGGTGGTGATGTCTCCAGTTTTGGAAGTACGGCAGGAGTGCGGGGAGCGGGAGCGGAAGGCAGGGAAGCGAGGAGAAGGGGAGGAGCGGGTAAAGTGGGGAGGGTTCGGATCGGTAAGGACAGTGGGTTCGAAGGGGACGAGAGAAGAGAGTCAGCGTTTTTTCTTGGCGCGATCGGCGGCCCATTCGCCGAGGATCATGAGGACGACGGATTCGATGTCGAGGGCTTTGATCTCGGCTTGGCGTTTCTTGAGCTCGGTGATCACGTCGGGCGAGCAGCGGGACATGTTCACGAAGAGGCCCTGGTTGTAGTCGATGACGACTTTGCGCAGGAGCGAGCCGGGGGACATGCCGACGGCCGTCGTCTTCTCGTCGAAGCGGTGCCACTCGGCCGGATCGAAGTTGAGCGTCCGTGGGAACGTGCCGGGGCGGGTCGTCGAAGCGGTCTTCTTTGGTCGAGGCATGGGCGCGGCCGTAGCAGGCCGAAGCCCTGCTGTGCAACAGATACTATGTTGACAACATAAATACGGTTGCGTATCGGGTGTTGACGGCGGGCGGTCAGTGCGCCTGATAGGATGGCTCACCATGGGCTCGGTCTACGAGAAGCGAAGCAAGTGGTACCTGCGCTACAAGGACGCCCACGGCCGCTGGGTGGATAAGCCGACGCGGTCCCCAAACAAGACCGCGGCGCGGAGGCTGCTCGCAGAGGTGGAGCAGAAGGTCGAGCGGCAGCGGCTTGGGCTCGAAGCGTTGCCTGACCCGGACGGCGGCGGGACGCTCGCAGAGCTGATGACCTGGTGGCTCGAGACCTATTCGGCGGCGAGCGCATCGCAGCAGCGCAACAAGAGCGTTGTCACGAAGCACCTTGTCGAGGCTGCCGTGGGGCGTCTCACTTTGGCGCAACTGACGCCCGGCAAGCTCGAAGAGTTTTTGCAGAGCAAGACGGGCGATCTCGGGCCGCAATCAATCAACCACCTGCGTCGCTACGTCTCGCGCGCGTTCGGCAAGGCGATCGACACGGGGCGATGGAGCGGCGACAACCCGGCGAAGCGCGTGAAGCCGAGACGCGTCCCGAAAGCACTGCCGAGCTTTCTGCGAGCATCTGAAGTGCCGGCGTTGTTCATGGCGCTGCCGAAGAAGTGGCGACCGCTGTTCGCGACAGCGCTCTACACCGGCCTGCGCAAAGGCGAGCTGCTCGGCCTGCGCAAGCAAGACATCGACTTCGAGAACCGCCAGATCGCGGTCGCACGTTCATACGGTCGCGATACGACGAAGGGCGGCCACGCCGACTCGATTCCGATCGCGGACGATCTGCTCCCGTTCCTGCGCGAGGCCGTCGACGCGTCGCCGAGCGAGCTCGTGTTTCCGAAGCCTGACGGCACGATGTTCAGCCAACACGCGCCGTTTGAAGACGTGCTCCGGCGGGCGATGAAGCACGCGGGCCTCGTTACCGGCTACGAGCACGTCTGCCGCGTGAAGGCGTGCGGCCACAAAGAGAAGGCGAGCGACCAAGAGCTGCGCCATTGTCCGACGCACAAGCGCAAGCTCTGGGTGAAAGCGGAAGTCCGGCCGATCCGCTTTCACGATCTACGTCACACGACCGCGAGCCTCTTGATGATGTCCGGCGCGAACCCGGGCGCGGTGCAGAAAGTGCTCCGCCATTCGAGCCCGCAGATCACGATGAGCACCTACGCACATCTGCAGCCGGAGTACCTGCGAGCCGAGGTGAACCGTCTCGACTTCCAGCTTGCTGCCACTTTGCTGCCGCGGAAGCAGACGAAGGTGATCGCGTCGGAAGAACCGAACGCCAAACCTGCGGAAGAAAAGGGAATCCAATGGTGGCGAGGGAGGGAGTTGAACCCTCGACCTACGGCTTATGAGACCGCCGCTCTAACCACCTGAGCTACCTCGCCAAAGGAGGCGCGGGTCTAAGCCACGGCCGCGCGCGTCGTCAAGTGAAACTCGGTTGCGCAGGGCCGTAGCGGCGGAAGCTTCTCGACGAGCGCGATGCGCGACGCGAAGTCGGCCGTCACGTCGACGCTGATCCCATCCGCGCTCGCTGCGAGATCATAAATGAATGGCGTGCCATCGGGACCGAGACGTCGACATGATGGGTGTCGACTTCGAAAACGAAGCGAGCTCTCGCGGCGGATTCAACGGGATAGGCGTCGAAGTTCTTCGTCACGGGCATGGGCTTGGGCGTCGGCCTGGGATCGGGTCTGCAGTCGAGATCTTCGGCGCGGAACGGGGGACAGTGCGAGATGGCGGGGTCTCATGGCCTCCTTGTCGTCGTCGTGTTGCCGGTGAGGCGTGCCAGAAGTCACGCAGCGCTTGCTTTCGGCGAGCCTCGTCGCGTACGCGCGCTCGCATGTGGCTCGCCTTGTTTCTCTTCGCCGCCAAGATTCCCGACGCGCCGAACACCCTCGCGGTCAAGAAGTGCTCCGACGCCTGGCTGCTCGTGCGCTTCGACTACGACGCGCTGAACGCCACCCACGATCTCATCTGCGAAGTCTGTGGCAAGGAAGGCGAGCAGTTCTGTGAGCTCGATTGGCCGTCGAGCGACGTCCCGACGTGCGAGACCTACGATCTGCTCAGGAACAGCATCTACGCCGCGTACGGTCGCGCGTTCAAAACGCCGAAGTGGAGCCAGCTCTTCGGCAAGGAACCTTGGTACAAGGTCAATCCGAAGTACGACGACGCGCTGCTCTCGCCGATCGCCAAGAAGAACGTGGAGAAGCTGAAGGCGCTGCGCGATCGCATGGCGAAGCAGAACCCGGGCGACGAGACCTGCAAGTAGCGAGACGCGCGGCATCTACAAAGACGCCGTCCGCATGGCGCGGACAATCAAACGTTGAGCACGAGCGGGAGCACGACCGGTTTGCGCTCGAGCTCTTTGCGGAAGAAGCGACGCAAGGACGCGCGGATCGACTCTTCCATCGCCGGCCGATCGCAGCGCGCTTCGGCGGTGTGCTCCTCGAGTCCTTTGCGAACCCACTGCTTCGCTTCTTCGAAGAGCGTCGGGTGCTCGGCGTCGCCGAAGATGCCCTTCGTCAATAGATCCGGACCCTGCGTGATGTCGCCGGTCGTCTGATCGATCGTGACCACGCAGATCACCATGCCGGCGTGCGCGAGCTGCGCGCGATCGCGGATCACCGCCTCGCCCACGTCGCCGATGCCTTTGCCGTCGACGAAGATCTTGCGCGCCACGTGGCGTTCGCCGAGGCGGGCGTGCACTTCGCCGTCGTCGCCGCGCTGAAGCTCCAACGACTGCCCGTCCTCGATCGTAAACACGCGCTCGGCGTCGACGCGACAGGCCGCGGCGGTACGCGCATGCGACTTCAAGTGGTGCAGCTCGCCGTGAATCGGCACGAAGAAGCGCGGCTTACAGAGGTTGATCATGAGCCGCTGCTCTTCTTTGTGCGCGTGGCCGCTCGTATGCACCTTCGCCACTTGCCAGTAGAGCACCTCGGCGCCGCGCCGCGTGAGCCCGTCGATCGCTTTGGTGATCGCGCGCTCGTTGCCGGGGATCGATCGCGACGAGAAGATGACGAGGTCGCCGTCGCTGACCGACAAGTGCTGGCCTTCGCCGAACGCGAGCTTGGCGATCGCGCTCGTCGGCTCCGCTTGCGAGCCCGTCGTCAGGATCGTCAGCGTCTTCGGGTCGCGCTCCTTGGCCTGCTCGAGCGGCACGAACATGTCGTCCGAGACCTTCAACACGCCGAGATCGCGCGCAATGCGACAGTTGTTCACCATGCTGCGGCCGTTCAACACGATCTTGCGACCGAGCTTCTGGCTCAGGTCGATGATCGTTTGCATGCGATAGACGTGGCTGGCGAACGACGCGATGAAGATGCGCCCCTGAGCGTCGCGCATCGCTTGCTCTAGGCCATCGGCGATCGCGGCTTCGGACTGCGACACGCCTTCGATCTCGGCGTTCGTCGAGTCCGAGAGCAGCGCCAAGACCCCGCGATCGCCAAGCTCGCCGAAACGCGCGAGATCCGTCGTCTCGCCGCCGACCGGCCGATGGTCGATCTTGAAGTCGCCGGTATGGATCACGGTTCCCAGAGGCGTGCCAATCGCGATCGCCAGGCCGTCCGGGATCGAGTGCGTGACGCTGAGAAACTCGAGCTCGAAGGGCCCGAGCGTCATCGTCTGGCGCGGGCGGACGAGCTCCAAAGCATAGGTGAGGCCCCACTCGCCGAGCTTGTGCTGGATGAGGCCGCAGGTGAAGCGGCTCGCGAAAATGGGCGCGTCCTGCACCTGCAGCGCATACGGCAAGGCGCCGATGTGATCTTCGTGGCCATGCGTGATGACGTAGCCGTGCAGCTTCAACTTCAGCGACTTCAGCACCGAGAAGTCCGGGATCACGAGGTCGATGCCGTGCATCTCGGGATCCGGAAAGAGCACGCCGCAGTCGATCATGATCGCGTCGTTCTCGTACGCCACGATCATCGCGTTCATGCCGATCTCGCCGAGGCCACCCAACGGGATGAGGCGAATCACGTGGTGAAGCTCCGCGGCAGCGGCGTCTTCGTGGTGTCCGGCTCGGCCTTCGTGCCTTCGTCTTGCATGGTCGCTTCACCTGCCACCGTCGCGAGCGCGACGCCGACCTTGAACTCCCAGGTCAGCGGATCGTGCCCGAGATCGATGCTCATCTCTTCATCCACGCTGGTAATCTCCTGCCCGCTCGCGCGGCCCATCCATCGCGGCAGCAAGAAGTCGAGCAGCAAAGGGTCCATCATCGGCCGCGAGCTCTGCCCGAACGCGACCTGTGCCTGAAAGCTGCGCACCTCGATGCTGGCGATGCGATCGAGCCGCAAGCACTCACGCACGGCGCTCGTGGTCAAGCCGTCGTCCTTCAGCGCTTTGGCCAAGTCGGTGGCGCCCGCGCGTTCTAGAGCGCCGTGGATCGTGCCGCCGGCGCCCGGCTGCAAGAACGAGAGGACGATCTTGCCGCCGGGCTTCACCACCCGCCGCAGCTCGCGCATCGCCCGCTCGGGTTGCGCCGTGTACTGCCAGCGCCAATGGCCGATCGCCACGTCGACGACACCGTCGGCCAAGGTGATCTCTTCGGGTAAATCTTGGCGCACGAAGACGCGCGGGTCGTGCTCGAGCTCGTGGTGCGAGTGCAGCACGCGCAACGCGGCCCGGTCCTGCTCGCTGATCAATAATGTCGCCTCGCGCGGCATCCTGGCGACGAGCTCCAAAGAGAGGATGCCGGGGCCGGACTCCCAATCGAGCCACACCCCGCCGGCCTCCGGCTCTGGCGCGACCTTGAACACCGACTGCAGCAGGGGTCGAAGCACGCGCTGGCCGTATAAGCGCTCGTAGCGGCGGACGCGTTTTTCGGCTTCGTACATGGGGTCTTAGAGATGTTTAGCACACCTTGATTTTATTGCTGCGGTCTGCGAAGCGCGCGCTTTCCTGAAGACCCGGAGAATCACATGGCACAGAATTTCAAAGTCAAAGACATCAACCTCGCCGACCAAGGCGACCTCAAGATCGCCTGGGCCGAGAGCCGCATGCCAGTGCTCATGGCGCTGCGCAAGAAGTTCGCTGCCGAGAAGCCGCTGAAGGGCCACCGGGTCGCCGGATGCTTGCACGTCACCAAAGAAACGGCCGTCCTCGTCGGAACGCTCGAGGCCGCCGGCGCCGAAGTCAGCTGGTCGGGCTGCAACCCGCTCTCGACCCAAGATGACGTCGCCGCTGCGCTCGCCCGCAAGGGAACGAGCATCTACGCGTGGCACGGCATGAGCAACGAAGAGTTCTACTGGTGCATCGATCGCACCATCGACTTCAAGCCGACGCTCACGCTCGATGACGGCGCCGACCTCATCATGACCGTTCACACGAAGCGCCAAGACCTGGCGAAGACCGTCATCGGCGGCACCGAAGAAACGACCACCGGCGTGCACCGCCTGCGCGCGATGGCGAACGACGGCAAGCTCGTCTATCCGGTCATCGCCATCAACGACGCCGAGACGAAGTGGGACTTCGACAACGTGTACGGTACGGGCCAATCGACGCTCGACGGCATCATCCGCGCGACGAGCGTGCTCCTCGCGGGCAAGAACGTGGTCGTCGCGGGCTTCGGCCACTGCGGCAAGGGCTGCGCCGGCCGCGCCAAGGGCATGGGCGCCAACACGATCATCACGGAGGTCTTGCCGACCGCGGCGCTGAAGGCGACGCTCGAAGGCCACAAGGCGATGACGATGGACGAAGCCGCCAAGCAAGGCGACGTCTTCATCACCGCGACGGGCATGAAGGACGTGCTCGTCGAGCGCCACTTCGCGTCGATGAAAGACGGCGCCATCGTCTGCAACACCGGCCACTACGACTGCGAGATCAACATCCCGGCGCTCGAGAAGCTCGCCGTGTCGAAGCGCACCATCCGCGATAACTGCGAAGAGTTCACGATGAAAGACGGCCGCCGCATCTACTTGCTCGCGCGCGGTCGCTTGGTGAACCTGGCCGCGGCGGAAGGTCACCCGTCGGAAGTCATGGACATGTCGTTCGCCAACCAGTTCCTCGGCATGGTGCGCCTCGCCAAGGAAGGGAAGACGATGAAGGCCGGCGTGCACGACATCGACCCGGCGCAAGACCAAGAGCTTGCGGCGTTGAAGCTCGCGACCATGGGCATCAAGATCGATGCGCTGACCAAAGAGCAGACCACGTACGCGAACGACTACACGGCCGGCACCTAAGGTTCGCTGCCGAAAAGGTCCCAGGGACCTTTTTCGAACTCACCCGCGAGGCCGACGTGCCTACCTCGGCGAAAAAGGTTCCAGAGACTCTCGCGATCGGTTGCGACGTCGGCGGCACGAGCACCAGGCTCGCGCTCGTCGACACCGACACCGGCCGCATCGTCGAGGCGCGCAGGCATCCTTCACAGGCAGGCGACTATCGCGCCGGCCTCGCCGCCCTCGTGGTGGACCTCTATGCGCTGCGCAAGGTCGCCAGGCGCAAAGTCCCGATCGGCATCGCGATCGCGGCGCAGCTCGATCCCTTGCGACGCAAAGCTTTGGTGTCGCCGAACCTCCAGTGGTGGAACGCGCCGATCGCCGATGATCTCGAAGCGGCGCTCGGCGGTGTCATCGCGATCGAGAACGACGTGCGCGGCGCGGCGCATGGCGAGCTGCGTTTCGGTGCGCTGCGCGGCGTAACCGGCACGGCAGCGAGCGTGTTCTGGGGCAGCGGGATCGGCGGCGCGGTGATCGCGTGCGGCCAGGTGCAGGCGGGATCGCTGTCGATCGCCGGCGAGGTGGGCCACATGACCTACGAGGCCGGCGGCATCGCCTGCGGCTGCGGCAAGCGCGGCTGCTACGAGGCCTACATCGGCGGGCATGCGCTGACGCGACGCATGCGACGGCGCGGGATCGAGGGTCGCACCACGCGCGACTTGTTCACAGCGGCACGGCGCGGTGAGCGCAAGGCGAAGAAGCTCGTCGACGAGGCGCTCGCGATCATGGGCCAGCACGTCGGCAACCTGGCGACGTTGATCGATCCGGAAGCGATCGTCATCGGCGGCAGCATCGGGCTCACGGCGTTTTCGGCGTTGCAGCAAGCGGTGCGGCCGCACTTGCTCGTCGTGCGCCGCGGCAAGCTGCGGCTCGTGCGCGCCGCGCTCGGCGACAACTCGGGCGTGCTCGGGGCGGCGGCGCTGGCTAGCGCACAGGCGTGAGATCGAGGGCACCGACGAAGAGGGCAGTGACCGCGTCCTCGGTCGCGGTGTCCATGCCTGTGCAATCGATCGTGAAGACGTCGCTCGTGTAGAGGTAGCAGCCGCCGACGGCGCGCCGTGCTTCGGCTTCGAGCGTGAAGCGCACGTCGTCTTCGTTGCAGCCGAGGTGACCATTGACCATGCGCTCGAAGCACACGCGGTAGCTTGCCCCTGGGCGCTCTAGCGTCGTGATGAGCCGCGTGATCGGAAAGACGAACCAGCCGGCGCCATCTTCGGCGTGCTCGGTGGCGTGGCCGCGGACGCTCTCGCCTGCGATTCCGAGCGCGGCAAAGAGCGGGTCGGCGAGCGCGACGCACGCGGCGTTCAAGCTCTCGCCGAGGTCGCGCGGCGCCGGCTCGCGCAGCATCACGTGGCGCTCGAACGAGAACGCACGCTCGCGAGAGAGACGGAATTGACGCTTCACGCGCCGAGCATCCCTTGGGTCTGCGTGATGATGTCACGCACGTCCTCGACCGCTTGCGCGCCGTAGAGCGCTTCGAGCGTCAGGATGCGCATCTGCTCGGGAAGTTTTTCGAGCTTCGGCAAGAACGGCGCGACCTCAGCGGCGGCGCCGAGCGCCACGAGCTTCTTCGCGAAGTCTTGCGCGGTGACGAGCGGCGCCGCGCTGCGCGTGGACGCTGGCTTCGCACCTTTGACGGCCGGTGCCTTCGCGCTGCGATCGCGCGCGCCGCCGCCGATCTTGTCGTACGTCGCGGCGATGTCGCTCGCGGGATCGGCCGGCTTGCGCGGCGCGGCGTTCGGCGGCTCGCTCGCCGGTTCTTTCGGCGGCGCTTTCGTCGAGGCCGCCTTCGCCGCTGGAGCCGACTTCGCTTCGGCCACCGGCTTCGCTTCCGGCGCGGGCGCCTCGGGGTAATCCTCGATCAATGGCGACGCGATCAGCTCCTTGGCGGCGCGGACCAGCGCGCCCGGTCGCGACGTGTTGTCAGTGCTCTCGGCCGGCGCCGCTTTTTCGAGTGCCTCCATCGCGGTGCGCAGCGCCTTCTCGTCCACGCGGCTCTTGTCCGGCGCGTAGGACGCGAAGCGCAGCTGTGCGAGTAACGCGTCGCACGCCGCGGCGATCTCCGGCGCGATCGGATCGAGCGCGAGCTCCTGCGTGATGAGCTCCAAGTGACCTTGCAAGGTCTCACGCATCATGGCGGCGGCCTCCTTTGCGCGGCGGGCGGTGGTGGCGGTGGCGCGGCGGCGAGCACAATCGGCGGCGGCGGCGTGCGCCCCTGGCTCTCGTAGTAATGGCGCACGATCGGCAGCTGGCGCACGTAGTTCCAGTTGTTCACGTAGACGCCGCCGTTCGGCACGACGGTTTGCCCGCCGTAGCGTCCTTGTGGCTGCCCGCGTGCATCCGGCGGCGCCTGGCCGATGGGCGCCATCTGCTCGTACTCCATCAGGCCCGCGTCCATGCCGCGCAGATCGAGATACTCTCGGTGATTGCCGAAGCTCGAGATCTCGCCCTGCGCCGGCTGCGCGCTGACCAACGCCGCGCGGCCTTGGCTGTCTTCGACGAAGACGTAGCGCGTCTGCCCGTCGCGCGAGAGGAACACGCGCGCGGTGAGGCGGCCGGCGGTCTCGCCCGGGCCAGCGTGTCCCGCGTTCAGCGGACCGTAGCTCGGCACGTCGTAGCTGAACGTGTCGACGACGCGGCCGAAGTCGGGAAGGCGCGGGTTCGTGCGCGCGTCCGGATGCTGCGCCGAGCCAGGCAGCGCGATCGTGCGCGGGTCGTGCCACGGGATCTGCCGCCGGCTCGCCAGCGTCGGCGGGCCGTTGACGATCGAGAAGGGCGTGGGATCCGCGTTGTGCTCGGCGCGGTAGCGCGGTGTGTAGTAGTGGACGCCGCCCGGGACGGAGCTCGCCAAGAGGGCGCCATTTTGGTTCAACGCAGCCGCGCCGTGCGCGTCGTTCGTGCGCCACTGGCCGTTGCTGTCGCGCGTCACCGCAAACGGGACCACCCGCGACCGCTGCGTTTGCGGATCGACCTCCGTGCGAACGTTGATGAAGCCGCCGCCGTCTTGGACCAGGCCAGTGAAGGCGAGATCGCTCAGGCGGGCTTGCGCGCTCGGATCATTTGGATCGGCAGGTGGCCGGCGATCGATCGCGCCGTTCGTCGGGTCACGCAGCGGCATCAGGGGTTGTCCGGCCGGCACACGGCTCACCGTCGGATCGCTCATGCGAAACGCGATCGCCGTGAACGCAATCGGCAGGGGCGTGTCGGACTCGTGCATGCCTTTGCCGATGTGGCCGTTGCCTGCCGTGGCGTCGCTCACGCGCCACACGCCCTGCGAGTTACTCCGGCAGGCCAAGCGCGGCTGCACCACGCCGCTGCTGTCGACCGTGTAGAGCACGACACCGATGCGGCCGTCCGAGAACGGGAATGGCTCCGACACCGACACGTTCGCTCCTTCGATGTTCAGGCGCAGGCGCGGCTCGAGGCCCATCGCGCGCAGCTGATCGGCGTCGATGCCCGTGCGCGGTCGCGGGATGCCGGCGAGGAGCGCGTTCGCTTCGTTCGGGTTCAACGTCTGCACGCGCTGCGCACCGCCGGGATCGATCGCAGACACGTAGCGTCGTTGCGCCGCGGCGGCCTGCGCTTGCACCGCGGCGGGATTGCCGCGCAGCGCCGCGACGACCGCATCGGGTCCCTGCTCGCGCAAGAGCAAGCGCAGGCCCATCGGTTGCGCGCGTGAGAGGTGCACGAGCGCCGCCGTCTCGCGCACGCCGAAGTCGCGCGCCATCGATGCAAACGGCACCGCGAGCGTGTTCTCGTTCGGTCGCGACAGCGCGCCGCTCTGCAAGATCGCGCCGTCGAGGCTCGGATCCGCGCGCAGGATCGTCGCGACCGCGGCCGGGTTCGCCGCGGCCTGCTGCGCGAGCCAGCTCATCACCTCCGGCAGGCGATCGACGAAGTCGACGAGGCGGCGCGGTGGTCCTTCGCCCGCTTCACCGCCGACGACACGGCGGTACGCTTCGGGCGACATGGCGCGGACGAACGCGAGCGCGTGTTGGCGCTGCCAGTCGGTGCGGCCCGGCGCGAAGAGCGGCGCGACGCTCGGATCGAGCACGCGTGCGATCACCCGGGCGCGCTCGGCGACGGGCACTGTCTCGACGAGGGCACGGATTTCAGGGCTGGCGGCGGCGAGCGCTCGGGTGGCGGCGAGATCGTAGGCGGCGCGTGCGCGGGCGATGATGGCAGCGAGCGCCGGGGTCTGCTGCATGGCTTGCAGGCGCGCGATCTCGCCTTCGAGGCCGCGCAGCGCAACCGAAAGCACCGCGCCAGATTCGGCCGAATTCGTGCCGAGCGCGCGGGCGTCTGCGCCGCTCGCGTGAAGGATCGCGAGGCGCGCGCGCTCGATCGCCGCCGTGGTTTGATCCGAGGCACCGGCGGCGGCGGGCAACGCTTCGAATGGATCGCGCGGGGCGGTCGTACCTTCACCGAACGCGATCACGCGCGGCGGCCGCAGTTGATGGACCTGCCGGTATTCGCCCTCGACCGTCCCGTCCGCAGCGATGCGGCGAAAGTGGCTCTCGACGGTGTTGCCGTCGGCGCTCGGCGTGCGTGCTTCGACGAATACGCCGTTGCGCGTGACGTGGACGTTCGCTTCGGTGCTCGGAGCGAGCTGGCCGAGTGCGGCGATCACTCCGGCGCGCTGCGTCCCTTGCAAGCTAGGCAAGGGCCCGCTCGGATCCGACATCTGCACGGCGAGCACCATGGCCGAGCCGCGCTCGACCGGAACGGCCGGCGGATCCACGGTCCGCTCGCGCCGCAGCCAGTGCTGGAGGATCGCTTCGGCTTGCTCCACCGTTTCGGCGCGACCCAAAGCGGCGAGCGCCCGCGCGCGTGTCCGTGCGATCGCCGCGGCGTCGGTGCTGCCGAAGGACGTGCGCAAGAGCTGCTCCACCATCGGTACGAACACGGCTTGGCCGCGCGCGGCGTCGGCGGCGATCAAGCGCTGCAAGGTGCGGCGGATGCCTTGCGTGTAGCTCGCGCCGTCGGTCGGCACCCGCATCCGGGCTTCGGCCGACGCTTGCGTGCCGGGATTCGGAAACGGCTGGCCGCGCGGAACGCCCGGTCCCCGCGTCGGTTGGTCGGCTTCGGTGCGCGCGGCGCCTTCTGCCGGCGCGCCGGCTTGCACCTGCCGATAATGATCCTGATCGATCGCGGCGCGATCATTCAACGCCGTGAGCAACGCCGGTGGCACCGCCGCACGATTGGCGTCTTCGCCGCCGAACGCCGGCAGCGCAGTCTGTCGGCCCGCCGCGCTCCCTGGCCGTTCGAGCTCGAGCAAGCGCAGCACTTGCTCCATCGAATTAGCGATGAGCACGCGCGGCACCGGCTCACCGCGATCGCGCCGCGCGTCGAGCTCGCGCTGCAAACGCTCGGGGATCGCGCGCATCGCTGGCGCCAAGAGGATGATCGGGCGCAGCGGCGGGCCCACCGCGCGCGGGATGTAGTGTTGGAGGATCTGGTTCGTCTTGTCGGCGCCGGTCGTCACCTCGATGAGCGCCAGGTTCGTCTCGAGATCGATCTCCGACGTGACGCGATCGCCGTCCCTGTGCTCGTCCTCGTAGTTTTGCACGCGCACGCGATCGCTCTCGAGCAAGCGCAGCCCGAGCGTAGCCACGAGCACCACGTCGGGATCGCCGGACGCCAAGTTCGCGCGCATGCGGATCTCGAGGAGCGCGCGATCGCGGACCTCGGCGTGTGGGCTCTGCAGGCGCGCGAGCAACGAGGCCGCGCCGCCGCTGCCCACTTCCGCGATGAAGCGATCGATGCCCGCGATCGAGTCGACGTGGCTCAACGCCTCGACGAGCGCCGCGCGCTGCTGCTCCGGCAGGCGCGCCGTGTGCTGCATCAAGGTCGCGACGACTTCCAGATAGCGCCCAAACGCGGCATGTAGCGGCGCCTCGGCACGGCCTCCCATCGCTTCACCAAGCTGCATGCGCGCAAAGCTCTGACCCAGACGCGTGGCAACGAGCGGATAGGTGGCGAGCTGGCGCAGGATCGGCTCGGGCAGCGCGGCCACACGGCTCAAAAGCACGCGGGCCATGCGCGCGTCGCGCTGGTTGCTCTGCGTCGCGTTCTGGCGGCTGCTTGCTTCGAGGTCAGCGACGAGCGTCAGCGCGAGCTCAGGAACGAGGGCGAGTCGCGCGCGCTCCGCAGCGGGCAAGGCGTCGAGGATGGTCGCCGCACGCTCGAGGCGTGCGATGAGATCGGCCGGGGCACGCGCCGCGGCGTCGCGTTGTCGTTGCGTGGCGTCGGCGCGGGCGGCGTTTGCGGCGATGACGTCGCGCTGGCGGACGAAGCGTTGAAAGAGTAGCTCGCCGATGGGACCGTGCCTGAGCACGCGCGCTGCCGCGGCTTGTGTGTCTGCGGGCACTTCGGCGCGCGGCGCCATGGCCGGACCAGCCGGCGGCGTTCCGCTTTGGGCGCGAGGCACCCGTGCGCTGTCCGCCGCCAGCACATCGGCGAGGCTCCCGTCGAGGCCGCGCTCGCGCAACGCCACGGCGAGCGCGTCGCGCAGCGCTTCGCCTTGCAGGGCACCTCGGGAGGTGCGGACCTGATCGTTCGCAGTGCGCAGCGCCTCCGCCATCAAGTACGTGCGCGCGCTCTGCGGGGCGACGCGGGCGCGCTCCAAGATCTCGGTGAGCGCGTCGAGGTACTGGCGCGGCGTCAAGGCCGCTTGGCGGTTGCGCAGCTCGAGGATCTGCGTGCCAACGCCGACCCCTCGATCGCCGGCAAGCCCAATCGACTGCAGCTCGTTCGTCGCGATGGACTCGGCGGTCAACGGTGCCGGGCCGTTGCGCGCCACCGAGAGCAGCACGCTGTCTTGGCCGTCGTTGCGCGGGCCGGCCGCGCCGTCGACGCCTCCGCCGGCCCCCTCCCGCGATTGGCGCATCGCGCTTGCGATGGGCTCGGGCAGCGCCGGCGGCTCGCCGAAGAAGCGCTCGATCGTCTGCAGCAGCGCGCGATCGCGCGGGTCGCGGCTCAGACGCGCGCGAACGCCGCGCGGGTCGTACATGTACTCGGCGATGATCTCGGCGGCGAACTCGTCGGCCTGATCGCGCCCGTAACGCGTCGGGGACACGTCGGCTTCTCGGGTGCGCAGGTAGTGCTCTTGTAGATACTCGCTCAGCGGCATCTCACGGCTGTTTGGGCTGAGCTCGGCGGGCACTCGGATCGCCCCCTCGCGCATGAGCACGTGAACGAATTCGTGCACGGGCGTGCGGCCGCCCAGGGTGTCAGCGGTGTTGTGCATCACCGCAAACGCGAAGCGCCGCGTCGATCCGCTGATCTGGCGCTCTTCGTTGGCGAAGCCGTCGGCGTTGTGACCGTAGCCCGCGAAGACTTGACCGGCGTTGCCGACGTCCGCCGGCGCGAGCATGATCACTTGCGGCCGATCACGGAAGCTGACGCCGTGGCGCTCCGCGGCCGCGATCATGGCGCGCAGAGGGGCGAGGTACGCTTCTGTCTCGGCAGTGAAGTGATCGTTCGGCACGAGCGCGGTCACGCCAGGCGTCAGCTCGATCTGATGCGCGCCGGCCACCACGATCGCTGCGTTCGTGGCGGTCTCTGCGAGCAAGTGCAAGCGCGCGTCGCTGATCGGCTCTCGTCCCTCACGGCGCGCGCGTACGGCGTCTTCGCGACGCAAGGACTCCATGATGTGAGTGTGCAGCCCGCTGAACGCTTCGAGTCCGCCCGGATGATCGCGGAAGAAGGCGCGAATTTCGCCGTAGTGCGTGACGGCCCATTCGCGCGCGCGCTGGGCGATGTGGTCGTAGCCCGCGCCTGGGGTCGTCGCCTGAGCGCCGCGCGGCAAGAAGTCGGCGCCGACCGTCGGCGGGTGCGTGCCGCCGCGCTCGAGCTGCGCCGGCGCCGCTTCGATCGCCGCACGTTCGCGAGCCACGGAGTCGGGGCTCGCGAGGCGCGCGTTGAGGCCGTCGATCAGCGTAGAGACCGCTGGCCGCGGCCCATCGGCGCCGACGATGTGCCGGACCCACGCGTCGCCGAGCATGCGCAAGGCGACGACGCGGGTCGCAGGATCGTTGATGCTGCCGAGCCAATTGCGCACGCGCGCCGCGTCTTGCGGTGAGAGCGCGGCGACGATGCTGTGCACGGCGGCGATGTCGCCAACGCGGAGCAAGGAGGTCGGCACATGTTCCAGGCCAGGCGCGATCGCGTCGAAGAGCGCGGGATCACGGCTCGCGAGCGTCGACACTTCGGTGGCGAGCTCTTGTCGCGCGGGGTCCGCAGCAAACGTGGCGATCGAACGGGAGCGGGCGACGTTGGACGCCGCCGTGCCGAGCTCGCTCTCGAGCGCGCGCAACTGCGGGCCGAGCGCGTCGACGATCTGGCGCTCGGCGTCGATCGCGGCGATCTGCCGTTGCAGCTCGGCGAAGCGTGCGCGTTGCCCGAGCGTGCGCAGGTCGGGTTCAATGACGGCGAGTGCTTCCCATTCGCGTTGCAGCGGGGGACGTTCGGTCTGCTCGCGTGCACGCACGGCGGCTTCACGAGCGGCAAGCGCCTGGCGGGTCTCCGACATGACGCGTGCGACAGCGCGTGAGTACGCCAGCGCCAGCGCTTCCCGCGTCGGCGGCACGAGCGCCTGCGGCGTATCCGTGGCGTCCGGGCGCAGCGCCGGCACAAGCTCACGTGCGAGCTCCAGTTGCACGCGCCGCGCGAGCACGGGATCGCGGGCGCCGGTGAAGGTGAGCGCCGCGACGGCATCGATCGCGCGCGTGGCCTGGGTCGGGTCCGTGAGCGCTTCGGAGTACGCGTGCAGGAGCGCCATCACCGTGCGCGGGTTGTCGCCCATGAGCATGCTGCCGGCGAGCCGTTGCGCTTCAACGGCCGGCATCCGCGCGAGCGCGCCGACGACTTGCTGCACGAGCTCGGGCGACAGCGGCGACCGCCGGCCCGCGAGCACACCTTGGGCGAGCGCGTTCTGCACCGCGCGGACGTGGCGAAGCACTTCCACGATCGCCGCGGCGTTTGCAGGGCCCGCGGGTTGTGCGGAGGTCGCCGCCGCGAGCAAAGCGTCGCCATAGCGATTGTGCTCCTCGATGCGCTGCCGGATCGCAGGAGACGCGCCGTCTGGAATGGCGGTGTGCTGACCGATGCGCACGAGGAGCGCGAGCGCCTCGGGATCGCCGGTCCCGAGCCTCTGGAAGCGTTCGAGCACACCGACGAAGCGCTCGGCCGTGAAGGGCGCGTTCGGCCCCTCGGCGACATGAGCGAAGAGCGTGCTGCTGATGCGCAGTAGCGCCTCTTCGCGTGCCGCGCCGGCGGGCATGCGTTCGAGCACCCCCTCGACGGCAGCGCGCAGGCGTGCCTGAAGCGGCGCCGGCAGCGTGGCGACGGCGCTCGCGAAGTTGGGGATGCGATTGATCGCTTCCCAGTGTTGCGGCGCCGGCGCCGGAGGCGAGTGTGCTTGGGCCCCGCCGGTGCGATCGCTGCTCGGATCCGGAAGGTCGCTTGCGCGCAGGCGCTGTGTCTCGCGCGCGACCGCGGCCTCTACGCCGGCTGGGTTCGTCGCGTGCCGCTCGACCGCAGTGCGATACGCGCGAAGGTACGCCGTGACGTCGGCCTCTGTTCCCGCGCTGCGCTGCAACGCCAGCCACGCGCTGTCCACGTCGCGCGCGAGATCACGCTGCGCGCTCGCCGGCGCGCCGATCTCTTCGTGCAAGGGGCGCTCGCGCGGCGGCTCCGGTGCGATGCGATCGATGATGCGCTGCGCGTGCTCGGCGCTCAGCGAGAACGGCGGGTGCGTGAGCAGCTCGGTCGCGGCACGGCGGTAACGCGCGACGGAGCCGCTCTCGACCGCGTTCTGGACGGCGATCATGCGCCCCTGCGTCGGTCGATCAGGCGAGCCGATCTGTTGACCGGTGAGCGCACGCTCGAGCACGTGGGCCGCGTTTCCATCGACGTGCTCGGCCGACAGCACACCCGAGATCTCCGGCATGCGCTGCGCCATCTCGGCGCGGTTTTGCATGCCGCGCGCGAGCCGACGTTCGCCGTTCAGGGCCACCGCCTCTCCGTCGAGGATCGCCGCGTGGATCGCCGCGCCCAAAGTCTCGGGCTGCCGCGCGCTCGGGCTGCCTGGCCCCGCGTCGAAGATCGGATCCCAAGCCGCGGTGCGTTGCGCAGCCGGCAAGCGGCCGATCGCATCGAGCAGTCCGCGCACGTTCTGCGGCCCGTCGGGGCGCTGTCCGAGTGTGCGGTTCGCTTCGAAGTGACGCGCCATCAGCAACATCTGGACGATGTGGGTGTCGGCGCCGTGCGGATCGGTCGGAAACGCCCAGTCGAAGAACAAGCCATGCTCGCGCAGCATCGTCGCGAACTGTTCATTGCTGAGCACCGATCGCATCGTCTCCGGCCGCGGTGCGTCGGGGCCGAGCAAGCCGAGTCGCTCGAATTCGCGGACGATGACCCGCAGCATGGCCAGGCGTCTGGCGTTCGGTGGCAGCTCGCCATGCCTCTCTCTCGCGATGGTCGCGAGCTCGCCGTCGACGTCGCGGCCCAAGCGACCGAGCGCTGCCTGCATCTCGGGGCCGTTCGTGAACAACTGATCGACGGCGCGTAGCGCGTGCGCGATCGGCTCCGGCACGCCCGTGAGCGGGGCGCGCTCGGGCGGGGTGCGCCCGTGCAGTCCGAGCGTGCGTTGCGTCTCCAAGCGAACGAGCGTCTCGGTGGCGACGCGCGTGGCTTGCTCGCGGGTCAACCCGGCGCGCTCGGTGAGCTCGTTGACGAGGCGCCCGCGCAGCGTCGCGCGCCGCGGCTCGCTCACCTGATCGCTCTGCGCCGTCACCGTGTCGTGCGCCTCGAGCGCGTGCTCGATCGCCCGTTGCACGCGCGCACGATCGACGGTGGGGATCTCGGCCGCGACGTGGCTGGCCACGTCCGCTGCGATCGGCCCGTGCTCCGCGCGCAGGCGCGTCGTCCGCTCGGTGCTTTGGCGCTCGTCGTGAAACGCCCGGGCGATCGCGAGCTCGGCTTGCTGGCGATCGGCGGGCGACAAGGTGCGCAGATCCGCTTCGAGCGCCGCCCCGCGCTGGCGCATCGCTTGCGCGTCCGGTGCCCCGGTGCGCCCGGCCATGATGTCGGCGTGACGATCGAGCACGGCGCGGACACCGGCGTGGACGGCGGCCGCCGCCGGCAAGGTTTCGCCGCGCGCGATCGCTTCGAGCCCGTGCAGCCGGATCTCGCGCAGCCATGGCGGTCCGTCGAGCGCGGCTTCCACTTGCCACACGAAGTGCGCGTCGTTCGAGCGGGATGCGAGCAGCGCCAGCACGGATCGCGCGCGCTCCGCCGGCATGTCCGTTGGCATGCCGCTCGTCCCCGTCGCCACCTCGAGCAGCCGCGCCAAGGTTTGTCCGGCCTGCCAGCGCGCCGACGCGTCGCTGCCGCCGCCGGCCGCGCTCGCGTAGCGATTCAAGAACGCCGTCGCCGCTTCGGCTGAGCCGAGCAGACGCACGAGCTGCTCGATCCGTTCGCGGCGCACGCCAGCATCGGCGAAGCGTTCGTTCAGGAACGTGGTCGTCGCCGGTGCGAGCGCTCCTTCTGCTTCGCGCGCCGCGTACGCCCACTGATTGCGGCCCGCTGCGCCGGTGACGACCCAGGGCCCCTCGGTGTCCGGCACCCACGTGTCGCGCGCGTGCATCTCGGCGGCGCCGGCGTGCGCGCGGCGATCGAGCCCCCGGATGCGCCCAGCGAGCTCAGTGGCGGGGACAAGCGTGATCGTGTGGTTCAACGGATTGTGCACGAGGTAGCTGTCCACGCCGTCGACGGTGCGTCTGTCGACGACGACGCGCGGCTCGCGATGACCAGTCTGCGTCTCGATGACGATCTGCATGCCCGGACCGTGGCCTTGCACCTCGGTGTAGGCCCGCGCGAGCGTCGGCGCATCGACCGTGCCCGTGTGATGCACGCCCATGATGAACGCGTCGAGGCCGTGGATCATCGTCTCGGTGCCGTGTGTCCAATCGCGACCCGAAACAGTGAACGAGTCGCCGCTCGCCGGATCGCGCACCGTGTAGAAGGTCTGCGCGGGATCGCGCGGCGCTCCGGGCGGCGAGCGGTTCTCGACCGCGGTGACGACCATCGCGTGACCGCCGGCCGGCGTATTGACGCGCACCATGACGCCTTCGCGCGGCACGCCGTTCGCGAGGTGCGCGTAGAACGTGTTTTCGATCTGGGCGCGGCCAGCGTCGGTTTGCCGCTCCCACGGGCCGTCTTGGCGCACCCAAACGTATTCGAGCGCCGGATCGTGGAGCTGCGCGCGCAAGCCGTGGGGGCCGTCCTGGTTCATCTGCTGCGCGACGGCGACCTGATCCATGCCCGCGGCGGACGTCTGCGCGACGCCGGGCTCGAACGCGCTGAGCGGCCGGCCGCCGGCGCCGTACATCGGATGCGCGGCGCCGTTGGTGTTGTGCGGATTGCCGACCTCCATCGCCGCGGGTCGGTTCATCTGTCCGTTCCAGCCGCGCGCGTTCGGGTTGCGCTCGCGCACGCGTTCGCCGTGCTGGCGCAGGCCGCGCAGTTGCTCGCGCAGAAGCGGCTCCGGTCCCGCAACGACCATGCGCAGGGCTTCCAACGGGTTCGATCGGGCGCGCATGTATTGCGCGGACGTCAGCATGCACGAGTCGCCGAAGTATTGGACGAGGCCGTCGGCCGTGGCGACTTCGAGCAAGCGCTCCGGCGTATTCACCGGCGGCCGAACGCGCTGCAGCTCGGCCAGGAATGTGTGCACGTCGGCGACCCCGTCCGCGCCGCCGCGTGCCGCGAAGACGCGCATCATCACGAGCTGCGCCTCGGCGGAGTCGGCGCCGCCTTCGATGCGCGCGCCCCCCGGCGCGCTCGGATCATCGACCCGGCGACCGCCGACCACTTCGTCGAGGCGTTGGCGATCGGCCGGCTCCAAGGCGGCGCGCGCTCGGTCGTATGCGCGGGCCATCGCGGGATCCACTTGCACCGCGCTCTCACCGTGGATTTCGAGGTGAAACTGGCCGCTCTCATCGACGCGGCCCCGGCCGTCGCCCGCGCGCGTGACGATGGTTTGCCGATCGCCGAAGCGAATGGTCGCGGCGACTTCGCGATCGACGCGGCCTTCTGGACCGTAGCTGCGCGCGCGCCGGCGCGTGGCCGCCGCAGGCTGCAGATCACCAACGTCAGAGAAGCGCACGCGCCGCTCGACCCAGGTGTTGCCCTCGCGCACCCGGACGATCGCTTCGCCGCTCGCGGGCAGCGCGCCGGTCGCCGCGTCGCGATGGCCGTCGATCGAAGTCGGATCGACGCGCAGGATCTGCCCGCCCTCGGCGATGATCACGGGACCGGCGTCGCGCGGCACGGCGGTCAGCGCGCCTTCTTGCGTGCGCGCGCGATCGGGCGTGAGATGCAGATCGGACAGCGTCGCTGCACTCAGCGGGTGAGGGCTCGCGCCTTGATTCAGGGTGCCGAGGCCGCCGGCTGGGACGAGCTGGCGTTGGCCGTTCTCCGTCCTGACTTCGTAGACGACGCCATTTCTCGCGCGGAAGCGGGCGCCGTTCGCCGCGCCGAGGATCGCGTCGTGCGCCGGCGGCAACAAGCCAAAGATCGCTTGCGGCACGACCTGACCGACGAGCTCCTGGCGCACGAGCTGGCGCGCGGTGGCGACGGCATCGCCGATCGGCCAACCGAGGTGCGATTGCAAACGCTCGGCGAGCTGATTCGCGCGCGCAGCGACCGCGTCGGCCGCGATCGGCGTCGCCAGCGCGGGCAGCTCCTGACGCGCGAGATCCGCGATCGCCGCTTGCGTGCGCCGCTCGATCAACGCGCGCCCCGGACCGTCCGCGCCGCGATATCCGGCCGCTTCCAAAGCCGCACGGTAACGATCGCCGTACGCGCGCATTCCTTCGGCCGTGCGCGGTGCCGCCGGCAGCTCGGCGTTGGCGCGGGCGCTCGCATGCCGCTCGATCGCGGCGTCGATGCTGAGCGCGAAGTCTTGGCGCGCGCGTGCGTTCGCGCCGAAGGCGTCGGTGTTTTGCTCGCCGAGCGCACGCAGCGCCATGACGGCTTCGCGGACGCGCTCAGGCGTCGCATGCGGATCGTTCAGGGCGTTCAAATGCGCGGCTGTCTCCGCCTGCACGTTGTGCGGCAGCGCCTCGTAGCCGGGCACGAGCGCACGCGCGATGACGCCGCCATCGCCGCGACCGAGCTCGAAGCGATGGCTGCTCGCACCGGCATGAAAGTTGGCGACCGAGATCGTCACGTCGCCGCTGCGCCCACGGCGGCTCAGTCCGGTGACGCGCCCGCTCGCGTCGCGCACGACGGTGAACTCGACGCCGCCCGGCTCACGCACGGTGCGAACGTCGCGGTTCTGCGGTGAGTTGAGCGACGTCTCCAGCGCGTTCGAGGTCTCGAGGCGAACGGCCCGATCCGCTGCCGCTCGATTCTCTGTCGTCGGCTGCCGGCCATCGGCGGCGTTTCCGGTCCGCGTATCGGCCGCGGGATGGTTGGAGGGGGCCGGCTCCAGAATCTGCACGACGCGCGCCGGATCGAAGCCTGCGGCTTGCATCAAGCGGAGCGCGTTGATGTTCGCTGCGGCCCTGGCATCCTCGCCCCGACGTCGCGGCGTGCGCGCGGCCACTTCCGAAGCTTCATTGAACGCTGCGCGCGTGGTGATCGCTTCGGCGGCATCCGGCGCGTAGTGAGCGACGACCTCGCGGTACCCGCGCCAAAACTCCGCTGGCGGGTCTTGGCCGTGCTCTCGCACGAAGGTATCGAGATCGCGGCGAAGATCGGGGCGACGTTCGATGGGAACAGCGCTCGCACCTTCGCTGACGTCCAAGACGCGCACGCGCGGCGCGATCGCATGGTACGCCGCCTCCAAGTGCCCCATCGCCGCGTGCAAACGAACGAGCTCGGACGCTCGCCGATCGCGCTGGCGCGGGGTCGCTCCTTCGAGGTCGTGGATGCGCTGCGACAAGGAGCCTTGCAGCAGCGCGATCGCTTGCGCCTCGGCGCGCACAGGATCCAGCCCGGCGTGCTCGAAGCGCGCGCGGAGATCGGCGACGCGCGTGTCTATCTCGCGCTCGCGTGCTGCGGCGTCGGCGATTGTGTGCGAGGAGAACGCCGGCAGCCCTTGCAGCACCGCTTCGTCCAGCGCGCGTTGGGTCGCCCGATCGATCACGCCTTGGCGCTCGTTCGCCGGCAGGTCGCGCGGGAGGTTCGCCTCGATGCTGTGGCGCACGTCGGCGCGGTACTGTCGCCACGCTGCCGGATCGTTCGTCGCGCCGCGATCGCTCGGGCGTGGCGTGGCGATGAGCGCGGCCGTCGAGAGCTCGGCGTCGCGCGCTTGCTCGCGCAGCTGCCGGACACGTTCGCCGAGGCGCGCGTGCTGCTCGGCGCTCAGGACGGGGCGTTGCGGCGGATTGGCGGTCGTGCGCGCCTGATCTGCTGTGACGCTCTGCTCGATGTGATCCGCCGCGCGGCGAAACGCCGCCGGGCCCGGTGTCTCGACGCTCGCGCGCGCCAGAGGTTGCAGCATCGGCTCGACAAGCGCGAGCTGCGCCCGGTGCTCGGCGATCTGGGCCGGCGTTGCGTGCTCGGGCAGCGGCGTGACAACCCCCGACACTTCGGCAGCGTGCGCCGATCGCTCCGCGCGCCGCGTTTGGATCTCCCGCGACGCGCTGCCGTGTAACGCCGGCAACACCATCTGCAGCACGAAGCTCGCGTTGCGTTCGGCCTCTTCGCGCTGTTGTGGCGTTGCGTTCGCCGGTAGCATTGCGCGAATGACAAAGGGTTGCACGGCGACCGGCACCGTGGCCCAGAACAAGCCGTGCCCCCAGCGCGCGATGAGCTCGCGCCGGTGCATGGTGTTCGACGCTTCGCCTTGCACGCGGTTGAAGCCGGCTTGCATGCCGAGGTGCACGAGCACGCGCGCGCTCGGCGGCAGGTTGCGCGCGGCCCACGCTTCGACGCCCTCCTGCACGAGCGACACCGCATACATCTCGAACAAGCTTCCAGCGCCGCCGAGCACGAAACGCCCTGCGCGTCCGGCGACCTGAAAGCCGAGCGCGCCGAGCTGATCCGAGAGGCTGAGCAAGCGTGCCGACGCGCTGCCGAGCCGTGCCTCCATCTCGGCCAGGCGCATGGCGGCCGCGGCCATCTCGGCTTCGAACTCGACGCCGCGCATGGCCCGGCCGAGCGCGCGCGCGCCGAGCGCTTCGAGGCCACCCATGCCGAGCGTCAACAGCTCGATCTCGATGAACTCGACCGCCATGTTCGTCGCTGTGAGCCACCAGGGGATGTTCTCGGCGACGTGGCGGATGTGTGTTTGTCCGGCGATCTGTGCGTCGCCGACCACGCGTGAGCCGCGAAAGTCGCTCGCCGTCACGCTCTCGCGCGACACCGCGAGGCGCAGGCCGGTGACGTTGCCGTTGCGATCGCTCGTCACCTGGTACGGCAGCGACGCGAACGTGCGCTGCAAGAACGGATCATTGAGGTCGTGCGGTTGAATGTCGTTGATCTGCGGCGTGCGCACGACGACCGGCGGCAGGATACCGCGCGCTTGCTGCAGCACCTGCTCAGCGCCGGCGCCCGGGTTGCGCGGCGAATACCATTGTCCCAGCGCCGCCATGATGTTCGCGCGTTCGGAGAGGTCGGCGTTGCGAATCTGCGTGGCGAGCGCCTCGTTCTGGCGCGCCCAAGTCGATCCGAGCGCGTCGACGCGAGCCTGCAGCGTGTCGAGGGTGCTCGACATCGAGATCTGCGCGTCGGAGGGAAAATCGACGAGCGCTTGGAGCTGCGTGATGAGCACAAAGGTCGCTTGATCGGCGGTCTGGCGGCCGCTCGCACGCAGCTCGTCGAACGCGGCGCGGACGAGCGCCATTTGATTGCGGACCGCGACGGCACGGTTGTTGAGCACGGCCATCATGTCGAGCTCGCTGCGGTCGACCTCGACGCTGAAACGAGCGAGGGCGTCGGCCGATGGTTGCTCGGCCGCGACGGCGTCGGCGCCGCGTGCACCCACGCTATCGGGCACCAGCGCCAACGCGTTCATCATGTTGCGGGCGTCGCCTGCGGTGCGCAGATCGGCAGGCGGCGTTCCGCTCGCGTTCGTCTGTCGCCGCGATTGGATCGCGACGTACACGTTCGGCATCGCTTGGCGTGCTTCGACGCGAATCGTCTGCGCGATGTCGACGCCGCCTTGCACGAGCGGCACGGCGTTTGGGCCCGAGTACAAAGGGTTCGTCGCGGTGAGCTGCGCCTCCGCGGCGAGGGGCGGGACCGGCACCGGCGGCTGGCCGATCGTCACTGGCCGACCGGCGTTGCGAAGCTGGCCGCCGGCAGCCAGATACGACTGGCCGAGCATCGGCAGTGCAGCCTCTGGATTGTATCGCGCCACGTCGCGGCTCGTGCGCACGCGCGCATGGTGCACTTGCGCCAAGAGATCGGACGTCGCTTGACGCTCAGTCGGGCCAACGTTCGCAGCGTTCGGCGCAGTCACCGCCCGGACCGCGCGGATTGTCGTCTCGGTTGCGGCGTTCTGCGCGGCGATCGCTTCGTCCGCGCGTGGACGAGCGGCGTTCTGCTCGGCGTCGAGCTCACGCGCCCGTGCGGCGTCGCTCGCCGTTGCCGCTTCGAGCGCACGTTGGCGTTGTTGTTCGGGCGTGCCCGTCGGTCTCGGCCCCTCCGCCGGCGGCGCCGAGTATCGCGGAAGCGTGCTCCTGTATCCGTCGACGACGAGCTCGGGCGCGGGCTGGGCGGAGCGCACGCGCGTGCGGGCGATCTGCGCTTCGATCGGGATCATCGTCGCCGCGAAGCTGCCGTGCCAGCTCTGATAGTCGGCCCGCGTGCGCTCCGTTTGGCGGGCGGTCGGCCCCAGCTGCCGGCGCGCCGCGGGTGACAGACGTTGGCTCGTTGCTGCTTCTTGTGCCTGGCGCAACGCCTCTTCGCCGTGCTGCACGCTGCGATCGGCGGCGTCGCGATAGCCGCGCAGCGCCGTCACCTCCGGTGGATCACCCGCTTGCGCCGGCTCGTTTGGCGCTGGTGCGCGCGTCCTCGCCGCGTCCATCGCCGTCGTCGCTGGGCCGTTCTCCACCTGCTGGTTCGCCGTCGAGAAGTTGGCGCGTGCATTTGCCTCGGCCGTTCGCAAGTTCGCGAGGCGTCCGGCGGAGCGTTCCAGGTGGTACGTGTCGATGACGACCGGCGGCATGCCCCCCTGCGATACGCCGGGGTGCCCGGCTTGGTCCCAGCGGCGCCACGCGGTGTGCATGTCGTTGACGATGTCGTAGAGAACCTGCGGATCCTGAACGTCTTCGAGGCGGGCCGTGATTCCGCGCCTGCGCAATTCCGCACGTACGTGCTCGGCGTTGCGCGGGGTGACCAGGATCTCTTCGCGCAGCCCGCGCGCCATCGCCTCGCGCTCTTCCTGTACGCGGCGGAGCTGGCGCGCGGCCGTGTCTTGCTGCGCGCCGAGCGACTCCATCGCGCGCAGCCCCGACGAGACGAAGCCGCCCATGCGCCGATTGAGCCCCGCTGTTTCGCGATCGATCGTCTGAATCTCGGCCGCGCGAAAGTTCGCCGCTTCGATCTGCCGCGGATCGCGCGAGCGCAGGTCGACCCGCTGCTGCGAGTCGAGCGCGGCGGTGAGGCGATCGTTGACCACGATGCGCGCGCCCGTGGTTTGCACGCAGCTGCTGATCAACGCCCGATCGCGCGTGCTCAAGGTCTCGAGCGCGACAGTCTCAGGGATCGGCGCGTTCTGACCGATCTGCACGCGGGCGTAGCGCTCGCGTTCGAGCTGCGCCGTCGCTTGCTGTCCGGTGATCGCGGTCACCGGTTGCGTGGCTTCCGGGCGAGAAGCGGGCTCCGCGTTCGCGGTCTGTGCCGTTCTGGCCGTCGCGCGCGACGCGTCCGACTGGCGCACCGCTTCCGGATCGATGTTCCGGCTGTGCAACGTACGCTCGGTCGCGCGCTCGCGGGTTTGCTGCACCCCGCGCATCGCCCGCTGATGGTCCTCGTCGCGGCGATCACGTTCCCGCATCCGCGCCACGTCCCGTGGGCTCGTCGGCACCGTCGGCCGCGGCGGCGGCGTCTGAAGGTTCACTTGGTTCAGCTGCTCTGATCGCGCCGCGAACTCGCGCACGCCGGCGTCGCCGATGCGGTCGAACGTCGCGCCAGCGTGCACCTCGGGGTCGCCAGCCGGACCGAACTCGCGCTCGGTTTCGTCGTGCGCTTCATCGGCCTCGAGGCCCTCTTCGGTCCGCGCGCGCCAGCTCGCCGTGGAAGCGCCGACGACGGCATCGTTCATGTCCTGCGCCCAGTTGCGGATGCGCGGCGGCACGTCCTCGATGCGCGTCAGGTGATGCTCGCGCATGTAGCGAGAGAGTGCCGATTCGCGGGCGACGGCGCGTTCACGCGTGCGGGTGCGGATGTCGTCGGCCCGGCGAACCGCCCGATCGTAAGCGGTGACGCGCGCGTGCAACGCCAGGTACTCGCGGCTCTCTGCCGTCGGCGGCCGCGCTTGTCGCAACGCTCGCGCGCGTGGCTCGAGCTCGTTCAAGCGATCGCGATCGACCTGCGTCGGTGGATGCTCGATGGTGCGCTGAAGCTGCGCTGCCTCTCTGATCAGCGAAGCATCGCGCGCGTCGCGATAGTGCGTGCTCGTGGCGCTGCGCAGAACACTCGTCTGCGTGTGAACGACGCGCAATTGCCGGCGCGTCTCGACGAGCGTCGACATCTCCGCCGCGAGCTCGCTGCGTCGCGCAGCGTCGAGCGGACGCACGCTGCCTGGCTCATGGCCGGTGCGCAGCGCGTCGGCGATGACGTCGATCCGCGCTTGCGTTTCGCTCAAGCGCGCGCGTCCGACGATCAACTGCAGGCTCAAGACACTGTTGAACGCGCCGAGCGCTCGCGCGTTGCCTTGCTCGGCCATGTGCATGACGGCGAGGATTGGATTCGCGGGGGGGCCGCGCATGAGGCGCACGTCGCCGTTGGCGGAGATGAACGCGCTGATGTCGGCCTCACCGATGTTGAGCGCCTCCAAGCTCCGGCGCGTCGCAGGGTTCTCCGCCCAGCGGGCGAGATCACGCGTGTCGGCGCCGGCGGCTCGCCGCAACGCCGCGAGATCTTGCCCTTCGGTCGGGTAAAGGGCGTTGAGCGCGTAGGCGAGGCGCGGCTGCGTCGCTGCGTAGGCGCGAAGCGGCGTGGGTGGCGCGCCTGGTGCCGTGGGCGCCGGCGGCAGAAGCCGCGCTGTCACCTGAGGTCGCGCTTCGCGCAGCGTTTGCTCTGCATGCCGCCGCAGCGCGCTCGGCGGCATGCGCGTGACGAGCGCATCTAGTGACAAGGGCGCTTGCGCCGGACGGCGTGCGGTCGCGGGGCCTGTGCTCGCTTCGCGTTGTTCATTCGCTCGTTCGTAGAGCACGATGAGATACGCGACGCCGCCGGGTCGCTGCGCGGCGGTGGCGATGGTCTCGGCGAGCGCGCGCGTTTGAGCGGGGGACAACGTTCGCTCTCGCGCTAGGCGCAACAGCGTCTCGACCGCTTGGTGATCTTCGACGCTCGGCTCGTGCCAGGCTGCCGCTTGGCTGCGTGCGGGTACGATGTTTGGTCCCTGCGCCGAGACGCCTCCGTCGACGTCACGCGTTTCGACCTGCGGCGCCTGCGCGTTCACGGGCTGCGCAGTGCCCTGCGCCGGCGGCAGCGGCACCTCGTTCACGTCGACGTGGCGCGTGGGCGTTTGCGGCGCGGGCGGTTGGGCAACCGGACCCTGCTGCACAGGCGTATTGACGATCGTTGGATCCGCACCCGGCTGCGGACGCACACGAGGTGTTTGGCCATCGGCGCGCTCGACCATGCGCAGGAGAGTATCGGTAGTCACAGATGCTTCCCAGGTATTCAGCCTGCATGATGGCGGGAGGGACAGATGTCGGTTAAGCCAGTAGCCCGATGTTCGTAGCGGCCTTTGCGCTCGCGCTGATGACGGCTTCGCCCGACGCGTTGATGACGCCGCGCGTCCTAGCCAAAGCGCGTTCGGAAGTGTCGGCGCCTGTGCGCGACGCGGCGTTTGCGCGAGCGGGCGTGCGGGTTCTCTCACGCCACTTTGAGCGCGTTTATCTCCTCGAGGCGAAGAGCATGCGCGCCGCGAAGCTCGCCGAAGCGTCGCTGCGTTCGAGCCGCCTCTTCGACTACGTCGAGCGCGACGTCGTCACAAAGCGCGAGCCCGCGTATCGTCCGGACGACGCGCTCTATTCGCAGCTCTGGCACCTGGAGAACATCGCCGCCGAGGCCGCGTGGGACACCGCGCAAGGCGACGCGAGCGTCATCATCGCGATCATCGACTCGGGCGTGCAGACGACGCACCCGGATCTGCAAGCGAAGATCGTCGCGCCCTACGACGCGATCCGCGACCAAGACGGCGCCGAGCCGGATCCGGGCGTCGAGTCCGCGCACGGCACGGCCTGCGCCGGCATTGCGGCGGCGGCGACGAGCAACAACGAGGGCATCGCCGGCATCTGTCCGAAGTGCCGCCTGATGCCGATCAAGCTGGTCGGGCAAGGTGGGTGGGCCGCGACGAGCGCCGACGTGCGGGCGTTCGAGCACGCGTGGAAGAATGGTGCTGCGGTGATCTCGAACAGCTGGGGCCCGCGCACGCCGCAAGCGGTGTCGGCGGCGTTGGAAGACGCGATCAACGAAGCGACGGTGAGCGGCCGCGGCGGCAAGGGCGCGGTCGTCGTCTTCGCGGCGGGCAACGGCTATCGCGAGAACGGGGCGGCCGAATTGCCGAGCTTGGCGTCGGTCATCGCCGTTGGCGCGTCGCTGCCGGACGACACCCGCGCCGACTATTCGAACTTCGGACCCTTCGTTCCTTTGTATGCGCCGGCCGCGTCGCACACGACGGATCCGCCCGGCATCCAAGGCTTTGCGCCCGGCTCGTACACGACGAGCTTCGGCGGCACGTCGGCGGCGGCGCCCGTGGTCGCTGGCATCGCCGGCGTGCTGCTCGCGATGAACCCGGCGCTCAAGCCGGTGCAAGTGAAGGCCGTGCTCATCGCCACCGCCGACAAAGTGCAAGCGAGCGTCGCCGCCTACGACGCCACTGGCCGCAGCGCCACCTACGGCTACGGCCGCGTAAACATGCAGCGCGCTGTCGAGGCGGTGCGCGACGGTCATGTGTGTCAACCGAGCGCCGGCGGGGAAGCGTGCGGCAACGGCGTCGATGACGACTGCAACGGGCTCGTCGACGCGCTCGATCCTCCATGCGCGCCCACGTGCAACACGAGCGGCGACTGCGCGAGCGACAAGATCTGCGACGTGCCGCACCACCGCTGCGTGCCGAAGGTGGCGCCCGGATCCAGCGTCGGCGCCGCGTGTGCGAGCTCGCAGCAGTGCGGCGCGCAGGCGTTCTGCTTGAGCGACGCCCCAGACGGCTATTGCACCTTATCCTGCAGCGCCACGGCGCCGTGTCCGGTCGGCGCCGGCTGTTTTCCGTACGGTGCCGTCGGCGCGACGGTGTGCCTGCAGCGTTGCCGCTTCAACCCCGACTGCCGCGAAGGCTACGCTTGCGCGCCGCAAAACGACACGGACAGCGCGTGCTTGCCCGCGTGCGCGGAAGACAGCGCGTGTGGCGATGGACGCGCGTGCAGCGAAGGTCGCTGCGTCGACGCGCCGCCTGGGATCGAAGACGCCGCCGCGCCGCACAACGGATCGGCGGTCGACGTGAGCTTTCAGACGCGCGGTTGCCGCTGTGGAAACGCGGACGCGAGCGCGCTGTGGCTCGTCGTGATCGCGCTCATTCGAGCAAGGTCAAGGTCTCGAGCGTGCTCGTGATGTCGTTGCCAAGGCGGAAGTAGCGCGTGCCGGTGCCGCCGATCATCTGTTCGATGCACGCCCCGCCTGGGATCTTGAAGTACGGCGTGCCGGTGTGCTCCGTTCCGAGCGCGCGTACGCGGATGGGCGAGCTGCCGCAGGTCGAGTCGCCGGCGTCATACTCGACGATGATCGGCAGCGGCGTGCTGCACATGCTCCCTGAGTACACTGCGACGAGCGGCTCCATGCAGGCCGCGTCGGCAAAGTAGGCGCTCCCGCTCGCGCCCGGCGAGTAGGACACCGTCATGTCCGGCGCACACACGGCTCGGCCATCCGTGAAGCGCAACGGATAACAACGCTTGCCGCTCTCGTCGAAGAAGATCGTGCCGTCGGCGTACTGGACCAGACTGCCGCCCGCGGTCTTCGTCTGCATGACGCCGAGGCCTTTGTGGTCGCTGCGCGCGCGCGTCAGCTTCTGAAAGCGGCTCTTGTCCATCGTCGCGCCGACGCGAAAGAAGCTGTAGCCGTCGATGTGGGTTGGCGTCTCGCACTGCATGTTGCTCTTCTGCCTCACGCTGCTCGAAGCCACGACCTCGCCGACTTCGGCGAGCGAAACCGGGTAGCCTACGCACATGACGGCGCTGCCGTAGACCCACACCGCCGCCGGCGTGCACTGGCGATCGCCGCCCGTCGTATACCCGAGGTTCGCCGGTCCGGCGCACGCGGGATCATTCGTGTATCCGTCAGGCGCGGGGTGCGTGAAAGCGACGTTGCTCGGCGTACAGTAGACGGTCTTCGGATCCAGAGACGGTTCGTCGAGCGCTGCGAAGGAACACACGCCGTTCGTCTTGTCTCGAGCGTCGAGCCACCACGCCGATCCGTCACTGCCTTCGATGTAGTCGACCGAAAGCGGACCTTCGCGCGCTTCGCTCTTCACTGTGCCGGTGACGAGCTCGCTCGCCGTGATCGGCGCCCCGAGCGCAAAGACCCGCGTGTTCGCTCCTGGTGGGCCTTGGCTAGCGCAAATGCCCTTGCTGTCGCGATAGTAGAGCGTGGCCGGCAGCGTGGTCTCGGCGCCGACCGGTCGCACGGCGAGGTTGATCATGCTCGGCAGGACCGAGTCGCAGCTGTCGAACACGAGCAACCCGTCGCTCGCATGCGTCGGCATCGGGTAGTTGGCGCAGCCGTAGCGGACATAGACGGGTGTCTGGCACCCAGCGTCCGAGAAAGCCACGTTGGCGTCTGGCGCGCAGACGATCTTGTCGCCGGAACGGACCCAGCGGCAGCTGCCGAGCTTGCTGTCCTTGATCCCGATGACGACCGTCGCGCCGTTGCTGTGTTTGTAGCCCTTCGGCGTCAAGCGGGTGCCGCCGAGGAAGCCGAACGGGTTCAACTTCGAGGAGCAAGCGGCGAGGGAGAGCGCGACGACGAGCATGAGACGAATCGTCATGGCCGCACACTCTAACGCACATTGACAGCGCGGCGACTTTTTAGGCATGAGCCCTCTTTGCTATAGTATTCCGGCAAGGAGCATCCCATGGCCCGCGTCACCGTCGAAGACTGCTTGGACAACGTCGATAACCGCTTCGCTCTCGTGCTCTTGGGCTCGCAACGCGCGCGCCAGTTGCTGCGCGGCGCCCGACCGACCGTCGACAACCACCACAGGAACAAGCACCCGGTGCTCTCGCTGCGTGAGATCGCGGCCGGCAACGTGTTCTTCGATCAAGACGTGCAAGAGACGCTCGGTAAGAAGTAGCCCCTTCCTCCCTCTCTCACAACAAGCGTAGCTGCGCCGACGTTTCTGCGACGGTGTCGAAGTCCAAGCCCAACGCGTCGAGCACCGGCTCCGCGACCGGGCGGATCTGCTTGTCTATATAATGAGCGCGATCGAGCGGATGGCGTTGGTCGCTCGCCGGCTCCGGCCCCGCGCTCGTGATCACATAGCTGATGAGGCGCGGCGGTGGCCCGGTCAGCTTGCGCGCGGCGGCGACGTGCGGCGGCGTGCTCGCGGTGTAGCTGTCTAGCGGTTTACGCAGCGCCTTCTTGTAGACGAGGTGGGCGTCGAGCTCGCCGCGCTTCACTTTGTCGACGATGTCTTTCAAGTAGGCTTCGACGCGCTTGCCGGTGAACAGCCGTTGATAGAGCTCGCGCTGCACGATCTTCGCGAGCTCGGTCCAGTCGCGGCGCACGACCTCCATGCCGGTGAAGACGACCTCGCCGCCTGCGATGAGGCCAGCGTAACGTTTGCGCGCGCCGCCGTCTCTCTGGCGCATCTTCGGCAGGAAGAGCTTCGTGTATAGCGTGTCGAACTCGAGCTCGAGCTTGCTCTCGGTGCGCCACGTTTTTGCGATGTGTGCCGCGAGCGCGTCGTTCAGGGTTTCGACGAGCGCGTGGCCTTCGGCGGCGTTGCCGTTGCTGCCGAGGTGAACGAAGAGGCTGTCGGTGTCCCCGTAGAGGACCGTGCGGCCGGTCGCTTCGATCTGTCCTTTCGTCCACAGCAGGATCTCACGGCCGAAGCCAGTGATCGCGTTGGCGATGTCACCGCTGTGGAAGCGACACGCTGGGCTGCCGAGCACGCCGTAGAGCGAGTTCATCAGGATCTTGATCGCGTGGCTGGCGATCTCGTTCTTCCGTCGCTTGGCGTCTTCGCGGCGTGGAAAGAGCTGGTTCAGGATCTCGGGCAGGATGCCGGGTGCGCGACTGAAGCGGGCGCCGTTCGGGGCGACGATCGGGTCGCTGTCTGTTGCCGCCAGCGCGTGGCCGAGCGGATCGATCTGAAAGGTGCGGATGAGGCTCGGATAGAGCGACTTGAAGTCGACGACGAGCGCGTTGTCGTAGAGACCGGGCGCCGGCTCGAGCACCAGGCCGCCGAGGTTCGGCTCGACCTCGCTGTCTCCGCTGACCGACGGTGCCACATACCCGCGCCTGTGCAGCTCGCCGAGGTACAGCGAGTCGAAGCTGGCGATGCTACCGGCCACGCGATCGAGGGGCATGCCAGTGAGCAGGCTCCGCTCGATGGCCAGGTTCAAGAGATCGAGCTTGTCGATGATGCGCGTGACGAGGATGGCGTCCTTCAAGTTGTATTCGACGAAGGCCGCCGGATCCTCGGCGTACATGCGCTGAAGGTCGGCGACGCGCTCTGGCCCTTTGACCGTCTTGCCCTCGCCGAGGACACGCTCGCTGACGAAGTCGAGGGAGAGCTCCTCCATCGCCACGAACGAGTTGCGGACGAGCGCCATGCCGTCGAGCACGACGCGGCCGGTGATCGTCGCGCTCGAAGCGTTCCAGAAGGAGCGCTGCGGGTTGATGAAGACGCCGCTTTGATCGCGCCCCAGGCGGAGATCGACGCCGTTTTGCCGGCCGCGATCGCGGAGCACGGTGAGATCGAAGTCGATGACGTTCCAGCCGGTGATGACGTCGGGATCGCGCTCGGCGACGGCGGCGACGAACGCGCGCAAGAGATCGCGCTCGCTCCCGAACGATCGCACGCAGGGTAGCGCCGGCCCGTCGCCGAGAAAGAGCACGACATCATCCCCGGATCCGTGCAGCGCGATCGACAGCACCCGATCCGCGTTCGGCGTCGTCTCGATGTCGATCGACAGTACGCGCAGCTTCGGCAGTGTCGTCGCCGGCGCGATCTCCGGATCGACGAAGAGGACGGTGTCAGACACCCGCTTGGCGGACGCCTGAGGGGCGGTGTCAGACACCCGCAGGGCGCCCCGCAGATCGCGGTCGATCGTGTAGCGCGCGGTGTGGCGAAGGTCGGCTTCGTAGGTGGGGATGCCGGCGGCGGCGAGGGTGTCGGCGAGGGGCCGGACGTCGCGCGGGCGGTCGAGCTCGATGCGGGCGACGGGCTCGCCGGCGAAGGTGCGCAGAGTCGTCGGCACGACGCGGACGCGGTTTCGCTCGGCGATTTGCGAGGCAAACGTCGCAGGCACGTAGAAGTACGCGGGCGCCCGCGTGTCGCGCACGACGAACGCCTCGCCGTCTGCGGTGCGACAGTAGAGATCGACGACGGGCCGACCGGCGGCGAACGCCTGCGCTGCATGAACGATGAACCCGGCGCGCGTCACGGTGCGATGCTGCTACGAACGCAGCGTCGGTGGAAGCGTGAATCACATTTACTTTTGTCAATCACATTGACGGAAATTAGCCGGTGCCAGACACCCGCAGGCAGACACCCGGAGGCAACTACGCTGCGCGGCGCAGCTTCGCCTCGAGCGGAAGGTCGAAGAACGATCGCGCTTCGCGAAAGACCACGGCATTCGATTTTTCCGCGCGCGCAGCCTTCGACAGGCGATGACAGAACTTCGCTGCGTGGCGGGTGGCCTCGCGGTAGCGCGCGGCTTCGATGGCGCTCAGATCGTCGCGTAGTGCGTAGCGTTCGAAGAGCGTCTCGAGCAGGGCGTGTTGCGCGGGCGAGCCCGGCTCGATCGCCAGCTTCTGCGTGAGGTGCACGAACTTGTCGACCTCGGCCTGCAGCTCGAGCTCGAACAAGCTGACCGAGCGCTCGCGATCGGCTCGGTGCGCGAGGCACAGGAAGTGACTGACACCTTCGAAGGCTACGCAGTACCCATCGAGCGCCGCCACATCGGCCAAAGAGAGCGCAGAGGCGGTGAGAGGCAACGCTTCGAGCACGCTCTCGGCGATGAACACTCCGAGGCGCGGTTCATCGCCCTCGGTGACGAACACCTGCTCGTTCGTGCTCGGATTGCAGCCTGGCAGGGCGCTGCGTTCTTGGCTCGTGATCAAAAACGCGACGACCGGGGGCTGCTCGCCGAGCCCGTTCTGCGCTTCGAGCGCGCGTTGCACCTCGGCGAGCGTCGCTTGCGCGGGCAGGCTCAACCATTGTGCGATCAGCGAGTACATTATTGTGGAGTCGGTTTGAGCGTGCGGTTCGGCACGATGCCGCGCTCGCACAAGATCCGGTGCATGCGCTCGCTGCCTGTCTTCATCCAACGGTCATAGAGGCGCAGCATCGAGGTGTCGCGGCTGCCGGTGCCTTCACTCACTTCGTTCAAGACCTCGACGACCATCGAGAACTTGCGCGCGAGCTCGTCGTAGAGCTCGACAAACACCGATGCCTCCGGCTTGCGCTCGAAGATGCTCGCGAGCGTCGAGTACGCGCCGCCGCCCATGCTGATGTAGTAGTCGACGTCGACGACCTTGCGATTCAGGCTGTCGGCGAACCAACCGCTCACGCACAGCGAGAGGTCGCCCAGCCGACGCAGCATCCGCACGCGTTCTTCGTGGGAGACTTGCTGCGAGCGCAGGTAGAGCATCGCGAGCGTGTTGTTGTCGTCTTTCTGTTGATGCAGCGCCGCGGCGTTCGAATACTCGGAGAGCAGATTGACGACATAGCTCTTCGTGTGATCGCTGAGCTTGACCCCCTGGCTCTCGACCACACTTTCGATCTCTTTGTGAAAGAAGGTCACCATGGAGGCTTCGGTGACAACGGTCTGCTCGGGGGCGGCCGACTGGCCTGCCTTCTTGTGTGCTGATGGTGTCTTTGTGATCTTGCGACGTGTCATAAGTCCAAACCCTCTGACCTCCTCGCGTATCTGTGTCTCATTCTATCGATAGAATAAGCGCGAGCCCATCTTTTTTTGTTGTCGGCAGTTTGTGGAAAAGTTGTGTGAATCCCGAGGGAGCTTGTCCCTCATCCCGACTGATGATCGCTTGTGAAAGCGGGTGCCGCATTTCCTGGCACGGGCGAATACGCCTCTGCTGTGGAACGTTGTGGTCGCCGGGAATGGCGAAAACGTTGCCAAATCCGCACAAAACCCACTTGCCCGACGGTGGCCAGTGCGTATATTGCCCGCGCCGTTAGCAGTCGACAGGGGTGAGTGCCAGTTGCGCGCCCCCGCCGAAGCCGTCACAACCGCATCCCTTTTTGGAGGACAGTCTCTATGAAATTCCGCCCCCTGCATGATCGCATTCTCGTCAAGCGCGTCGAAGAGGAAGAGAAGACCAAAGGCGGGATCATCATCCCCGACAGCGCCAAAGAAAAACCGATCGAAGGCAAGGTGATCGCCGTCGGCAACGGCAAGCGCTTGGACGACGGCAAGCTCGCGTCGCTCGAAGTGAAGGCCGGCGATCGCATCCTGTTCGGCAAGTACTCGGGCACCGAGATCAAGCTGGACGGCGA
Organism: Deltaproteobacteria bacterium; assembly: GCA_020848545.1. Classification (GTDB taxonomy): domain Bacteria; phylum Myxococcota; class JADLHZ01; order JADLHZ01; family JADLHZ01; genus JADLHZ01. The sequence goes on along the minus strand of JADLHZ010000009.1, from coordinate 7,749 downwards.
CGAGCACCTCATCCTGCGCGAGGAAGACGTCCTCGGCATCCTCGACAACAAGTAATTCAGATACTCAGAGATTAGGGAGACCACTCACATGGCAGCTAAAGAAATTCAGTTCGACCAACGCGCACGCAACTCGATTCTTCACGGCGTCAACGTCCTCGCCGACGCCGTCAAGGTGACGCTCGGACCCAAGGGCCGCAACGTCGTCATCGAGAAGAGCTTCGGCTCGCCGCTGATCACCAAAGACGGTGTCACGGTCGCCAAAGAGATCGAGATGGAAGACAAGTTCGCCAACATGGGCGCGCAGATGGTGAAGGAAGTCGCCTCGAAGACGAGCGACACCGCCGGCGACGGCACCACGACCGCGACCGTCCTCGCCCAAGCGATCTACCGCGAAGGCTCGAAGATCGTCGCCGCGGGCCACAACCCGATGGAGATCAAGCGCGGCATCGACAAGGCGGTTGAAGCCGTCGTCGCCGAGCTCAAGAAGCTCGCGAAGCCGACCAAGGATCGCAAAGAGATCGCCCAAGTCGGTACGATCTCGGCGAACGGCGACACCATGATCGGCGGCATGATCGCCGAGGCGATGGAGAAGGTGGGCAAGGAAGGCGTCATCACCGTCGAAGAAGCCAAGTCGATGGAGAGCTCGCTCGAAGTCGTCGAAGGCATGCAGTTCGACCGCGGCTACCTGTCGCCGTACTTCGTGACGGATCCGGAGCGCATGGAAGTCGTGCTCGACGACCCGTACATCCTCATCAGCGAGAAGAAGATCTCGAACATGAAGGACCTCCTTCCGTTGCTCGAGAACGTGGCGCGCTCGGGCAAGCCGCTGTTCATCATCGCTGAAGACGTCGAAGGCGAAGCCCTCGCCACGCTCGTCGTCAACAAGCTCCGTGGCACGCTGCACGTAGCCGCCGTCAAGGCCCCGGGCTTCGGCGATCGCCGCAAGGACATGTTGAAGGACATCGCCACCCTGACGGGCGGCAACGTCATCAGCGACGATCTCGGCATCAAGCTCGAGAGCGTCACGCTGAAAGACCTCGGCCGCGCCAAGCGCCTGACGGTCGATAAGGACAACACGACGATCGTCGACGGCGCCGGCAAGAAGGCCGACATCGAAGGCCGCGTGAAGCTGCTCCGCGCCCAAGTCGAGGAGACCACCTCGGACTACGATCGTGAGAAGCTCCAAGAGCGCCTCGCGAAGCTCGTGGGCGGCGTTGCCGTCATTCACGTCGGCGCGGCGACCGAGACGGAAATGAAAGAGAAGAAGGCCCGCGTCGAGGACGCCTTGAACGCGACCCGCGCGGCCGTCGAAGAGGGCATCGTCCCCGGCGGCGGCGTCGCGCTCATCCGCGGCTTGAAGGCCCTGGACAAGCTGGAAGTGAACGAGAACGAGAAGTTCGGCGTCAACATCGTGCGCCGCGCGCTCGAAGAGCCGCTGCGCCAGATCGCTGGCAACGCGGGCGTCGACGGCTCGATCGTCGTTCAAAAAGTGCGCGAAGGTAAGGGCTCGTTCGGCTACAACGCCGCGACCGACATCTACGAAGACCTCGTCGAAGCCGGCGTCATCGACCCGGTCAAGGTGGCTCGCTCGGCGCTGCAAAACGCGGCCTCGGTCGCGTCGCTGATGCTCACGACCGAAGCGCTCGTCGCCGAGAAGCCGAAGGAAGAAGGCGCTGGCGGCGGTGGCGGCGGCGGCGGCATGGGTGGCATGGGCGGTATGGGTGGAATGGGCGGCATGGGCGGCATGATGTGATTTTCGAACGATCCGGGGCCGACTGCTTCGTTGCTCGGTCGCTGCGATGCTCGACGTAGGTTAGCGCTCACTCGCCGCTTGGGCTACCGCTACGCCTGCGCTTCTCGCTCGGTCGCGCCTCGCATTCGACCCCGCCTCGTTCGAAAACCCGGGTTGTCACGAGAGACCTGGGACGCCTTGAAGAATAGAGCCCGGTGGGGATGCGAGTCCTCACCGGGCTTTTTCCTTGGCGACGCGACGCCAACCCTCCCCGGGACGCCAACCCTCCCCGGGACGCCAACCCTCCCCGGTCCCTTTTCGTCCCTTTTCGTGCCCGTTTTCGTGCGTAGGGCTAGGTCCGCCGGCATACTCTGCGGGTGCCAGACGATCTCGAAGCCATGAACCGGTTTGGCCCGGTGTTTTTCGACTCGTACTTCGTCGTCGACTCCGATCGGCGAATTCGTCAGCACAACGGCGTGTTCGAGCAGATGCTCGGCTTGCGGCCGGCGCAGCGCCGCTCGGTCACCGGCACGCATTGCTTCGAGCTCCTGCAACTCGAGATCTGCAAGGACCGCTGCATCGCCGTCGAGTGCCTGAAGCGCAACGCGCCGGTCCGTATGGAAGAGATCCACGGCAAGACGCCGTCCGGTCGCGAGCTGGTGCTCGAGCTCAGCGCCATCCCGCTACGCGACACGAGCGGCAACGTGGTGGGCGTGTTCGTCACGCATCGCGACGTCACCGACGAGCGGCGCTTGAAGACGCGCTTCAAGGAAACGCAGGCCGAGCTCGACAAGAAGATCGCCGATCTCGAGAAGCTCGTCGCCGAAAAGGACACGGAGCTCGTGCAACTTCGCTCAAAGCCGAAATAGCGTCTTGGCGACCGGGTTCATCGCCTCAACGCTTCTTCTTAGCGATCTTCTTGAGCGCCGCCTTGGCCGCCTTCTTGTGGGGCGTCTTTGGAAACTCTTTGAGCAAGCGATCGTAGAGCGGCTTGGCGTCGGCACCTTTGCCCTGCGCGACCAACGCTTCGGCGTGTTGAAACAGCGCCTCGGAGAGCCGCTTGTCCTTCGCCTTCAGGAGCGCCTCCGCTGCGGCGTACCCGGCGATTGCGACGTCCGCGTGACCGAGCTTTTGATGCGCATCGGCGAGCGCGAGCTGCATGTCGGCATCGCTGACACCGTTCGCTACGGCCAGCGTCGCGGCGGTGACCGTCGTCTCGTAGTCTTTGGCGGCGTATGCGGTCATCGCGCGCTTCTGCTCCGCCGCCGCATCGACCGGGGGCGGCTTCGTTTCAACCGGTGCGCTGGCGGCCTGCGACGCGGGTGCTGACGCGGGTTGCGTCGCGGCGGTCGGGGCGGTCGTTTGCGGCGGCGGCTGCGGCTCGCTCTGCGTCAGCCACCAGCCGACGGCCGCGATCGCGACGATGATGCCGCCGACGATAATGGCGTACGGTGGCTTCTTCTTCGCGAAGGCGAGCTCGGCTTCGGTCGCTTCGTTCGTGTCACCGCCCTCCATCGGCGTCGGCGTTGTCGGCGGCATCGAGGTCGGCATCGAGGTCGGCATCGAGGTAGGCATCGAGGTAGGCATCGAGGTCGGCGCCGGCTGCACGCTTGCTCCCTGCGCAGTGGATGGCGCGAGCGGCGGCGGCGGTGCGGCGGTCGAGCCCGTGGGGGCCGCGGGGCTCGGCGGTTTAGGTGGCGCGCCCGGGTTGGCGTCTTGGAACTCCTTCAAGAACGCCTCGACGCTCGGATCGATCGCGCTTTGCTTGTTGCTCGCGAACGCGAAGTACAGCTCCGGCAAGTCGTCGATCGTCATCGCCGAGCCGCAGCGCTTGCATGCAAGCTGCGGCGATTCTTTGACGTTGTGCTTGGCGATGTCGATGAGCGTCTCGGTGTCCCAGTTGCACGACTCGCAGATCATCGGCACTTGCACCGACACGACCGAGCCCGAGCCGGCGAAGTTCGCGATCATGTTGAGCTGCGCGACAATCGCCGGCGAGCACTCGACGTAGTAGATCCGCTGCACCTTGGCCGCCAGCTTGGTGACGGCGTGCACCCACTCGCGGACACCGAACGAGCTGAGGCGCGACACCGCCTTCAGGTTGAGGATGACATCCTTACCCTCGGCCGCGGCGACGAGCTTGTCGGGGTCGAAGCTCTCGTCGATCACGCCATAGACGCGAACGTAGGCGATCGATCCGCGGGTGACGCTCTGAATACTCGAAGTTTCGGGCATTGTTATGACCCTTGTTCCTGCCGAATGCGCAGCGCCTTGTCAAAAAGCGCGGCGGACTCCTGCACGCGCCCGCGGCGAAAAAGTAACTGCGCGAGCTCTTCAATGATGTCGGCCGAGTCTGGAACGCGCTGCGCACCAGCTGTGAGTACGGAGATGGCCGTGTCGAGCTCGTCTTGATCGATGAGCTCGTGGGCGATCTTCAGGAGCTGTGAAGCGACCTGTTGGTTCTTGGCGCGACGCTCGGTGTCGCTCGCGAGCGCGGCGTCGAGCGCCTTCGGATCGCGCCAATTGTCGGCGGCGGGGACGAGATCGACGATGTCGGCCTCGTCGATCACCTCGGGCGCATCGCTGGCGGCGCCGGGGGTGCTCGCCTTTGCCTGCGCCATGATCGCGCGCAAACGGTCGAGCGCGCCGTCGGGCAACGAGACGAAGCGCCCGCCGCATTCGAAGATGCCATGCAGATCGCGCACGCCGTGCGCCCAGCTCACCTCGACCTCGATGCGCTGCATCGCGGTCTCGTTGCTCTCGCCGAGGAAGAGGATGAGCCGCGCGCCAACCGCGAGCTCGGCGTTGGCGCGAAGCCGGAGGCCGGTCTCCGAGATGTCGAGGGTTTCGCCGTGGGCGGTTCGGTTCTGCCAGGCAAAGGCGACCCGCAGGCGGATCTCCAGGCGTGCGCTGTTGCGGCGCTCGACGTGAAAGACGCCCGCGACCTTCTTCATCCGAGAAGTTGCCCTCTCCGCAATTGTTTCAGAAGAGCGGCAATTTACAAGAAAGCCTACGGCCCGAAGGGCTTATTTGTCTTCGCTCGAGCCGGTCGCGATCGCGATCAGCGACGAGACGAGGCCCATTGCGGTCTTCGCTTGATCTTTCGTCATCATGCCGACGACGGCGCCGGACGAATCGGTGGTCGCCTTGCTCGACGCGAAGAAGCGGACGAGCTGCGTGCTCAAGAACATCGCCTCGCGAGATTCCGGCTTGAAGATGCCCTTCAAGTCGACGAGGTCTTGCTCGGTGAGGGCCGCGGGCAGCTCGCCGTTGTTCTTCAGCTTGAGCGCCTCGACGACGGTGCGTGGGGCTTGGTTGATGGCCTGGTTCAGCGGAACGCTACGAATCGTGCTCATGCCGGCGTTATCGCGACGCGGGCGTGCGCGGTTGTCCGAATGCGACGCCTCGTAGCGTGCGAATGTGCGCTATTTCGCCGGGCCGGCGACCGGGGCGCTCTTGAAGCGTTGCTCGGGTCCGCTCGGCGCGTAGATCTGCAGGGCGGTGAAGCGCTTCGGCACCCGCGCGCTGTGCTCGGTGCCCTTCGGGATGCGCACGGCCTCGCCGGCGACGAGCTTCGCGGCCTTGCCGGCGACGAGCATGAACGCTTCGCCCTCGACGGCGAGCAGGATCTCGTCGGCGCTCTCGTGCACGTGGCGGGGGACTTCGGCGCCCGCGCGCATCGTCAGCCGCGAGAGCGCGAAGCTTCCGTGGCCGAGGTTCATGCGGTCGAGGAGCACCGCCGCAGTTCCGGCGCCGCCGGCGATCGTGTGGTTGACGTGCTCGGCGGTGCGGATCTTCAGCGAGCGCACGTCGAGGTTCGTGCCCTCGTCGGCGGTGACGTCGAAGGTGATGACGATCGGGGGCGTGGCGAGATGCGCGCGCGCGTCGGCGGTGAGCGCGTAGCGAAGGCCGGGCGTCAAGTAGAGCACCTCGCCTTCGAGCAAGCGCTGCGGCGGGCCGGCCTCGATGCTCACGTCGAACTCGCCGCGCAGCGTGTAAATGACGCGCGTTTTCTTCTCGTCGATGGCGCCCGCGAGCGCGAGGCCCGGCTTCTGGTAGGTCCACTTGGTGATGGTGACCGCTCCCGCGTCGAGGAGCTGGGAGGGTTCTGGCGACGTGGCGATGAGGATGACGAGCGCGAGCATGAGGCCTCCGTGCATACGATGTGGCTGCTCGGCTCACAACGCCAGGCGCGTCAGGAAGCGATGAGATACGCCGTCTCGCTGAGCGCCTCGATTCCGGCCTCGGCGAGGCGGGCGGAGGTCGAGACGCGCCGCTCCGCCAGGGTTTGAATGCGCATTCCGGCGTAGAGCGCTTCGACGTCGCGCGGCGCTACGCTCCACGGCGGACCGGGCGCCTTCGTTTGATCGTACGCGAAGGCAACGAGGAAGATCGCGCCGCCAGGCTTCAGCAGTGATCTACAATGCGCCACGTAGCGCGCGCGCATGCTCGGCTCCAACGCCACGAGCGCGGCGCGATCATAAATGAGATCGAAGGTGCCGAGCGTCTTCGCATCGAGCGCGAAGAAGTCGCCAGCAAAGAGCGTGACGCCGGCCGCAGCCAGGGAGCCATCCGCCCCGCGCGCCGGCGTCAACGCGTGCTCGGCGAAAAACTCCTGGATCGCTTGCGGCACGAACTCGACGCCGGTGACGGTGTGCCCGCGCGCGGCGAGCCAGGCGAGGTCCTCGGCCTTTCCGCAGAGCGGCACGAGCACGCGCAGCTTCGGCTTTTCGAAGCGCGCGATGTTCTCGGCGAGCAGCGCGTTCGGCTTGCCTTCGTGAAAGCCGATCTGCCGCTCGCTCCAGCGCTGCGTCCAAAATGCGTGTTCCATATACGCTCACAGAGCCGAGCGGCGCCGGCAAAGCAAGGGTTCGGCGCGCCCCGTGCTTGACGCTCTCGCGAGATCATCGCATCCCGAGGCGGTCGGAGGAGTGGCGGAGCGGTTTAAGGCGGCGGTCTTGAAAGACGCCGACGCATTTTCACTCAGGATCACGCGAGGCGACTCAGGGCGACGATAGCCTAGTGAACTCGGAGGCTTGCACCGCGGTGTCTTCTCGCCTGGCCCGATCTGAAATCGCCCAGAATGCGCTCAAGACTAGCACAATTCTAGGACAGGGAGCGTCAGGCGATCCTTAGCCAGACGAGCTTGTTCTTCAGCCCGATGGCTGACTCCCGAGACAACAGAGACGCGAGCGCGCGCAACACACTCCCGACCGGAGCTTGTGGCAGCAAGACGATCCCCTGGTGATCTGTGCCGTTCGCGAGAAAGCTCGCATGCAAGGCCGCGAAGTCCCCTCGGTTGAACGACACGAGCGCGCGACCGTCAATGATAGCGAAGCGGAGCTGATCTTCATCGCTCGTTCCCGTGCGCTTCGCCTCCAGCGTCGTCAGCACATCGTACCCGCGCCGCCGCAAGCCGACCGCGACCGCGCTGTGCATGTCTTCATCGAGGTAGAGGCGCGGCGGTTTCACGCGCTAAGGATCAAAGATCTCGGCGCCGGGCGGGGGCTGCTTGTTCAGCTCGATCAGCCCTTCGATCTCTGCGCGGTGGTCGAAGTAATAGAGCAACGCTGCGTGGACGTGTACCGGTTTCAACGTTGGAAACTGGACTAGGATCTCGTCGAGGTCCATCCCGAGTTGGTGCGAGCGCACGATCGTAGCGACGGGGATCCGCGTGCCTTCGATGACGGGCGCGCCCGCCCGCACGCCTTCGGTGCGCGTGATGTACGGGTATGATCGCAAGATCTCGCTCTCTGAATTATGCACATCGCAAGTTTACCCTGCCCGGTGGTGATTCTTCAACGCGTTTGTTCGCGACCTGCGCGTGGCCCTGGAGCTTGTTCGGCGCGGCTCCCGCGATGATGCCGGGCCGTATGCACGCTCAAATATCTCTAGCAGGCTGTTGAAAAAGGTTAGCTCGCGGTCGCTTCAGGAACGATCGACGTGCTTTGTGGTTGCTAAGCCCTGACCTGCTTAGCCCTGACCCAATCCATGGCCCTGGCCTCCCACGCCGTGGC
>JADLHZ010000008.1 GCA_020848545.1 Deltaproteobacteria bacterium | reverse complement strand
GAGCCGGTAGGGAGACTGCGCTGGGCGCGTTCGCGGCCTCTCAGCCGGCGAGCCCTCCCCGACCGCGCACGCGGGTTGCTTCGGCACCACCAGGGAGCGCAGCTTCGAATTCGGCGCGAACACCCCGCACTGAGCAACATTCCGCATACCAACCGCGAAACGTCGTGATCCACTACGCGTGGCACCCTCGGTGCGGCGCGCAGCTCACGCTGCTCCGAGTCGGGGGGCGCCGTGGCGCCGAGGTCGCGCACGTTGAAGTCGAACCGGGACTGAGGCGCGAGGTCCCGTTGTGGATGTGCGACGACGCGATGTGTGCCTCGATGTCGAAGGGGCCCGCAATGGTCACGTTGCGCGCCCTCGTTGATCTCCGTGAGGTGCTGTCGATCTCGGCGGATGCTCCCTCGTCGTCGATGCCGGCGAATATGGAGGAGATCACGCATGCGGGAGAACCTGAAGACGCGGATGCCCCGAAGGCAGGTGATGCTGTTTCCGCCCGTCGCGCGGGGCGACGCCGTACCAGCAGAAGCGAAGGAGGAACTCGTCCAGGCGCTCGCGTGCCTGCTGCTCGAGGCGATGAAGGTGGCAACGGACGTGGAAGGAGGTCGCGATGATCAGCACGAAGATCACGCCTGAGCACCTTCAGCGCGGCGCCATCGTGTACGTGCGGCAATCGAGCATGGGACAGGTGCTTGAACACAAGGAGAGCCAGCGTCGGCAATACGCGCTCGCGGACATGGCTCGCTCGATGGGCTTCGCGAACGTGACCACGATCGACGACGACCTTGGACGATCCGGTTCGGGGTTGGTGGAGCGGCCAGGATTTCAGCGTTTGGTCGCGAGCGTGTGCACGGGCTCGATCGGCGCGGTGCTGTGCATCGAGGCGTCTCGTCTCGCCCGCAACGGACGCGATTGGCACCACCTCATCGACCTCTGTGCTCTCGTCGGAGCGCTGGTCATCGACACGGACGGTGTGTACGAGCCCCGCCAGACCAATGACCGCCTGTTGCTCGGGCTGAAGGGGACGATGTCCGAGTACGAGTTGAGCTTGCTCCAACAACGTGGTCTTGCGGCGAGGAATTCGAAGGCACAGCGCGGGGAGCTGCGGTTTCGTCTTCCACCCGGATACTGCTGGAACGAGCTCGGCCGGATAGAGATCGACCCAGATGCGCGCGTCGTCGACGCGGTCAAGCTCGTCTTTCGAAAGTTTCGGGAGCTTGGCACCGCGCGGCAAGTGCTGACGTGGGCGCACCACGCCAGCGTGGAGTTGCCATCCGTCATGATCGACGTCCGCGGCGCGCACCTCAGGTGGAAGGTGCCGCGGTATAACAACATTCTCAGCCTCCTGCGAAGCCCGCTGTACGCCGGCGCCTACGCGTTTGGTCGCACGTGCGGCCAAACACGCATCATCGACGGACGAGCGAGGAAAACCGCTGGCCATCGCAAACCGATGGACGGCTGGAGCGTGTTGATCCACGACCATCACCCTGGCTACATCACGTGGGCGGAGTATGAGAAAAACCAGGTCATGCTCACGGAGAACGCGCACAGGAAGAAGAGCCCGGGGCGCAAGTCGGGGCGCGGAGGCCGCGCACTGTTGACCGGCTTGGTGCGTTGCGGGCGATGTGCACGAATGATGCGCGTCGCCTACGGGAGGATGGCGGGTCACTGTCACCGCTACCAGTGCCACGGTGATCAAGCGGCGGCGAACGCCCCGCTGTGCGTCGGCATTGGGGGTGTGCGCGTCGATCGCGCCATCGTCGCCCAGTTGCTCGAGGCCGTGGCGCCGCACGCCATCGAGGCCGCGCAGCAGGCGGCAGACCTCGCCGACCGTTCTGACGACGACGTGCGCCAAGCGCTCCGCCGGCAGCTCGAGGAAGCGAGGTATGAAGTATCTCTTGCGGCGCGGCGCTACGAGGCAGTCGACCCGGACAAACGCCTCGTCGCTCGCGAGCTGGAAGCTCGATGGGAGGCGATGCTCGCGCACTCCAGGGAGCTCGAGGAGCGCCTCTCGCGGCTCGATGCAGGGCGTGCATCGACTGCACCCGTCGATCGAGCAGCGCTGCTCACCCTTGCGCACGATCTGCAGGCCGCATGGAACGCGTCGACGGCCGACGCAGCAACCAAGCAGAGGCTCGTGCGCATCCTCGTGCACGAGGTCCTGCTCGATCTCGACGAAGCCTCCAACGAGGTCCTCATCACGATCCACTGGACGGGAGGTCGCCATACTGTGCTCCGCATTCCCCGCGTCCGTGCTCGCAAGTACGAAGGTACCCAGCCGAGCGCTGTCGACGTCGTGCGGGAGCTCGGCGGCCAGTTTCCCGATCGCGATATGGCGGTCACGATGAACCGGATGCGCTGCACGGGTGCTGAACGGTGGACCACCGAGCGCGTGCGAGAATTGCGCGAGCGCCTGGCTATCTCGGCTTTCGATCCCAGCACCACGAACACCGATCTGATCAGCGTCAACGAAGCGGCACGACGTCTCTCCATCGTGGCCAAATCCGTACGTCGCTTGATTCGCGAGGGAGTAATTCCTGGCGTCCAAGCTATGCCGTCAGCACCTTGGCGTATTTCAGCTGCGAAGCTGGAGAGCGAGGCCGTCAAGGTCGGTGTCCGAAACATCGGTGCTCGTCGTCGGCGAAACACCGGTATTCTCAAAGACAAACACGCGCTCCGGCTGCCCGGGTTCTGAGCAAAGGATGCACAATGACGCACGCTTCCCGTGGAAGCGCAAGAGGTGGAAGCGGGGCGGCGGGATGAGCGGGGCGAGCTTCTTCAACAGCCCAACGCCGTCGAGCACCAGCTGCGTGCGGCCGTCCGGCAGCGGGCGCTTCATGCGGTACGCG
>JADLHZ010000007.1 GCA_020848545.1 Deltaproteobacteria bacterium | reverse complement strand
GCGGCATAGAGACCGCCCGGTGAGGCGGAGACACGCGACCTCCGACATGACGACGCAAATTCTCTCATTCGACCAAATGGGAGGACCAACTTGAGCGCCAAGTATGGTTTTTCAACAGCCTGCTAGGCGGGAGTCGATCAAGGCGATCAGATCGCGGGCGAGGGCGATGCCTTTGGCGACGCGGTCTTTGTCGGGGATGGTGGCAACGGCGCGTTTGACGATGCGCGCGACGTGGAGGGCGAGGCGATCGGGAGCGTCGGCGGAGGAGAGCGGGCGTTCTTGCGAGGCGAGGCGATCGGGGAGGGTGGAGAGATCGGCGCGGAGGGCTTCGGTGATCAGGAGCTCATACAGCCCGCGCGCGGGGGGTGGCATCGCGCGAGTGTAGCGGCGCGCGGCACGATGACCAGGTTTCCAGGACGAGGACGATGATAAGGACGATCGCCGAGGGCCATCGCCATCGCCATCGCCATCGCCATCGCCATCGCCATCGCCATCGCCATCGCCATCGCCATCGCCATCGCCATCGTCATCGTCATCGTCATCGTCATCGTCATCGCCATCGGCCTGGGCATCATCATGGTCATGGTGGATCGTGAAGCCGGCTGATTGCGGCGGTCTCGTTACTCGCGACCGCGCCAGCTGATCGGATCGCGACGCACGTGGAAACACGCGAGCACGATCGCCGCGTCAGGCGTTGAGACGTAAAACAGCGCGTACGGGAAGCGTCGCAGCAAGCGCCGAATATCTGCTTCGACCATCTGGTTGGCGTCCGGTGCCGCGCTGATTCGATCGAGGCCTTCGCGCACGACAGTAAGAAACGCCGCGCCGAGGCCTTCTCGGCGGTTCTCATACCAGGCGTACGCGTCGCGAATGTCCGAGGCCCCGCCGGCCGAATGCGAATCGCTGTCAACGGCCCTTGCCAGAAAGGATTTGGCGCTCGACTTCTTCCATCGAAAGCGAGTCGGCCGGATTCGCAGAGAGCTCGGCTCGACGGCGCTTGAGCTCCTCACGCTGAGCTTCGGTCACCGGTACACCTGACGGCGTTTTGGCGAGGCTGTCCCAGAGGCGGTCGAGTAGCTCAAGCCGCTCGTCGGTGGTGAAGCTGTCGATGTCGGGATTCGCGGCGGACATGGGCATATGATGACACCTCGCGCTTGGATGCACAACGCGAGAATATCTGCTTCTGGCGCCAGATCTGGTCGTCGTCGAACGCGCTCAATGCGCCACGATCGACTGCAAGATCTCCGCGCGGAAGTTCTCCCTCAGGCGAATCAGCCGTTGGCGCTTACGCTGCCCGAATCCCTCGCAGATGTGGACATCCGACGCGACTCGCCCGCCGACGACCTCATCGTTCCCAAAGTCGACGATCGTCGGCGCCGACGCGGGAGACGCGAACGCATCCGAGGCAACGAACACCACGCAGATGAAGAGGAGTGCGCGCATGGGAGACCTCCGATCGCAAAGCCTAGCTCACCGCGCGCAACTTGGCTCGTCGCCGAGGTCGCACGCGGCTTTCTTCAGCGTCTTCGCTTTCGCCGCGTCCTTCGCGCCGCCTTCGCCCTGCGCCCACATGTCGGCGAGCTCGGCGCACGCTTCGCCGACGGCGCCGCGGCAGGCTTTCGTGAGCAGCGTGCGCGCGCGAACGGGATCGCGGGCCACACCAACGCCTTCGCGCAGCGCGATTCCGAGATCCGTGCACCCGAGCAGGACGTTCGCGGAGCACGCTTTCTCTAGGTAGCGCACGCCCCGCACAGGCTCGCTGTCATCGAGCAGCGCGCTCGCGTTGTAGCAGGCGGCGCCGTCGCTTTGTTCTTCGCAGAGGCGCGCGAAGAGGCCGCGGGCGAGCGCTTCGTTCTTCGGGCGGCCTTCGCCGTGCGCGAAGGCGTCCGCGAGGGCGAAGCAGGCTTCCGTCGTGGGGCAGGGTGGTGGCTTGTCGTCGATGCAGAGGGAACAGAGGAGCCAGGAGAGCCACAGCACGGAGAGAGTGTGCTCGGCGGTGGCCACGTGCGCCATCGCCATCGCCATCGCCATCGCCATCGCCGCGCTCCCGCACGATCGTCGCACCGAAGCGCGCCGATTGCCCCAAGGTTCCCCGCCGCAAGGATCAACCAAGCTGCGCGTATGAGGAGTGGGATGCGGCGCGCATGGCTGCGGCTAGCGATCCGCATGGTCGACGCTATCGCGCCGCAAACCCTCCCCTTGCGATCCGCATGGGTCAGGGATGCGAAGACCATGGTGATCGCATGCGCCGAGCACCCCCGACCCTATCGCCGCGCACCCCCGAACCTATCGACCCGCAAGAATTCCCCAACGAAATCGAAGCCCACGAAAAAAAGATCAAAAATCGACATGCCTGCGCGTCAGCTTTTGCCGCGAGCGGCAATTAGAGGGTGTGAGGCGAATGGTTCGCTTCACGAACAAACCGTTTGGAGGATTTATGAAGTCAGAGAAGCAGAAGTTGGAGTTGGATATCGAGTCGATGAAGCAACTGGCGAACAAGCTGAACGAGGTGCTGTCAGAAGACATCGTGCCCCTCAGCGACGAGGAGCGCGGCCGGCTCGGCGGCGTGCGCCTCGGGTTCGAGCGGTACGCGGCGATGATCGCCGAGGTCGCGCGCGAGAATGGGATCGAGGTGAAAGGACGCGACATCGAGACGCTGCAGAAGTCGATCGAGCTGAGCGCGGCGCTCGAAGTGCTCTACGCGAAGATCGCGCTCGCGTTCGAGCAGGTCGGCGACACGATGCTCCGGGAGCGCGCGGCGGCGTATAAGACGTTCCTCGCGTACTACCGTCGGCTGGAAGCGATCGCGGGTGAGGTGCCGGAAGTCGCCAAGGTGCTCGAACCAGTCGTCGAGTTCCTCACGACGCAGAAGCGCTCGACGAAGTCGGCGAACGCGGATGTCGAGGAGAAGACGCCGCGACCTGTCGAGACGCCCACGGTGCCGCTCGGAAATGTGACTCCGTTGAAGGTGACTGCGTAGCCCCGATGGCGGACGGAGCGCGGCGTCGATCTTGTGAGGATCGGCGCCGCGCTTGCGTTCACCTGCGCCGGCCACGAACGACGACCACCTGCCACCTGCCAAACGACGCCGTCCGCCCGCTACGCTTACGGCGATGGCGATGCGCGTCGGATCGGGGAAACGTCTGGCTTGTTTGCCCGAGTAACGCTACCGTTGCGGGTGCGATGCTCCGCTTTGGCAAGCTCCACGATCAAGATCGCGACGAAGCTCGTCGTTGGCTCGAGCAGTCTCCGACGGCGCGCGTCAACGCGGCGCTCGCTCTTCACGCGTTCTGGTTGGAATCGAATGACCAAGCTGCACGAGGATTGGATCGCGTTCTTGAAGTTGCTCAACGCCCATCGCGTGCGCTTTCTGGTCGTCGGCGCGCACGCCGTCGCCGCCGCAGGGCGCCCTAGGTTCACCGCTGATCTCGACATTTGGATCGCGCCGTCGACGGCGAATGCTCGACGCGTGGTCGCGGCCGTTGCGGCGTTTGGTTTCCCTGGACTGACGGTCGAGCGACTCGAACACCCTGACGTCGTCGTGTTTCTCGGGCGAGAGCCCTTTCGGATCGATCTGCTCACGAGCATCGATGGCGTTGCGTTCGAGCCCGCGTGGCGGCACAGGACCCGCGCGATGCTCGGCGGCGTTCGCGTGGGGTTCTTGGCGCGCAAGGAGTTGATCGCCAATAAGAGAGCCGCTGGGAGGCCGAAGGACTTAGCCGACCTTGCGTTGCTCGGCGCGCGAGCGAAGAAGCGTTAGCCACGGCGATGGCGATGGCGATGGCGTGCACCATGACCATCGTGGCCCCGAAGCGCTCCGCCGCCGAGCAGCTCATCTTCGATCGCCGCCCGTTCTGGCCGAGGGAGTGGCCGGTGATCATGCCGGGCTTGTTCATGGGCTTCTTCGACAGCTGCTTCGTCGCGCTGCATGACGACAAGATGAACGCCGCGAGCTACGACCGCTTCGTCACCGAGCTCGAGCGTACCTTCGGCAACCCGCCGTCGGAGAAGCCGCGGGTCACGTACTTTCACTTCCGCGGCAGCCCGTGGTGGTCCGCGATCACCTTGAGCGAGAAGTCGGCGCGGCTCAGCGCATACTCGAAGGTGATCGAAGCGCACCGCGACGAGATCAAGCGCAACGTCGTCGCTGGCGCCTTATGCACGCGCTCGATGGTCATCCGCACCGCCATTCGTACGGCGCTCGTGTTTGCGCCGGCGGCGAGCCCCATTCGCATCGTCAGCCGACCGGACGAAGCCTTTGCGTTTCTCGGCCGCTTTCACCCCGGATTCCAAGCGGCGCTCCCGGACGTGCGCGTGGCGCTGCGTCTGGTCGTCAATCGCTTCGTGCCGGGATTGCGCGAGGATCTCGCCGACGCGCCTTGAAACGCGCTCTGCTACTCGCCGCGGCGCCCTGGGAGACGTAGGCGTTGCGCGAGCGGCCGGCGCACGCGCATTGGCGGCAGCGCTTCGTTGCCGAGATCCTGAAAGTACGCATGGCACGCCCAGCCCATCGCTTGCGTGATCGTCGCTGCGGTCGCAGCGTTCACCGTGTTGCCCCACCCCGGAATCCAGCCGACGAGCCACTGCGAGATCGATCGGCCGAACATGCTCGCGGTGAAGGTGCCGAGCATCGACGTGGCCGCGACGTCGCTCAACGGTCGGCCGTGGATGAGCGCGATGGCGTTGATCATGCCGAGCTGGATCGTCGTGATCGGCACGGTGTCCGCCATCGGCAGCTGCGCCAGACCAGCGCCGACGCCGCCGCAGCTGAGCGTGGCCGTGTGGATGACTCCGTGGACCTTCGCGTTCTTCGTGATCGCCATGATCGGACTCCTTCGAAGGCGGTCACGCAAAGTGTATCACTTCAGCGCGCGCATTTCCTTGGCATCGAGCTTCAGGAAGCGTTCCCGCATCTTGGCATCGCGTTGGCGCCCGCGCTCGGCGGCCTTCGCCCGCTCGGTATCGCGGCAGCGCGGCGGTCCGTGGGCGTCGAGCGCGTCGAAGAGCGCGAGCGTCGCCTCGGTCACCTTCTTCACCGCCGTGTCGAACGCGCCTTGGTTCGCCTTCGACGGCTTGTTCATGCCGCTCAGCTTGCGGACGTACTGTAGGGCGGAGGCGCCGACTTCGTCGCGGGTGGCGGGCGGCTCGAAGTGAAAGAGCAGCTTGATGTTGCGGCACATGGGCAAGAGCGTAGCACACTCGACACGGCGTCCGTCAGGCGCCAAGGTCGGCCGCATGAGCGAACGACCGATGCACCAGCCCGGGAATTTCGAGAAGCTGCGCGCGATCTATGCGGACGCCGAAGCGCTGATCGCCGACGGCGCGTACGACGCGGCGATCGCGAAGCTGAGCGAAGGCTTGGCGATCGACGATCACTTCCGCCAGCGCTACGTCACGATGTACGCGCAACGCGGCTTCGCGCAGCACCACAAGGGCGCGTTCGCGGCAGCGATCGCGGATTACGAGAAGGCGCTCGTGTTGGAGGCGGAGCTCACGCACGGGCGGCTGCAGGGTTTGATCGCCGATTGTCGCGCTGGACGCGGGCCGGGCGACGAGCCGCTGATCGAATAGCCGATGGCGATGGCGATGGCGATGGCGATGGCGATCGTGCTAATTTTGTCTCGTGAAGCACAAGAAACCGCCACCGTTCGATCCCAACGCGCACCGCGACCGCGTCGAGCGTGAATTCTTGCGCCTGCGCGGTCGCGTCGAGATCGCGGACGATCAGCTTCTGTTGATCCTCGACGCCAAGCTGCGCCCGTTCGGAACCGGCCGGCGTTACTTCATCCGCAAGGTGGCCGGCGCGTATGTCTCATGACGAAGCGAAAGCTTGAACGGAGGTCCTGCGTTGCTGCTGCTCACTCTCGCCCTGCTCGCCGCCGACGATCCCACGCGAACGCCGCTCGCGCTCCTGCAATCGCTGCCGCCGCCGTGCGCCGCTCCCACGCCCGGCAACCTCAGCTACCAAGCACCGATCAAACGCCTGCATGAGATCTACTTCGAGATCTTGATCCCCTCCGACAAGGCGAAGCCCGGCATGTTCGCGCAGCTGCTCAAAGACGGCGAGCACCTCGCCGAAGACAAGCCGACGGAAG
The DNA here is from genome assembly GCA_020848545.1 of Deltaproteobacteria bacterium. Taxonomy (GTDB): domain Bacteria; phylum Myxococcota; class JADLHZ01; order JADLHZ01; family JADLHZ01; genus JADLHZ01. The sequence goes on along the minus strand of JADLHZ010000007.1, from coordinate 188,647 downwards.
AAGAGCTCAAAGAGCTGATGCCGAACAAGGACGCCTTCGACAAGAACAGCGAGAAGCACAAGCTCGCCGTGCAAACGTTCCAGCGCGCGCTCGATGCGATGGACGAAGCCAACGAGGCGATGCGCGAGGATCACCACGCGCGGGCGAAGCGCTGTAACGACCAAAGCACCGCCGACGCGTGTCTGCGGCTCGCGGCGGCCGACACCGAAGAGCGCTGGCTCTCGACGCGCAAGGCGCACGCTGTGTGGCAAGTGCAGCTCCTCGACGAGATCCGCCGCGGGCTTCCGCCGTTCTTCGCCGAGGTCGACGCCATCGAGGAGCGCGCGCGCACGAGCAAGAACGAGAAGCTACGCCGGCACGGAGCCCGCGTCGCGTCCGGCCTGCGCGCGCTCGAGATGACGACCTTGGTCGACTTCGCGCACAGCCTGCGCAAGCAGTGCGACGAGATGAACACGCTGCACTTCAGCCATCATCCGGAGTAGCGCGTCTAGACGATGCCGACCACGCGTGTTCTTCGAGGCGCTCTTTGCTCATCGTTGCTCGCTCCGCCATGATAGACTCCCCACATGGAATCCGCCGCCGAGCGAAAGCAGCGCCGACTGCGCGAATGGAAGGGTGGCGTAGCCGTTGCCGGCGAGGACCTCGATCTCACTTTCTTCAAGGACACGACCGCAGCCGAGCGCCTCGCCGCTGCGTTTGCCATGGCGCAGGAATGGGCGGAGGGAAACCCGAGTGAAGCTGCACCCGGATCTGCACGATCTGTTGGCGGCGTTCGCCCAGCATCGCGTTAGGTATCTGCTCATCGGCGGATATGCGATGGCGGTGCATGCCAAGCCGCGGTTCACGAAAGATCTCGACCTGTGGATCGATGCCGCGCCGAACAACTTGGACGCCGTCGCCAACGCGCTCGCTGAATTCGGGGCGCCGAGCAACGTGATCGCTCAGTTGCACTCCGCATCGGCGATGGACGTCTTGTGGTTCGGTATTCCGCCGAACCGAATCGACTTGATGAAGGGCGTTCCGGGCGGCGACTTCGCCGCGATGTACTCGCGCTCGACGACGGTCGTGCTCGGAGATGTGGAGATTCGCGTCATCGGGAAAGCCGATCTGCGCGCGCTCAAGATCGCGAGCGGGCGCGCGCAGGATCTCGTTGACGCGAAGAACCTCGAGTAAGGCGCTCGGGGCCTCCGGAACCGGCGACGGCCTGCAACGAAATTTCCCTTGCCCAACCGCCAGGCGCTTCACTATGCGCACCACTGCCATGTGGCTCGCCTGCCTCACCGCTATCGCCCTCGCTGCGGCTCCGACGCCGGCTCCGACGCTCGAGCGCGTCGCGGTCATCGCTGGTGGGCCAAAGGGCGAGGCCGCCGTGACCGCGGCGTTGACCGTGCTGAAGGCGAAGCTCGCGCCGGTGCTCGCCGAGCTGAAGGAAGCCGAGCCGGAAGCGCGCGCGAAGCGACTGCTCGAGCTCGTGCAGTACGACTTCGGCCGCGGCGCGTTGTTGAAGCGCTACGCGCCGAACGCCGCGAGCCTCTACGATGTCATCGCCACGGGCCGCTTCAACGCCGTGTCGGGCGCTGTCCTTTATTATGTCGCCGCGCGGGAAGCGGGCCTCCAGCCGGCCGCCCTGCTCAACGGCGGTGATTTGGCTGTGCGGGTGGGCGCCGAGCTCGCGCGCTTCGAGGCGACGCCGGCGATCACTTCCGAAGGCGAAGGGACGCTGATCACCGAGGCGGTGCTCGTCGCGTTGATCTTCGTGCAAAAAGCGACCACCGACGCCGCGCTCTATCAGAAGGCCTTCGATCACGCGCCGGGCGACGTGGCGCAGCATCAGCTCGAGCACGCCGTGCTGGCGACCATCGTGAAGCGCATCGCCGCAGGCGATCCGCCTGGCGCCGGCGCCGCCATCGACGTGCTCTTGCGCCGGTGCGGAGATGGCGAGCGCTGCGAAGCCCTCCGCGCGCTCGACGCGGAGCGCCTGCAGAAATGGAGCGAGAAGGACGGCGTGGCGGCAGCGGCGGCGTTCTTCAAGCGTCACGGCGTCGGTGTGTTTGCCGAATCGGCGCGCGCGATCGCCAAGAACCACGTGCTCGCGCTCACGGCGGAGCGCCGCTGCAAGGAAGCGCAAGACGCCGCCGACGCGTGGTCCGGGATGATCGAGCCGGGCGTGGCCGACGCGCCAATCGAGACGTGCTTCGTCGACAAGAGCGTCGAGCTCATGCGGGCGAAGCGCTACGACGTCGCTGCCGTCGAGCTGCGCAGCGCCATGAAGACCGTGAAGGACGACACCCGCGTGCGGACCACGCTGGTGAACGCCGTGTCGCGGCAGGTGATGGAGCTCTTGAAGCAAGAGCGGTGTGACGATGCAAAGCCGTGGCTCGAAGAAGGTCACGCGCTCGATCCGAACGAGAGCTTGTTCGATCAGGGCATCGCGTACTGCCAGCGGGCCGAATTGCACTAAAATTGCGCGAGCGTTTTCGCCGGCCGGGCGGTTGCGAGGTCCTCACCAAGGAGATCTCCATGCTCGTCATTCTCTTCTTCGCCGCCTTCGAAGTCGACCCCGCCATGCAACGCATCGCCGAGGACGCGCTCAGCCAAGCGCTCACCAACAAGAACGTGGCCGGCGGCATCGTGCTCATCGGCGATCCCAACGATGGGCGGGTGCTCGCCGTCGCCGGCATGCACCGCAGCCCGCTCGACGAGACGATCACGATCGCCTCGCTGGCGAAGACCTTCGTCGTCGCGGCGGCCTTGGACGGCGGCACGACCACCGCCGGCGCGATGCACGACTGCACGAAGGGCGGCGGGCTCGGCGATTGGAAAGCGTTCGGATCGTTGAGCTCGCGCGACACGCTCGTCTTCTCGAGCAACGTTTGCTCCTACGACGTCGCGTCGCAGCTCGGCGCGCCCCGCATGCAAGACGCCTTCACGCGCTTCGGCTTCTCGACCGCGGCCGCTGCGCTCACCGACTACGCTGTAGGCTCGATACGCGTCTCCCCGCTCGAAGTGCTGCAAGCGTACGGGGCCATCGCCAACGGCGGCGAGCTCTTGGCGCCGAAGAGCGCGACGGATCGCTCTGGCAAAGTGGTCGTGCGCCGCGTGCTCTCCGAAAAGACGGCGCGCGAAGTGCGTGGCATGCTCGCGCTCGTCGTCACCGAAGGCACGGCGAAGTCGATCGCCGCGGCGGTGCCGGCGCTCGCGGGTAAGACCGGATCGCTCGAAGGCGGCAGCGGCGCGAGCTTTGTCGGCTACGCGCCGGCGGAGTCACCGCGCATCGTGGCCCTCGTCTACCTCGACGGCAATGGCGCGCAGATCTACGGCGGCAGTGTGGCTGCCCCCGTATTCGCGCGGGTGAGCGCCGGCGCGCTCGCGCTGCGGCAGTGACCGAGGGGACGCGTTCTGATATCGCCACTGCATGTCTCGCGACTGGCAGCAGCTCGGCGCCGCGTTGAAGGCGGTCGCCCCAGCGCTTGCGCGGTGTCGCTGATGTCGATTGGCCCGCATGCATTTCTGAACGGGCGCCTGCAGTGGTTCTTGATCGATGGCCTGAGCCTCTCGATTTGCCGCGCGCATGCCATCACCGACGAGGAGTGGACGCACTACCTCGAGGGGATCATGCAACTCACGCGCGACCAAGCCGCCACCCCGTGGGGAAGCGTGGCCCACTTCGCAGGCGCGTATCCGAGCTCCGCGCAGCGCCGCATCACTGCCGATTTCGTCAAGAAGAACGCGCTGCCGAAGCTCCACGTGGCGCTGCTCACCGACAGCCGGACCTTGCTCGGAGCGCTGACGGCGCTCGCTTGGTTGGTGCCGAGCATGAACGCGCGCGCGTTTCCGCCGCTGGACATCGATCTGGCGTTGCAATGGCTCGGGACCGTCAAGCCCTTCGATCGCGCGCTCGCGAAGGCGTGCGTGGAGAAGGCGTGGCGCATCCTCGACGCGTCGTTCCCCGAAGTCGCACGAGCTCGATAGTGGGCTGGACGTGGGCGCCTGAGCCCTCAGGACACCGTGTCTTCGAGCCGCGCTGAGCTTCGTGTTACGCTTCGAGCATGCACAAGCTCGTAGGCGTGCCGATGCTCGCGTTGCTCTTGAGCTGCACCAACGGAGCCTCGCGCTGCAAGGAAGACCGCGACTGCGCCAATAGCCTCTCGTGCAATCCGGACGGCATCTGCGCGAAGAAGTGCGTGAGCGCGTTCGACTGCAAGAGCGGCGAGGTGTGCAGGAGCACCGGCTTTTGCGCGTCGAACCTGCTCAGCTCGGCCTGCGACGACGGATGTGCGGCGGGGCAGGAGTGCCACGACGGCCGCTGCGAGTGCACGTCGAACAGCTGCGACGGCTGCTGCTTGAGCAATGCGTGCTTGGACGTGTCGAACAGCAACTGCGGGAAGAACGGCAGCTTGTGCGAAGCGTGCGGCGGAGCGACGCCGATCTGCGACGCAGGCAATGGCGTATGCAAAGGGATCTGCGATCCCGCGGCCTGCGGCAGCGGCTGCTGCACGAGCACGAGCTGCGAGCTCGGCACCGCCGACATCGCCTGCGGCAACGCGTCAGCGTGCGTCAGCTGCGCGACGAGCGCCGCGGGCCACAAGTGCATCGCGCAGAAATGCGGCTGCAGCACGACGCTCGACTGCCCGGTGGGAACGGGGTGCAGCCTCGCCACCGGCACCTGCGTCGCGAACCCGCCGCCGCGCACGCAAGGTCAGCCATGTACGCCGGGCGACACCTGCACCACCGGCATCTGCGCCGACGGCTATTGCTGCAACAGCGCGTGCATGGGTGTGTGCGCCGCGTGCGACGTGGCGGGGAGCCTCGGCACTTGCACGGCGGTCGCCAGCGCGCCGCACGGAGCGCGCAGCTGCATGGGGATCGCCGACGGACCGTGCTCGGGTTTTTGCGACGGCGTGACCACGACCGCGTGCTTGTATCCGGTCGGGAGCTGCCCGCCGGCCGGGAGCTGCACCGCTGGAGTGGGAACGCTCGCCGGCGTGTGCTCGATGGGCGCGTGCGAGTCGTCGCAGGTGGCGTGTGCGGATCAACTGTGCGGCGCGACGGCGTGCGCCACTGTCTCGCAAGTCGCGGCCGGCAACGACTTCGTCTGCGCGCTGACCTCGCAAGGCGTCGTCTATTGCTGGGGCGCGAACTGGGCGGGTCAGCTCGGGGTCGGCGACACCAATGAACGCTTGGTGCCGACGCAGGTGACCGCGCTGAGCAACGTGCGCAGCATCGCCACCGGCGAGTTCCACGCGTGCGCGGTGATGAACGACAACTCGATGAAGTGCTGGGGAACGAACAGCGAAGGCCAGCTCGGCATCGGCGTCGCCGACAGCGCGGCGCACCACACCCCGACGCCGGTGTGCGCGACGGGATCGGCCGGCACCTGCGTCGCGCTCGCCGGCGTGAGCTTCGCGGCAGGCGGTCCGGAGAACACGTGCGCGGCGATGACGAACCAACGCCTGATGTGCTGGGGGACGAACCTCTACGGTCAAGTGGGCGACGGCACCGACTGGCAAACTGGCGGCTCTTGCCCGAGCACGCCGTCGAAGTGCCGCTACAACCCGACGCAGGTGTGCGCGACCACCGGCTGCGGCGACTATCTCGGATCGAGCGGCGGCGGCTTCGTGGACGTGAGCCTCGGCTATATGCACGTCTGCGCGTTGCAAGCGAACACGGTGTTCTGCTGGGGCTACAACAACGACGCGCAGGTGGGTCTCGACGACAACGTGGTCAACGAACGGAATTATCCCTACGCGGTGACTGCGGTAAACGACAGCGGCAAGATTCCCATCCGCATGGCGGTCGGGGCATATCACTCGTGCGCAGTGATCTCCGACGGCACGCCCGCGAGCAACGTGGCCCGGTGCTGGGGCTGGGGCCCGCAGCGCGGCGACGACAACCCGAACAACACGACGACGGAGCATCAGCCGGTGACCGTGTGCAGCAGCGCCGGTTGCGGCAGCTTTCTCACCGGGGTCACCGCGATCGCCGGCGGCGACGGCCATACTTGCGCCATCGCGGGAGGCGCCGTCCACTGCTGGGGCACGAACAACCGCGGCCAGCTGGGAACGGGCGCGACCGGCGCCGACGTGGCCTACGCCGTGCCGTCGCTGATCACGGCGCCATCGAACGCGCTCGGGCTGTCGAGCAGAGCGCGCGGCGATACGACATGCGCGCGGATTCAAACGGGCGGCACCCTGCGCTGCTGGGGCGATAACAGCAGCGGGCAGATCGGCAACGGTGCCAAGACTGCGAATCAGGCGACGCCGGTGAAGCAGACTTGGTGATCTTCCGTCGTGGCGCGGCGATGACACGCATCGCGGCGAAAATTTGCGCGCGCGACCGTGCTCGACGGCCAGCGAGCGGACGTCTCCGTCGGGCTGACTGCAACGGCCGCGACGATAGTTGCGATGGCGATGGCGATGGCGATGGCGATGGCGATGGCGATAGCCGCGCGTCTCAGCTCGCGACGCGTAGGCTCGGGGCGGCGCGCTGAATCTCACCGAGGCGCATGATCTCGTCGCGCATGGCGTCGGCGATGGCTTGATACGTCTCGGGCCCCGCCGGCCTTTCGTAGAGGCGCTGCAGATCCGGGCTCTTTCCGAACACGACGTCGATCGGCGTGCCGGTGCCGTCGAAGTTGCTGCGCACCTGGCGCGGCAAGTCGTTGCCGAGGCCGGTGATGAAGACCGGGATGATCAGCGGCCGGCTGTGGTAGGCGATCTCGCCGACGCCGGGCTGCGCCTTCAACATCGTGTACGGGTCGCCGGTTTTGTTGCGGGTGCCTTCCGGATGATAGCCGACGACGGTGCCGGGCTTCGTCAACGCGTCGATCACGAACTCGATCGCGAAGCGGTTGAACAAGCGGCGCTCCTTTTGCCGCAGCACGGGCGGATACATGCTCTGCGCCGCCATGATGCCGTTGACGAAGACGCCGAGCGGGCGGTCGTAGAAGAAGTCGCTGCGTACCGGAAAGTAGAGCTCTTTGATCCAGTCGACCTCGTGAAAGAGGATGCTCGAGACGACGTAGAGATCGAAGAAGCTGCTGTGGTTCGCGACGAGCATGACGCCGCGATCGGGCGCGCTCTGCGGCAGGTGCTCGAGGCCACGCTTCCGATGCAGGTTCTGACTGAGCACGCGCACCCAAGTGCGGCCGACCGTGGCCAGAAACGCTTGGCCCACCGCCTTGAGCGGCGGGGCGTTGCACAGCTCGGCGATGGCGAAGGCGACACGTTCGAAGCCGCGGAGCTGAGCTCGTTCGAAAGCGGTGGGGCGACGCACGCCAGGGTCGTCAACGAATTCGCGCGTGCGCGCAATGCCCGGGAGCGTGACTGACCGGTCAGTCACTGAACTGTCCACCCTCGCGGTCGCCGAGGTCGCCGCTTCGCTCGCGCTTCTCGGGGTCTCTGCGTTTGGGGCCAGGTCCTCTTGATCCTGGGCGCGCACCGATTGTTGCACGGCCCAGACCCTCCGCCGCGCGCGGTGTCGGTCGACGTCGCGCCGTTCGTGAGCGCGACCGGCGCCGGCTTTGGGCTCCGCGGAGCGTTTTGACCGCCCGTCCTATTTTTGGCTGGCTGGGCCCTTGACCAGAACGGCCACTCCCGCCCAGGCTTCGCGCCCATGAACCAAGAAGCTTTCGTCTACGACGCCATCCGCACGCCGAGAGGGAAAGGCAAGAAGGGTGCGTTGCACTCCGTCAAGCCGATCGATCTCCTGAAGGGCCTCGTCACTGCGCTGAAGACGCGCAACCCGAAGCTCGATCCCAAACGCATCGACGACTTGATCCTCGGCATCGTCACGCCGGTCGGCGATCAAGGGGCCGACATCGCGCGCACGCTCGTGCTAGCGTCGGGCCTGCCGCACACGGTCGGCGGCGTGCAGGTGAATCGCTTCTGCGCGAGCGGCCTCACCGCGGTGAACATGGCCGCCATGCAAGTGCGCTCGGGCTTCGAAGGCCTCGTCATCGGCGGCGGCGTCGAGTCGATGTCGCGCATCCCGATGGGCTCGGACGGCGGCGCGTGGGCGATGGATCCCGCGACGAGCTATGACACCTACTTCGTGCCGCAGGGCATCTCGGCAGATCTCATCGCGACGATCGAAGGCTTCTCGCGCGAAGACGTCGACAAGTACGCGCTGCGTTCGCAGAAGCTCGCGGGCAAGGCGACGGCGGAAGGTTACTTCAAGAAGTCGATCGTTCCCGTCGTCGATCAGAACGGCGTCACCGTGCTCGATCGCGATGAGCACATGCGCCCCGACACGACGATGGAAGGCTTGGCCAAGTTGAGCCCGGCGTTTCCGATGATGGGCGAGATGGGCGGCTTCAACGCCGTGGCGCTGCAGAAGTACCACCAGGTCGAGAAGATCGATCACGTGCACACCGGCGGCAATTCTTCGGGCATCGTCGACGGCGCGGCGTTGGTGCTCGTCGGCAACGAGAAGGTCGGTAAGGATCTGGGGTTGACGCCGCGCGCGCGCATCGTTGCCGCGGCGACGAGCGGCGCCGAGCCGACGATCATGCTGACGGGCCCCACGCCGGCGACGGAGAAAGTGCTCGCCCTCGCCGGCTTGAAGGCGGACGACATCGACCTCTTCGAGCTCAACGAAGCGTTCGCGTCGGTCGTGCTGAAGTATCAGAAGGATCTGAAGATCCCGGACGAGAAGCTGAACGTCAACGGCGGCGCGATCGCGATGGGCCATCCGCTCGGCGCGACCGGCGCGATGATCTTCGGAACGGTGGTCGACGAGCTCGAGCGTAGGAAAGCCAAGCGCGCGATTGTCACGTTGTGCATCGGCGGCGGCATGGGCGTCGCGACGCTCGTGGAGAGGGTTTAATCATGGGTACTGTAGCTAACGGAACGATCAAGTGGCAGAACGACGGCGGCCTCGTCACCTTGACGATGGACGATCCGGATCAGTCCGCGAACACGATGAACAAGGCGTGGTTCACGTCGATGCAAGAGACGGTCGAGCGCCTGCACAAAGAGAAGGACGCGTTGAAAGGCGTCATCCTCACCAGCGCGAAGAAGACCTTCTTCGCCGGCGGCGATCTCAAGGACCTCATCGAAGTGAAGCGCGAAGACGCTCAGCGCATGACCCATTGGGGCAACGAGCTGAAGGCGATGCTGCGCAAGCTCGAGACGCTCGGTAAGCCGGTGGTCGCGTGCATCAACGGCGCGGCGTTGGGCGGCGGGCTCGAGATCGCGCTCGCGTGTCACTATCGCGTGGCGGCCGACGTGAAGGGCACGGTCATTGGTCTGCCCGAAGTCACGCTCGGCTTGCTCCCCGGCGGCGGCGGCGTCGTGCGAACGGTGCGCATGCTCGGCATCCAAGACGCGCTGATGAAGGTGCTCTTGCAAGGCCAGCGCTACAAGGTGGCGGAAGCCAAGGAAGTCGGCCTCGTGCACGAGATCGTGCCGACGGTCGAGGCGTTGATCCCGGCCGCGAAGGCGTGGATCGAGAAGAACCCTCGCGCGGAGCAGCCGTTCGACGTGAAGGGCTACAAGATCCCGGGCGGCACGCCGTCGCACCCGGCGTTCGCGGCGAACTTGCCGGCGTTTCCGGCGAATTTGCGCAAGCAGCTGAAGGGCGCACCGATGCCTGCGCCGCGCGCGATCATGGCCGCAGCCGTCGAAGGCGCGCAGGTCGACGTCGACACCGCGTTCCTCATCGAAACGCGCTACTTCACCGAGCTCGTCATCGGCCAAGTCGCGAAGAACATGACGAAGGCGTTCTTCTTCGACCTGCAGCACATCACGGGCGGCGGCGCGCGGCCGAAGGATCAGCCGAAGTGGGCCGCGAAGAAGGTCGGCGTGCTCGGCGCCGGCATGATGGGCGCGGGCATCGCGTACCAGTGCGCCAAGAGCGGCATCGAAGTCGTGCTGAAGGACGTGAGCTTGGAGGCCGCCGAGAAGGGCAAGGCCTACTCGACGAAGCTGCTCGAAAAAGCCGTGTCGCGCGGGAAGCTCTCGAAAGAGAAGATGGACGCGCACCTGAAGCTCATCACGCCGACGGCCGATGCGAAGGCGTTGAGTGGCTGCGATCTCGTGATCGAAGCGGTGTTCGAGAGCGTCGAGCTGAAGCACAAGGTGTTCAAGGAGATCGAAGACGTTGTCGCCAAAGACGCGTTGCTCGGCTCGAACACGTCGACCTTGCCGATCAGCGCGCTCGCGCAGGGCGTGAAGCGGCAGGACGACTTCATCGGCCTGCACTTCTTCTCGCCGGTCGACAAGATGCCGCTGCTCGAGATCATCACCGGTGAGAAGACGAGCCAGGCCGCGCTAGCGAAGGCGCTCGATCTCGCGGCGCAGATCGGCAAGACGCCGATCGTCGTCAACGACAGCCGCGGCTTCTTCACGAGCCGCGTCATCGGCACCTTCTTGAACGAAGCGGTGGCGATGGTGGGCGAGGGCCTTCAGCCGGCGTCGATCGAGCAAGCGGGCCTGCAAGCGGGCTATCCGGCGGCGCCGCTGCAGCTGATGGACGAATTGACGCTCACGCTCGGCCAGAAGATTCGCAAAGAGACGAAGGCCGGCCTCGAAGCGGCTGGCAAAACGTTCCCGCACCACGCGAGCTACGAAGTCATCGACAAGATGATCGAGCTCGGACGTAAGGGTCGTTCGACCGGTGGCGGCTTCTACGACTATGCGGACAATGAGCGCGTGGGGCTGTGGAAGGGCATGCGCGAGAGCTTCACGAAGGCGGGCAAAGAGATCCCGTTCATCGACATGCAAGAGCGCATGTTGTTCGCCGAGGCGCTGGAGACCGTGCGCTGCTTCGATGAGAAGGTGCTGCGCTCGGTGCCGGAAGCGAACATCGGCTCGATCATGGGCATCGGCTTTCCGCCGTGGACGGGCGGCGTCATCCAGTACATCAACGGCTACGAAGGCGCGAAGGGCAAGGGTCCGCGTGGCTTCGTGGCGCGCGCGCAAGAGCTCGCCGAGAAGTACGGCAAGCACTTCACGCCGCCCGCGTCGCTGATGGCGATCGCCGAGCAGGGTAAGCTCTGGGTCTGAGCGAGCGCCCCCTGGCCCCAAACCCTGACCCCAAACCCTGACCCCAAACCCTGACCCCAAACGCTGACCCTGACCGAAGGACATGGCCGCGCTCGCGAGCCTGAGCCTAGCCATGGCCCTGACCCGGCGCCGGGCGGTCCAGGGCCAAGGTCAGGCTCGGGCTCGCGAGCGCGGTCATGTCTGAGGGTCATGTCTGAGGGCCATGTCTGAGGGTTTCCACTCCGGAATCGCCGCGATGTATGCTTGCACCGGCCCGTCGCCGTCGGCCTTCTTGATCTGCTGATTGCTGCCGGAGAGCAGGGCGACCTTGTTCTTCACTTCTTCCCACGCATCCGAATCAGCCCTTCTTGTGCCGTCGACGCCACGAGCTCGCCGTTCTGATTGAACACGCGCCCGCGCGCGAAGCCGCGGCTGCCACTCGCCGACGGGCTGTCGACCGCGTGCAGCAGCCACTCGTCGATGCGAAACGGCCGATGAAACCACATCGCGTGATCGATCGACGCGATCTGCATACCGGGCGAGAGCCACGTCACGCCGTGTGGCAAGAGCGACGCGGTCATGAACGAAAAGTCCGAGACATACGCGAGCAGATAACGGTGCAGCGCCGGATCGTCGGCGAGGCGCGCGCTCGCTTTCAGCCACACCATGCGGCTCGGCGGCTGCACCGGCGCGCTGAAGGGATCCGTCGTCAGCGGGTCGCTCGTGCGCAGGTCGAACGCACGCTCGCCGGTGGCGCGTTCGCGCAGCGCGTCCGGCAGCGGAAACCTGGCGAAGCGTGCTTGCTCGGTGACGAGCGTGTCCGGCGCGGGCGCGGCGGGCATCGGATCTTGATGCGAGAAGCCCGGCTCTTCGATCTGAAACGAGGCCGACATGTTCAAGATCGGTTGACCGTTTTGCACCGCGACGACTCGGCGCGTGGTGAACGAGCCACCGTCGCGCGCGCGGTCGACGGTGTAGACGATCGGCCGCGACACGTCGCCGGGTCGGAGGAAGTACGCATGCAACGAGTGCGGCGGGCGTTCTGCGGGAACGGTCTGCACCGCGGCCGATAGCGCTTGGCCGAGCACCTGCCCGCCGAACACGGTGCCCCAGCCGAGATCCTGGCTCTGGACGCGAAAGAGGTTCTCTTCGATGCGCTCGAGCTTCAGAAGCGTGACGAGCTCGGCGAGCTTGGTGGTCATGCGGAGCGAGGCGCCTCTACTTGCCGACGCGGTGGGCGGCCACGCGAACGAGCACGCGCAGCGCTTCATTCACCGATTCCGAGTCAGGGAAGTACTCTGCGACGTCCGGTTCGAGGACGATGACGTTCGTGCCCTTCGCGAAGCGAGCCGCGTACTTGCCGCGGGTGCCGTTCGAAAAGTCGTACTCGCGCTGCATTTCGCTCTTCGATTTCTTAGCTGTTTTCATAGGCACGCCGTTCGCGCTTCGTTGCTCGTCGCGCGCTGATGATACGTATCATATCCGCTCGATCAGTATGAGCCACTACGATCAATCTTTCTTTCATGGAGATGCCCACTGGGTGCCCGCCAGCATCGACCGGCGGGCAGCTCTGCTTGCCGACCTAGCCGGCGAGCCCGCGCAACGTCGCCGCGAGGCGCAGCAAGATCGCGCGTAGCGCTCTGTGCTCGGCCTCGTCGAAGGCGCCGAAGTCGAATGCGACGTCGAGCGCCGCGCCGGCTTCGGTTGCCTCCGAGAGGGCGATGCGAAAGTGCCGCCGACCTTCGGCTCCGAAGTGCGACGCTCCCGACGCGAGGTTCGTCTGCGCTCCGACGACGGCGCGTTCGAGCTGCGGCCCCGCTTCGCCCGGAAGCCCGCGCAGCCTCGCACGCCGCGCCGCGACGAACTGCGTGGCTTGGCGCGCCAGCCCATATGCGTCGAGCTTCTCGTACCGGAAATACTTCGTTTCAGTTTCGGCTTCGTGAGTCATCATCCACCTCCTGTGCCCCGCCCCCGGAGGTGGATGATGACTCACGCGAAGTGCACGCGACACAGCTCACTCATCGTCCACGCGTTCGCTGGCGTGCGAGGCCAGTGCCAGCGGCAGTTGGCTGGCACGGCCTCGCCTCGCTTCCGATCGCACCGCGATTCCAAAACGATGGCGATGGCGATGGCGATGGCGATGGCGATGGCGATGGCGATGGCGCGCCATCACGTCGTGACCTAATTCCGCTTCTTCTTCGCCTTCTTCTCCGGCTTCGCGGCCGGCTTCGCCACGACCTTCGGAGCTTCCTTCTTCTCGATCACGTCCGCCGCCGGTGCGCTCGCCGGCACGCTCGCGGCGGCCTGCGACGCTGGTTCTGGCTTCTTCACCATCGGCGGCGGCTCCGGCGGCGCGGGGTTGTAGAACATGAGGCCCACGCCCACCACCGCGCCGATCGCCACGGCGCCGAGCAACCAGCGATTCGACGGCGGCTTTTGGCGCATGAAGGAGAGCGGGAGATCGCCGCGAGGTTCGTTCGCCATGATGCGGGTAGCAATCGCCCGCCGCGTGGTCAACCTCGGGCGGCGACACCGCGCTCGCTCACATGGGGAGGGCGATTTCACTTGCCAACCTCGCCCTGCTTCCGCTACCTCGCGCCCCGACATTCGCGGGACGGCTCGCGCATGCGCCATCGGCTCCTTGGAGCCATCGCAAATGATGCGCGTCTGACACCAAAAGCAGGACGGCCTGCAGATCCACTTCTGGAGCTGCCCGTGACCCTTCTGCGCGTTTCGTATTTCCTCCTCCTCCTGGCCTGCGGCGTCGAAGCGCCCCCAAGCGTCAGCGTTCCGCCGGCGCCGTCGCACACGCACGATCACGGCGAACAAGCGCACGGCCTCGAGAGCGGCGACTTTCCCGCCGGCCAGCGCGTTGGCACGCACGGAATGATCGTGTTCGGCGATAAGCAGGGCGGCGTCTTCATGTCGCACATCCCCATGTTCCATCGCCCGCACGACGTGCAGGCGATCTTCCGCGTGCGCTTCAAAGACGCCGGCGACTACAAAGGCGAGCTGCACTCGTTCTTGCCGGATGCGTTCTCGCTGAACGACGCGGTGAATGGCAAAGTGAAGGCGATGCGCGGCACCCTCTACCGCGGCAACTTCGAAGCTGGAGGCGAGGCGCTGCGCAAGATCACCGTGACCATTGACGCGGTCCTTCACGCGAACGTGCTCGGCCAGATCGAGACGCCCGAGACCCTGAGCTACTGGGTGTTCGGCGGGCGCTTCTTGGTGCATCCGATCGCCGGCAGCGAAGACTTCGATCAGATCCTCACCGTGAGCATCGACGGACCGCCGCTTGCGGACGGGACGGTGATCACCCTCGCGGCCGGCAACACGGTCGCCGCGCGACTCACGGATGGCGAGCAGGATGCGACCGTCGGCGACGAAAGCGTCACAGTGGCGGTCGAGGCCGTGCTCAGCGAGCTCGTCGGGCCAGGGTTCGACCGCGCACCGTGATCGCTGACGCCCATTGTCCCGAAGCCCCGGTCGCGCGAGAGTGTCGCCGAGGAGCGTGCCCATGGCCATCGACAAGGCGACCGCGAGCTTCATGCAGTCATTGTGTCTCGGCGAGATCGAAGAAGACATCATCCTGCCGTTCCCGATCATGCCGGCGCCGGAGAAGGAGACGCTGAAAAGCGTGCTCGCGTCGATCTCGGAGCTCTTGAAGGGCCACGAGAAAGACTATCGCGCGTGGGACAAGGCCGGAGAGTTTCCGCCGAGCTTCATCGACGAGCTGAAGCAGTTCGGTCTCTTCGGGCTCGTCGTGCCGGAGGCGCACGGCGGCCTCGGCTTCAACGCGTCGGCGTACTCGCGCGCGCTGCAAGAGGTCGCGAAGTTCGACGGCGCCGTTGCGGTGACCGTCGGCGCGCACAGCTCGATCGGCATGCGCGGCCTCTTGCTCTACGGCACGGAAGAGCAAAAGCAGCGCTACTACCCGAAGCTCGCGACCGGCGAGATGATCGCCGCGTTCTGCTTGACGGAGCCCGGCGCCGGATCGGACGCGGCGTCGATCAAGACGAAGGCAGAAAGAGACGGCGACGACTGGATCCTGAACGGCGGCAAGCTGTGGATCACGAACGGCGGCATCGCGCAGTTCTACACCGTCTTCGCCAAGACCGGCGAGATCGACAAGAAGGGCAGCATCACCGCGTTCATCGTCGAGCGCGGGATGAAGGGCGTCAGCACCGGCACGCACGAAGACAAGATGGGCCAACGCGCGAGCTCGACGACCACCGTCGATTTCGACAACGTGCGCGTGCCGGGCAAGAACGTGCTCGGCGAAGTGGGCAAGGGCTTCAAGGTGGCGATGGGCATCTTGAACAGCGGGCGCAGCGGCCTCGGCGGCGGCACCGTCGGCGCGATGAAGACGCTGATCGGCTTGGCGACCAAGCAGGCCAAGGAGCGCAAGCAGTTCGGCCGGCCGATCGCCGAGTTCGGGCTCATCAAGCAGAAGCTCGGCCACATGGTCGTCGACTGCTTCGCTACCGAGAGCTGCGTGACGATGGTCGCGAGCCTCGTCGACCAGGGCTACCAGGACTACGCGGTCGAGGCGGCGATCAGCAAAGTCTTCGGCAGCGAGTGCATGTGGCGCACCGCCGACGAGGCACTGCAGATCGCGGGCGGCAACGGCTTCATGAAGGACTTTCCGTACGAGCGCATTCTGCGGGACGCGCGCATCGCCCGCATCTACGAAGGCACGAACGACATCCTGCGCCTGTTCATCGCGTTGACGGCGATGAACGACGTCGGCACGCAGCTGAAGGAGCTCTCGTCGTCACTGAAGGGCGCGTTCAACGATCCGATCAAAGGCTTCGGCGTTTTGTCGGGCTACGCGAAGAAGCAAGCATCGCTGCTCACCGGCATCAACCGCGAGAAGAGCCGCTTCACCAAGCTCGCGCCGCCGCTCCGCCCGCACGCGCAGAAGTTCGAGGATGAGACGCGCGATCTCGCCGCCGCCGCCGATCGCATCCTGCGCAAGCACGGCCGCGCGATCATCGACAAGCAGTTCGCCACGAAGCGCCTCGCCGACATCATGATCGATCTTTTCGTCCACGCCTGCACGATCAGCCGCGTCAACGGCATCGTCGAGAGCCAAGGCGTGGAGAAGAGCCAGAAGGAGCTCGAGATCCTGCAGGTGCTGACCGGGCAAGTGAGCCGGCGCGTGCGCTCGAACTTCGGCAAGATCGACGACAACGACGACGAGCTCATCAAGTCGCTCGCCGATCACGCGTTCGAGCGCGAGGGCTACGGCTGGGATTCCATCTGAAGCGCGCGCGACTCCGAGACGTAGCTCACTTCGCCGGCTGACTCGCCGCCTGCGCCGCGAGCACCGCCGACAGCCCACGCTGCAGCTGCTCGATCGCCTTCTTTTCGTCCGCCAGCGTCTCGCAGGCCCGCGTCGTTTGGCATTCCTTCAACCTTTGCGCGATCGCGATCTTCGGCACGCGACGGAGGGCGTAGTCGACGCCGTAGTTCGGATCGCGCCAGGTTTGCGTGCCGGTCGCGTCCTTGGCGATCGCTTTGGCGAGAAACGCCGTGCCGCCTTGGGACGGCCAGCCCTCCGGCAGGGCCGGCGCGAGCTTCGAATGGACCGTGGCCCAGATCGCGTTGGTGTCGCCGTCTTTGGTCGCGACGAAGAACGCGTCGTTCGTCTCGCTCGCGCCGCGCGACACCCAGCCGGGCGCGTTCTGCATCGGCGGCGGCCGGCCGAGCGCGATCTCGCCGTCTTGGCGCGCGCAGCCGCCGTAGACCGACTCTGGCACCGGCGCCCAAGCGAGCGTCGCGCGAAAGGTCCACGCCCCGAGCTGTTGTTCGGCGAACCACTCGGCCGCCGCGATCGCGCTCCCGTCGACGACCGCGGTCGCGCAGATCTTCGCCAGGCCGCCACGCATGGCCGAGAGCAGCGCCGACTCTGCCGCCGCGCGCTCGTTCGCGTACGGGCTCTTCGCCACGCCGATGTATCTGAAGTGCAGGCCCAGCGGGTGGCCTGAGAGGCCGGAACCTTTCGCCCACTCGGGCGGCGCGCGTTTCACGCCGCCGTCTGTGTCGACCGCTTGCCACGTCCACGTCACGCCAGGATCGGCGTCGAAGCAGGTGTCGAGCTCTTCGCCTCTCTTCTTCAGGATCGCCGTCTCCGCGAGCGCGTAGTTCGTCCTGCTCGCGGCGTCGTCGTAGTGATCGATGATCACGACTTCGGCTGGCGGCGCGGGCTTTCCCTTCTTCGGCGGCTCTGCCGTCGCGTCGAGGAACTTCGCCATCTCGGCTTTGGCCGCGGCGTCGGCGGCCTCGCGCGCCTTCGCTGGATCGAAGATGCCGGCGGCGACGCCCGCTGCCCACGCGACCGGCGCGCCGCCTTTGCCGTAGCAACGCCGCGGCCCACCCGTGGTCCACGACGGCGGCGGCGCGGCGCCCGCCACCGGCATCTCGGCGCTGCCGAACACGCGTACGAGAGCACCGCTCGGTTTTTCGATCGTCTCGGCCCGGGCCGTTTCGCCCGCGGTGACGCGCACCCCCGCGAGCTTCGTATCGGCGAGCTCGAGCGGGCCCAAGTTCTTCACGCGATCGAGCGTCGCGGGCGCCAGCATCACCGTCGGCGCGAAGTAGACCGCGACGCCGGCGGCGGTGATCGATTTGATCGCATCCGGATCGGCGCCGTCGATCTTCGTGCGCGCGCCTTCGTGCCAGAGCCAGAGCGAATCGTTCTTCACGATGACGATCGGGCGGGTCTGTTTGGATGGCAGCGCGATCGGCACGGCGCCGAGGACGAGGTTCTGCGGCCCGCACTCGAAGAGCGGGAAGAGCGCGGTGCGCAGCTCGCCCCAATCGGCGCCGGCCGGGACGAGGGCGATCGTCTTACCTTGGATCTGCTTGCAGGATTTTGGGGCGGAGAGCGTCCACGCGCCGGCGGAGCGGGTGAGGGTGATAGGCTTCGGAGCGGCGAGGAGGAGGAGCAGCAGCAGAGTGTGCACAGACGAATGGTTAGCCGAAGTGCGAGGCGCAGGCCAAGTGCGGGAAGTCTCCTCTACCGCCAGCCTCCTCCGAGCGCCTGGTACAACCCAACGACGCTCGTCATCTGCTGCTTCCTCAGCTCGATGAGCTCCATCTGCGACTCGAGCGCGTCTCTTCTCGTCAGCAAGACTTCCATGTAATCCGCCCGCGCCGAGTTGAACAAGCGCGACGAGATGTCGACCGACTCGTTCAGTTTCTCGACTTCTTGGCTGCGCAGCGCGTAGCTCTGCTCCAAGTTGCCGATGAGCTTCACGCGGTTGGCCACCTCGATGTACGCTTTCAGGATCGCGCGCTCGTAAGCGACGACCGCCTGCATCTGCTTGGCGTTCGCCGCGTAGTAGTCCGCGTTCAAGCCCTTTCGGTTGAGCAGGGGCACCAGGAGATCGGCCCCGGCGCTGTAGAGCAAGGACGCCGGCGTCGCGAGCATCTTCAAGAAGTCGAACGATTGGTAGCCGATGTTGGCCCCGATCCCGAGCTTCGGCAAAAACGCGGCCTTCGCCACCTTCACGTCGAGCTTGGCGGCGCCGAGCGCGAGCTCTGCGCGCTTCACGTCCGGACGGTTTTCCAAGAGCTGATAGGGGATGCCGGCGTGAACCGTCGCGGGAACCAGGGTCGCGAAGCTTTCCGTGCTGCGGTCGATCGTCTGCGGGAAGCGGCCCACGAGGAAGTTGATGCGGCTCTCGGCCTCGACGATCTGCTGCTGCACGGTGAACAGCCGGCTCTGGTTCTTCAGCACCTCGGCCTCGAAGCGCTTGACGGCGAGCTCGCTGACGCGCGCCGCCTCCTTCTGCAGGCGCACGACCTCGAGCGCGCTCTTTTGAATCGAGATGTTCTGCTTCAAGACGTCGAGCTGCCCGTCGAGGGCCAAGAGCTCGTAGTAGCTCTCCGCGATCTCGGCGACCAAGACCGAGACGGCGAACTTTCTACCTTCGACCGAGCCCAAGTAGCGCAGCGTCGCCGCCTTCGTGGCGTTGCGCAGCTTCGACCAGATGTCGATCTCCCACGACGCCGAGAAGCCGAGCTGAAAATCGGCGAGGTGCTCTGGGACGCCGTTCGCCTCGTCGGCCGCGCCTTGGCTCGTGTACTTGCCCACCTTCTCGATGCCGGCGCCCACCTTGAAGTCGAGCCGTGGCAGGAACTCGCCCTCACGGGTCATGATCTCGGTCTTGGCGATGTCGATCTCGAGCGCGACGATGTTCAACTCTTGGTTGTTCGTGAGCGCCGTCTCGATCAGCGCGGTGAGCTTCGGGTCGGTGAAGAACGCGTTGTACGCGAGCTGCGCCGAATTCGCCGCATCGTCTTCGCTCGGGAAGCTCGCGGGCATGCTCGTGCTCTCGAGGCGCGGTGGGTGCTCGAGCGCCGGCCAGCAGCCCGAGAACGCCAACGCGACGGATAGGATCGCCAGGCGCCTACACATGATGAACCAGGTCCTCGGTGAGGGGGCTCTCGTCTTCGTCGCGGATGAGCGACTTGCCTTCGGCGATCTTCGCGAACACGTAATAGAGGCCGGGCACGACGATGACGCCGAACACGGTGCCGAGGAGCATGCCGCCCAACGCCGCCGAGCCGATCGTGCGGTTGCCGACGGCGCCCGGGCCGGTGGCGACGACGAGCGGGATCAAGCCGGCGACGAACGCGAACGAGGTCATCAAGATCGGCCGGAAGCGCACCTTGGCGCCTTCGATCGCGGCCTCGGCCACGGTGAGGCCCTGCGCGTGCTTCTGCGCCGCGAACTCGACGATGAGCACGGCGTTCTTGCCGAGCAGGCCGACGAGCATCACCAAGCCGACCTGCGCATAGATGTCGTTGGCGAGCCCCATGAGCTGGAGCTGTAGGAACGATCCGAACACGCCGGCGGGCAACGACAGGATCACCGCGAGCGGAATGACGAAGCTCTCGTACTGCGCGGCGAGCACCAGGTAGACGAAGAGCAGCACGACCAAGAAGATGTAGAGCGCTTCGTTTCCGCGCTTCGCTTCGTCGTACGACAAGCCTTCCCACGCGATGTCGTAGCCGCGCGGCAGTGACTGCGCCGCCACCTCGCGCACGACGCGGATCGCATCGCTGCTCGTGTAGCCTTTTGCCGGCGCGCCGCGGATCGCCGCCGAGTTGTAGAGGTTGTAGCGCGTGATCTCGTTCGGCCCCTGCGTCTTTCGCAGCTTCATGAACGCCGAGTACGGCACCATCTGATCGTGATCGTTCTTCACGTAGAGCTGCAAGAGATCGTCGGGCAAGCGGCGATACTCCGGCGCGGCTTGTGTGTAGACCTTGAAGAACTGGCCGAAGCGCACAAAGCCCTGCTCGTAGGTGCTGCCGATCAAGATGTTCAGGTTCTCGAGCGCCTTGCCGATCGACACGCCCTTCTGCATCGCGAGGCCGTTGTCGATGACCACCTCGTACTGCGGATAGTTCGCGGCGAAGAAGGTGAAGAGGCCGCTCAGTTCCTTCCGCTCGCGCAGCGCGTCCATGAAGTGCTGGTTGACCTTGTCGAACTCCTGATAGTCGGTCGAGTTCGTCTTATCGAGCATGCGCAGCGCGAAGCCGCCGCCGGCGCCGTAGCCCGGCACGGCCGGCGGCTCGAAGTACTCGACGATGGCGCCGATGTCTTTGGTCTTCTCTTCGAGCTCTTCGATGATCTCGGTCACCGAGTGCTTGCGCTTGGACCACGGCTTCAAGTTGATGAGGCAGGTGCCGGCGTTCGAGCCGCGGCCTTCGGTCAGCACTTCGTAGCCGGCGAGCGACGATACCGACTGCACGCCTTCGACCTCCTTGACGATCGCTTGCACGTGCTTGGCGACGGCGTTCGTTTGCTCGAGGGTGGAGCCCGGCGGCGTCTGGATGATCGCGTAGATCATGCCTTGATCCTCGTTCGGCACGAAGCCCGACGGCAGCCGCGCGTTGATCACGAAGATCCCGATCGCGAACGCCGCGAACATGCCGAAGGTGACGAGGCGCCGCGTGACGATGAGCCGCAGGAGGCTCGTGTACCTTCCGGCCACCTTCTCGAAGTTCTTGTTGAACCAATCGATGAAGAGCCCGACCGGCGTCTTCCGCTTCTGCCCCGGGCGGTGCGCCTTCAAGATCATCGCGCAGAGCACCGGCGTCAGCGTCAACGCGACGACACCCGAGATGATGATCGCGGTCGCCATCGTGATCGCGAATTGCCGGTAGAAGATGCCGACGGGGCCGGTCATGAACGCGACCGGAACGAACACCGCGGTCATCATCAGCGTGATCGCGATGATCGCGCCGCTGATCTCGTCGAGCACCTTGGTCACCGCCTTGTAGGGTGAGATGTGCTCCTCGGCCATCTTCGCATGCACGGCTTCGACGACGACGATCGCGTTGTCGACGACGATGCCGATGGCGAGGACGAGCGCGAAGAGCGTGATGAGGTTGATGGTCATGCCGAACGCCTGCATGACAGCGAAGGTGCCGATCAGCGACACCGGCACGGCGAGCGTGGGGATCAACGTCGACCGCCAATCGCCAAGGAAGATGAAGACGACGAGCGCCACCAAGATGAACGCCTCGAGCAAGGTGTGCGTCACCTTCTCGATCGACGCGTCGAGGAAGCTCGAGACGTCGTAGCTGACCTCGAAGTCCATGCCCGGCGGGAACGACGGCCGCAGCTCCTCGAGGGTGGCCTTCACGGACGCGATGACGTCGTTGGCGTTGCTGCCCACGTTCTGCTTGAGCACGATCGCGGCCGAGGGCTTGCCGTCGAGATCGGAGTAGATGTCGAAGAACTCACTGCCGAGCTCCACGTCGGCGATGTCCTTGAGACGAAGGAACTCGCCCTCCGGCGTCGACTTGATGATGATCGACGCGTACTGCTCGGGCCGGTTGTAGCGGCCTTCGTAAATGAGCACGTACTCGATCGCCTGCGAGCGCTTGCCTGAGCTGATGCCGGTGCGGCCCGGGCGGCCGATCACGCTCTGCTCGTCGATCGCCTTCATGACCTCTTCGGTCGAGACGTTGTAGGCGCGCATGCGATCCGGCTTGAGCCACACGCGCATGGCGAACTGGCGGCTGCCCAAGATCTGCGCGCGGCCGACGCCGGGGATGCGCTTGATCTCGGGGAGCATGTTGGCGTTGGCGAAGTTGTAGATGAACTTCTCGTCGGCGTCTTTGTTCGTGCTGTAGAGGTTCACGTACATCAGCATGCTCGGCTGCACCGGCGAGACGACGACGCCTTCGCGCTGCACGAGCGGCGGCAGCTGGTTCAGCACTTGGTCGACGGCGTTCTTCACGTTGACGACGGCGCGGTTCGGATCCGAGCCGAGCTCGAAGATGACTTGGATGGTCGCTTCGCCGGCGCTCGTCGCGTCGGAGATGATGTACTTCATGCCCTGCACGCCGTTGATCGCCTTTTCCAGCGGCACGAGCGTGGACGTGACGAGCACGTCGGCGCTCGATCCCGGATACGCGATCGAGACGATCACACGCGGCGGTGAGATCTCGGGGAACTGCGACACCGGCAGCGTGCGCATCGCCAAGAGCCCGAGGAAGATCAGCACGAGCGAGACGACGATCGCGAGCACGGGACGATGCATGAAGCGGGAGAACATGAGGCGCTCCGATCGGATTAGTTGGCGGGCGCTTCCAAGTGCGACAAGACGGCCTGGGACTCCAAGTAGCTCGTCGACACCTTGTCTCCGTCCTTCACCTTGCGCAGGCCTTCGAGCAGGATCTTGTCCTTCTCGGTGATGCCGCTGGCGACGACGTAGACCTGCGGCAGCTCCTTGGCGATGACGATCTGCTGGGCGTGCACGACGCTGTCTTCACCGACGACGAAGACGAACTTCTTGTCCAAGATGTCGAAGGTCGACTTCTGGGGGATGACGAGCGCGTTCTTCAGCGCCGACTTCATCCGCACCTTGCCGGTCTGGCCGTGGCGCAAGAGCCCCTTCGGGTTCTCGAAGGTGGCGCGAAAAGCGATGGTGCCTGTGTCGTTGTTGAACTCGCCCTCGATGGTCTCGATGCGCCCGTGCTGCTCGAAGGGCTCGGCGTTCGCCATGATCAGCTCGACCTCGGAGGTGTCGGCGCCGTCCTGGTGCGACTTGTAGTCCAAGTACTCGGCCTCGTTGACGTTGAAGTAGACCCACATCTTGCTGTTGTCGGAGAGCGTGCTGAGCAGCTCGCCTTCGTCGAGCAGGCTGCCCTTTCGCACGAGCAAGCGGTTCATGATGCCGTCGAAGGGCGCGCGGATCTCGGTGAAGGTGAGGTGCGCCTTGGCGAGCTCGGCTTCGGCCTTCGCTTTGTCGAGCTTCGCTTGGCTCAGGGCGAGCTCGTTCGGCGAGACGACGTGCCCTTCGGCGAGCTTCTTCGTATTCGCGTACTCGATCTCGGCGAAGCCGGCCTCGGCCTGCGCCTTGTGCAGCTCCGCTTGGTAGATCGTCGGCGCGACTTGGAACATCAGCTTGCCCTTCTTCACGACCTGGCCTTCGTCGACGAAGATGTCTTGCAGGTAGCCGCGCTCGAGGGCTCTCAGCTCGATGTGTTGGATCGCGCGGATCTGGCCGACGTACTCGCGCGTGACTTCGGTGTCGGTGCGCGCGGGGCTCGTCGTTGGAAACTTGGGCGCTTCGTTGTGGCCGCCGTGCGCGGAGCAGCGCGCGGCGAGCAGTGCGGTGAGAGCAAGAGAAAAAATCTCGAGGCGACGCGTGATCATCGACGTTCCCGACGTAAAAAGGGACGCTGAAGGTGACGAGGTTCTGGAGCTACGCGAGGGCGGGGGGGCCGCGCGCGAAGTGACTCTCACACACGAGGGCGCGGAGCTTGCGAGCGGTGGGGCGGAGCCAGTCGACGTGCAGCGAAGTCGTGAACGCGGCGGCGCCGGCGGTCGGGAGCCAGCCGTCTTCTTCAGTCGAGTCGCGTTCGTCGTCGGTGTCTTCTTCGAAGACGGCGAGCTGCGTGACCGTCGCGTGCTCCGGCTGCTGCACGGCTTCGATGGCGGCGTGCGCGGGTCGGACGAACGCGTTGGCTTGCGGCACGGCGCGGTCGGCCGATTCGGGCGAAGACCCGATGCAGCAGGTCAGAACGACGACCGTTTGCAGTGGGCGCAACATCAGGGGCAGCACGACGGTGAGCACGACTTGGGGACTACAACAGGTCGCCTATGCGATTTCTTCCGCATCTTCGCAATTTATCGTACCCGGCGCGGCGAATTTTTGCCGCTGAGATTGCTTCAGAAGGTGCGGATGAAGCTCGACCACCCCGTGTAGCCCGACTCGTGTGTGCCGTTGTGCGTCTTGAAGTGCCACCAGTACTTCGTCATCCACTGCGACGCCGGCACCGAGACCTCTTGGTAAGGCAAGCGGAAGACGACCGTCGGCACGAAGGCGCCGGTGATCTCGTCGAGGCTTTGATCGCAGAGGCGGAAGGTGCCGCCGCCGGTCTCGATCTGGGTGACGCCGAAGGCGCACGCCGCGCGCTGCAGTAAACCCGCGAGGCCATACGCGGCGGTGAGCTGCAAGCGGATCGTGCGCTCGCGCGCGGCGACCGTGCGTGTCGCCGTCTTCCAGTCTTCGCTGTAGCAGGGGTACGGAAACGGCCCGGCCCAGCACACGTACCAGGTGCGCTCCCACCAGCCGACTTGCACGCTGTACGTCTGCGTCGGGTGAAAGTGGTGGAGCTTGTCGCCGTCGAAGAGCACGACCTTCGTGGACGAGCCGAACGCCGCGGGCCAGCTGTCGCCCGGCCCCACGTTTCGCAGGCGATCGTTCGGCCGGTGGGCGCCGGCGCCGAACGCTTCGTTGACGACCGCTTGCTGCGCTGGCGAATGCGCGAACGCGAAGGTGTCGCCCGGGCCGCGCTGCACGAAGCCGCTGTTCATCAAGTTCGACGTCGGCATGTGCCAGGTGCCGCGGCCGAAGAACATGCCGCCTTCGTAGCCGTAGCTCTCTTTGCCGAAGCCGTAGGTGTCGACGGTGGCCGGCACCTTCGTCGTCGCGATGTTGTCGCTGCCGTTGTTCGCCAAGATGTCGCTGATGCGCATGTCGTACACGCCCACGAGATCGCCGATGGCGTCGAGCGCGCCGCCCCACGAGCCGTCGAGGAGCACGAGCGGTGTCAGCACGTCGAGCGAGCGGATGTCGACGTCCTGAAAACCTTGCTCCACGTACTCGTCGAGGAAGTTCAGGCCGGCGTGCGCGAGCTCGTGCACCGGGAGGTAAGCGCCGCGCTCGTCGAGGTCGCGCCGGGTCCACTTGGCGATGCCGTACGCTTTGCCGACGACCGACGGCGGTGAGGCGTTCCCCGTGGTGCCTTCTTGCATCGTGTTGAAGATGACGCCGACAGTCATCGGGCGCAGCCCGCTGATCTCGGCGCCGATCTGCGCCACCTTATTGTAGACGGCGTTCTGGTCGAGCGTCGTCGCGTAGCCGCGGATCGGGTGCGGGCGGATCGCGGCGTCGAAGAGCGCGCCCTGCGATCCGAGCGGCGTGCTCGGCAGGAAGTAGCCGATGAACAGGAGCTGGTTCTTCTTCTGCACGCTCCACGACGAGCCGGCGCTGCTCGCTTGGGTCATCAGCGTGACCATGCGATCGAAGTCGGTCCAGAACGTGGCTTCGTCGCTCGCGGCGTAGCCGGCGGGGAGGAGCACGATCTGGCGCAGGCCGGTGTTCGCCCGATCAGCGGCGGTGCACGTGGTGCCGTCGGCGCGTTTGCAACGCCACTTGAGGAGCAGCGTCCAATCGATCGGGACGAAGATGGGGGCGATCGTGTAAGTCGTGGCGGGAGCCGCGGTGATCGGCGCAGCGGTGACCGGCGTCGCGAGCGCGGCCGAGGGAGCGAGCGCGAGCGTCGTTGGCGCGACCGCGATCTGCTGGCGCAGCGAGGTCTTCACGTAGGGATCGAGCTGGATCGCCGTCGTCTGCGTCGTCAGCCGTTGCTTGGCGAGCGTCGAGAGGTTGTTGGTCAAGGCGACCGGCAGCTCTTGGCGATCGCGCACGGCGATGGCCGAGAGCGTGAACGCGAGCTGGTTCTTCTCCACGTCCCCGAGCGCGCTCGTATCGAGGAGCGGCGCGATCTTCGTCACGACTGTGTCCGTGAGCTTCTTCGGGATGATGCGCGCGGCGGCCACGCGGCGGGTCTCGGGATCCAGCGTGAGGGCGTTCGTGTGCAGGAGGTCGACGAGCGCGTCTTGGGCGACCGGCGCCGGCGTGCGGCCGAGCGCTTCCACCGCGGCGAGGCGCAGGCGCACGTCGCTCGCGGAGGCGGCGATCTCTTTGATCGCGGGCACGTCGGGCGCGGCGGGCGTCGTCGATTGCAGCTGCGCGAGGAGCGCCGCCGGCGCTTCATTGGCGAGCGCGGGATCGTAGGCGACCAGGCGCATGTCCGGCGCCGGCGCGGGCGCGAGCGACCAGCCGTCGTCGGCGAAGGACTTGTTGTCGGCGGCGGTGGCGGCGTTGCCGTCGCTCACGTCGGCTTCGACGAACGCGAGCTCTTGCGCCGGATCGGGCGATGGCGATGGCGATGGCGATGGCGATGGCGATGGCGATGGCGATGGCGATGGCGATGGCGATGGCGATGGCGATGGCGATGGCGATGGCGATGGCGATGGCGATGGCGATGGCGCGCTGGGCCGCGCGGTCGCCGCTGCTTCGACGAGCGCGACGACCGGCGCCTCGTCCGATTTCACCGTCCGCGATCCACAAGCGACGAGCCAAGCCAGCGAACAGAACGCGAGTCCGATCCGTGCGACCATCACCCACCTCCGCGAACGTGTGCCGCGTCACATACTGCGATTGTACGTGAATGGTTGCTCGCATTATCGTGGGCGTTTCTAACGGGTCGCGAGACTAAGCGCGCGCGCGACGAGATTCCGTAGGCAGCGCCGGGGGATGAGACGGCGGACATTTGCCCGCATAGGTCGCTTGGAACGACGCGAAAGGATCAGCTCTGCGACTTCTTGCGCAGCTTCTCGACCTTCTGCTCGAGCCAGTGGAGCTTGCTCTCCATCTTGCTCCTCTGCTGAGCGTCGCCGCCCGCGGTCTTCAACCCGGCCTTCGCTAGTTCCAATTCCTTCAAGGTACTGTCGAGCTCTTGTTGAATGTTCATGCTGAGAGGGTACCGAAAACGACAAATTCGGCCATTCCAAGATCACCGCGCGGCGTGTCCGCTGGCAGCGACGAGAAGGCGCGCTTTGATCATTCCGCTCCGTACGGCGGAACGGCAGTGCAGAGCGACTTTGCGTGCTGGCGCGTCTGCCGGCGGGTAGGCATGAGCGATGCTCATTTCCCTTTTCTTCTTGCTCACCGCAGACGCGAAGTCCGACTTCATTAAAGCCGTCGAGGCCGGTGACGTCGCCGGGGTCAAAGCCGTCATCAAGAGCGTCGACGTCGACACGAAAGGCCAAGAGCAGCCGCTGGCGATCGCGGCGCGGCGTGGCTTCCTCGAGATCGTCGAGCTGTTGCTGCAAGCGAACGCGAACCCGAACTTGGAGAGCGGTTGGGCCCACACGCGCGCGCTCGTCGACGCCGCCGAGAAGGGCCACGCTCCGGTCGTCGCCGCGCTGTTGAAGGCGAAGGCAGATCCGTCGCTCACCGGCGGCAACTACGCGTGGACGCCGCTCTACCTCGCGGCCAAGAACAAGCACTCGGAGGTGGTGAAGCTCTTGCTCGACGCCAAGGCGCCGGCGAACCATCAGCACCCCAAGGAGAAGAACGAGACGGCGCTGCACGCGGCGCTGAAGGCGGGCGACACGGCGATCGTCAAGATGCTGCTCGACAAAGGCGCCGACCCGAACTTGAACGGCGGCTCTGACGACGCTTCCGCGTTGCAAGCGTCCGTGCGGACGAAGAAGCCCGAGCTCATCGATCTGATCTTGGCCCAAAAGACGCTCGACGTGAACAAGCAGAGCGGCGAAGGCAAGACCGCGCTGCAGTACGTGAGCAACGTTGGCGACATGGTGACCGTACAGAAGCTGCTCGACAAGGGCGCGAAGGTCGACATCCCGGACAACAACGGGCAGACGCCGCTCTTCGAAGCGTCGCGCTTCGCCAAGACGGAGATCGTCAAGCGCCTGCTCGACAAGGGCGCCGACCCAAGCCGGAAGACCGTCAAGGAAGGGCAGACGGTGCTGATGCAAGCAGCTAACGGCGACATCGCCCGCGCGTTGCTGCAGAAGGGCGCGAAGCCGAACGAGGTCGACAACGCCGGCAAGACGGCGCTCATGTACGCGGCCGGAAACGGCAAGACCGACGTCCTGCGCGCGTTGATCGAAGCGAGCGCCGATGTCGACATCAAAGACGCCGAGGGCAAGAGCGCGCTATCGATCGCGACCGAGCGCGGGCAACGCTCCGCCGTCGCGGTGCTCGAAGGCGGCGGCGCCAAGAAGAACGCGGGCGATGATCAGCGCAAGCTCGATTCGGCGAAGAAGAAGTACTTCAGCGGCTCAGAGCTCAGCCAATGCCTGATGCTGAAGGCGTACGAGTACTGCGCGCTGTCGAAGCCGAAGGGCGACGCGGCGCGTGCGTTCAGCGTCACGGTGCGCGATCCGTCGCAGCTCGAAAAAGGCGTGAATCCGCAGGTCGCCAAGCACGCGCTCGTCGCGGAGCAAGCGCTCGCGCTCGCGCCCGGTGATTATGTGCACTACGAAGCCGCGGCGTTTCAGCCGATCGACGACACGCACGTCGCGGTGTTCGTGCCGATCGTGACGGGCGTGCCCGAAGTGAAGCAGGATGCCTACGCCGAGCTCTTCCTCTTCGACGTCGCGAAGAAGCGCTTCGATCGCGTCTACACGGCCATCAAGTGCGGCGCCGATTGCTCGCTCGCGCTCTCGCTCATTCGCAATCCGAAGAAGGGTGAGACGTGGGTCGAGGTCGAGCAGACGAGCGGTGGCAAGCGCGCGGTGAAGCGGCTCGACTGGGACGGCAAGCAGCTCAAGGCAAAGTAGTCTACGACAGCCGCGCGACCTGCTTCATCAACGGCGCATCGCGCTCGGTGACGAAGTTGACGACCGTGCCCGTCTTGCCGGCGCGGGCGGTGCGTCCGACCCGGTGCAGGTACGGTCCGACCTCGCGCGGAAGGTGATAGTTGATCACCCGATCGACGTCGGCGATGTCGAGGCCGCGCGATGCGAGGTCGGTCGAGATCATGATCCGGGTCTCGCCGGCGCGAAACGCCTTCAGGTTCTTGCGCCGCTCCACCTTGTCCATCTCGCCGCGATAGACCGCGCAAACGTGGCCGAGCGTGCGAACTTCCTTGGCCACGGCGTCGCACTGCTCGCGCGTGTTGGCGAAGATCAGCGTCACCCCCGCGGTCTTCTCCCGCAGGACCCGGTTGAGCAGCGGCACGCGCTGGCCGTCGATGACTTGCCGGTTGTCGGTGCTCAGGCTCCGCACCACCTTGTGGCTTCGCTCGGATCGCACGATCTCGACGCCGGCAAAGAGCGCCGCGATCACCGACTGCACGTGCGGTGAAACGGTGGCCGAGAACAGCGCGAGCTGGCAGGCCGCAGGCACCGCGCCGACGACGCGCTTGGCGTCCGGCAAGAAGCCTTGGTCGAGCATTTGATCGGCTTCGTCGTAGATCAACGTGCGAACGTCGCTCAGGTTCACGAGCCCGCGCTCGAGCAGCTTCAACATGCGGCCGGGCGTGGCGACGAGCACCTCGAAGGGCCCGCTCACGTTCTCCTTGGCGACGTCGAGCTTGGTGCCGCCGAGGATGCTGCGCACGCGCAGGCGCGTCGTGTGCGTGAACAGCTTGAAGACGCGCGTCACTTGCTCGCCGAGATCACGCGACGGCACCACGACGACCGCGCGCGGGCGGCCGCTCTCTTTGACGGCGTCGCCGGCGTTTTCGAGCGACTTCAACGCGTGGAGGACGGGGAGGGCGTACGCGAGCGTCTTGCCGCTGCCGGTCTCCGACACGCCAACGATGGAGCGGCCCGCGAGCAACTCGGGAATGACGCGGGCTTGGATCTCGGTCGGCGTGACGAGGCTCTTCTCGACCAGCGTCTGCTGTAACGAGGGCAACAGCGGCAGGTCGCTAAAGGCGTTCATGGCGGCGGCGCATACGCGGCTGCGAGCACTTTGACCAGCAAAAACGCCCTCCTTTTCAAAGGGGCCCGCGTCGTGCCAAGGCGTCGGCGCATGCAACAGCGCCGTGACCCCAAGCCGACGTCCGACCGTGTGATCGCCGACCTCGAAGCGCTCGCCGCCTTGACCACCGACGCCCGCGGTGCGCAGCGCGTCGCCTGGACGCCAATGTGGCGCACGACCCGCGCGTGGTTCGTCGAGAAGCTGAAGACCGACTGCGGCATCACGCCTGAGCTCGACGGCGCCGCGAACCTCTGGGCCACGCTGCCCGGCGAGTCGAAACAGAGCATCGTCATCGGCAGCCACTTGGACTCGGTGCCCGGCGGCGGCTGGCTCGACGGCTGCCTCGGCGTGATGGCGGGCGTCGAAGTCCTGCGCCGATACAAAGACAGAACGCCGCCGCTGACGATCCACGTGGTCGACTGGGCCGACGAAGAAGGCGCGCGCTTCGGCCGCAGCCTCACGGGCTCGGCGGCGTCGGCCGGCGCGCTCGATGCGCACAAGGAGCTCGCGCACCTGACGGACCGGGCCGGCGTGAAGCTGCCCGACGCGCTCGCCGAGAACGGCGTCACGCTCGACGGCATGGCGACGGCGAAAGCGTACTTCGACGGCCTCGCCGCGCGCGCGTACCTCGAGCTGCACATCGAGCAAGGGCCGGTGCTGATGGAGATGAAGAAGCCCGTCGGCGTCGTGCTCGGCACGATGGGCGTCGAGCGCTACAGCTTGAAGTTCATCGGCCAGGCCGCGCACTCGGGCGCCGCGCCGATCCACCTGCGCAAAGACGCGTTCCTCGCCGCCGCCGAGTTCGCGCTCGCGTGCCGCGCGATCAGCGTGAAGTACTCGGGCAAGACACCGCGCTCGCGCGTCGTCGCCACTTGCGGCGTCGTCAAAGTCGAGCCGAACTTCGTGACGGCGGTGCCGGGCTCGACCGAGATCTCGATCGATCTGCGCGCGCTCGATGGCAAGGTTCTGAAGAAGATGCTGAAGGACGCGCAGGCGGCGGCGAAGAAGGCGGCGAAGAGGCATCTCGTGAAGGTGACGTGGAGCCCGCTCCTGCACATCACGCCGCGGCCTTTCGACGAGAAGCTCATGCAGATCATGCGCGGCGCGGTGAAGGACGTGACCGGTGGGGCGACGGAGCTGCCTTCGGGACCTTTGCACGACGCTTCGGAGATGGCGGCGGTGGTGCCGACGGCGATGATCTTCGCGCAGTCGAGCCCGGGCGTTTCGCACACCCGCATCGAAGACACGCCGCGGCCGGCGCTGGACAAGTCGATTCGTGCGTTCTTGATCGCGGTCGATCGCACGCTGGCGGAGCTTTCGAAGACTACTGGCAGAGCTTGATCGCCGGGTCGCCGGTCTGTGTGCAGGTCGTGCCGCTCGGGCAGGTGCCGCCGCTCGAGCAGTTCAAGAAGCAGTGATAGTTATTGAACTTCTTCGCGCCGCAGAGCCGGGAGAGCCCCGAGCCCGCCGGCGGCGTCGGGCAGTCGTAGTCGTAGCTGCAGCTCGCCGAGCACATGCTGCCGCCCGGGTGGTTCACGCAGTAGACTTCGTCGCAGTCGGCGTCGCTGGTGCAGCTGCCGTACTTCTGCGGACACTTGCCGCAGTCGCTCTCGCAGCTCGTGCACGTCTCGCTGCCGAGGCACACGTCGTTGCCGCAGACCTCCGCGGGCGGCGGCGTCGGGGTGCCAGACGATCCCGTCGTTCCCGTGGTTCCCGTGGTTCCCGTGGTGCCGGGGGTCGGGGTCGGCTGCGTCGGCGTTTCGTTTTCGCCGACCGGCGAGCCGTCGCACGATCCCGGCGTGAACTCGAAGCCGGCCACGTTCGGCGTCGTCAGCGTGGAGCCCGACGCTTGCCACGTGCCGACGACGGGCTTCTGCGAGTTGACGAGCGACTTGCACGTCGTCGCGTAGCACACCGAGCTCGCGCTCCCGCTCGTCTGGCTGTAGAAGCGGTCGCGATCGACGACGATCGTGGTCGACGTTTCGTACGACGAGCTGCTCGAGCCGCTGCGCGACGCCTTCACGTACGTTCCGACGAGCTTGCACTCCGCCGGCGTCAGCGCTTTTTTCGTGGGGCAGTCGGCGACGGGCTCGTCGCGGAACAAAGTCTTTCCATCGGCAGTGACGAGGCGGCAGCCGTCGGCGAAGGTGACCGACTTGCCGGCGAGCGGGCCGCCGCTGAACGAGAGCTTGCCGTCGCTGCCGGCGCTGTAGTCGCCTTCCGAGAGCGCCTTGCCTTGGCCGAAGTGGTACTTGCCCTTGCCGGCCGTCGCGAGGTCGATGACCAGCTTCGTCGTCTCGGTGCTCTTGGCGATGTTGTTGTCGATGGCGGTGCCGTCCGAGTAGCTGCCGACCTGCCAGACGGGCTTCGTGGTCGTCGTGGTCGTGGCCGAGGCCGGTCCGCCGGCGGTCGAGTTGCCGTTCGAGCTGCCGTTCGACAGGTCCGGGCAGGCGGTCAGAAAAACAGTCGTCGCGACAAGGGCATAGTGGGTCGTTTTCATGCCCGCTTCATTCACGCTGGCGGCGGTCGATGGATCGCCAAGACGCGAGTGTCCGATTTTGGGACACTCTGTCTCACTCGGAGACGGTCACCACGGCTTCGCCCGCTTCGCCTGTACACGACAGTAACGATTCGACGCGCACGCAGCGGACGCCTTCGCTTTGGATGTTCCCGTCGGGCGCGAAGATCTCCGTCGCGCCCAACGAAGGATCGTGCGTCCAGCGATAAGTGAAGCCGCGGCCGTGGCGGCGAAACGCGATCGGCACGCCGGCGGTCTTCTGCGGATACGGCCGCGGCGTGAACAGCTCCTTGCGCAGCGCGAGGCCCGCCCCGGTGATGCTGAAGTCTTCCGTGTTCCAGCCGTCCTTGCGATCGGCGGTCCACCCCGGCGTGTAGTTCCACTGCGTGCCGGACACGAAGCGCTCGTCGAGCCACGCGTAGAACGCTTCGATGTACGCGGCCGCTGAGCCGATGCTCACGCCGGCGCCGAACTCGGCGAGCAACATCGGCGCGTTCCACTCCGTGGCAGTCTGAAGCATCCCGTCGAGTGGCGGACCGACACCGGCGCCGTGCCACGCTTTGAACACGACGATCGCGGCGTCGTAGTAGTGCGGCGAGTGCGCGATGTTCGTGTGGCTCACGCGCGGCACGATGTTCGCGGCGCCGGACGAGCCGAGCGCCTGCGGCGGAATGAACAGAATGCGCTCGGGATCTTGGGCGCGGATCGCGGTGCCGATGTCTTCGAAGAGTGCGTGCAATTCGTAGCTCTGGCCCCAGGGCTCGTTCAACACGTCGTAGCCGATGACGTTCGGGTGCGAGCTCATGCGCGCGGCGACGCGGCTCACCATCGCGAGAAAACGCGTGCGCGCACCTTCCAAGTCGCGGTGAAACGCCGTCCACGTGTCGAGGTGCGTGCTGTCGAACACCATCTTGATGCCCCACGCTTCGCACGCGCGACCGTTGTCCGGCGCATGGGTCGGCAGCGACGAGAGCACCGCCCACTCGGGAAAACCTTCGCCGCAGCCGTCGATCGAGAAGCGCGAGAACGCGTCCTGGTGAAAGTCGACGATGACGTAGAGCCCACGCGCCCCCGCCCAGCTCGTCACGCGCTCGAAGTAGGCGAGGTACGCTTCGTCGTACGTGCACGGCGACGGCTCGAACGCTTCCCAAGTGAACAAGAGGCGCACGACGTTGAGACCGAACCCTGGCAGCGGATCGAGCTGTGACGCGTCGGTGATCGTCATGAACGGCGGCACCTTCGAGTCGCCGGCGACGTTCACGCCGCGGAGCAAGACGACGCGGCCGAGCTCGTCTTTGAAGTAGGGACCGTCGGCGTGGAGCGGCGCGGGGGTGGGCGCCGAGATCTCGTTGGTGATTGCGGCGCACTGATCGAAGCTTGGCTTCGGTCGCGACTGACACGCCGCCACGAGCGCGACGATGATCATCGTGTGCGCGCGCATCAGAAGAACGTGTACCCAACGCCGACGCCGACGGTGAAGTAGTGCTGAGGAACGAGCGCGTGGAAGAAGGTGATCCCGGCGGTCGGGCCGTGCGCTGTGTAGATCGGCAGATGCACGTCGACGCCGTACGCGAGGCCCACGCCAGGGATGAGGCTCGGACGCAGCTCGTCGACTACGAAGCCGAGGCCGGCGGCGATCTTCGCTTCGATCTCCGGCACCAGCACCGGCACTTTGCACTCGACGAGCCAACCGCCGAGCGCGTCGGCGCCGCGCGACGGGCCGATGACGCCTTGGTTCTGCAAGAACACGTGCAGCGCGGCGAGCGTGACGCCGTTCTTGAACGTGCCGCCGAGCTCGACGGCGGCGAACAGGCCGTCGTTGTTGATGCCGCCGCCGAGGCCGACGACGAGCTGCGCGTGCCACCCGTCACGGACCACCTTCGTGCCGAAGGCGAGCGAGCGATCGTTCCACGTTCGGTGCTGCGTGAACGGTTGCGTGGCCGTCGGCTCGGACGTGGCGGCGATGAGGAGGAGAAGGAGCACGTCCCTGCGGAGTAGCCGTTTCTCGCGCCGTGTGCGAGGGGAGCGCCGTGGCGATCGTCGTGCAGAAGGTGATCAAGGGCGCCGAGCGCCGCTGGCAGGTCGAGGTGCTCTTCGGCGACAAGCCGCTCATCGTAAACCTCGTCGCCGACAACGTCTGCGCGCTCGTCGGCAAGATGGTGTTCGTCGAGCTCGGCGTCGACGGCGTGGAGTCGTGGGCCGAGACGACGGAGCTCCCCGGGATCTACGCGCTCCCGGGCGGCCGGCATCGGATCGTCGGCGAGATCGAGAGTCAGATGGAGATCGGCAGCGGCACGGTCTTGTACGATCTCTTCATCGAGCCCGGGCCGAACTACTTGGCGATCGACAGCAACGACATCGGCGGCGCGGCCCTCGTCGAAGGATCGCGCGTGGCGATCGACGTGACGGGGCTGCAGTTGTTTCCGACCGGGACCTGAGCACGTTCACTGCGCCGCGAGCCAGCGCGTCTGATGCGCGGCCGACGCGCGCACTTCGAAGCTCGGCGCCGGCGACAGGTGCGCGAGCTCGACGGCGGCGAGCGTGCGGATGCGCATCTTCGCCGTCGACAGGTGCTCGCGGAGCAGCGCCTTCGTGATCGGACGGCCGAGCTGGTGGCGCACGCCAGGGTCGAGCCGCAGCGACGATGCCGCCAAACACAGCGCCGAGAGATCCGGATCCGCGAGCTCGACGTCCGCGGGATCGATCGCCGTCGGCAGGGCCGCGGCATGTCGCGCCGGCGTCGGAAGCCCGGTGATCGCCGCGATCGCCTCCGCCGCGACGCGCGCGTTCGCAGGTTGTTCGCAACACGCGAGCAGCCACGGCACGTCGGCAGGATCAGCGAGCGCCCACGCGCCGAAGATCGCGTAGCGGACCGGGATCGTTCGCAGCCACGCCCGCGCACGAGCCGGCGCCATGTTCAAGCACGCGAGCTGCGCCGCACGATCCGGATAACGCTCGCCGCGTTCGGCGAAGCCGCGAAGCACGCTGACGGCGTCGGGATCCCCTACGAGCAGCGCACCGGACCAGCAGGCGTTGAAGCGCGTCGGCACGTCGGGATCGTCGTAGCGGAGCAGCGGCAAGAGATCGCGCCGCGCGAGCTGATAGACGGCCCGCGCCGCCCGCGCACGCAAAGGAATGTTCGGATCGCGCACGGCCTCGGCGAGCGCAGGGCCGGGATCGATGCGGTGCACGGCGAAGCCGGCGATCGCCAACCGGCGCAGCATCGTCTCCGGGTGCAGCTTCCACTGTTCGAGCAAGGCGCGCAGCGGCGGCGATAGATCCACCCAGCCGAGCGCGCTCTCGACTTCGCGGAAGCGCTCCTTCGACTTCGCTGCCTCCTGCAACGCCATGCCGATGCGCTCGCGATCGGCGGCGCGAAACGCGAGCACGGCGGCGGCGAAGAGCGCGCCGTCGGTGGCGATGTTCGCCGTGGCTTCGTTCCACGCGATCTTGCGGAGGTTGTCTTCGAGCGCGCCGTCGAGCGCGGAGAGCTCCGCCAAGCCGACGAGCGGCGAATCGGTGGCTTCGTCACGCGCGAGCCACAAGCGCGCCGCCGCATGAATCGCGCTCTTCAACATGGGCGAAACGCTACCATCGAACCTTCGCTTCGAGGCCGCGCGCGCGGACCTCGTCGGGATGCACAGGACTCATGGCCACCATGATACACCCGCGCGATCTGCGTCGCATTGGACACATTGCTCGTTCGCGCCGCATCCACTACAACGCCGGCGTGGGCTCGGACTTCAAAAAGCGTGATCGCTTCGGCGAGAAAGCCAAGGGCGAAGGCTTCTCCGCGCGCAGCGTCTACAAGCTGGAAGAGCTCGACAAGAAGTACCACTTGCTGAAGCCGGGCCATCGCGTGGTCGACATCGGCGCCTCGCCCGGATCGTGGATGCAGTACACGGCGAAGATCGTGCTACCGAGCGGCTACCTGCTCGGCCTCGATCTCAATGAGATCACCGCACCGCTCCCGCAAGCCGCGCTCCGCGTGCAGATGGACATCCTGAGAGCGAAGCCCGAAGACTTCGCCGCGCTCGGCGCCACGCCAGGATCGATCGACGTCGTCTTGAGCGACACCTCGCCGGCCACGACCGGCATCAAGGTCACCGATCGCGCGCGGTCGCTCGAGCTCGTGCAGATGGGCTACGAGGCCGCCAAGGTGCTCTTGAAGAAGCGCGGGGCCTACGTGTTCAAGGTGTTCGTGTCGAACGACTATCAAGCGTTCGAGAAGACCCTGAAGCCTGCGTTCGAGCGCGTGTTGGCGCAACGCCCGGACGCGGTGCGCAGCGGCAGCGAAGAGCGCTATATCCTGTGTCTCGGCTTCAAAGGAGCGGCGGATGCTCGCGGCGGGTGAGCTCAAGCGCCTGCGCGCGTTGCAGCAAAAAAAAGCGCGCGAAGAAGAAGGGCGCTTCTTGGTGCAGGGCAAGAAGATGGTCGCCGAGCTGCTCGCGTCGCTGTGGAAGATCGAGACGATCCTCGCCACCCAAGACGCCGCCGAGTGGGTCGCCGACAAAGCGCAGCCGCGCGGCGTCAGCGTGCACGTCTTGCCTGAGAGCGAGCTCGATCGCATCGGCACCTTCGAGAAGGGCAACGAGCTCATCGCCATCGTCGAGACGCCGGGCGAGCTGCCGTTCAAGGCGCCGGCGCAGAACGAGCTCGTGCTCGCGCTCGACGGCGTCAAAGATCCGCGCAACATGGGCAGCCTGATTCGCATCGCCGACTGGTTCGGCCTCGAGCGCGTCATCTGCAGCAAAGAGTGCATGGAAGTGTTCAACCCGAAGGCCGTCTCGTCGACGATGGGATCGTTGTTCCACGTCGGCGTCCGCACCGGTGTCGACCTCGTCGAAGAGCTGCAGCAACTGCGTGACAACGGCGCGCAGATTTATATCGCGGACATGGATGGGACGCCGGCGTTCTCGGCGCCGCTCACGCTGCCCGGCGTGCTCGTGCTCGGCAGCGAATCACACGGGCACTCGGCCGCCGTCGAAGAGATCGGCGCGCAGGTGATCTCGATCCCACGCGTCGGCCGCGCCGAGTCGCTCAACGTGGCGATGGCTGCGGCGGCGCTGTGCATGGAGTTCACGCGCCAGTGTCCGGCAACAGCTCGGGCGGCAGCTCCACGTTGATCTCGCGATCCTGCGTCGGGTGGCGAAAGCACATGCGCACGCAGAAGAGCGCGATCCCGGGCGGCGGCCACTTCATCCGCGCGCCGTAGCGATCGTCGCCCAAGATCGGATGGCCGCTCTTGCTGAGCTGCGCGCGGATCTGATGCTTGCGCCCGGTGTCGAGCGTGATCTCGAGCCACATGCGATCGCTTTGGCGGCCGAGCACCTTGTACGAGAGCCGCGCCTCTTTGCGCCCCGGGCCGGCGCGCTCATGCACGCTGACGTAGCCATCGTCTTCCGACAACCAGTGCACGAGCTCGGCGCCGTCACCGTCGATCGTGCCCTCGACGCACGCGCGATAGATCTTCTCGACCGTGCGCAGGCGGATCTGCTCCGACAAGCGCGCCGCCGCCTTCGACGTCCGTGCGAAGACGACGACCCCGGCGACGCGGCGATCGATCCGGTGCACGAGCCCCAAGAACACGTTGCCGGGCTTCTTGTACTTCTCGGCGATCCAGTCCTTCACGTCGTCCATCAACGTGCGCTCGCCGCTCGCGTCGCCTTGCACGAGCACGCCCGCCGGTTTGTAGACGGCGATCACGTGGTTATCGTCGTAGAGGACCTTCACGTGGAAAAGCGATGGAAGGTGCCGAGGGGCAGCCTGCGTCCGCCACTATCGGGCAGGAAGATCTCGCCGAGCTCGTTCAGAGACTTCGCGCCAGGGAAGATCCCGTTGACCAAGTTCTCCAAGATCATCGCCGAGAAGCCGAGCGAGTAGAGGTTGATCAAGAAGAAATGATCGGCCGGATCCAACAATTGCGCGCACAGCTTGAGCATCTGGTTGAGCTCGTCTTCGAGCTGCCACTTCTCGCCGTTCGGCCCGCGCCCGTATGCCGGCGGGTCCAGGATCACGCCTTGGTACTTGTTGCCGCGCCGCACCTCGCGCTGCACGAACTTGACGGCGTCGTCGACGATCCAGCGCACGTCGGCGAGGCCGCTCGCCTCCATGTTCTCGCGCGCCCACAGGTTCACTTGCTTCACCGCGTCGACGTGCGTGACCTCGGCGCCGGCGGCCCGTGCGGCCAAGGTCGCGGCGCCGGTGTACGCGAAGAGGTTCAGCACCTTCGGCGCGCGCCGGCGTTCGCACTCTGAATAGATGAAGCGCCAGTTCGGATCCTGCTCCGGAAACAGGCCCACGTGCTTGAACGACGTGAGCCCCATGCGAAACTTCAGCGCCATGCCCGGCCGCGCGTAGTCGATGACCCAGCGCTCGGGCATCTTCGGCTTCAGCTTCCACTGGCCTTTTTCCTGGGACTCGCCCGCGCGGGTGAAGACGGCGTGCGCGTTCTGCCACTCGGAGTCGGGGAGGTGCGGATCCCAGATCGCCTGCGGCTCAGGGCGCGCGAGGACGTACGGCCCGAAGCGTTCGAGCTTTTGGAAGTTGCCGCTGTCTAAGAGGGCGTAGTCGGGCCAGGGATCGGCCGTCAGGAGGGCAAATGACAAGGCTTACTTCGCTGGCGGCGCCGACTTCTTGGTCTTCACCGCGGGGCGCACGAGCACGAGCACCTCGTCGCCGCCCGGCACGGCGCCGTGGACGAGGAGCAGGTTCTTGTCGGCGACGACCTTGGCGACGAGCAGGTTCTGCACCGTCACGGTCTCGTTGCCGTACTGGCCCGCCATCTTGCGGTTCTTGAACACGCGGCCCGGGAACTCGCGGTTACCGATCGAGCCGCCGTGGCGGAAGAACTCGTGCGTGCCGTGGGTGGCGTTCTTGCCGCGGAAGTTCCAGCGCTTCATGACGCCGGTCATGCCGCGACCCTTGGTCTTGCTGGTGACGTCGACGAGCTGGCCGTCGGCGAAGAGCTCTTCGACCTTTACCGACTGGCCGACTTCGTACTTGCTGGCGACGTCGGCGCTCACGCGCAGCTCGCGCAGGAAGCGCTTCGAAGGGGTGTTCGCCTTCTTGCCGGTGCCTTGCTCCGCCTTCGTCGAGTGCTTTTCGTTCTTGTCGACGAAGCCGAGCTGGAGCGAGACGTAGCCGTCTTTTTCCTTCGACTTCTTCGCCATGATGACGCACGGCCCGAGCTCGACGACGGTCACGCCGATGCGCTTGCCTTCGCCGTCGAAGATTTGGGTCATGCCGAGCTTCTTGCCGAGGAGTCCTAGTTTGCGGTCAGTGGCCATGGGGTTGTCCTTATATATAGGTGGACACAGTACTGGCCGTACTGGCGGTCCAAGGGAGCGGAGTCGCTAGGAAAGTCCTGCGGGATTGTCAATGGGGCTTCTCTTGTGCCAGCTCGGGTCTTTGCCGGCGCGCCGCGCTCTCGGCACGGTGCGGCGCATGCCACTCGGCCGCATTCGCCGTGGTGCGGCACTTCTACAAAACCATCCACCTTGGTGCGCTTCCTGCCCCGCCTACTTGCTCGTCACGACTGCTGTCGGCCCCACGCTCGCGGAAGTTTCGGCGTTGCTGCGATCGACCTTCAGCGGCCGGACTGATCATCGGCTTGTTCAACCTGGGTACTATGCTCGCTGGCCTATGATGCTTCTTCGAGCGTGGAGCTTTCCCGCTCTTCCTCGTCTCCGTGCGATTTCCTTTTCACGGCGTCTGACTGCGCCGAGCGCCACGCCCGCCCCGGCCGGCGCGCGGGTTCCGTGGCGTGCGGGTTTCGATGCGCGCGTCGAACCTTCACGAATCCTGACGTCGCTTGACCCCTCGGACACCAGCGTTCTTTGGCATTACAGACGCGGTCAGCTCGCCAACCGTTCGACGACCAGGCGGCGAACGGCCCGCCGGGGCTTCGCAGTGTGCACGTGCTCCAGAGCGAGCAAATCGCTCGAGTCCTTTCTCATCAGCTTCGCCAATACCATCGCGCGCAGAATGTGGTCGTGCTGCGGCGAGATCGGTTTTTTCGATTCCCACGCGGCGACCGTGATCTTGTGCAGTCCCATCCGCTCGGCAAGCTCCTTCTGTGTCAGGCCGAGGTGCCCGCGAAGAAAGCGGGCCTCGTTGGCGCCGAGTCGTTCAGGACGATTCACTACAGCGAGTGCAACCTGTTTCATGATCCGGTCCGTTTCTGCGCCAAGCATCAGTTCCTCGCCGCACTTCGCGCAGCGAAGAATGCGAATGTCGCGAACCACGACGGGTAGGCCGGCGAGATCGGAGAAATCGTATTCGTCGAGCACGACCTTGTTCATCTTCTGGCCGCATTTGCTTTTCATCGTCGTCTCCCTTTGATTGTCTTTCGAGTCAGGTCGATCACGGTCACGAACGCGGTCCATTTGTTCTCATCGTCCAAGAACAGCTCGACGCCGATCGCGACCCGCTTGCCGTTGGTGCCCATTCCTTCGACCCGCCAACACGTGCCACCGCACACTGGCATTGACGGGTATGGCTCGACACGATCTGCTCGCGCGATGGCAGCCTTGACGCTGTCTAACGTCTCTTTGCGCTCACGCAGGCGCTGGGGAAAATGAATCGGTGCGAACAAGTATCGTCCTGCCTCAACTGCCGCCTTCACCCATTTCTTGGCATCCACTGGATTATCGGGCGGTTTTGACATGAGTTAGCTTTAAACTAACAGTTTCCAAGTGCTCGATCAATGAGCAAGAGCAGCGTTTCGGAGAATCGGGTCCGGATCTGCACCGCGAAACAACGCATCGAGCTCGATCTCTCGTACTTCCCGAAACTCGAGTTCGGGAGCACTCCGATCGCATTCAAGGACACAAGAGCGCAGTGAGCGACGTCGCTCGCGCACATCCATCCCGCACGCCACGAAACCCGCGCGTCGGCCGGGGCGGGCGTGCCGCTTGGCCGCAGTCAGACGCCGTGAAAAGGAGCCCGCACGGAGACGAGGAAGAGCGGGAAAGCTCCACGCACGAAGAAGCATCATAGGCCAGCGAGCATCTGACCAAGGTCGAACGAGGCACGCACTAAGCCGGTCGACGAAGTCTGATCGCAGTAACGCCGGTACTTCCGCGAGCGTGAGGCCGACAGAAGTCGTGACGAGCAGCTAGGCGGGGCAGGAAGCGCACCAAGTTGGATGGTTTGTGCGAAGTGCCGCACCACGGCGAATGCGGCCGAGTGGCATGCGCCGCCCGGTGCCGAGAGCGCGGCGCGCCGGCAAGGACGTGTTCACGGCGGAGGGACTAGGACGCGCCCGCCTACTTCACGAACTTCGCCTGAATTCCGCGCTCGCCGTCTTGGCCGATGAGCGGCAGCACGTTGGCGACCCAACCCGCCGCGTCGAGGCCGGTGTTCACCTTCATCGGCGTCGGGAAGCGGCTGTTGTCGTAGGTCGTCCGGCCGTTCGGCAGCTCGGCGTGCTTCGTGTACGTCTTATCGAAGCCGATAGGAGCGTAGTCGCCGAGGCCCACGGACTTGCGCGCGGCGAGCAGCTCTTCGTCCTTCGTCTTCGCCCCGTTCACGATCTCCTGGGTCATCGAGTAGCGATCGAAGTACTGCTTGTTGATCTTGGCGATGAACTTCGGCAGCTCGTGCACGTTCTTCGACACCTTGAACTTCACTTCATCGTCGAGATCGCCTGCGTTGCAGCAGCCGCTGCCGCCGTGGCCCCAGTCGCCGAGCCGGTTCATGAAGAAGAGGTTGTTCGTCAACGTGACGATGTCGCCCTGCGTTTGGAACTTCGCCATCACGCCCGTCTGGTGCGTGAACGCGATGACGTTCTTCTCGATGAGGTACTTGCCGTTGTCGTCCTTCGGATCGATCGACAGGCCGCGGCCTTCCATCTCCCAGCCGAACGCGAT
This sequence comes from Deltaproteobacteria bacterium, assembly GCA_020848545.1. GTDB lineage: Bacteria > Myxococcota > JADLHZ01 > JADLHZ01 > JADLHZ01 > JADLHZ01. The sequence continues at coordinate 146,214 of JADLHZ010000007.1, read as the reverse complement.
GGTGTTGTTGCGAATGACCCACTTCGGCTTGCCCCAGCCGCCGCCGACGATCGCCTCGATACCGCGGCCTTGGAAGCCGAGCACCATGTTGTTCTCGATGGTGATCGTGCCGTCGCCGCCGCCCTTCACGTAGATGCCCCACCACGGCGAGTTGATGATGATGTTGTTGCGCACCGTCATGTTGCGGCCGATGAGCTCGATCGACGGATCCGAGCCGCTCATCTTCTTGTTCTCGTTCCGGTAGCCGAAGGGCGTGCAGTCCGAGTGGCCTTCGATGCGCTTGTTCGCGCCCATCTCGCCGTCGCTGAAGTAGACTGTGCCGCCGCCGCGATCGATCATGAAGCCGTCGATCGTGACATCGGAGTTTCTGTCCTCGATGCGGAACACCTCGCTGGTCGCGCCGCCGCGGTCGAAGCCGGCGGTGATGATCGTCAGGTACTTGAACGGATCGCGCTCGCTGAAGTCTTTCTTCCAGCCGCCCTCGAGCACGACCGACGCCGTCAGGTTCGGCATCACGCCGGCTTTCTGCTGGCCGTGTTGAAAGCCTTCGGCGACGCGAATGACGTCGCCCGCCGCGTACTCGCCGAGCGTCTTCCACAAGAGCTTCTTCGGCTTGTCTTTCGTCCCAGGGTTGTCGTCGGACCCGGTGTCGCCCGAGACGTAGATTTCCTTGGCGGTGGCGGTGCTCGCCACGAAACAGAGAGCTCCGACTAAGAGCAAGAATCGCATTCGTTTGGCCTCCAGGTAGGCTGGGACTATAGAAGGGGAGCACCCATGTTTCAAAAAACTCTGCTGCTGACTTCAATCGTGCTTTGCTCGACGCCCGCGTTCGCGGAGACGGTGACCCTCGAGTCCTTACCGGCGACCGAAGAAGAGTTCATCGCGCTGCGCAACAAGCTGGCGACGACGCCGCAAGGAGGCGCGGCGATGTTTGCGCTCGCGCTCAACATGTACTCCGACGGTCATCCGCAGGGCGCCGAGCTGCTCGGCTTGGTCGTCGACATGAGTAAGCTGTCGGGGAAGGAACCGACGGCGATGAAGGACTTCAAGGATCGCAACAAGGCGAAACCGTACATCGCGTACTCGATGATCCAAGGGACCTCGCCGGAGAACGGCTACACGCGCCCGGCGATGCCGTGGACGGTGTCGATCGCGCGCGTCATGCCGGCGAAGGAAGACGACGTGCGCGTTTATGTGCACACGACTGGCGCCGAGAGCTCGAAGCCGCTGCAGTTGAAGAAGAACGACAAGGGCATTTGGAAAGCCGCCGAGTGGAGCTCGTTCCAAGGTAACTGCCGGGCGCCAATCGCGAAGAAGGTCGACGAACGCTGAGACGGGCGATAACTACCCTTCATGATTTCTCGCGCGCTCATTCTCCCGTTCTTGCTGGCGGCGTGCAGTGAAGTTCCCGCGCTCGTGCCGCCGCCGGCCGTCGCGCCGAGCCCGGACATCGCCGGCCTCACTTTTGCGATCGCGCCGGTGAGCGGGCGGTACGACAACGGTTCGTGCATGGGCTCGATCGACGGAAGCCCCAACGGATTCTTCGGACGTATCGCCGTCGCGACCTTGACCCAGGAGCTCACGGCGGTCGGCTGGAAGGAAGCCGCCGAGAAGAAGGCGGCGGTGAGGGTGGCGCTCAACTACTTCTTCAAAGGCGGCTGCGGCTTCGACGCGCTCGACGTCGACCTCGACGTGGCGATGACGTCGCAGGACGGCGACCCGCTCACGCGCTTGAGCCGGCACTGGGAGGACCTTCCCGGGTTTGGCTCCAACGAGGAAGTGCCGAAACATACGCTGCAGATCTTGATGCGCGAGGCGCAGCTCGCGACGAAGAGCGAGCTCGTCGCGCTCGCGCAGGGGAAGGCGCCGCAGGAAACCCCACCGAAGCAAGCCGCCGCGCTCACGAGCGGCAGCGTCCTCGAGATCCGTGTGCGGGCCAAGATCCTCGTGCTGCCGTTGAAAGCGCGCGCGGGCGTCAGCGCCGACGCCGTGCAGCTCGCGACCAACCTGCTCTTGAGCCAGCTCGACGGCGTGCGCGGTTTGACCACCGTCGGCCAAGACGATCTGCAAGCGATGCTCGACGTCGATCGCAAGAAGCAGGTGCTCGGCTGCGACAACACGAGCTGCCTTGCCGAGATCGGCGGCGCGCTCGGCACCGACCTCGTGCTCTATGGCGACGTCGGCAAGGTGGGAAAGACGACGAACATCAACATCAGCGTCATCCGCAGCAAAGGCGCGGCGGTGGCGGCGCGGGCGAGCCGGCTCATCGAGAACGAGGACGCGCTGCTCTCGCAGGTGCAAGCGCTGGTGCCGGAGCTGGTCGATAAGCTGAACCGCTGAAAAGTTGCCACTCGGCCGCGCCCAGCGCATCTCAAGGGAGGGAGCCACGACCATGGAACACGTCAAGACCGCTGCGCGCGAGCTGTATGCGTTGGAAGCCCTTCGCCCCTTGGACGCGCCATCCTTGAAACGTTGGCAAGAGCTCGCCGCGATCGTGTTTCCGCACAACGGCGCCGGCGAGCAGCGCAAGTCGGCGCGCCTGCGCGGCGGCGGTCGCGTCATGGCGCGCATCGGCGGCGCCGATGGTTCCGCCGCGATCCTCGAGATCACAGACGTCAGCTGGGGCGGGCTTTCGCTCGGCGGCGATCACATCGCGCTCGAGGACGGCAGCCCGGTCGAGGTCACGGCGATCTGGTCGGCGATCGATCGCACCTGGCAGCAGGTGGAGCTCGCATGTCGCGTGCGCGCCGGCCGGCACAGCGCGGGGCTCGTCCTCACCGAGCGCGACGCACACCGGCGGCACGACTACTTCGCGCGCGCGTACTATCCGCTGTACTTGGATCACCTGCGCGCGCTGGCCGAGATCGTCTAGCGGCTGCGCTCCGCCGCTGCGAGCGCGTTCCGGACGGCATCGACGAGCGCTTGCGTGCTCTTGTCGAGCTCGCTGCCACAGGGCGTCTCGGTCGCGATCTTCTTCTTTCGCAGCGGTGCTTCGTAGACGAGCTTCGTCATCGGCACCGCGTCGCAGACCGAATTTGCTGCGTAGCCAAAGGTCGCCGCTTTGAGGAGCGCCGCGAACGGCTGCGCGGACGCGAGACAACCGGAGCGCCCGAGCGCTTCGTTCGATCCCGCTTCACCGCTCTGGACGATCGTGAAGTAGCCGCTTTGATAGATCTCGATGATCGTCGTCGGCACCTTCTGCGGCCCGTTCTCGACGTAGACGAGCGGGCTGTGTTGCTCGCGCCAGATGATGGGACCCTTCGGGATCTTCGTGCACGCCGTCGAAGCAGGCGACGCCGCGAGCGCGATCAGCAGAAGGAGCATGCCTGCCTCGTGCGCATCGAAGCACTCTGCGGTCAATCAGCGCAGCGCTGCGACGGCGGCGGCGAGCTTCGCAAGCGACACCGGCTCGGCCGGCTTCAGCTCCGGCGCGAAGATCGCCACGCGCAGCTCCTCGAACGACCAGAAGAGCGCCGTCGCCGCCTCGCGATCGTGCGCCGCATCGCGCTTCTTCGCGAACGCGGCCCACAGCTCGGCGAAGGGCGCGTGCTTCTCTTGGTCTTTCTTCGGATCGTTGACGGCGCGGGCGAGGCGCGCGTCGATCGCCTTCAGATAGCGCGGGTAGCACGCGAGGCGCTCGAGCGAGATCGTGGTGATGAGATCGTCGGGCAGGAGCGTGGCGATCTGCGCGCGCATGTCTGTGATCGCTGCTTGGCCGCTCGGGTGCTTCTCTGCGGCGCGCAGCCCTTGTAACGTTTTCGTCAGCGCGCTGCTCACGGGCGCAAGCGCTTCGAGCCAGCGCGTCGCGGTCGCGTCCAGGCGCGACGAGCCCGCCGCCACCAGCAAGTCGAACGCGGCGCGCGAGCGGGGCAGGGGATCTCCGAGCCCGCACGCTTCGTCGACGATCCGCGCCGTGAGCCGGGAGCCGAAGGCCTTGTGGGCGCCGAGCACGGGCGCCAGCGCGTTCGGCAAGCGCCGTGTCACGGCCTGCAGCGTTTGCTTCAGCGCGATCATCAACAAGCGACGGACGCCGGCGCGCGTGGCTGCCTCGGCGGCGGCGGGCGTTTCGAGCAGCACGAGGTCGACGCTTTGGCCGTTGTCGGCGAGCGCGGGATAGCTCTTGACGTCCACCTTGCCCACCCGGCGCACGATCGCGGCCTCGAGCTCACCGAAGTCCCAGGTAGTGAGCCCCTTCTTCTCCCACTGCGACGGCGGCGCGCTCGCTTGCAGCACGAGGCGCGCTTTGGCGCCGTAGCGTTCGAGCAGCTCGTCTGCGTCGCGGCCTTGCGCCAGAGTTTTCCCGTGCTCGTCGACGATGCGCACGGTCGTGCGCCAGTACGGAACGATGTCCTTCGGCGAGAACGCGCCGACGGCCACGCGCACGCCGGTCTCGTCGAGCACCGCGTCGGCGAGCTGTGGGATCATCGGACCCGCGAACGGCGTGAGCCTCGCGGCGATGCTCAGCGCGAGCGCTTCCAAGGGCGGCAGCGTCTTCCTGATCGCTTTGGGTAGCTCGTCGAGCAGCGCGTGGATCTTCTGGCGATGCCAACCGGGGATCGTCCAGTCGAGCTCGCCGGGATCGAGCGCCGGCAGCAGGACGAGCGGCAGCGTCAAGGTGATGCCGTCGTCGTCGGCGCCAGGATCGAAGCGATAGCTCACCGCGATCGGCGTGCCGTGAAGCACGATCGTGTCCGGGTAGTCCGTCGCCACGAGATCCGGCTCGCCGACGAGCAAGTCGTCGAGCGTCAAGAGGAGCACGCCGGGTCGCACGGCCTCGGCTTCTTCACGCCACGCTTCGAAGGTCTTGCCGTTGACCACGCTCATCGGCACGCGCGCATCGAAGAACGCGTAGAGCGCACCCTCGTCGGCGAGCATGTCGCTCTTGCGTGCCTTGTCGCGCAGGCGCGAGAGCTCGGCGAAGAGCGCGCGGTTCTTCTCGTGAAACGCGCCCTTCGTCTTGTATTCGCCGCGGACGAGCGCGTGCTCGATGAACATGCGCCGCGCTTCTTTCGGCCAGACCGTCGCGTAGTCGACGCTGCGATCGCGCGCGACGGTGAGGCCGAAGAAGGTGGCGTTCTCCTTCACTGACGCGCGCGCCGATTTTTCGGACCAGTGCGGCGCCGAGTAACTTCTCTTCACGAGGTGCGGCGCCGCTTGGTACAGCCAGTCGGGATCGATCTTTGCGGCCATGCGCGCGAATAGTTGCGTCGTCTCGATGAGCTCGAACGCCATCACCCACTGCGGTGGCTTCTTACTGAGCGCGGACGACGGATGGATCATGAATTTCGTCTGCTTGGCGCCGAAGTAGATCCGCTTGTCCGGTTGCCACTCGCCCACCTTGGACAGAAGGCCGGTCAGCAACGCCTTGTGCACCACGTCGGCGCTGCTCGTGCTCGTGACCGAGAGCCGCATGTCGCGCACGATCTCGACGAGCTGGCGGTGCACCTCGTTCCACTCGCGCACGCGCATGAATGAGAGGAAGCTCTCGCGGCACGTGCGGCGCAGGTTCGAGCTGCCCTTCTTCTCGGCGTCCTTGAGGAACTGCCAGAGCTTCAACAGGCCGATGAAGTCCGAGCTCTCGTCGCGAAAGCGGCGGTGGAGATCATCGGCCTTCTGCTGCAGCTCGCGCGGGCGCTCCCTTGGATCCTGCGTGCTCAGGGCGGCGGTGATCACCAAGATTTCTTCGAGGCAGCCGAGCTCGCTCGCGGCGAGGATCATGCGGCTGATGCGCGGATCCACGGGGAAGCGCGCGAGCTGCTCGCCGAGCGGCGTCAACGTCTTTCCATCGGCCAGCGCGCCCAGCTCTTCGAGCACGCGGTAGCCCTCGGCGATCGCGCGCGGGTGCGGCGGATCCAAGAACGGAAAGTCCTCGACGTCGCCGAGCGCCTGCGCCTTCATTCGCAAGATGACGCCGGCGAGGCCGCTGCGTTTGATCTCGGGATCCGTGAACGCCGGACGCGCGGCGAAGCTCGCTTCGTCGTAGAGGCGTACGCAGATGCCGTCGCGCACGCGGCCGCAGCGGCCCTTCCGTTGATCGGCGCTCGCCTGCGACACCGCTTCGATCTGCAGGCGCGTCGTGCCGGAGCGCGGATCGTAGCGGGAGAGCCGCGCGATGCCGGTGTCGATGACATAGACGATGCCGGGAAGCGTGAGCGAGGTCTCCGCCACGTTCGTCGCGAGCACGACGCGCCGCTCGGGGATGCTCGCGAAGACCCGGTTCTGCTCGGCGGCGGACAGGCGCGCGTAGAGCGGTTGAATGACGGTGTGGCGCAGGTTCTTCGCGCGCAGCTCGTTCTCGGCCTCCTTGATCTCGCGCTCGCCCGGCAAGAAGACGAGGACGTCGCCGTGCGGATCCAAGTCGACGACGTTCTGTACGGAGCTCGCGACGGCGGTGGCGAGGTCGTCGTCGTCCTCTGGCGGCTCGTAGAGCACGTCGACGGGATAGGTGCGGCCCTCCACCTGCAGCACCGGCGCGCCCGAGAAGAACTCGGAGAAGCGCGCGGTCTCGATCGTCGCCGAGCTGACGATCACCTTCAGATCCCTTCGCTCAGGCAAGATGCGCTTCAGCCAGCCGAGCAGGAAGTCGATCGTCAGGCTGCGTTCGTGCGCTTCGTCGATGATCAAGGTGTCGTAGCGGCGCAGCAGGCGATCGCCTTGGATCTCGGCGAGCAGGATGCCGTCGGTCATGAACTTGATGCGCGTGCTCTTGCCGGTACGATCTTCGAAGCGGATCTGGTAGCCGACCTCGGCGCCGAGCGGGACCCCGAGCTCGCTCGCCACGCGCGCGGCCACGCTCGTCGCGGCGATACGCCGGGGCTGGGTGATGCCGATGCGCAGCTGCTCGCCGCGGCCGGCCGCGAGCGCGACCTTCGGGAGCTGCGTCGTCTTGCCGCTGCCGGTCGCGCCGGCGACGATCACGACTTGGTGCTCTGCGAGCGCGGCGGTGATGTCGGCCACGCGCGCGGAGATCGGCAGCTCGGGCGGGAAGGTGATCGGCATCGGACGACGGCAGGCCTACGGGACGCGGGCGAAAAAGTCAGCGCTCGAGCCCGATGATCAACTTCTGCAAGTAGCCATTGCCGCGATGGGTCGGCAAGCCACGCTCGCTCGCGGCGATCGCCTTCAACGCTTCGACCTGCGCCTTCGATCCCACCCGCCGCAGCGCCCAGATGATCGCGTAGCGCGTCTCGAGGTTCGGATCCTTCAACGCGGCGACCAACGCCTCGGCCGCCTTCTTGTCGCCGATTCGCCCGAGCGAATACGCCGCCCGATCGCGCACGCGCGCGTCTTTGTCTTTGAGCTTGCCGATCCAACAGTCGACGGCGCCTTTACACTCGGCCGCAGCGTCCAAGCGCGCGAGCTCCGGCTGCAAGTCGGCCGCTCCTTTGACCGCCGCCTTCGCCGCCGCCGCGTCGCTCGCTTCACCGAGGCGGGTGTAAGCGACGATGCACGAGCGCTTGCCGATGTCGGTGCCTTTCTTCGCCGCCTTCAACAGGGCCGGCAACGCCGACCGATCCGAGAGCTCGTTCAACGCCTCCGTGTAGAACTGGCGCAGCTCGCCCGACGGCTCGTCGAGCGCCTTCGTCAGATGCGCCACCGCTTTCTTCGATCCGACGGTGCCGAGCGCCAGCGCCACACCGCGGCGAACGTAGGGGCGGGTGTCTTCGTTCTTGATCTCCCACGCCGCGATCATCGCGTCTTCGGCCTGCTTGGCGTCGCCACCGAGATCGGCGAGCACTTCGAGCGCTTTGATCGCGACGGCGCCTTCGACGAAGCTCTTCTCCGCCGCCAGCTTCTGCACCCGATCGTTCTTCCCTTCGAGCGTTTGGATCAGCGGCGCGACCGCCGGTGCGCCGACCTTGTAGAGCGCGAGCGCTGCCTGCGGGTAGACGGTGCCGCCGGCCTTCTCCGTGTACATCGCCGCGATGAGGCCCGGCACCGCCGCCGGATCGCGCATCTCACCGAGCACTTCCACGGCCGCCTTCTTGGCCGGCATGCTCTCGCTGTCGTCGTCGAGCACTTGCAGCATCGCCGGACCGAACTTCGGATCCTTGATGCTGCCCATCGCGCGGAGCACAGCCATGCGCGTCGGAAGGTCGCGCGCCTTTTGCGACACCTGCAAAATGAGGTCGGCGGCCTCTTTCGCCTTCAAGTCGCCGAGCGCGTTGATGGCCCGTTCGGTCGTCAGCTGCTTCTGCCGCGTGGCGTCGTCGTTGAGCGCGCCGGGGTCGACCGTGACGATCGCCATCAGCTCGGGGATCGCCTTCGGATCGCCGATCGTGCCGAGCGCCTGCGCGGCGGCGGGGCGCAGCTTGTCGTTCTCCTTCATCACTTTGATCAGCGGGTCGACGGCCTTCTTGTCCTTGAGCTCGCCGAGCTTTTTGACGGCTTCTTCTTGCTCTCGCTTGTCGTCAAGCCGAGAGATCCAATACTCCGGCGTCGCCGGATCGCTCGGCACGTCGCAGCGGACGAGGGTGCACAGCACGGGCAACAGCAAGAGACGGAGGAGGCGTGCGCGTGTGGTCATGCCGAGAGGCTTCACACGGCGGGGACGTGGCGTCGAGATTTCCTACCGGGCGAAGCTCACTTCTTCGAGTCGGCTTTGCGCTTGGCCCACGAGGCTTTTACCCTCGCGGCGATCTTCGCGCGTGTCGCTGCGCTGACCTTGCGCTTCGGGCCATCGCTGGCCGCGCGCACAACACCAGAGCTAGCGCTGCCTCCGAGCAGGCGATTCAGCTCGCCCTCGAGACGCTCGATCTTCTCTTTGATGGTGGCGGCGCGACGAAGGGCTTGGGGAGACAGCGTAGAGAGAGTGGTCATGGCTGGCTGCATAGGTTCGGCGGCTAGCTCGGTCAAGGTTCGAGGCATGACTCAGCGAAAGCTCGTTTGCGAGTCGGATGACATATTTGTTGACGTCTTTGCTTCAGAATGCGAGGTCCCGCGCATGGCGAAAGCAGCCGCCCAACGCAAGTTAACCCCGAGTCAGTCCCGTCCGTCGCCCGCGCCGTCGTCGCAAGCGCACAAGACCACCGTGCGCGACACGAGCCTCGCGCCGTCTGACGGCTACACGAAGAGCGAAGTGGCGATCATCCTCACCGCGCTCGCGGTCTCGATGGGGATCATCGCCAGCGTCCTCCTCTTGCGCTGACGCTCCCTTCGCCGGTAGCTCGCACGCCATGCATCAACGGCTCGGCGTTCTCTTGCTCGTCCTCGCGTCCTGCTCCGACTTCAATCCGCTGACCCGAACGCTCACCGAGATCAGCGCCACCGACGGCCTCGCCGGCGGCGCCAATGGCGGCGGGGGAAAGTTGCGCATCACCCGCGGCAGCAGCGACGGCCTCGCCGAGGTGAAGCTCACCTCCTCCAACCCCAATGTGGCGACGATCGAAGGCAGCCTCTACTTCGACGACGGCGCGCTCGCGATCGAGGTGCCATGGACCGCGGTCGCGCCGGGCACGACGATCTTCACCGCGACGCTCGGCAAGTCCGCGGCGGCGGTCTCGGCGCGCGTCGTGACGTCTGTTCACCTCGCCTTCGCGGAGGCCTTCGACGACGCGCTGCAAGTCGGCGCCGGATCGTTCTTCGAGATCTCGCTCTCGGCCACCCTCGCGTCGGACGTGAAGCTCTCTTGCGCATCGAGCGATGATGCTGTCGTCGCGATCCCGTCCGCCGTCATCCTGCCCGCGTGGGAGTCGTTCGCGGACGTGGCGGTCGCAGCGCTCGCCCCTGGCACCGCGCGGATCACTTGCAGCGACGGTACGAGCGCGCTGTCGCTGACGATCACGGTGGTCGAGTCCTTGACGCTCACCTTGTTCACGCGCGACGCGCGCGCCGAAAAGGGCGCCGGCGTCGTCATCGAGATCGGCTTCGACGCGCTGAACGCTGCCGACGAAGCCGTGACGCTGACGTCGAGCGATCCGAGCGTGGCCCTCGTCACAGACACGCTGGTCATCGGCGCCGGCGAAGGCTCGCTCACCACGACGGCCAGCGTGCTCGGCGCCGGCTCGACGACGATCACGATCGCGTTCGGCGCTCAGACGCGCGCGATCGTGATCGGCGGCGTCGACGCGGCGCACGTGAGCCACGTCGGCTTCGAGCAGCCGACGGTCGCCATGGCGACGCCGGTGACGCTCGAAGTGTCCCTCGACGCGGCGCTCGCGACGGCGCGCACCGTGACGCTCGCGAGCAGCGATCCGACTGTGCTCGCGGTGCCGGCGTCGCTCACTGTACTGCCCGGCGAAGACGATCATGAGCTGCCGCTGGTGCCGGCGAAGGCGGGGTCGGCGACGATCACCGCCACGCTCGGCGGCGTTTCCCGCGTGACGACGCTGAACGTGGTCGCGGCGCAGAGCGTGGCGTCGCTCGATGCGTTGGGCCTCGTCGCCCAGGGCCGAGGCTCGCTGGCGATCATGCTCGACGCGGTGGCCGGCACGGACGCCACAGTCGCGCTCGGCACGACCAACCCGAACATCTTGCCGGTGCCGAGCACGGTCGTCATCGGCGCCGGCGCGCTCTCGGCCACGGTGCCGCTGATGCCGGTCGCCGCGGGCGCTGTCATCGTCACCGCCACGCTCAACGGCGTGACGACGCCGTGGTCCTTCTTCGTCGGCGGCGCCGCCACGTTGAACCAGGTGTTCGGTGACGATGACTTGCAGTGGGGCGCGACGACGGCGCTCACGGTGTTCTTGTCGTCGGCGGTCGCGGTCGACACGCCGCTCACCGTCACCCTCTCGGATCCGACGGTGCTCGAAGCGCTGACCAATCCCGTGATCGTCCGCGCCGGCAGCGGCGTCGCGTCCGTGCTCTTGCGGGCGAAGAACAAAGACGGCGTGAGCGACGTGCTTTTGAAGCTCGGCGCGAGCACGACGGCGACGACCGTCTCCGTCAAAGAGCTGCCTGCGCTGAGCATGAACGGGAGCGCGCCGGGCGTCTCTGGCTTCCGCGTGCTCTCGGTGCTCTCCGATTGCACGCTCGCCGCGCCGGTGACGGTGACGCTGATGTCGAGCGATCCGGCGGTCGTCCAAGTCGATCCAGCGACGATCACGCTGCCGGCGGGCGGCACCCGCGCGACGACGACCCTGCGTGGGATCGCTTCGGGGACGGCTGTGATCACCTTGACGGCCCCGATCGGGATCACCGCGCCGGTGCCGATCGCGATCAATATTCCGTGACTCGAGGCTGCGGCCGGCGCATTGAACACGAAACCGCTTCAGTGCTTTTGAGTTGCCCCGGGCTTCGAAATACAGAAAACGCTCACCCCGCTGGCGCCGACAATGCTAACGGCACCCCGATGCGCGAAGACACCCTCGACCCGAGAGACAGACGGACCGCACGGCGCATCCCGTTCACCATCGCGGTGGGCGGTGACACCGGCGGCCGGCACATCCTCGACTACACCGCCGACATCTCGCTCGGCGGCCTCTACATTCGCACGAGCAAGCTCGTCGCCGCGCCGGGCGCGCCGATTCAGATCACGATCCGCGTGCCGGGCATGCCGAAGCGCGTGTGCCTCGACGCCTTCGTCGTGCGGACGGACCAAGGTGAAGACGGCGGGGTGGCCGTGCGCTTCGCGGCGCTCCCGGCCGAGGTCGACGCGGCGCTCGCCACGCTCACCGGCGAAGAGCTGCTGACGGACGAGCTCGTCGACACCGACAAGGTCGTGCTCGTCGAAGACGACGACGTCGTCCAGTAGGGATCAGGCAAGGCCCAGTGCGTCGATCGGCGGCGTGAGCCGGCGGCCCGCATCCGGCGAGGGCCCGCTCGACCAGGCGATCTTGAAGAAGCCGTTCTCGAACTGCTCGAGGCGCACCTCGATCTTGGGGTGCAGGCGATAGTGCTGCACCATGCCTTCGAGCTGACCGATAATGTAGCAATCGAGTTGGCCGTAGAAGCGCCGGTATTCGATCTCGAGAGCTGCGCCCACTCTCATGCGCGCCTCGGGATCCACTGGTTGCATGATCGTGTCCTGGGGCAAGACGGAGTAGGGCACCATGGCCGAACGAGCGCGCCACCATCGACGCGGCGTAGGCACGTGTGGAAGAAGGGCCGCCATGGTGAGCAAGAAGGCGGCGCCGCGCGCCAAGAAGAAGACTGCGAGCAAACGAAGCGCGCCGGCGAAGGCGCCGAAGGAAGCCATCGTGTCGTCAGGGCCGCGGCGCTCGGTGTTCATCGACGTCGAGAACACGAGCAACGAAGCCGAGCTGACGCGCGTGCTCGACGAGCTGAAGGTCGATCCGCAGCACGGCGTCACCCAGGTCTCGGCGATCGGCAATTGGCGCGCGGTCGGCCAATCGCTCGGGCGCAAGCTCGCCGAGCGTGGGGCGGTGCTCGTGCACAGCGCGCCGGCGGCTCGCGTGCGCGACTGGAGCGACCTGTGGATCGCCGTGCAAGCGGGCATCTGGCTCGGGCGCGCGCGGGCAGGGGACATCATCGAGATCGTGTCGCACGATCGGGCGTTCGACGCGGTGGGCGACGCCGCGGCGCAGCTCGGCGTCACCTTTCGGCGGATCACTTATCGCGGCGGATCGGCGGCGGCGGCGGCGCGGGCCGACGCGCGGGCCGAGGCAGCGGAAGGCGGCGACGAGCGACCGGCGCGGGCGGCGGGCGGTAGCAGACGTCGGCGCGGCGGACGGCGGGGCCGCGGAGGTGGTGACCTGCGCAGAAGCGGCAGCGACGTGCGGCGCGTGACACCGGTGTCTGGCGCAGCGCCGCCGATCGCAGCGCCGGCGCGCTTGTCGTCGGTGGACGCCGTGCACGGCGCGTCGCCGCAGGACCTCGTCGACACGATCACGCGGCTCGCGGCGGCGTCGCCATCGCGCACGACCACGCTCGACGCCTTGACCTTGGCGTTGAAGGCGGCGGGCTTTCATCGGCCGCCGGGTTCGCCGCGGCTCGTCACGCGCCTGCATCAATTGAAAGCGGTCGAGGTCCTGCCGAACGGCAAGGTGCGCCTGCGCGGTGGTGGGCCGGCGGCGCCGCAGGGCGATGCGGTCCCCGGCGAGGGCACGTCGAGCGACGCCGGCGCGTCCGGTGAAAACGGCGCTTCCGGCGAAGGCCGCCGCCGGCGCCGCCGTCGTCGTGGCCGCGGCGGATCTCGTGCGGGGGCGCCGGGATCCGAGTCCGTGACGGAGTCAGATGCCGGCGAGTCAGACTCCGGCGAAGCGGCCGAGCCGTCGTCGTCCGACGCGCTTCCGGAATAGGCCTTCCCCGGTCCCTTTTCCGCTCTAGGCGAGGGTGGCTTTCAGCGACTGAGCGCTTCGACGATCACATCGTAACGAAACCCTGCCCGCGCGAGGATGGAGATGTCACGCTTGCGATCGGCGCCGAGGCGCTTCCTCCGGCAGAGCTCGCGCGCGGCTGCGACCTCCGCGTCGCGCCCGCCGATCGCCACCGTCTCCGTGATCGTCGCGCGATCGACGCCCTTCATCGCGAGCTTTCCGGCGATCGCGCGCGCCGATCCGCCGCGCCGACGCAAGGAGCTCGCTCGGCTCTCGGCGAAGACGGCGTCGTTGACGAGCCCGGCCTCGGCGTAGCGCGCGATCAACGGATCGACCAACGCTTGCGTGGCGGCGACCTGCTCCGGCGCCGCGTCCCGCACGCGGCGAATCTTGTTCAAGAGCACGCGCCGCAGCTGCGCGCGCGTCGTCGCGTGACGCTCCAAGTAGTAGAGCGCCGCATTCTCCAACGACTGCTTCGTCAAGCGCATCACGCGCCCCCTGCCCGCAAGCGCGGCCGCCGCTTCACCCGCCGTTTGCGCCGCGGTCGAAACGCGCGCTTCGGTTTCTCCGCGACGAACGCCGCCGGGATCGCCACGTCCCAGACGGCGCTGCTCTGCGCGCGCACGCCTTTGTCGGTCACCGTCACCCGCTGAAACGCGATCGTCCTGCCGTCCTTCTCGAACGCATCGTCCTCGACGCAAAGCATCTGCGCGCGCGAGAGCCCCGCGAGCAGCGCTTCGAACACGTCACGATCGAAGTGCGCGAACATCTCGCGATACAGCGCGCCGACGGCGACGCGCGGCCGTCGCCCGACCGCCGCGAGGATCTCGCGCAACACCGCCTGCTCGTCGCCCGTCGGCGGCCGCGTCTTTTGCACGACGCATGCGCTGGCGTCGCAGACGTCGCACTTTCCGCACGCGACTTTGCCGTCTTCTTCGTCGCCGAAGTGCTGAACGATGCGCACCATGCGGCAGCCGCGCGTCTCGGCGAAGGCAGCCATTTGCTCTTCTTGCTTCACGCGATGCGCGCGCTGCGCCTCGTAGCCCGGCATCCAGCCGTCGTCGCCGCGCGAGACCACCGCGTCGCTGATCTTAGCCCCGCCGTGGATCCACAGCTTCTCGAGGACGCCGTCGAAGTCGCGCACGCGCACGCGCCGCTCCAACGCCTCGCGCGCTTCGCCTTCGTCGCGCAGCTTCGTGAAGAGCGCGCGCAAGACGCTCGGCTCCGGGTAGTTCTTCTCGCGGAAGAACGCGTGCGTCTTGCGATCGACGTACGAGTGCAAGAGCACCGCGCGCGCCGGCAGGCCGTCGCGGCCGGCGCGGCCGATCTCTTGATAGTATCCTTCGAGCGTCTGCGGCAACGCCAAGTGCGCGACGGTGCGAATGTCGGCCTTGTCGACGCCCATGCCGAACGCCACGGTCGCGACGACGACGTCGAGCGCGCCCGAAAGAAACGCCGCTTGCACACGCTCGCGCGCGGCCGGTGTCATGCCAGCGTGATAGGCCGCAGCGCCGGTGGACGGGGCCAAGATCTCCGCGAGCTTCTCGGCGTCGCTGCGCGTCGGCGCGTAGACGATGGCCGGCCTGCGCGCTTGGTCCCGCAAGAGATCGGCGAGCACCGCCATGCGCTGCGGCCGCGGCACCTCGACGACCTCGATGGCGATGTTGTCGCGGCGAAAGCCATGGACGAAGCGCCGCGCGCGGGCGAGGCCGAGCTGCGCCACGATGTCGTCTTGCACAGCAGGCGTCGCCGTTGCGGTCAACGCCATCACCGGCGCCGGTCGCAGGAGCGGCAGCCGCTCGCCGAGCATGCGGTAGTCCGGACGAAAGTCGTGCCCCCACTGCGAGATGCAGTGCGCTTCGTCGACCGCGATGAGCGTGGGCTTCCGTCGCGCGAGCATCTCCGGAAAGCCCGGCACGCCGAGGCGCTCGGGCGCGATGAATAAGTAGTCGAGCGCGCCGGCCAAGTACGCCACGCACGCGGCGCGCGAATCTTGGCGGCTCCGGCCCGAGTGAATCCGCTCCGCGCGCAGGTCGAGCTTCTGCAGCTTGCCGACCTGATCTTCCATGAGCGCGATGAGCGGGCTCACGACGAGCGTGGTGCCGCCGCGCACGAGGCCCGGCAGTTGATAGCACAGGGACTTGCCGGCGCCGGTCGGCATGACCAGCAGCGCGTCTTCGCCTTCAGCGACCGCTCGGCACACTTCCTCTTGTCGCGGCCGAAAGAGCGCGTGTCCGAAGACATCGTGCAGGATCTCGCGCGGCGAGCCCCGCGGCCGCGGCGGCGAAAACGTCCCCGGTCCCTTTTCGTTTTTTTCCGGCGGCGGCGGCGGCGCACGCCCGACCACCTCCTTCACGTACGCTTCGATCCCGTGCATGAACTGCGCGAGGTCGCCCTCCCCGCGGGCGATCTTCGCGAGGCGCGCCTCCCACTCGCCGGTCATCGCCGGGCTCGCCACGTCAGCGTGCACGTTCTCGATGAGCGCGATGCCTTTGTCCGTCGCGCGCAAGGTCTTCTGCTCGCGCACGACGTACTCGCGCGCGATCAAGGTCTCGATGATCGCGGCGCGTGTGGCCGGCGTGCCGAGGCCGCAGTCCTTCATCGCGCGCGACAGCTCTTTGTCCTCGAGCATGCGGCCGGCGGACTCCATGCCCGAGAGCAAGGTGGCGTCGGTGAGTCGTTTCGGCGGTCGCGTCTGCTTCTTTTCGGCGTCGACGGCGTTCACCGGATGCTCGCCGCCCTCTGCGAGCCCGGAAGGAAGATCGACCTGGTCTTTCTTTGCGGCGAGATCGAGCGCCTTCCACCCGAGGTCGATCACCGCGGTGCCGGCGCTGTGAAAGCGATCGGCGCCGACGTCGGTGATGATCGTCGTCGTCGACCAGACGTGATCGGGGAGCCACGCCGAGAGCAGCCGCCGGCACACGAGGTCGTAGATCTTCGCCTCGTCGCTGCTGAGCGGCACGCGATCCGGAGAGAGCGTCGTCGGAATGATCGCGTGGTGATCGCCCACCTTGTCGTCGTCGACGAAGCGCCGGCCGAGCGGACCTGCTGGCGCCTGCCGGTAGCGATCGGCGATCGCTGCGACGACGTCCGGCAGCGTCTGCGCCACGTCGCTCGAGAGATGCCGGCTGTCCGTGCGCGGATAGCTGAGGAGCTTCTTCGACTCGTACAAGCTCTGCGCGACCTTCAAGGTGTGCTCGGCGGAAAAGCCGAAGACACGGTTCGCGTGCCGCTGCAGCTCGGTGAGATCGTAGAGCAAGGGCGGCGGCATCTTCTGCGTCTCGTCCGTGCGGGCGCTGATCACGCCGCGGCCGACGGCGCGCACGCGCTCGACGATCGCCTGTGCGCGCTCGCCGTCCGCGGGCAGACGTTTGCGATCGCCGAGCGGCGTGTCGTTGCCATCGCTGCGGTGCACCGGCGGCGCGAACCACGTGCCACGATACGAGCCGTCGGCGGCGGCGAAGTCGGCGACGACCTCGAAGTAGTCGCTCGGCACGAACGCGCGGATCTCCTTTTCACGCTGCACGAGCAACGCGAGCGTGGGCGTTTGCACGCGGCCGACTGACAAGGTGTCGCCATGGCCCAAGGTGTAAAAGCGCGAGAGGTTCATGCCGACGAGCCAATCCGCCTGCGCCCGCCCGCGCGCCGCGTCGCCGAGCGCATCGTAAGCCTGCGCGTCCTTCATCGCGCGCAGGCCCGCGGAGATCGCCGCCGGCGTGAGCGACGAGATCCACAAGCGCTTCACCGGCTTCGTGCAGCCCGCGGCCTCGTAGATGAAGCGAAAGATGAGCTCGCCTTCACGACCGGCGTCCGTCGCACAGACCACCTGCTCGACGGTGCGGTCGTTCAAGAGCCGCGCGATGACGTTGAACTGCGCGGCGGTCTCGTCGATGACGACCAGCGGCCAGCGCCCGGGAAACATCGGCAGCTGCTCGCGCCGCCACGGCTTCCACTCGGCCTTGATCTCGTCGGGTTGCCCGAGGCGGACGAGGTGCCCGATCGCCCACGTCACCGCGTAGTCGCCGCCATGCAGCGCGCCTTCGGATCGCCTGTTCGCGCCGACGACCTGCGCGATGTCTCGAGCGACCGACGGCTTCTCCGCGACGATGACGATCATCGCGGCAATATGAACACTTGTTCAGTGTGTGGTCAAGAAAGCGGACAGCGCTGCATCGACGAAGTCTTTGATCGTCATCCGCGCGCCGGCGCCGAGTAACGCGTGCGCCGGCTCGACGGTGGTGACGCCGACGACGACCGCGCCCGCGGCGACCGCTGCCTTCACGCCGAGCACGGCGTCTTCGAAGACGACGCATTCTGCCGGCGCCACGCCGACGCGCTCCGCGGCGAGCAAGAAGATGTCGGGCCAGGGCTTGCCGCGCTTGCACTCTTCGCCCCCGGCGATGGCGTCGAAGCGCGCGCGCAGCATGAGAGCGTCGAGCACCATCGCGCGGTTCTCGGGCGGCGCCGCGCTGGCGATCGCGGTCTTCATGCCGCGCGCTCGCAGCGCGTCGATCAGCGCGAGCGCGCCGGGCACGAGCGCGACGTGCGCGGCATAGGCGTCGCGATAGGCCGACTCTTTCTGCCACGCGATGTTGGCGATCTCGGCCGGGCTCGCGGCGCGGCCGAGCACGATCGGAATGATCTCGTCGTTCTTCTTGCCGGCGAACTCGCGCTGGATCGTCCGATCGTCGAGCGTAACGCCGAGCGCCGCCGCGGTCTTACGCCACGCGGCGAAGTGGTAACGCATGTTGTCGACCAGCGTGCCGTCGAGATCGAAGAGGGCGGCGCGAATCATCGAAGGACGCGTAGCAGGCTGGGGCGCGCTGATCGAGCGGCGTCGTGTTCAGCGCAGCGGGCGGCGCTTGGGCGTCGTGTCTTCTTCGGCCGCGGGCGTTGGGTCTCGGCGCGGAACGGCCTTCAACGTGGCCGACGCGTGCGCGATCGCCGCTTCGGTGGCGTTCTTCGTCGCGATCGGATCGTCTTCGAAGGCGCCGAGCTTACTGTTCCACTTCTTCACGATGACGCGCGGCGCGTTGCTGCCGCAGACGTCCGGTGCGCGGTTCTCGGCGGCACCGTGCAGCGCGCACAGCTGGTCGAGCTGCTTCGCCTCGAGCTCGGCGCGCACACCTTTTTCGTCGAGATAGTAGTGCGGCTCGATCGTGCGCAGCGCCTTTTGCACCGCGTCGTTCTCGCCGGCGGTCTTGAGCTCTGCCGGAAGCAGGTCGCTCGCCGTCGGCACGCTCACGCTCGCGTCCGGCCGCAGCTTGCCGTCCTTTAATATGTACGCCGCCACGTTCGAGCCGTAGGCGCTGTCGAAGGTGACGAGCCAAACCGGCGGCGCGTCCGGCCGCACGAAGCCGGCGAGCTCGAAGCGCTCGGGCTCGCTGCAGTCGTGGCCGTCCTTGCCGAGCGCCTTGGCGCTGTACTTTCCGAGCTGGAGCTCGACGCCGTCGTAGCAGTGGCTCTTCGCGGCTTTGAAGATGACCCGGCGGCCGGCGTGCTCGAGGTAGAGCTTTCTCGTGCGCGCCCACGCTTCGATGGCATCGTTGACCGGCTTCTTCGCCGGCAGTGTGCCGGGGAGGAGGAACAGCACGAGCCACGCCGAGAGGTTCATGCCCCCTTTTTCGGTTGCGCCACGGCGATGTTGCTCCGAATACCGTGCGATTGGCGCCTCCAGTTTGCGCCGATCTTCGCGAGCGGCTAAGCGTCGCGCCCATGATCGCACTCCAGACCGCCCTCTTCGCTGCCCTCGTTGTGACCGCTGCACCAAAGACCGCCGCGCCGGCGACGCCCGCGCCGGCAGCAGCGCCCGCACCGGCCGTCAAAGCGCTGAAGACCTTCGACGAAGCGCCGGCGCACCTCGCGACGCTGATCCGCTTGAACGGCGTCGTCGCGTTGCGCGTGCACGATCGCGACGGCACCGCCGGCGTGTGGCTCGAGCCGCTCGCCCAGCGCTTGCTCGGCGGCATCGCGCAAGGCGGCAAGCTCGTCGCCATCGTCGCGCAGAACGAGCGCGAAGAGATCATCCGCGGCATCTCCGAGGCCTACGCCGACGCCGGTGAGAACGATCCGATCCCGGCCGCGAACTTCGGCCCGAGCGAAGCGCTCGTCGTCTTGCGCAGCAAGGTCGAAGGCAAGCAAACGCTCGTCGAGCTCGATGTGCGCGACGTGATCAGCGGCAACGCCATCGCCAAGATCACCGCGCCGAAGCCCGACGTCGTCGCCGAGAAGAAGCCGGTCGACACGGTCGCCACCGCGCTCGTCGCCGAAGCGAAGCGCACCGGCACGGCGACGCCGCGCTGGATCGTCGTGGCGCCGACGGCGAAGAACAAAGCCGCCGACGTCGGTGGCCAGCTCGGCAAAGCGCTCGGCGCCGGCAAGACGGGCGATCCGCTCTTCGTGCTCACGCGCGCGCTCGGCGACAGCGCGACCGCGATCACCGTGGCGAAGGCGAACGGCATCGTCGTGTATTCTGTCGCGGTCGCGAACCCCTGATCACGTGAAAGCCGCCGTCTACCACCGCTACGGCGGGCCCGAAGTCGTCTCGATCGCCGACGTGCCTACGCCGGCCGTGGGCGATCGAGAGGTGCTCATCCGCGTGCACGCCACCACGGTCACGACCGGCGATTGGCGTGCGCGCAGCTTGCAGATGCCGGCGGGCTTCGGCTTGCTCGGCCGTTTGGTGTTCGGCGTGACGAAGCCGCGCCAGCCGATCCTCGGCACCGAGCTCGCTGGCGAGATCACCGCCATCGGCGCCAACGTGCGCTCGTTCGCGGTCGGTGACCGCGTCTTTGCGTTCCCCGGCGCGAAGATGGGCTGCCACGTCGAGTACAAGTGCGTGCGCGAAGACGGGCCCATCGTGAAGTTGCCGAGCGCGCTGACCTACGCGCAAGCGGCTGCCCTTTCGTTTGGCGGCATCACGGCGCTACACTTCTGTCGCCGTGGCAAGCTGCAAGTCGGTGAGCGGATGCTCGTCAACGGCGCCTCGGGCAACGTCGGCAGCGCCATGGTGCAGATCGCCAAAGCGCAGGGCGCGCACGTGACCGGCGTGTGCAGCGGTAAGAACGTGGCGCTCGTCGAGTCGCTCGGCGCCGAACGCGCGATCGACTACGCGAAAGAAGACTTCGCCGCGGGCGCCGAACGCTATGACGTCGTGGTCGATGTGGCCGGCACGGCGCCGTGGTCTCGCAGCAAGCGCGTCCTCACCGACAAGGGCCGACTTTTCTCAGTGCTCGGATCGTTCTCGGAGCTGCTGCGCTCGTTCGGCAACCGGCGGATCATCGCAGGGCCTGCGGGCGAGAGCGTCGAAGATCTGCGAGCGCTGGCCGCTCTCGCAGACGGCGGCAAGCTCGTGCCGGTCATCGGAGCGACGTTTCCGCTCGATCGCATCGTCGACGCGCATCGCGAGGTCGACAGCGGGCACAAGCGCGGCAGCGTCGTCGTCACGATCTAGCGGCCGGTGAAGCGCACTTCGATCGCCGCGATCACGAGGTCGAGCTCCGCCTGCGGCGGCAACGTCGACAGCGCGAGCTCGAGCTGCATGTCCTGCAGCGGCTCGGGCGCCTTCGGCCGATCGCGGAAGCGCACGACGTAGCGGACGGGGCCGCCTCGCTTGCGCGCGCTCGCGTAGCTGTGCTCCTCGTCGCCCTCGCTCCACGCCCACACTTCGGGCAGCTTCTCGTCGTAGGCGATGAGCGGCAGCGGGCGCTTCTTCACGTGCGCTGTGAGGGCCACCTCCACGCTCTTCGCGACCGCATCGACGATCGGCTGATGCGCCTCGCGCCAATTCCGGTGCCACGCTTGTTCTGCGTTCGGATGGCCCGCCTCGTGGCGGAAGATCTTGCGCACGGACTCTTGGCTGACGACGAAGGTCTTGCCTCGGCCGTAAACTGTCGACGATCCAGACACGTGCGCCTCCGTAGCGATGAGCAGGACGCAAGCAAAGACGGCGAAGCAAAGCGCGTGGCGCATGATCGTCAGCGCCGCGCCTGAGCCCTGCGCCAACTTCACCGGCGTGCTCCGCAATCAGCGACGTCGCCTTCGCAGAGCGCGTCTGGCGCCGGAAAAAGCACGATCGGACTCGGCGTCGTGTCGCGCGGAGCGTCGAGCGAAACGATCGGCGCCGGCGCACGTTCGGGCCCGACGCTCGCGATCACCGTGACGCGCTTGCCGGCGAGCTTCGACCAGTCCTCGCGGCGCACGGACGGCGCGTCGATGGTCGAGCCGTCGTCGAAGCGGAGCGTCGCTTTTGTCCACATCTGCTCGCTTGCGGCGATCTTCGCGATCGTGCCGACGACGCGCGCCCAGCCGGGTGATAGCGCTTCCACCTCTTTCTTCGAACGCGCGGTCTTCGGCGGCGGGACCTCTGTCGGCTCCACCGGCCACGGCGCTTCGCCCGGCGCCAAAGCGATTTGGTCGAGGTGCAAGTGCTCGGCGAGGATGTGCTGCACGTCGCGCCCCGGCCGATACGGGCGGCCTTTGAACACGACGCGCTTGTTCGCGAACTTCAAGAGCGCTTTGTCCGGTCGATACGAGAGCAGGTAGCGGCTCCCGCGTGTGACGAGCCACGTGCCTTGGAACATCTTGCCGCCGGCCACGGGATCGAACTCGACGCGGCCTTCACCTTCGATCGGCGAGGCGTAGTGGTTCTCGGTGTCCATCGCGGCACCTCCGGCAGCGAGCGCGGCGGCCATGAGCCAGGCGCGGGTCATCTTGGATCCAAGGATGACACAGCACGGATCCGCTCGCTGCTCGAGTGACCGGATCGTCCGTCATGTGAGTGTTCGTCGCAACACATGCCCCCGGCTGAGGGCGAGGGCTTCGACATCGCCTGGTGATCCCTCGCTTTTCACCGCCGCTCGATCGAGAGAGAGACCATATGAAGGTCTTCGTCATCAACGTGGGCAGCAGCTCGGTGAAGTACGATCTCTACGAGATGGACACGGAGCTCTCGCTCGCGAACGGCGTCGTCGAGCGCGTCGGCACCGAGCAGGCGACGCACAAGGCGACCGTCGGCGCGAAGAAAGACGAGACGAAGGTGGCAGCGAAGAACGCGAGCGCGGCGCTGGCGATCGTGCTCGATCACTTGACGGCGAGCGGCGTCACCAACGTCGCAGAGCTGAAGGCGGTCGGCCATCGCGTGGTCCATGGCGGCGAGTCGCTCACGCGGCCCACCGTGATCACCGACGCCGTGAAGGACACGATCGAGCGCTGCGCTGCCTACGCGCCGCTGCACAACCCGGCGAACCTCACCGGCATCGAAGCGGCGATGGAGCGCTTGCCGAACGCAACGCACGTGGCGGTGTTCGACACGGCGTTTCACAGCGAGCTGCCGCCGCGCGCGTTCGTCTACGCCTTGCCCTACGAGCTCTATTTGGAGCGCGGCCTGCGCCGGTACGGCTTCCACGGCCCGAGCCACCAGTTCATGGCGCAGTCGGCGGCGGAGTTTCTGAAGACCGACCTCTCGCGCCTGAAGCTCATCACTTGCCACTTGGGCAGCGGCGCGAGCGTGGCGGCGATCGACGGCGGTAAGTCGGTCGACACCTCGATGGGGATGACGCCGCTCGAAGGCTTGGTCATGGGCACGCGCCCGGGCGACGCCGATCCGGCGATCGCGATCTTGCTCGGGCGCCAGGGCCTGTCGCCGGACGCGATTGAGCACATGTTGAACAAGCAGTCGGGCCTGCTCGGCATCTCGGGCGTGTCGGCGGACTTTCGCGATGTCGAGCGCGCCGGGGCGGCAGGCAACGATCGCGCGAAGCTCGCCGTCGAAGTGTTCGTGCATCGCTTGAAAAAGTACATCGGCGCGTACGCGGCCGTGCTCGGAGGCGCCGACGCCGTCGTCTTCACCGGCGGCATCGGCGAGAACAGCGTCACGGTGCGAAACGCCGTCTGCGAAGGCCTCGTCTACATGGGCGTGGTGCTCGACGCCGACAAGAACAGCCGCTGTGATCCGAAGAGCGCGGGCGGCGTCGTCGACATCGCATCGAAGAGCGCACCGACGCGCGTGCTCGTCGTCGAGACCGATGAAGAAAAGATGATCGCGCGCGAAGTCGTGCGCGCCATCGTCGGCCCGAGCGCGGCCCGCACGCGGCTCTCCGGCGGCGCCATTCCGGTCGGGGTCAGCGTGCGCCACGTGCACTTGTCGCGCGCGCACTGCGACGCGTTGTTCGGCAAAGACTACGAGCTGACCGTGCGCCGCGAGGTGTCGCAGCCCGGCCAGTTCGTCTGCCGCGAGACGGTCGACCTCGTGGGGCCGAAGGGCGAGCTGCAACGCGTCGCGATCATCAACCCGCTGCGCAAGGAGACGCAGGTCGAGCTCGCGAAGACCGACGCGATTTCACTCGGCGTGAACCCGCCGCTGCGCGAGTCTGGCAAGCTCGACGGCACGCCCGGCATCACCCTGCGCGGGCCGGCGGGCAGCGTCACGATCGATCACGGCGTGATCCTCGCGCACCGCCACGTGCACATGCACCCGGATGATGCCAAGCGCTTCGGCGTCGCCGACAAGAGCATGATCCGCGTGCGCGTCGACGGCGAGCGCGAGACGGTGTTCGGCGACGTCATCGTGCGCGTGAGCGATCAGTACGCGCTCGACATGCACGTCGACACCGACGAAGCGAACGCCAGCGGCTTGACGAACGACAGCGTCGCGAGCTTCGACGGGCAGGCCTGAACCAACACCACGCCCCTCGGCCAGGCCGGCAACTTCTCGCTTCATCTTTCGTCGCGGGTAAGCTTATGTGCCGCCTCCGGCCGTTCTGAGAGGTCCGCATTTGCCGCACCGCATCGCGCTCGCATCGCTGCTCCTCGTCGCCGCCTGCGAAGGCCGCTTCGTCACGCCCGCGCCGAACTCCAACCAGCGAGTGAGCGGCGCCATGGCGACGAAGCAGACGCCGATTCACCGCCTGACCAACGACGAATACACGAACACCGTGCAGGACTTGCTGTTCACGAACGCGCGTCCCGGCGACAACTTTCCACGTTCGTCG
The DNA here is from genome assembly GCA_020848545.1 of Deltaproteobacteria bacterium. Lineage (GTDB taxonomy): Bacteria > Myxococcota > JADLHZ01 > JADLHZ01 > JADLHZ01 > JADLHZ01. The sequence goes on along the minus strand of JADLHZ010000007.1, from coordinate 122,006 downwards.
GTCGGCGAGTCGGGATACAAGAACGACTCGACCGCGCTGAGCGTCAGCCAGGACTGGGTGGCGCGCGCGTTGACCGCCGCCGACGACCTCGCGACCGCGGTGATCGCGTCGAAGGGCACGGCGGGCGGCGCCTATGCGCAGATCGCCCCGTGCGCGAGCGGCGCTGCTGGCCAGGCATGTGCCAGCGACGCGCTCGCGGCCTTCGCGACCCGCGCGTATCGCAGGCCGATCGCGGCGGGCAGCGCCGAGCACGCGCAGCTGATGGCCGCCTTCAGCGCCGGCGCGACCTTCGACGAGGGTCTGCACGACGCGATCGTGGCCGCCCTGATGAGCCCGCGCTTCCTCTTCGTCGCCAGCGAGCCGAGCGCGCTCGATCCGGCGCTGATCGACGACTACACGCTCGCGTCTCGTCTCGCGTACTTCCTCTGGCAGACGATGCCCGACGAGGCGTTGCTCGCAGCGGCGGCGAGCGGCGCGCTGTCGACGCCGAACGGCCTCGGAGCAGAAGTGAAGCGCATGCTGCAAGACGTGAAGGCGGTGCGCTTCGCCAAGACGCTCGCGCGCGAGTGGGCCGGCCTCGGCAACTTGGAGTCTTCGAGCATCGCCGGCGTCGACGACGCGCTGCGCTTGGCGATGCTCCAAGAGACTGATCTCTTCCTGCAGGACCTCTTGCAGAGCGAGCGCTCGTTCATCGAGGTCGTGCGCGGCGACTACTCGTTCGTCAACAAGCGCCTGGCCGATCTCTACGGCGTCACTTTCCCGGCGACGGATCCCGCGTCGTTTCAGCGCGTGTCGCTCGCGGGCCAAAAGCGCATGGGCATCGGGACGCAGGCGAGCGTGTTGACCGTGACCGCCGGTGCGCCCGACGTGACGCACCCGGTGCGGCGCGGCTTCTGGGTCGTGCAGCGCGTGATGTGCATGTCGCCGCCGCCGCCGCCGATGGACGTGCCGCCGCTCGATCCGCAGTCGGGTGCGCAGTCGATCCGTGATCGCCTGAACCAGCACGTGGCGTCGCCGGCGTGCAACGGCTGTCACCTCGTGATGGACAACGTCGGCCTCGCGCTCGAGAACTGCGGCCACGGCATCACCGACGGCAACCACAACGGCGGGAACTTCGGTTTTCCGCTCGTCCTCGGCGGCGGCAAGGCGCTCGGCACGAAGCCGGGGAACTTCTTCGTCGCGAACAACGGCGACATGAGCGATCTGTTGTTCACGATCAGCGGCATGCTCGGGATGGGGCTCGCGAACTTTCAGGGCAGTACGAAGACGCTGAGCGTCTGAGAGCGTTCACTGGCACGATCTTGTCCGTGCTCCTTACACTGGTCCCCCCCCGGGATGTGGGCTATCGTTTCTGCCAATGGCCGCGAATTCCAAGGGTAAGGTCCTGCTCGCCGACGATGACCCTGACGTGCTGCGCACGTTCACGCGGGTGATCCAGGTGTCGGGCTACGAAGTGACTCCGGTGCCCGACGGCTTGGCGGCGATCGACGCGCTGAAGAACGGCAGCTTCGACGTCGTCGTCAGCGACATCTCGATGCCGCGCCTCGACGGCCTCGGGCTGTTACAAGAGGTGCGGCAGCACGACCTCGACGTGCCGGTGATCCTGCTGACCGGCGAGCCCGGGTTGCCGACGGCGCTGCGCGCGATCGAGCACGGCGCCTACCGCTACCTGTCGAAGCCGTGTGAGAACGCGGTGCTCATGCAGACGATCGCGCAAGCGTGCCGCCTGCATCAGATCGCGCTGATCAAACGCCAGGCGCTCGCCACGCTCGAGCTCGAGAACCGATCGCTCGGCGATCGCGCGAGCCTCGAGTCGCGCTTCACCTCCGCGCTCGAGACGCTGTACATGGCGTACCAGCCGATCATCGCGTGGAAGGACCGCCGTTGCCATGCCTACGAAGCGCTGGTGCGGACGAAGGAGCCCACGGTGCCGCACCCGGGCGCGCTGCTCGACGCCGCCGAGCGCTTGGATCGCCTGCACGATCTCGGCCGCTGCATCCGCAAGGCGATCGCGCAGAACATCAAGATCGGCGCGCCGGCGGCGCTGATCTTCGTCAACTTGCACCTGCGCGATCTGCTCGACGAAGAGCTCTACGCCAAAGACGCGCCGCTTCGCCCGTACGCCTCGCAGATCGTGCTCGAGCTCACCGAGCGCGCGTCGCTGCACGAGTGTACCGACATCCAGGCGCGCGTGGCCGAGCTGAGGAAGCAAGGTTATCGCATGGCGGTCGACGATCTCGGCGCCGGCTACGCCGGGCTGTCGTCTTTCACGCTCTTCGAGCCCGAGGTGGTCAAGCTCGACATGCTGCTCGTGCGCGACATCGAGCGCTCGGAGACCAAGCAGAAGCTCGTCGAGTCGATGGCCCGGCTCTGCGGTGAGATGAATATCGCGCTCGTCGCCGAAGGCATCGAGACTGGCGCCGAGCGCGACGTCGTCGTGCGGCTTGGTTGCGATCTCTTACAGGGCTACTTGTTCGCGAAACCCGCGCTGCCGTTCGTGACGCCGACCTTCTGATCCGATGCCCAACGTCGCGCTCGTCCTCGTTGTGATGCTCCTCGGCGATGCACCCGCGTCGTCACCCGCCGCGCAAGCGCCAAACGACGCGACAGACGACGCGCTCGCCGGCGCCGACGATCTCTTCTCGATCTTCGAAGAGCAAGAGCGCGTGGGCATCGCCAGCATGAGCGGCCGCGTCGTCGCGCTGCGCGAGGCGCCGGGATCGAACTGGGTGCTCGATCAAGCGACGCTCGGCGCCGTGCCGGGGCTCGATCTCTATGACGTCCTGCGCACCTTGCCGGGCATGGTGCCGCGCGAGCTCAGCCTCAGTCAGAACGAGGCGAACATGCGGCTCTTGAACAGCGTGCCCGACATGCACTCGCTCGTCGTGCTCGACGGCCGCTCGTTGACGGCCGACGCGTCGGGTGCGTTCTTCGATCGCAAGATGCTCACGCTGCGCGACATCGAGCGCGTCGAGCTGGTCAACGGTCCGGCGTCGACGCTCTACGGTCCGAACGCGATGTTCGGAGTCATCTCGGTGCAGCGAAAGAAGCCGCGGCGCCAAGGCACGAAGCTCACCTTCGCGGTCGACGGCGGCTTCGCCACCGGATCACCGGCGAGCTCGACCGGGCCTTTGGCGCTCGCGCCTTTGGCCAGCGCGTATGTGAGCTACGATCAAGGGTGGGGCAAGGGCGGTCTGCGGCTCTCGGTCACCGGCATGTACCTGCCGAGCTTCGGCTACCAGAACGACTCCGGCCTCATCTTGCAGGAGCCCGGGCGCAAAGTGGCCGGCACGCTGGACATCCGTCAAAGCGCCGGTGCGTGGGAGCTGCGCGCGCAGCTCGACGTCGCGGCCAAGCGCAGCATCTACGAGCTCGGCGACGGTGGCCGCACGGATCAAGAGGACTACTCGGTGAACTTGCTCGCCGAGCGCGAGAGGCTCGCGGGCGCCGATGATCGGCTGCTCATCAACGCGTCGGTGAGGCACTTTCGGGTCGTCCTGCGCCAAGCGTTCGCCGGCATCGCGCTCACGTCGTACGCGATGCGCATCACGGCGCCGGAGCTGCGCGCGGTCTATGCCCTGCCGAGCTTTCGTAACAACGAGCTGACGGTGGGCGCGCAGCTCCGCTTCTCCGTCGTCGACGCGACCTTTGCGTTGCAGGGCCCGCCGCACCAGATGCTCTTCGGCGTCTTTGCCGAGGACACCTTCCGGCCGGTGAAGCCGTTGATCCTCACCGCCGGCGTGCGCGTGGATCTCACGCATCGGATCAACGACTCCACCGGCGTCACGGCGTCGCCGCGCGCGTCGATCGCGTGGCTGATCAACGATCGCCACTCGCTGCGCGTCGACTACGCGACCGCGTTTCGCTCGGCGCAGATGGTCGAGCGTTTGGCGGCGTTCCTCTCGGCCGACGGCTATCCCGTCATCGTCGGCAACCCGGCGTTGAAGAACGAGGTGATCCACAACTTCTCGCTCGCGTGGCTCGGGCAGATCGGGTGGGCGACCGCGCGCCTCGAGGCGTTCGTCGCGCACACGGTGAACAACATCGCGCCGATCTTCGAGCGCTACGACAGCGACGTCTTCACGACGGACGAAGGCCGCGCGCTCTACCGCGCGCCAGGCGGCGGGCGCTACAAGTATCCTTTCTACTTCAAGAACCTCGCGTACTTCTGGATCCCCGGCGCCGTCGCGCGCATCGAGCTGAAGCCCCACGACGCGCTCCGCTTGTTCGCCAACTACACCTTCGTTCCGGCCGACGTGATGCACTACGCCGGCGCCGGTGCGGAGCTTCGCGTGGGGCGCTTCGTCGGCTCGGCGCAGCTCTACTTCCACGATCAGCCCGAGCAGGACCTCTCGCTCGCCATCGTCAACATCCCGGGACGCGTGTTCATGAACGCGCGCGCGGCGTACACCATCGACGCCGCCGGCCGCTTCACGATCGCGCTCTCGGCCATGAACCTCTTCGATGTCCGCTTCTTCCGTTCGTTGATCCCCGGCCGGCCGATCTACTCGGGCGACGCGACGACCGGCGAGCGCAACGGCCCGCGCCTGTGGCTCACGCTCGAGCTCAAGCCGTTCGGCCCGTAGCGCCGCGCCGGTAGATCACGAACGCCGCGTTCGCCAAGTAGATGAGCGCGAGGCAGAGCCACGCGAAGCGCAACGGGTTCGCCGGCGGCTCCAGGTGCACGAAGAAGGCGCTGTAGCTCGGCGTGGCGATCGCGGCGAGCATGTCCGCCGAAACTCCGCCCGTCGAGATGAGCACGAAGGTGCAGAAGGCGAAGAACCCCGTCAGGGCGGCGACGACGCCGGAGGTCGCGCCGTAACCGAGGGCTGCGCCCGGGGCGATCAGGTTTGCGATGAGCGCACGGCGCGACGGCGCTTCTTCGATCGCCGCCGCAGCGAAGAACGCGCGAACGAGGGCGAGGACGACGAGCAGCGCGAAGAGGATGCCCACGACGACCACGAACATCGGCACGTTCTCGAGCACGCCCGCGAGCACGCCGAGGCTGCTGAGGAGCGCGATGACCGCGAACGGCGACGCCTTCTCTCCGCGCTTCTGGATACGCGCTTCGAAGAAGTCGATGTAGTCGGCCTCGCTCGGCACCGCGAGTAAGTACGGAAGATCGTAGTGGGCGGCGCGCGAGAAGCGAAAGGCGCGCATGTCGCCCGCTTCGGCCGGGAGTAGCGGGGTGCCGCGCACGCGCGCCAAGTTGTAGATCGCGGGCGACGAAGGGTCCTTCGCGCGCGCGGCTTCGAAGTGTTGCTCGGCGGCCGTCTTGTCGCCCGCGAGCAAGCGCGCGACGCCGCGGTTGTTCTCGGCGTCGGCGCCCGCTGACTTCGCCAGTGTCTTCTCGGCCTCGTCGTAGCGCCCGGCCATGAGCAGGCCGAGGCCCAAGAAGCGCAAGGACGCGTTGTTCGATCGCACGTCGCGCAGCGTGCGCAGCGCCACCGGGTGATCGAGCTGACCCATCGCGAGCTCGAAGGGGACGTTGGCGCTCTCGCCGATGAGCGCCACGCCCCGCGCGCCTTCGACGAGCGCCGCAGTCACGAGCACGGCGCCGGCGAAGAGACCGGCGATCTCGGCGCGCGTCCACTTCGCGAGCGGCAACTTGCCTGGCGCGGGCGGCGTACGTTCGCGTCGCTGAAACACGCGCGCGATCGCCATCAGCAAGAGAAAGGTCGCGCCGCCGATGCACGCGTTGATGAGGAGGCCACCGTGCCGCGACTGCCACGGCAACGGTCCCATGAACGAAACCGGCTCGGCGCGGCGATAGGCGTCTTTGTAGAGCGGCTGCAGCGCTGCGTCGCCGTGCTTGCTGAGCCAGGCGAAGTAGGGGGCGATGCCTTCGCTGCGCGGCGCGAAGTCGAGCCAGTGCGCGGCGTTCTTCGTGTGCCACGCGGCCTCGTTCTCGGGCGCGATCTCGCCAGGCTTGCCGAGGTAGATGGCGCCGCCGAGCAGCGACATCATCAGCTCCGGCTCGTAGCCATGGTGGCGCAGGTAGCGCATGCCGCGATCGAAGGCCTGATCCGAGAGCGCTTGATCGTGTAGCTCGAGCTCGCGGCTCAGGCGCAGGAGCTCGAAGTCGTACTCTGCCGGGTGCGCGAGCGCCTCGCGAAACGCTTGCGCCGCGGCGTCTTTGTCGCCCTCTTGCAAGAGCGCCTTGCCGCGCAACACGTCGAGCCACGGGTTCGTCGGATCGCGCGCGCCGGCCGCCGCGAGGAGCGCCGAGATCTTTGCGCCCGGCACCTTGGCGGCGTCGCTGACCACGGCTTCGGCTTTCTTCTTCGCGTACTGCGCGCCGACGGGAGCCAAGACGAAGCGCGCCGGCAGCGAGTCGCCGATCTTGCGCGAGATCGTATCGCTCCACGCGGGCGTGCTGTCGCTGTCGCCGTAGCTCACCGCGTAGCCGCCGTCCCTCGCTTCGAGGCTCAGGCACTTCGCCGGCAGTGGCACGCGGCGGACGACGATGCCGGCGCGCGTTTCGATCACGTAAGCGGCGTCGCAGGTGACGAGCACGTCGCCGAGGTTCAAAGACTGGTCGGCCGCGATGGCGAACGAGAGAGCGAGGAGGATCATCGCGCGAAATCCTACACGAGCACGCGCTACAGAACCATGACGCGCACCTACATTTCACGCACTCGATCGGGACCCGCATCTCGGCTAGACACGCTGGCCCTATGCACGTACTTCTCCTCGCTCTTGCAATGACGGCTGCTCCCGCGCTCGACACCAGCGTCGAAGGCATCAACGCCTACACCTTGCCGAACGGCATGAAGGTGCTCACCTTCGTCGACGACTCGAAGCCGACGGTGACAGTGAACGTCACGTACTTCGTCGGCTCCCGCCACGAAGACTACGGCGAGACGGGCATGGCGCACTTGCTCGAGCACTTGCTCTTCAAGGGCACGCCGAAGACGCCTGACGTGCCGAAGGCCCTGACTGAACGCGGCGCACGCGCGAACGGCACCACCTGGCTCGACCGCACGAATTATTACGAGACGTTTCCCGCCTCGCCCGAGAACGTCGAGTGGGCCTTGCGCTTCGAAGCCGATCGCATGGTCAACAGCCACATCGCGAAGAAGGATCTCGACAGCGAGATGACCGTCGTTCGCAACGAGTTCGAAGCGGGCGAGAACAACAGCAAAGGCATCTTGATCCAGCGCGTGCTGTCGAGCGCGTTCCTCTGGCACAACTACGGCGCCTCCACGATCGGCGCGCGCAGCGACATCGAGAAGGTGCCGATCGAGCGCCTCCAGGCCTTCTACAAGCGCTACTACCAGCCGGACAACGCGATGCTGATCGTCGCCGGCCGCTTCGACGAAAAGAAAGTGCTCGAGCTCGTCAACGAGACCTTCGCGAAGATCCCGAAGCCGGCGCGCGTGTTGTATCAAACGTACACGCGTGAGCCGACCCAAGACGGCGAGCGCACGGTCACACTCCGGCGCACCGGCGACGTGCAAGGCGTGGCCGTCGCGTACCACGTGCCGGCCGGCTGGCACCCGGACTTCGCCGCCGTCGACGTGCTCTCGCGTGCGCTCGGCGCGACGCCGTCGGGCCGACTGTACAAAAGCCTGGTCGAGGGGAAGAAGGCCGTCAGCGTCGCCGGCTTCGACTTTCAGTTGAAGGAGCCGGGCGCGCTCATCTTCACCGCCGAGGTGCGCAAGGAGCAGTCGGTCGAGGCCGCGCGCGATCTCTTGGTGAAGACCGTCGAAGAGTCGCCGAAGAAAGCCTTCTCCGACGAGGAGGTCGACCGCGCCAGGAGCGAATTGCTGAAGAGCATCGACCAGACGCGCAACGTCTCCGAGCGCCTGGCGCTGCAGCTCTCCGAGTGGGCCGCGATGGGCGATTGGCGGCTCTACTTCATCCATCGCGATCGTCTGAAGAACGTGAAGAAGGAAGACGTCGATCGCGTGGCGGCTTCGTACTTGAAAGCCACGAACCGGACGAGCGGCGTGTTCATCCCGACCGAGAAGCCGGACCGCGTCGAGATCCCGGAAGCGCAGGGCCTCGATGATCTCGTGAAGAGCTACAAGGGCGAAGCCGCGGTCGCTGCCGGCGAAGCGTTCGACGCCTCGCCCGCGAACATCGACAAGCGCACGACGCGCACCGAGAAGAACGGCGTGCGCCTCGCGTTGCTCCCGAAGAAGACGCGGGCAGAGCTCGTGTTCATGGCGTTCACCATGAACCTCGGCAACGAGAAGGCGCTGATCGGCAAGGACTTCGCCGGCTCGCTCGTGCCGAGCATGCTCTTGCGTGGGACGAAGAAGCACACGCGCGAGCAGCTGAAGGACGCGTTCGACAAGCTGAAGGCGCAAGTGAGCATCGGCGGCGACGCCACGCGCTGCATCGTGTCGATCGAGGTCGAGAAGAAGAGCTTGCAAGCGACGCTCGAGCTGTTGACGGAGGTGCTGCGCGAGCCGTCGTTCGACCCGAAGGAGTTCGACGTGCTGCAGAAGGCGCAGCTCGCCGGCTTCGAGGAGCAAAGGAAGCAGCCGCAGGCGTTGGCCAGCATCGCCTTCGGCAAGCAGCTGAACCCGTGGCCGAAGGGACATCCTTATTATGTGTTCGACAGCGACGAAGCCGTCGTCGAGCTCAACAAGGTGAAGGTCGCGGACCTCGCGGCGTTCTACAAGGACATGTACGGCACGGAGCGCGTGGACATGGCGGTCGTCGGCGACTTCGAGCAGCCGGTCGTCGACGCGTTCGTGACGCGTACGTTCAGCGGCTGGAAGGCGAAGACGAAGTACGAGCGCATCGCCACGCCGTTCCGCAAGATTGCGCCGGTCGCGATGAAGCTGCAGGCGGACGACAAAGCGAACGCGATGTACCTCGCCGGCACGACGCTCGAGCTGAAGGATCAGGACGCGGACTATCCGGCGCTGATGCTCGGCAACTACATCTTGGGCGGCGGCTTTTTGAACTCGCGGCTCGCCACGCGCCTGCGCCAGAGGGAAGGCACGAGCTACGGGGTCGGCAGCAGCTTGCGCGCCGGCAACATCGACAGCAACGGATCGTTCTCGATCTACGCGATCTACGCGCCGGAGAACCTCGGCAAGATCGAGCAGGGCGTCAAAGAAGAGCTCGAGCGCGCGCTGAAGGACGGCTTCACCGATGAAGAGCTCCGTGCCGCGAAGTCCGGCTTGCTCGAAGGCCGCCACGTGTCGCGCTCGCAAGACAACGGGCTCGTGCACCAGCTGACGGGCCAGCTCTACCTCGGCCGCACCTTTGCGTTCGACGCCGACCTCGAGGCGAAGGTGAAAGCGCTCGACGCGAAGACCGTCGTCGAAGCGCTGAAGAAGCGGCTGTCGCACGACGCCTTCGTCAGCGTCCGCGCGGGCGACTTCGACAAGGCGGGGATCAAGGCGGCGTCGACCGCGAAGCCGTAGCGGTCTCCCCGGTCCTTTTCGCGCTTTGCGTGGCACGAGACCAGGAGCAGCACATGGCGACCAAGCTTGGTGTGTCCGACGGGGCTCTCGTGGGCTGGCGTCTCTCCGTGCGCCTGCCTCCTCCTACGTGTCCCTGCGAATGATCTCCGCTATGCGCCGGCATAGCGACTCCGTGCTTCGATCCATCTCCTTGCTGGCCTATTTGCGATCCGCCGGTGCGATCGGAAGCGATCGAATGCTCCCCGGAACGATCGAATGCTCCCCGGTCCCTTTTCAGGGGCCCTTTTCAGGGGACACCGTGTTTTCCGGATTTCATGCGGTGGCCCACGGTGTTTGGCGCAAGATGCGGAGGAGGAGGGTGCCGCGCGGCCCAGCGATGGGTGGGTCGGCGCTCGTGTACAGCTCGGCGAACGAGGTGAAGCCGTCGACGTCGATGTAGCGCGCGCGTTGGCCCTCGACGTGAAGCTTGCACCGGACGGCGTTGATGCTGCCGAAGTGCTTCTGCGCATTCGTGAAGAGGTACTCGAGGCACGCGGCGATTTCCTTCGGTGTCGCGAGCGCGTGCAAGTGATAGCGTTCGACGAACACGGGGCCGATCCACCCCGGCCGCTCGCTCATCGCGCCGGCGCGAGGATCCAACGAGCCACCGGCTTCGCGCACGCTCGCCGCATTCAATGAACGAGCGAGGCTGATCGCGATCTTTTGCACGCCGCGCGCGAGCCACTTCGACGAGTCGACCTCGCACAACATGTGTATGTGATCGCCGAGCACCGCGAAGTGCACCAAACGAAAGCCATCGCCCGCGCGTGCACCATCCTCGGGCTCCACGACCCGCGGCACGGCGCGAGACACGAAACGGAAGCGCGAAAAAGCGCGTTTCACTAGCGCGTACTTCTTGCGGTTCCGCAGGTTGGGCACGGAACGACGCAACTTCAACGTCACATGCACCGCGCTCTGGGTTCCGAGAGTTGGGCGCGAGATGTGCGGCGCCACCTTCTTCGCGCCCGGCGGCTTCGGCGGCCGCCCCGGACCCCGCTTGATGTCGCGCGCCTTCTTCCCATTCATGCGCTCGGCAATCTGACGATTCACCGAACGCTCGGAACGGCCGAACGGCAACATCGCCTGGCGTGGAACGCTTTTCATATGGATAATTATATGCAGATCTATTGATTTGTCAATGACGGCGAGGTAGATTGTGAAAAGGGTCATTCGCAGAGACAGCAGGAAGTCGCAGCAGCAAGAAGGACGGAGAGAAACCACCAAGGGCGGAACGAAGCTCAGTGCCTATGAGCTGACCCCGCATCCCGCGCTCGCATGGCGATGGCGATGGCGATGGCGATGGCGATGGCGAATCCGACTGATTCCCACGGCTTGCGCCCGAAAATACACGCAACCCGCAACGTTTCCCGCCGATGATCCCGGCCCCTCTATGAGCCAAATGAGTGCGAACGTTGTCCGTGGCTTCTCTTCAGACTTCTGGACCAAGCTCTCCGCCGCCGCTGGCCGAGCGCCCCGCGTCGCGACCAAGGTCGACCACCTGCGCGACGGCGAGAAGGCATTCCAAGCCCGCCTCGATCTCATCGCCAATGCCAAGACCTCCATCGCCTGCACGCTCTACCAGCTGGAGACGGACGAGTATGGGCTGCGCTTCATCGACGCTTTGATCGCGGCGTCGAAGCGCGGCGTGTTCGTGGCGCTCTCGGTCGACTTCCTCTCGGAAGCGGCGACGCTGATGACCGCGAAGGGCAAAGACTCGAAGGCGCTCGAAGCGAAGCTCGAAGAGCTCGCGCGCAGCGGCTCGTTCGTGTCGTGGTTCGCGACGCCGCGCGATCACCTGAAGAAGGTGGGCCAGGGCAACCACTTCAAGGCGCTCGTCGTCGACGGCACCACCGCGATCGTCGGCGGCCGCAACATGGGCAAGTCGTACTTTCACCACTGGACCGACTTCGACGTGAAGCTCGAAGGGCCGATCGTCCAGGAGATCGGCGACGCGGCCCTGAAGGTGCTGCAACGCAGCAACGCGAACAACCGCTTCGACAAGATGGGTCTGTCCGAGGTGCAGCGCAAGGCGTACGAGATCACGCTCGAGATCATCAAAGAGTCGCTCGACAAGGCCGCAGCCAAGCAAGAGGCAGACGCCGCGACGCGGCTGGCCAGCGGAGCGACGTTGCCGCGGTTTCAGCTCGTGTTTCATGATCCGACGCAGGCCGCCGCCGGCGCGAACAACGTGGTCACCGACGCCCTGATCGACACCTATCGCGCCGCCGAGAAGCAAATGTTGGCGACCAGCAACTACGTGAACCCAGTGCCGGAGCTGCGGGCAGCTGCGGTGGAGGCGTCGAAGCGCGGCGTCGATACTCTGTTCGCGACGACGAGCGCGGAGGCATCGAGGACGTCGTCCTTGCCCACCCTCAACGCGGCGCCCGCCTTGCGCTCGTTCGTCGAAGCCGGCGCGCGCGTGATGGAGACGAACCGGCAGGAGCACGGCAAGCTCTACGTCGCCGACGCGCGCGTGGCGGCGTTTGGCAGCTACAACCTCGAGCATCCGGCGCACGATCGCTTGGTCGAAGGCCTGCTGTTCACCGACGATCCCGCGACCGTCGCGGCGATCCACGACGCGATTATGGACACCGTCGACAACCGCTCGCGGCCCTTCGTCGCCAAAGCACCGGAGCTGCCCTTCTTCCGTGCGCTCGCCTACGGCGTTCGGCGCGCGGCCGCTCGCTTGATCGAGCCCATCGCGTGAGCCTAGCGTTGCCCGCATGACTGAGGATGGCCGCGTCCGGCGCGCGCGTGAGCTCAAGGAAGCGCGCAAGCACGAGATCTTGAAGACGGCGCGGCGCTTGTTCGCCAAGAAGGGCTACGAGCGCGTGTCGATCGACGACATCATCGACGCCTGTGGCATCGCCCGCGCCACGTTCTATGCCCACTTCGACACCAAGCGCGCGCTCTTCGGCGAGCTGCTCGATCGCTTGATCTCGGATCTGAAGGACGCGTTCGTGCGCGTCGACGTGGTGTCGAACGTGCCGCACTTCGAGCAGCTGCTCGCGAACGTGTCGCGGCTGGTCGACGTGCTGCAGGAGAACAGCGATCTCGCGCGCGTCGTCGTGCTCGGCGAAGGCGGCGGCGACCGCGAGCTGCAAGAGCGCGTCCGCGAGTTTCACGGCCATGCGAAGTCGATGATCAAGCGTGCGCTCGTGGCCGGAACGAAGCTGGGGCTCCTGCGCGAGATGGATCTCGATGTCGCTGCGAGCGCCGCGGTTGGGGCGATGAAGGAGACGATCGCGTCGATGCTCGTCGAAGGGCCGCGCAGCAAGGCGGCGCGCACGCGGATCGCCAAGGAGCTGCTCGAGTACAACTTGTTCGGCTTGCTCGCGCGGTGAGCGTGGCAAGCGCGCTTGTCCTCGGATCGCAAGCTGTCTTGACATGCGCCCCGATTGGCATCTGATCCGTGCTGCATAGGGGAAGATCGCCATATGAAGATTGGGCAGACGCAGACGCCGCTGACGCTTTCAACAAATCCGACACCCGCGCATACAGCGGTCGAGGCCAAGAAAGCGGACGCCAAGAAGGACGCCGCGGCGGTCGGGCAGACGGCGAGCCCGATCGCGGTCGATAGCCTCGGCAAGCTGGCCGGCGCCGACGCCGTGGGTCAGCTCGCGGAGCTCGCTGCCGGGCTCATTGTCCTGCAAGGCGCGCCCCCGGCGGACGCCGGCACCGCGGCGCCGCTCTTCGCCGCGCTGACCGCCAGCATCGATCCGAACGCCGTCCCCGAGGGCGCTGCGCTCGGCAAGGCGTTCGCGCCGGACGTGCCGGAAGGCTTCTGTGTGCCAGGCGTCGCGAAGATGCCGGACGATTCGGTAGTCTCGCGCATGGCCCTCGACGCGCTGCTCAACGACGGCAAGGCGCTCCTGCAGATGACGCCGGATCAGAAGCAGCGCCTCGACACGGTGAAGGCGTACGCGAAGTGGCTCGACGCGATCGACAAGAGCGCCGAGACCTTCGCCACCGCCAAGGCGTCGCAGGGCATGTCATTTTCGCCGGCGCTGCAAGCGAAGATCAAACAGCTGCAGCCGGAGGTCGCGAGCGCTTTTGCGACCTATGTTCGCGCCGAGAAGAAGGACAACAAGAAGAAGGACACCGACATCGAGATCCCGTCGCCCGTGGTCGTGCAGATGGAGACGTGGGCGAAGGAGCTCACGAAGCCGGAGATCGTCGGTGACCTCTTCGGGGCCGGCGCGCGCCAGGTGTTCGAGGGCGTCGACTTCGCGAGCGCGAGCATCGAGACCTTGGTCGCGCTCGTCATGATGCAATGCGAGCGGACCGAGAGCGAAAACCTGCGCGATCAATTGAAGGAGATGCAGGCGATCAACGCGAAGAAGAAGGATCTCCGCGAGCTGAAGACGCGGCTCAAAGCCGATGAAGCGCGGATGAACAGCGAGCTGCGCCAAGAGTACGACGCCGGCCTCGCGAGCGGCGCCATCCATGCGTCGGTCACCTTCGATCAGTACAAGGAGGTGCGAAAGGCGGTGTGGTCGCCGGACCTCGAGAACGGCGCCGGCGAGATCATGTACGCGAAGCCGTCGCTCACGCCGCCGGGAAGCTTGCCGGCGTGGGTGAAGGACGGGATGGCCGGGCCGGCGGGGCCTGCGAACGGCACAGGCGCCGTGGCGACAGCACCGCTCACGAACGAAGCGCTCGCGGCGCAGGCGGGGCTCACGCCGGAGATCGCCGCGGGGCTCGTGAAAGTCTACGACTCGTTCGTACCGGTCGCGAAGAAGCCGGAGAGCTTCGAAGCGTTCTTGAAGGACATGCTGAAGCTGAAGCTGCCGCCGAAGTCTTACGAGCAGATGATCGACAACCTGCACCAGTGCAAAGTCGCGTTCACCGGCATGGGGCAGAAGGAGCCGAAGCTGGCCAAGGCCGATCCGATGGCGGCCGCGTATCCGATCCCCGGCAGCACAAAGACGATGACGCACGCCGAGATCCTGCAGAAGCTCGTGAGCGGCAGCTACGCGGCCAACGAGTTCTCGCCCGAGGAGAAGCAGATCAAGCAGGTGATCGACGGGATCGCGGCATCGCTGCCGCCAGGGGTCTCCGGTTTCGTGCACAAGTTCATCGGCGGGCTCGTGCGTGAGATGGTCGCTGCCGCCAACAAGGGCGCCCTCGACGGCGGCAAAGCCGGCGAGACGCTCGGCAAGTTTCTCGCGGCGGCCGGTAAGGGCGATGCGAAGGCGATGGCCGATAGTGTGACAGCGCTCGCGTCCGACGCGGCGTGGCTCGGCTCCGTCGATGCGGGCGCGTGGCTCGAGCAAGCGGGCGGCGCCGTGAAGGCGAACCTCGAAGTGCTCGCCGGCGAGTTGAAGAAACTCTCGCCGAAGGACGCACAGAACCTTGCTGCCTGGACCGAGCTCTCGGTGGCGCAGATGATGAAAGACGGAAAGAAAGCCGCCGCCAGCGACGGCGCCGAGACTCTTGCGCAAGCGAAGTGGGCGGAGCCGCAGAGTAGCCTGCAGTGCTTCTACAACCACGACGGCCACTGCAACCACCTCGCGAATCATCCGAACGGCGACTTCGCCTACCTCGACAAGCAAAAATGGGGAGCGCTCTCGAGCATGCTCGAAGACGCGCTCTCGGCGGGCGGGACCTTCATTCGCCAAGAAACCTTCGCGGCGGGGCCGGGCGAGGTCGCGGCGCCGCAGACGGCGGTGCTGCTCACGAACGACGAGCGCGTCGCGATGCTGAACGCGCTGAAGGCCGCCGAAGCGGACATCAAGAGCAAGAGCGGCCCAGGCTACGATGCGTTCAAGCAAGCGCAAACCGGCGGGTTGCCGCCGGCGGGGCGTGCCGTCTCGGGCGGCCATGGTGGCGTTGGTGGCCTGCTCTTTGGAGATCCGAGCGCGCATCGGCTCGTCGATGGGCCGCCGGCGCAGGGCGCGGGCAAGGGCCTCGGCGAGTTCAACGCGTTCATCCAGTCCGTCGACGACAAATTGCAGTCGACGGGCGAGCTGTCGGAGAGCCAATCGATGCGCTTACAAATGACTATGCAGCGGCGAAGTAAGTTCCTCGAGACGCTGACGAACACCTTGGCGAAGATGGGCCAAACCAGCCAAGCTATCACGAACAACCTCAAATGAACGCGACCATCGAGGCCAAGCTCAATGTTCTCGTCGGCGCGATCGCCGGTACGCAGCCGCTCGCGTCCGCGCTGAAGCTCGCGGCGAAGGACGCCGGCGCCATCGCGCGCTTCGGGTACGCGTTGCTCGACGCCGACGAAGCCGAAGACGCCGCAGCGTGCGGCCGCCTCGCCGTGGCGCTCGATCCGAAGAACGCGGACGGATGGCTCGTGCTCGGCTGCGCGCTCGGCCGCGCGGGCAAGGACGCCGAAGCGATCCTCGCCTACGAGCAGACCACCAAGCTTCGGCCGAAGCACGCGCGGCCCTTCGTCGATCTCGCCGAGCTCTACCTCGCGCGGCTCGAGTATACGCGGGCCGCTGCATGCCTGAAGAGCGCGATGGCGCTCGACCCTGGCGCAGCGACGACGGCAGGCAAGCGCGCGCAGGCGCTCGCCGTGAAGACGCTGCTCACGCTCGCGGAGGCTGGATGAGCGACGACGACGTCAAGAAGGCGGCGGCGCGCTTCGGCAAGTGGAAGAAGCCGACGGCCGACGCCGTCGGCACCGCGGGCGCGTCGCAGGATGTCGTGAGGAAGGCGCTCGCGATCAACCCCGAGCTGAAGGGCGACAAGTCTACGCGCGAGCTCTTTGACGAAGTGAAGGAAGCACGGGCTGGCTCGGCGCCCGCTGCAGCGAAGCCCGCCAAGGCCCGCGACCCGAAGCCGCTGCCGAAGATGGCGCTGCAAGATCTCGCCGCCGTGATGGCCGCGACCGAGGCGTGGGAAGAAGACGAGCTCGCGCGGATCTCGGACGCGGAGGCCGCGCTCGCCGAACGCGAAGCGCTGCTCAGCGCCGGCGCCATCACCGAGCAGATTCGTGGCGAGGTGGAGGCGGCGTTCAGGAAGTTCGATCCGGCGTTGAAGTCGCCAAAGACGCGGGCGCTCGTCGAGCAGGAAGCCGCGTTCTTCAAGAGCATCGGCTTCAAGGTGACGCCGTGAGCGAAGGCAGCGGCGGACCGACAGAAGACATGGTGCGGCGCCTCTTGCAGCTGAACCCACAGCTGCGTGGCGACGGACAATCCACGCGCGATGTCGTGTCGCACATGCAGGATCAATTCAACGCCGGGCAGCAGAAGCAAGCGGCGCCGGCTCCGGCGAAGGGCGGCCTGAGCTTGGCCGAGGAGATCGAGCGCTTGAAGCGCGCGTACGGCGAGCGCACCGCCGGGCTGCGCGACGAGCAAGCGCATGCGAAGACGGAGCGTGCGGGCCTCGCTGCGCAGAGAAAGAGCGTCGCCGAGCAAGCCTGTGCGCGTGTCATCGACGCGCTCCTCGCGAGCGATCCGGATCTGACGGCAGACGCGACGCTCGCGCAGCTCGACGCGCACGCGGCGTTCCTGAAGCGGATCGGCTTCTCGCAGCAGAAGCTGCTCGCCGCGGAGAAGGCGCGCAAGGGAGGGAAGCGATGACCCGCCTCTCGCTGACCTGCGCCGCCGCGACGAGCATCCTCGTCGGCGCCTGCATCAACTTCGAAGCGCCGAAGTTCAAGCGCCGGCCCGGGCTCGAGCCGGCGCCGGTGATCGTGTCGATCGAGCCCGAGCACGGCACCGTCGACGTGCCGGTCACGTCGTCGATCACCTACCGATTTTCGAAGCCGATGAACGTGCCGACGGTGACGCTGTTCTCGGAGCCGGCGCTCGAGCTCAGCCAGCCGCTCTGGGATCAAGCAGATCAGCGCGTGACGTACTTGGTCACGGTCGCGATGAGCTACTCGACCGAGTACACGATCGAGGTGAACGGACAGGACGGCCTCGGCCAGCCGATCGAGGGCGTGCGCACGGCGACGTTCACGACGATGGCGCCGCCGGTCGTCAGCCTGTCGGCGCCGCCGGTGATCGACTCGACGAACCCGCCCAACGGCGCCACCGTCGTGCCTCTCGACAGTAAGCTGAGCGTCACCTTCAGCCGTCCGGTCGTGTCGGCAGGGCTCGCGCTCGAGCCAAACGTCTCGCTGTCCGAGCCGGTGATCACGAACGACGGCAAAACCTACGAGTGGACGCCGACGAGCCCGCTGCTCGACCTCACGGGCTTCGTCGCCACCGTCGCGGCGAGCGACGACCAAAGCCAGTTGCTGGCCGGGACGACCACCTTTTCCTTCACGACGGCGCCGATCCCCGACACGGCGCCGCCGGCAGTCGTCTCGCGGATCCCAGCGCCGGGCGCGGCCTTGGTGCCTCCGAACACGATCTTGACCGTCAGCTTCAGCGAGCCGGTGAAGACCCCGTCTGTCGTGCTGCTCGTCAATAGTGCGCCGTGCACCGTCAACGTCAGCACGGATCGCCAGAGCGCGAGCTGCACCACTGCGAACTTGCCGGCCGGCCAGCCAGTCACGGCGAAGGTACAAGCGAACCTCGAAGACGACACCGGCAACAAGATGGCCGCGGACGACGCCTGGACCTTCGACACGAGCTTGGCGCCGGACACGATGGCGCCGACCGTCGACATGGTGACGCCGGCCGCCGGTGACAAAGGCGTCGCGCCGAGCACGAATTTGGTCATCGAGTTCAGCGAGCCGATGAACTTCGCCAGCACCGCGGGTGCGCTCTCGGTGAAGATTGGTGCGACGCCGGTCGCCGGCGCGATCTCGTGGAACCTCGGCGGCGACGTGCTGACCTTCAATCCCTCGAGCGACTTCGCCAAGGGGGTGACCGTCACGTGGACCGTCAGCACGGCCGCCAAAGACGCGACGAACATCAACGCGCTGCAGAGCCCTGCAACCGGCACCTTCCGCGTCATGCGCAACACGACGGTGACGATCAACTCGGTCGGCACGCTCGACGGGTACATCGTGCCGGTCGCCGACTGCAGCGAAGGTTCCTTGGCGTTCAACACCGGTGTCGGCATGATGATTGGCGACGGAGGCCCGCCGAACAACTGCAACTATCAAGGCTTCGTCAGCTTCAACCTCTTCGATCTGTTTCTACCCCTCAGCGACTTCGACGTTGCGCAGCAGGGTAATCTCGTCACGGTTCAGACCGCGGAGCTCTGGCTCTTCTGGGACTGGAAGGTCGGCTCGCCGAGCGGCAACATGCGGGCGTACAGCGTCGACTACGGAAGTGGGCTCGACACGAACGACTACGACGCGTCGGCCGTACCTGCCGCCGACGCCGTCAACGAGTGCCTCGGCCCGGGCGGTTGCAGCTTGCCGCAATCGTTGATCTATCGCTTCGATCCCGTGTCATCGGCGCAAGGCTTTCGCCACGCGCAGCACCTGACGCTCAACTATTTCAACGTCGCGCCGAAGGTGAAGCTCGACTGGTCGCTGCGCCTGCCTGGCCAGCGCGCGGGCCGCTCGCAGTGGCGCATCGAGACGTCGCCGCGCGGCGGCGTCGCCGGCAGCGAGCAGATCTTCCTCGCGACCGGCGAGAGCACCGGGATGTATCCGCCTTCGGGCCGCCAGGATCCGATGAAGCCGCGCCTCATCGTCAACTTCGATTACCCCTGAGCAGAACGATGCCGATCGCCGACTACGACATCGTCAAGAAGCTCGGCGAAGGCCAAAGCGCGATCGTCTATCAGGCCAAAGACAAGCGATCGCAGAAGACGGTCGCGCTGAAGGTGCTGCGCGACGAGCTGCTCGCGCACGAAGCGTCGCGCGCGCATTTTCACCGTGAGGCACGCGCGCTGCTCGGGGTCGTCGACGAGCACGTCGTCTCCGTGCACGACTACTCCGGAAAGGATGGCGAAGCGCCGTTCATCGCGACGGAGCTCTTGGATGGCGCCGATCTGAAGTCGCTCGTCGACGCGCGTGGCCCGGTGCCGAGCCGGGTCGCGGCGGCGATCTTCACGCAAGCAGCGGCCGGGCTGGCCGCCGCGCACGCGCAGAAGCTCATTCACCGCGATCTTTCCCTGGCGAACATCTTCGTCGAGAAGAGCGGCCGCGTCGTCGTCACCGACTTCGGCCTCGTCGCGTCCGTGGCCGGCGCACGCACCAGCGAGACCTTCGTCACGCGCGGCACCGGCATCGTCGGCACGCCGCTCTTCGTCGCCCCCGAAGTGTTGAAGACGGGCCGCTACGACGCGGCGAGCGATCTCTACGCGCTCGGCATCGCGATCGCCTACGCCGTGCTCGGCGAGGCGCCGGCGCCGGTCGGCGAGATCTCGGCGCTGCTCGCGGCGATCATCGACGGCAAGATCCAAAAGCTCGCGGGGGCGGCCGGCGTCGATCCGGCGCTCGCGGCGATCGGCGACGCGCTGACGGGCCCGCTCGGAGCGCGGCCGGTGAGCGCGGCGCAGGTCGCGTTGCAGATCGCGGCGTCGCTCGCCGGCGCCAACGCGCGCGCGATCGTCGCCGACTGGATCGATCCGGCGGAGGCGACGCGGGTGAGCCGCGCGCCGGACAATGACGGCGCGTTGCAGGAAGCGATCGCCGCGGGCGACGTCGTGCGCGCGCTCGGGCTCGCGACGCGCGATCGCTACGAAGTGCGCGGGATGCTCGGCGAAGGCGGCATGGGCAAGGTTCTGCTCGCGAGCGACAAGCGCCTCAAGCGAGAGGTGGCCGTCAAGCTCGTGCTCTCGGACGAGGGCGGCGCGATCGATCCGGATTTGCGCAAGCGCTTCCACCGCGAGGCGCGCGCGATGGGCCGCTTGCGCCACCCGAACATCGTCGAGGTGCTCGACTACTCCGGGCCGGGCGCGCTCTTGCCTTACTTGGTCATCGGCTTCGTCGATGGGCCCACCGTCAGTAAGGTGATTCCGCAAGGAGGGCTCGCGGAGAACGTGGCGCTCGCGCTCGTCGTTCAGGTGTGCGACGCGCTCGCGGCGGTGCACGAAGAAGGGTTCGTGCACCGCGATCTCAAGCCCGAAAACGTGTTCGTCGATCGCGACGGGACGGTGTTTCTCGGCGACTTCGGCATCGTGCGTGCGAGCGCAGCGAAGAGCCAGACCTTCGTCTCGGCGAAGACGTCGGCGATCGGCAGCCCGTTCTTTGCGTCACCCGAGCAGATCTTCGATCCGGACGCCGCCGGCCCGCCAGGCGATCTGTTCTCGCTCGGCGCGATGTTGCTCAACGTGGTGACCGGCGAGATGCCGGTGGTCGCGGCCAACTTGCCGGAGTGCCTGCGCAAGCTCGCGCGGGGCGACTTGGCGCCCGTGCCGAGTCGGGTCGCGCCCGAGCTCGGTGCGTTGATCGACGAGCTGCGCGCGCTCGATCCGGAGGCGCGGCCAGCGTCTGCGGCGGACGTCGCGGCGCGCGTGCGGGCGATGCTCGAGGCGCGCGGTGTGCTCGATGCCCGTGCTGAACTGCGGCGCGCGGTGGCGGCGGCGCTCGGCGAGCACCAAACGAGCGTGTCGAAGATTGCCGTCGTGGCGACGGGGGCGACGGAAGTGCGCACGCCGCGGCCGCTCGCGACGACGACGCCGGATCCGCTCGCCATGACCGCGGAGCCGGAGGAGCGCGCGCGGTGGCCGTACGCGATCGCCGCGGCGCTGGTGGTGTCGGTGGTGGCGATCGGCCTCGCGTGGCAGGTTCGCGCGCGCGCGCGGGCGGCGCCACCGGTCGCGCCACCGCTGGTGAGCGGGGCGATCGCCGACAGGGCGCCCGAGCTCCCGCAGCCGCCGCCACCGGAGCTCGCGCCGCCACCGGTCACCGAGGTGCCAACCGTGCCGGCCGCGCCCGTGGCGATCGACGCGAAGACGGACGCGAAGCCGAAGCCGCGTCCCGCCTCGCGCGAGCCGGCACCGGAAGCGACGACCGCTGTCGCCCCGGCGCCCGTGCCGGCGCGTCCCGTCGAGCCGGAGCCGGCGCTCGCGACCCCGGCCGTCGTCCGCTTCATCATCAAGCCCTGGGCGAAGATTTCGATCGACGGTAAAGCGTTCGGTCAAACCCCGCGCTTCAACAGCGTGGAGCTCAAGCCTGGCCGCTACGTCGTCCGCTTGGAGAACCCGTCGTACAAGACCGCCGAAGAGATCGTCGTCGTCAAGGGCGGCGAATCGCGCGAAGTGCGCGTCACGCTGGAGAAGTGATCATGCTGCTGCTCGTTTTGTCCTTGTCCGTTGCCGCCGATCTTGTCACTGCTCCGGCCGCTGCGCCCGGTGCCGTCACCTGGCGCGAGCACCTCGCGGCCGGAGAGCACGCCTACGACGAGTACGACTTTGCGGGCGCTATCGAGCGCTTGCTCGTGGTGCTCGGCGATCCGGAGCTGAAGGACGGCGCTTCGCGGCAAAGGGCGCGCTTGCTCCTCGCGTTCTCGCTGCGCCTGGCGAACCCGGATCAGGACGTGCCGCAAGCGGCGGCCGAGCTGCAGCGCTTGTTCGCTGAAAACGTGGACTATGAGCTCGATCGCGGCGCCACGCCGCCGGAGCTCGTGCACTTCTTCGACAGCGAGCGCGCGAAGTTCGTTGCCGCGATGAACGAGGTGCCCGCCGAGGCGCGCACCACCGGCGACAAGCACCCATGGACGCGCATCTTCCCTGGCGGCATCGGCCACTTCTTGAACCACGACTACGCCGCCGGCGGCGCGTTTTTGGGGTTGGAGCTCGCGCTCGTTGCGACCAACGTGGCGGTCGGGGTCGTCTGGTGGCGCTTGCGTCAAGCGGACGGCTTCTTCTTCAACGACACGAACCCGATGCCGCTCCAGGTCGTGATGAACGTCGCGGCGTTTGCGGCGATCGGTCTTGCGGTCATCGAGATCATCGACGCGTTCGTGTGGTCGCCGGCGCGGGGCAGGAAGGCGCTGGCGAAGACGCTGCATCCGGAGGTGAAGCTCGGTGCGCTCGGCGCGTTTCGCTTCTCGTTCGGGATGTGATCATCTCGGGATCAGCGTGAAGTTCTTCCAGTCGACGAAGCCGACCTTGAGGCCGATCGACAGGCCGTGCTCGACGGGGCCGCTGCCGAAGTCTTTGCTGCCGACGTAGCTCGCCGAGAGCGAGAAGAGCCCCATCAGCTTGCCGACGTTGGCGACGCCGACGGGAGCTTCGGCGCCCGCGTTCCAGCGCACGAGCCCATCGGAGAGCGGACCATCGATTTTGCCACCGAGGCCGATGCCCGTCGTGAGCTGCACTGGCACGGGTAGGATCACCGCGCCGAGCTGCGCGCCGAGCCCGAGCTGGCCGCGTATACGCTCGCCGTTGGCCTCGACGCGCCCGTAGACCTCCGGTGCCGCGGTGAAGATCGGGATGACGCCGTTGCCCATGATGGCGCCCACGGCGATCGGCCCGACGCCGCTCAGCTCGCCGCCGACCCAGGCGCCCTTCTGGCCGTCCGGCGCGCTGTAGCTGATGCCGGCGCCGACTTGCCCCATGGCGAGAAGTGCTCCGCTGATTGAATCACCCATGTCGTGTGTTCCTCCTGGCTCTGTTTCGGCCGCGGCGGGCGCGGCGGCGTCGCGGTGGCCGCCCCGGCACGCCGGCGTGACAGATCGCGACAAGCGCGCCGTCCGCCGCGGGCTTCGGTAGGAGTGCGCGCACCGAACCCGGAGCCAAGGTGAGGCGCTTGTGGTAGGTTCATCGAGGAGAGCCGCGTGACGACGATCAAGCCAAAAGCCCCTGGGGTGCCGGATGCGCCGACGGTCGAGCGTGCCGCGACGGTGGAGCAGACCTCGACCGCGAAGGCAGCGGACGCGAGCCGGGCCGCGGCTCCGAGCGAGACCTTCAGCCGTGACGGCGCCTCGACCGTCGAGGGCACGGGGGCCAAGCCGCCCGCCGAGCGCGTCCCCTTGTCGAGCAACGCGCCGGTCGCGTCTTTTGCCGCGCAATGGGTCGACGAGGCCGTGGCGGTCGCGGCCGAGCGCGGCATCGACCCCGCCAATTGCGAACGCTTCGCCGAGCGCCTGAGCGGCGCGGCGCGCGAGCTGTTGGCCGGAAAATCCGACGCCGGCCTCGACTTCGTCGCGATCGAGCAGGGGCTGGCCGAGCTGGCGCAGAAGCTCGCGCCCGAGGTGTTCTCGCCGGCGGAGCTCCATCGCATCGAGCGATCGGAGAATTACGTCGTCGATCGCAACATGAGCAGCTTTGACGCGTTCAACCTCGTTGCGCGTCGCGTCGAAGAAGCCAAGGCGCGGATGCGCGGAGCAGCGTCG
This sequence comes from Deltaproteobacteria bacterium, assembly GCA_020848545.1. Classification (GTDB taxonomy): domain Bacteria; phylum Myxococcota; class JADLHZ01; order JADLHZ01; family JADLHZ01; genus JADLHZ01. The sequence goes on along the minus strand of JADLHZ010000007.1, from coordinate 98,431 downwards.
CCCGCGAAGTGAGCGCGACCGCCGGCGGCGCGCCGGAGAGCGCCCTCAGGTGAGGGCTGCGGCGGCCAGGATCTGAGAGTACGACTCGGCGGCCTTGTTCAGCGCCTCCATGCAGCGCTGCTCTTGCTCTTGCCGTTCGCCGATGTCTTCCTTCACCTCTTCTTGCTGGCGATTCTTCTCCGTCAGCTTCCCGATGAGCTGTTTGATCTCGAGCTCCACTTCGGCGAGCTGGGCGCGGAGGTTCTCCATCCGACTCTGAATCGCCGCGAGCTCCTTCATCGCGTTCGAGCTGAGCACCTTGCCGATGCCGTCGACGAGCGCGGCGCCAGACTCGAGCGCGGTGGCGAGCGTGGCGAGGTCGTCGACGACGCTCTCGGTTTCGTCCGCGACTTCCTCTCCGACCTCGGCGCCCTCGACGCCAACCTCGGCGCCTTGCTCGGCGATCTCCGCGCCCTCCTCGACGACATCGCCGGCCACCTCCGAGCTCGCGGAGGAGAGCGACGACGCGAGGACGATGCCCATCAGCACGGCGGCGCCGAGCTTGACGACTGACACGATGGCGCCGAACCACGGGTTGTCGTTCATCCACGTTTCCATGTCCGAGGCCGCTTGCTCCAACATCTCGGCGGCGGCGGTGGAGCCGCACGCGCGCGCAATCATCGCGCCGAGCTCGAGCAGCTTCGGCATCGACGTCACGACGGTGAGCACGGCGACGACGATGGCGCTGACCGCACAAGCGATCGCCACGCCCTCGGCCGCGGTTTCGCCGACGACCCCGGCCACGGCCGCGATCAGCGCCCCTGAGCCCGCGCCGAAGGTCGCGACCGAGACGGCGACGGCGGTGACGATCGCCGCGATGCAACCGAAGATCGCCCCGATGACGCTGCAAATCTTGTCGGATTCGGCCTTCTGCCGTGCCTTTTCCACCTCCTCGGCATGCGCCATCTGCAGACCGACGATGGAGCCGGTGCTCGCATTGATCTCGGCCGCGATCGCGAGCTTCTCTTGCTTGAGGGTGCTGAGCTGGCCCGAGAGCTCGTCGAGATCCGCCGACGAGTCGCCTTTGATCAGCCGTCCGGCGTTGGCGATGAAGTACTCGAGGCTCGCTTCGAGCACGTTGATGAGGTTCGTCGCGAGCGTCGTCATCGGAAGGGGCGGCAGCTTGGGCGCGGCGCCTGGCACCATCTCGGCGGCGAGCTGGCGCAGGGAGGGCTTTTGGTCGAGCGCGATCGCGCCGAGGAGCAGCCGGCCGACGACGCGCTCGGCGGCCGCGTCGATGCCGACCGCGTCGGCCCCGAAGCGTTGGCGCAGCGCCTCGCGGGCCTCCGCATTATCGAAGGCGGCGCCGAGCGCCGCGCCGAACTTCGGCGCAAAGTCGCTCGGGAGGAGCTGCATGAACATCCCGTCGCTCGGGCTTCTCTGAAGGTGACTGGCGCGGCTTCGGATCCAGGCGATCCCCTCGGGCTCGACGAGGCACTTGAGGACGTCGGTGACGCCCACGACGAGCGCGGTGTGGAGCTCGTCCGTTCGTTGCGGTCGTTGTTTGCCGACCTGCTGTTCGGAGAGCGGCAAGACATAGTCCGTGAAGCGCTGAGCGGCGCTCGCGTCGGGTGGGCGGGGCTTGCTGCGGTCGACCTGGTCCTTGGTGGCGAGCGATGCGGCGGGGCTCGCCGCGGTCTTGGCGGCGGGCTTGACGTCTTTTGGCAGGGGGGCTGAGCCGATCGGGGCACTCGGCGCTTTGCTCTGCGGCGCGGCGGCCGGGGCAGGGGCACGAACGGGCGGGGTCGTCGGCGGCGGCAATTTCGTCATCGTCGTCCTCTCCCTTTCCCATACGCCGCCTCGTTCGTGAGCGGCGCGTCGCGTGGCGTCTCACTTCTTCTGTTCTTGCAGTCGCCGTTCGACGAGCTGGCGTTGCGAGAAGCCAACGCGGTCGAGGAATGCTTTCTCGCGCTGAAGGATTTCGAGCGTTTGCGGGTTGGCGACGCCGGGGTCGGCCGCCAGCAGGAGCTCGACGAGCGCTTCGGCGGTGCTGGGCCCGAGCGTGGCGAGCTCGCGGTCGACACGGGCGAGCTCTTGCGTCAGTCGCTCGCGCTCGTCTTGGTGATGTTGTTTGCGCGCGTAAAAGGCCGTGAAGAAATCGCCGCCGCTCGCGCTCGCCGACGGTGCCGCGGCTTGGCCACCGCCCTTCGTTGCGGCCGGCTTCGTGGTGCTCGCCGCGGGCTTGGCCTTGGCGGCTTGGACGTTCATGAACAGCTCGGTGGTCGAGCCTTGCTCCGCGAGGCTCGGGTTGACCGCGCGCGCCTTGCGCAGGAGATCCTTGCTCGCCTCGACGGCGCCGTCCTTGGCTCCGGAGCGTCCGCTCCGCCAGCCCTTCTTGTCGTTCGCCATCCTGACGGCAGCATGCGATACCATCACCGGCCGCGCATCGATTTCGTCGTCCCTTGGGCATGACAAGCCGTCCTGTCACGCCAGCGAAAGGGGGCTTGACGCACGCGCAAACTTCTACGCGTGACGCCGAGTTAGGGGCATATTCCTCTGATGCGCGTCGACGATCGTAAGCCGGTCGAAGGGCCGAAGGCGCCTGTGGTCGAGGAGGCGCCCAAGCCAGCCGGTGTCAAAGCCCCGCCTCAGGCCGAGGCGCTCGTCGTCCCCGACGCCCTCGCGCACGGTGCGCCGGCGAAGGCCGATGCAGGCCCCGCGCTCGACCTGCCCGACGAAGATCCGGACGCGGCGCTGAAGCGGCTCGAAGGCGAGCGCGACGCCGAGAAGAAGAAGCTGCAGGCGCTGACGCCGAAGCCGAAAGGTCACGAAAAAGAGATCGCCGCGCTGCAGCAAAACCTCGACGGGCTCGAGCGCGCGATCCTCGTGCACTCCTGGGGTCGGCCGCCGCCGAAGAAGGGCAGCGCCGAGCAACGCCTCGCCTCGCTCGAGCTCGCCGCCGGCGCTCGCAAGAACGATCGCGCGCTCGCCGCGGCCCGCGACGCGATCGGCAAAGGCGACGAGCAGGCGCTGTTTCGGGCGTACAAGTGCTCGCTACCAAAGGGCGACAAGTCGCTCTTCGACGAGCTGAAGGTGCCAAAGGATCACCTGGCCGCGTTCATCGCCACCGGCGCGATGAGCCCCGAGCTGCAAGCGGCGCTGGAAAAGGCGCGGCATCCGCCCAAGCACATGCATGGGCCGGAGCAGCAGGCGTTTCTGCGTGCGTCGGCGCTGGCGCTGTTTTGCTTCGCCGCCGCCAGCCATCGCCTCGAAGCCGAGCGCGCGGCGCTGCTCGCCGATCCGAAGCACTCGAAGGACGCGGTTGCGAAAATCAACCTTCGTCTGACGGCGGCGATGGGCGCGCACGTCGCCTTCCTCAACGCCAACGCCGGTAACCAAAAGGCGGTGACCGCCGAGGTCGAGCGCGAGATCAAGAAGCTGAAGAAGGATGCGCTCGATCCGAATGTGTCCGAGGACAAGCGCACCCAGGCCGGGATCGGCGCCCACCTGCGCTACGACGCGCTGAACGCCGGCGACGAGTGGCGCGCGCACTCGTTGCGCAAGCAGGGTCACGACAAGGACGCCGACGACGCGTGGATCGGCATCGGCAAGCGTGAGCTCGATCGGGCGCCGCTCGAGCTCGCGTTCAATCGATTTCAAGCGGCGGCGAAGAAAGCGCCGTTGTACAAGACCGGCGACGACGTCGCGGCGTATGTCGATGCCAAGCGCGCGCTCGACGAAGTGAAGGACAAGGAGTCGCTCAACTACGGCGAGACGCTCAGCGCGTTGCACAAAGCCCGCGGGGGAGTGCCGCGGCGGTGGGCCGCTGCGCGCGGACGCGTCGCCAGCGAAGAGGACGTCGCAGATCTGCAGAAGCGGCTCGGCGCGCTGCGCAACGATCAGAAGACGAAGGACAAGATCGCGATCGCGGTCGTGAAGGCGCGCGAGGAAGCGCGCAAGGCAGATCAGGATCCGGAGCTCGCAGCAAAGCGGGCCGAGGCGGCCTTGCTCGGGGAGCTCGAGCAAGGCGTGCGCAACGCCTGGCAAGTCGAGCAGCAGAAGAAGCAGCCGAAGGCATCATCGCCTGCGGAGTTCGTCGCCGACGCGCAGGCGCTCGCGGAGATTCAGATCGAAGGGCACGCCGCCTTCGCCGCGCTCGAGAAGGCCGAGAAGAAGCACGCCCCGCGCTTCGCTGTGATGGCGAAGGACGAGCAGCGCCAGCTCCTGCGCATCAACATCGCGAAGAACCAGGAGCTCGACGCCCTGCTCGGCACGGCGACCGAAGGGGAGGCGTTGCGCGCGGCGTTGAAGGGCGCCGAGCCGCCGGTGAACGCTCTGAGCGAGCGCGCTGCGAAGGACGCGTTGCAAAAAGCCGAACGCGCCGCCGCGGCGGCGAAGCACGTCGGGATCACGCGCGGCGTGGCCGCGGGCGTGAGCCAAGGGCTCGTCGCGGGGCAGAGCGACGAGCAGACGGCGGACATCGACGCGGCGGAGTACCGCGTGATCGCGGCGAAGAAGCGGCTCGAGATCGCGCAGCTTGCCGCGGCGGCGAAAGGCGCGGGCAAGCCCGTCGACCGAGTGACTCAGAAGGCGCTCGAGAAAGAGGTCGCGCAAGCCGAGCTGCATGCCGCGGAAGCCGATCTGCGCGGCGACGAAGCTCGCGGCAAGGGCATCTTGTATACGAGCGCGGCCGACAAGGACAAAATCGCCCGCGCTCAAGGACGGCTCCGCGACGCCAAAGCCGGCGCGGCGGGCGCCAAGAAGGCGTACGACGAGGCGGTCGCGGATCGGCCGGCCCAGCAGAAGCGGCGCGACGATCTGGCGCTGCGCGACGGCGTCGATGCGGCGTTGGCGAAGGGCGGTGTGCCGGGGCTCGCGGCGTTGCGCGCGAAGTCGGCGACGGTGGTCTCCGAGTCGTACGACCTCGCCGAGAAAGCGAAGGCGCTCCCGGCAGAAGAACGGCTGCGCGTCGTGAGCGGCGCGTTCGCGCTGGAGCGCACGCATCAGAAGAGCCTCGCCGCCGAGGAGAAGCAGAAGAAGGAGCTTGTCGTCCGAGCGACGAAGGAGCGCCTGGCGCAAGATCGTGCGCTCGCCGCCAAAGAAAAGGGCGTCTCTCTGCTCGCGAAGGAAGTCGAGAACGACAAGGCGCTCGACGCGTGGTTGTATGGCGACGACGGAAAGTTCTTCGGCTTTCAGATCAGCGACACGCCGAAGAAAGAGGCCGAGCTCGCCGGCGAAGAAGCGGAACGCAAGGCGCTGCTCGGCGAGCGCAACGCGGCGGCGCGCGGGGAGCGCGAGGCGAAGCGCGCGCTCGGCGACCATCAGCGCGAGCGATCCGCGCACGTCAACGATCGCTTGGAGCGCGGCGCGACGCTCGCCGAGACGATCGCCGAGCACGGTGAAGTCAAGGACCCTAATGCGCGCGATCCCATGCGTGCGGTCGCCGTGTCGCTGCGCGGCGAGCAGGCGGTGCTCCTCGCGGATGCCGGCTTGGGGGGCGGCGCCAAGGACGCGCTGGATCACGGGCGGCGCGTCGGCGGCGCGATCGGCGACGCTGATCGCCGCGCCGGCGCCGCGCTAGAGCTCACGAACGCCGGCGAGCAAGCCGTGCAGCGCCTCGTTCACCAACGCCAGATCGGCCGTAGGCTCTCCGGTCCGGGTGGGGCGCTCGTCCGGGCAGGAAGCGACGGCGAAGTGCAAGCGTTACAGGACTCGGCCGACGCCGCGCGCGCCGCCGGGTTTGTGTCGCTCGCCAAGGTCGGCAAGCCGTCGCCGGAGCTGGATCGTGCGCTCGGTGCGTTGCTTGGCGCCGACGCCATGCGGGAGAAGGCGGCTATTCAGCGCGCCGAGGCGCTACACGCGATCGCCGACAAGCTGAAGGCGCAGCGGCAGTCGGCGAAAGATGGGCTCTATGCCGCCTATCGCGACGCCAACATCGGTGTAAGCGACGCGATGAACTTGCTGACCGTCGGTGCGTCGGTGTTCGGCGTGCTCGCGACCGAGGGCCGCTTCGCGAGCGCGCGCGATCTCGCGTTCGAAGACAACGAAAAGCAATGGAAGGAAGGCGATGCCGCGATCGACAAAGCGATCGACGGCGACGTGCGCTTCTTCGACGCGGCCGCGGTGAAGGCGGGCGAGAAGGGGCTCGCGGGTGAGCTGTTCTTCGCCGATCTCCTCGGCGCGTTCGACGACGATGCCGGTCCACGCCTCGGCCCGCTCGCCGCTGGCGCCAAGGCCCAAGCCGGCGACAAGCCGGAGCTCGCGTCGCTGCGTTACGGCGAAGACGCGGGCGACGTGCTCGCGCGCGCGCAGGCGCTCGAGGTGCCCTCGCGGCAGCTTGGCGAGATCGGCGCGGGCTTCGACGCGAAGGCCGATTTTCTTCGGGAGAATCAGCGGTTGATCCAAGGCGTGCAGGCCGCGGCGGAGATCGGCCTGTCGCTCGGCAGCGGCTCGGTCTTCGCGCTCGGGGGCAAGGCGCTCGAGGCCGAAGTGCTTGCGGCAAAGGCGATGCGCTTCTTGGAAGGCGCTGGCATGCAGATGGGCGGCACCTTGTGGAAGGCGACGAACGCGATCGTCCGCGTGGGTGCGTCGATGGGCCACATGGCGCTCATGCAGGCGGTGACCGGCGCGCTCTCGCTCTCCGCGCAGAAGCTCTTCGGCGCGAGCGGCGACGCGGCGAAGGGCGTCGATCTCTTCGGGGCGCAGCTGAGCTTCGGCGCCTCGCGCGCGGCCACGTCGCCGTTGTGGTTGCGCGCGATCCGGGAGCGCGGCTTTGCGAAGACGCTGAAGAGCGGCGAGTTCTGGAAGCACACCGCCGAGGAATTCTCGCACATCGTCGCGAGCGCCAAGCCGATGATCGTCGACTTCTTCGTGCGCCAAGCGATCATCGCGCGCATGGCCGATCCGCTGAGCCAAGCGCACGCCAATGAGGTGATGGATGCGCTGATGCTGCTCCTGCCGGCCGTGAAGGGCTACCACGAGTCGCGCAAGAAGGAGGTGCTCGATCAGCCGCGCGTGCTCGCCGAGGCGCTCGGGCGCATGAAGCCGGGCGAGGTACCGAGCGCGGCGCAGAAAGTGATCATGCTCGAGTTCGCACGCCACTATCTCGCGAACGCGCCGTCGTCGCCGGCGGAGGCGTTCGCGGTGATCCACGACGCCGCCAAAAAGCATGGGATGGACCCCGGCACGGCGAAGGTGCTCGCGGCATACGGCACAGTGCTCCAGCCGGTATTGCACTTGGTCAAGGAGCCGCTGCCGCCGGCGGCCTACGAAGCACTCGCGGACCTGCTCGAAGGATCGCAGGGAAAAAAACCCGCCGAGCTGAAGAAAGCGATCGCCGGCGCGCTCGAAGCGCACGCGCCGAAGCTGAGCGTCGGCGAGCGCGAGGTGATCGCGGGCCGTGTGGCGAAAGAGCAGGTGCTGCTCGACGTGTATGACACGTTGGCGAAGACGCCGGCGAAGAAGCTGGACGAGGGGCCTCTCGTCGAACGCGCGGTGGACGACGCGAAGATCTTGGGGCTCAGCCATCAGGAGCAAAAAACGCTCGAGCAGGACCTGCGCGCGCTGGCCGCCCGTCGAAAAGCGCAAGAGCCCGACGACGCCCTCGTCGTTGGCCACGCGGAGAGTCGGCAGGATTCGCAGGCGGCCGAGAAGAAGGCGATCGTCGTCACCGACGGCATGCCGGTGACGGACGCGGTCGAGCAAGCGTGGAAGAACGGTCACGAAGAGGTCTACGTCTACGTCGGCGAGCCGCCGAAGCAGACGAAGCACAAAGTGCTCGCGCTCGAAGGCGGCATTCTTCGCATCGACGGTGACGACGGTCGTCACGGCAAAGAGGGCGACACGATCGCCGACACCATCGTCGCGATCGGCGTCGGGCCGAACGGCGCCGAGATGCACGCCGCGAGCTTTGCGCAGGACATCAACGATGTTTGCTTCACGAGCGAAGCGCAGGTTCGCGCCGAACGGCAGTTTTTTGCGTTCGTTGCCGAGCGTCCGAAGGCGCAGCCGCACCCGGAGCGGCCCGCAAGCGATCCGCTGGCCGCGATCGAAGCGGCCGTCCGAAAGGGGCGCGACCACGCACGCCTGTTCGGTGATCCAGAGGGCCAGGCGAGCGATCCGGTCGACGCGCCGGAAGCGATGGGCGGCGCCTGCGTCGAAGCGCAAGCCGTCGTCGCCTTTCATTTCGAGGGCTCGAACGCGATCGTCAACTGGCACCGCACCGAGGGCATCTTCAAGACCGAGCTCGGCCACAGCTTCACCGTCGTAGAGACGCCGGACGGCCATCGCTACGTGATCGATCCGACCTTCGCGCAGTTCTTCGCGACGAAAGACGGAAAAGCGCACGCGGGAGGCGAGGTCGGTCAGCGGCTCGTCGCCAGCAAAGAGGGCGCCGCGCTGGCCAAGGAGATCCTCGAGAAAGGCTACTTCGAGCTCACCGACAAGAATGCGGAGCTCTACGCCAAGGCGTTCAACCCGAAGACCAAACGCACGAAGGCGGACGACTTCGTCGAAGGCGACAGTGCGGCCCCGCGGGAGCGGGCGACGAAGGGGATGCTGGAACGAACGCGCGAAAAGGCCGTGCCGCGGGTGCCCGAGCAGCCGCGGGCCAGTCATGAGCCGGTCGACGCAAAGCTTGACGAGCCTGCGTTCATGTCGCCCAAGGTCATGACGGCCGAGGGCGAGTTCACGATCGTCGACGTCTCGCCGGTGGGGTTCGTCACCTCGGTGCGCGTTCAGCGCCTCGTCGACGGCCGGATCGAGGAGCGCTCGTTCGCCCTCTCGGACCTCGCCGAACGAAACCCGGATCGGGTCGAGGGCATGTATTGCCGCATCGACGGCAAGACGCAGGTCGTTGTCGGCTTTGCCGGCGGCAAGTTCTCGCTGCAGTCGAACGACGGCTCGCTGCGGCGCATGAGCGCGAGTGAGCTCTTCAACCGGGCGCCCCTCGAGCTCAGCTTGCGCTTGTCTCCGCCGCACCTTCACTTGAACTCGTCGCTCGCCGGGCCGCCCACTCGGAAGCCCGCGGGGCTCGTGCGCGACAAGGGAGAGTGGGTGCCCTTCTTCGGGACGATTCGCGAGCCGACGGCCGAGGAAGCCGCGGCGCATCCGGGCCGGGCGATCCGCATCGTGCAGCGTGCGGCCGGCATCGAGCGTGTGGTCGACGCCTCCGACGTCCATGCGATCGTGGCGGCCGCTGCGCCGCAGGCTTACGTTGCGCTCGAAGGCAAGCACGCCGACGCCAAGGCGCCGCGCCGGCTCTTTGCCATAGCCGAGGCGCCGGTGAAGGGGACCGCGGGCGAGCCGCTGCACGTCGTTTGGGATCCGCAGGCGCAGGCCTTTTCCCTCACGACCTTGCGTGGGTTTCACCCGGAGGTCGTCGGCAGTCGGGCGATCCTCGTCGATCCCGGCCTCGAGCAGGGCTTCAACGAGGCGCGGGCGAAGCTTCTGCGCGAGGACCCGAAGGCGGTCGCCAAGCTCGACGCGCTCGTCGCCGCCACCGGCTCGGCGGAAGAACAATTCATGCTGATGAAAGTGTTTACGCTGCACAGAAAGGTCGACGACGTCGAGCGCTTTCAGAACGAGATCGCGTGGAAAGACGAGGGTGGAGCGCGCGTGCGCCGGACGCCGCTCGAGATCCTGCGCCTCGGCACTGCCGAAGGCGCCGTGCAGTATTTCGCGAGCTCTTGCGCGATCGCGACGCTTCAATATCGCCGCATGGAAGCCGATCCACGCTACGCGCTCGAGGCGGTGCTCGGGGGCCCTGGGCCGCTCATTCGTGAGCAAGGCGAGCTGCTCATCCGCACCGGCAGCGAGGTCGTCGCGCGCGATGGGGCCCTGCCGGTGCCGGGGGATCCCGAGCGCAGCATGATCGTCGTGAGCGTGGGGCAGAAGGGCGCGCAGCAGGGTGTCTACTTCGGCGACTACGTGCGCTTGGACAACGAACGCGTGGCCGGGCCTCTCGGCCTGCCGCCGCTCGTTGGTCACCAGTTCCAGGTCGATCCCAAGACCAAGAAGGAGAGCGCGATCCCGCCGGCGACCCTCGAGCACAATCTCGCCCTGAACCTCGCCCCGGGAAGAATGCCGCGCGGCGGGATTCCGATCGTGATCATGCTCGGGAACGGGGCGCACCTCGTCAACGCGCTCGGCATGGAGACCCGCGTCGTCATCGTCGACGGGCGTCCGGTGGAAAAGCGCTTCTATGTCTTGCGCGATCCCGGTCTTTCGAGCACGCGTCCAGAGGAGCCGTTCACGCGCACGGTCTCGGCCGACGAGCTGCAGAATCCGAGCGGCGTCCACATCTGCGCGATCGCCCTTCCCGAAGGCGTGCCCATCGAGCTGCCGCGGCGCGACGGCGAGCCGCCCCGGCTGCTCGAGACCAAGGTCCGCGCCCGAGCGGCTGCCGCTGGCGCGGTCGACGAAAAGACCAAGCCCGTGCGCTCCGCTGGCTGGGACGAAAAGACCAAGCCCGTGAGCCCGGACGCGCTCGACGACAAGACGAAGCCTGCGGGGCAGGAAGTCGACGTGATCGCGGCGTTCGAGCTCGCGGCGCGGGGGCCGCGGTTCGCCCAGCCGGGGTCGGTCGGCCTCTTCGACGGCCTTCGCGAGCCGGAACCGGCGCCGCCGCTCTTGACGGTGACGGGGAAGGACGGCGCCGTGTTCATCGCGAGGGCCGTGAGGCGCGGCGCCGACGGCCAGATCGCGTCGGTGAGCCTGCGCGACAGCCGCGGCGTCGTCGTCGAGCGGACGCTCGCCGAGCTGCGCCGCGACACCGTGAGCGGCGTGCTCGTCGCCGGTCCGAAGATGCAGCGCTGGGGTCCCGACGCGCCGCTGGCGCCGCCGCCGGCGCCCGAGCAACTCGCGCTCGTCGACGCGCCCTTCGAGACGAAGCTCGCCATCGTGCAGCAGACGGCGCCGCAGCGAACGATCACCGTCGAGCTCAGCACCGGCGATCCACCCGCTCACAAGGTGCGGCAGGCACGCCTCGATGGCTTTGCGCCCGACGGGTCGCCGCGGCTGACGATGCTCGACAACTTGCCGCACTGGACGCCGGAAGCGACGCACATCGACGGCTTCCACCTGCTCGCGAGCCCCGGTGAGCCGCTCGTCAGTTATCCGCTCGATGGCGCCTGGCGGCGGCAGACGCTGCACATCGAGTCCGGTGCCGGTGTGCTTCACCTGCCGCCGCCCCAAGACGGGCTCGCGCGCGCCGCGACGTTTCTGAAAGCGCAGTGGTTTGCCGCCGCGACCGAAGGCAAGTTGCGAGCGATGTTCGCCGGCGTGCGCGGTGGCTACACGCTCACCATCAACGATAGCGTCGTGCTGCCGCGCGGCGATGGCGTCCTGCACGTCGAGCTCGCGGTGAAGGACGCGAGCGGCAAGCACGTTGCCACCGCGGTGCGCCAGCTCGAACCGCGCGGTGAGCCGCCGAGCCGTAGCCTGCGCATCAAGCACGAGGTGCTGTGGGTAGACCGTGGCCAGCGCGAAGAAGATCTGTCGACGGCGCTCGACGCGGCGACGGACGCCCTCTACGCGACCCTCGGGGCGCCCGTGGAGGTCGTGTCGAAGGCGGCGAGCGGCGCCGGTTTCATCGGGCTTGCCCGCGACGAGCGCTATGCGTTCGCCGATGCGGCAGCGCGCGAGCAGCTCGCCCGCGAGATACTCGCCCTGGTCGACGCCGGCGCCGAGCTTCGAGCGGGCGACGGTACCAAGATCGCCCTGCGCGACAAGAAGATTCGCGACGGTCTCGCCTCACGCCTCGCGCACGCGCAGACCCCGACGGCCTTTGCGGATCTGTCGCTCGATATCGCCGGTCAGAAGCAGCCGATCGTCCGCTGGCTCGTCGAGCAACACGGAGCCAAGCTCGCTCTGCCGGCGCTCGTCCGCGGGCGTGGGGTACAGGACGCAGGCGGGATGCCCGCCGCGCGGGGTGTCAAAGACGTCGCCGAGTGGGTGTGGGAGCATCGCGCCTCGATCCTCAACGACGGCGACATCTACGAGCAGAACACGCGAGGCGAGCCAAACCCGCTCAGCCTCGTTGGCCCATCCGGCGAACGTGGGGCGCGCGATGCCTACCTCGGGCGCGTGGCGGCCATCGAGCAAGGCCGCCCGCCGGGATCGCCCGCGCTCAGCCAAGCCTACGGCCTGCGCTACTCGCCGGCGGCCGTCGCTCAGGGCTTGAAGGACGCGCCGCAACAGTTTGCCAAGGCTGACAACGACTTCTTCCATTACTATCGAAAGGGAGCGAGCGGAGCGGCCGAGGAGCGCATCTACGTCAACGCGCGCGCGGATCACGCGCCTGCCGTCATGGCGTTCGTGGTGCGCCGGATCATCGACGATCCCGCGGCGTTTCCCGGCGTCGTCGGAGGCAAGATCGCGGGGCCGGAGTCGGCGACCAAGTGGGCGGACAACATCGTCCTCTATTTCGAAACGAAGGAGGCGCGTGACCGGGTCCTCGTCGCCATGGCCGATTACCAACGTCAGCACCCGGGCCACTTCATGAGCGGCGTGCCGGCGCTCACCGAGCGTCTGATGCCCGGCGTCGCTGTCGCCGTCGAGCCCGGGCCGGAGGCCGTCGCCCGCGGCCAAGCTGCGTGGGCGAGGCACCGCAACGTCGCGTCGGATAGCCGCGTTTTCAGCTTCAGCCGGCACCGCGCGAGCGCGTTCTTTCTCGCCCTCGAGGACACGCGCAAGGCAAATGGCGACCAGGCGCATTTTCTCGCGCGCCTGAAGGAGCGCTTCGTCGAATTCGGGATCGACCCCGAGCATCCGAGCCGTGAGGTGGTGACGCGATGAGTGACGCGATGAACCAAGAGCGCACGCGCTTACAGCAGCAGATCGTGAACGAGGCGCTCACCCACCACGCGAGCCTCGGCGTCGGCGCCGCTGACGCGCTGACCGATGCGTTGATCCAGGCGCTGCGCCAGCTCGACGAGGCCTGGATCCTCAAAGCACTGACCAGCGCAAAGCACCCGATCGAAGCGCGCCGGCGCGTCGCCGAATATCTCATGCCCGATCGCTTCGAGCGCCTGGCGCCAAAGCTGAAGTGAGCCTGCGCGTGTCTCCAACGGCGCGACAACCCTGTTTGTCGCGGATGGCCAGTCGTGCCTGACGCCGGCCCGTGTGGGCGCAGCGCGCCGCGCGGACGGTCGATACCGCTCTCGGAGGGTTTATGCCGGGACGAGAGATTCGAATTCGCGAGCGCGCCGTCGTCGAGCGCCGCGTAGAAGAGAAGAGGGGCGACGGAAGACCAAGCGAAGCAAAGCACGCCCACGGCACGAAGAGCGCCGAGCGCGCGGCGAGCGACAGCGTGCGCGTCGTCCGCAGCGAAGAGCGCGTGCCGATCACCTTCGCCGACAAGTACGATGGCCTCGCGCCGTACGCCGACGTGCGTGCGCAGCGGATCGCGAGCGCGGCCAAAGCGCTGCGCAAAGAGCACGACGATCCTGTCGCCGCCAAGAAGCGTGTCAAAGAGCTGAGCCAGAAGCTCGGCATCCCGGAGCTCGCTGCCGACAAGATGAGCTCGGTCGAGGTGATCGACGCTCCGAGCGGCCTCTTCGCGCTGCGCTTCAAAGACAGCAAAGGCGGCGCGCTCGACTTGACGTTCAATCCCCGCGAGCCCGTCGCGAACCTGCGCAGTTATTCCGTGAGCTGGACCAAGGCCGACGGCACGCGCACCGGCAAGAGCTTCATCGGAAAGAAAGAGCACGACATGCTGACCGAGCTCATTCGCACGTTGAGCCGCAGGCTCGTGCTGTCGCCGAAGCAGGCGCCGGATCTCGTGCGCCGCGTCGGCCAGGCGCTGCAGACGGCACAGCTGACGAGCATGGCCTTCGACGTCAATGCCTACATCGGCGCGTTCATCACCGGCATCAGGGAGTGGTTGAAAGATCGCCGCGAGCAAACCCTGTACGCCCTCGTGCTCGCCGCCGGTGATGCCGGCGACAAGCGTTGAGGTGGCGTTGTGGGACCAGCACGTCGAATCGAAAGGGAAACACCGCGCCGGGAGGTCGTCGAAGAACGCGTCGAGCGACGCGAGGCGAAGGGAGGCGGCGAGCGTGCGGAGCCGAAGAGCAGCGAGCGCGCGGAGGCGAAGGCGTCCGAGCGGGCCATCGCGGAGCGAGAGACGGCCGATCGGCATCGCGTTCGTATCGATCGCTCGCCCGTCATCGAGCTGAAGACGCTCGTCGGCGCGGCGCCTGCGCGTGCGGAGCTGCCGCCGCCCGCCGCGGTCGGGCCGAAGGCGCGCGATCTCTATGACGCCGGTTACTGGCAGAAGCTCGAAGCGATCGCCGGCGAGCCAGCGCGCGCGGCGACGGACGTGGAAGTGCTGCGCAACGGCGAGCACGCCTGGGAGCGGCGCATTCACTTCGGCGATGACGTCGAACGCTCACTCGTACACCTCGGCTACGTGATCGAGCCGAACGCCAAGGGCATCGCTTACCTGCGAGAGCTCGCCGCCGTCGCGCGTCGCGGCAAGACGGTCATCGTCGGCATTGACTGGCTCGCGCAGCGTCTGTTGCTCGCCGGGGCCCGCCCCGAGGCGCGGCGCGCGTTCGCGGCGGCCACCCGCGAGCTGCTCGCGGCCGGTGGGCGCCTCGCAGAGTATGCCGCCGGAGCCAGGCAGCTCGAGGAGCTCGGCGTCGGCAACCATTTCAAGGCCCTGATCAAGGATGGGCGGGCGGCCATCGTCGGTTGTCGCAACGTGGGTGACAGCCACTACGACCACTGGTCGGACTTCGAGCTCCGCCTCGAGGGCCCGATCGTCGCGAGCGTCGGGCGCGCGGCGCTCTCGGTGCTGCGCGACAGCGCGCCGAGCCTCGCGCACTTGCCGAAGAGGGACCGGCCGAGCGCCTCGGCCGCGTGGCGAGCGAAGCTCGATGTGCTCGAAGCCGACTATCGTGGGCGGGAAGTCACCTTGCAAGCCGACGCCAAGGCCCGCCGGGCGCGCGGCGAGCGTCTGGCGGAGTTCGTCTTCGTGTTCGCGAATCCGCTGCGCGACAAGCCGCCGCCGGGCGGGCTGCGCGGACCGTCCCAGGCGCTGATCGAAACCTTCGGGCGCGTGCAACGGTCCCTGCTGGCGACATCGAACTACGTCAACGGCCATCCGGCCGTCATGCAACCCGTGACCGCCGCGGCGCTGCGCGGCGCCGAGGTAATGCTCGTCACGACCGGGCGTGAGGCCTCCGACTACAGCGATTTGCCGTGGCGCAACGCCCGGCGCGGCTATGCGACGCTGCTCGACGCTGGCGCGCGCATCGCCGAGACGAAGATCTGGGAGCACAGCAAGATCTACGTCGCCGACGGGCGCGTCGCCGGTTTTGGTTCGTACAACCTCGAGCGGCCCGCCGAGAGCAAGCTCGCCGAGGGCCTGTTCTTCACGCGCGAGCCGGCGCTGGTGCAAGCGATGCGCGACGCCGTGCATGACACGATCGATCGGCGGAGCGTGGTCCTCGACGGTGTGCCGCCGCTGCATCCCTCGAGCGCAGGCCTCGGCCGGCGCATTGTCGAGCAGGCGCGAGAGATCGTGGCGAGGCTCATCGAACCGTTTCAATAAGCGTTTCAATAAGCTGTCGCGCGTCGCTGCTGCGGAGGCAGCCGCCGAGGCTATTCGTCGCCGGAGGAGACGCCGTACTTCTTGAGCTTCTCGAGCAGGGCTTGGCGCGAGATGCCGAGCGCCGCGGCGGTCTTCTTCCTCTGGCCGCCGTGCTCGAGCAGCACGCGCAGCACGTATTCGCGCTCGAACTCGCCGACGACGTCGTGCAGCGCCGCCGAAGCCGGGCCGGGATCGTCGAGGATCAGGTGCCGCGCGTCGAGCGTGCCGCCGTTTGGGACGACGAGCACGGCGCGCGAGAGCACGCGGGCGAGCTCGCGCACGTTCTCGCCAAAGACGTGGCGCTCGAGCGCGACGACGGCCTCGCGCCCGAGGTGGACCGTCTTTCCGTGCGGCGTCGAGTAGATCTCGACGAAGCGTGCGGCGATCGGCGCAATGTCTTCCTTGCGCTCACGCAGGGGCGCGACGCGAACCACATAGGCGAGCGCGCTCGCGAGCTCCGGGATCAGCGCACGCTTGACGACCTCGGGCTCACGTGTGGACGCAAACACGAGCCGCGGCGCCGTCGCCTCGCCGCTCTGGGCGTGACGGACGGCGAGCTGGCGCTGCGCTGCCTCGGACAGCGCCAACGCGTCGTCGAAGAACAGGGTGCCGCCGCTCGCCAACTGGTAGTCGCTCTCGCCGGCGCCGAAGGCGTGCTCGCGGGCCGCGTGGTTGGTGACCAGCGCGCACGTGATCGGGACGAACCCGCGCGCGGCCCGGGGGCTCGCGAGGTGGATGGCGCGGGCGATCGCTTCGCGGCCGGCGCCCGGCTCACCGTAGAGGAGCAACGGGCGCGCGTGCGCGGCGGTGGCGGCGATTTCGCTTCGCAGCTGTGCGCTCGCCGCCGAGGAGCCGAGCAGGTGGGGGATCGCATCGAACGCGCCTTCGAGCGAGCGCAGCGCCAAGAGGTGCTTCTCACGCTCGCGTTCGAGCCGCTCGCCGCGTTCGGCTCGTTCGAGCGCGGGGCCGATGATCGCTCCGAGCGCCGCGGCCCAGGCGACCTCGTCCTTCGAAAACGGCGTTGCGCGTTCGGCGTAGAGCACGCGGGTGACGACGTGCGGCTCGAGGAGCGGCGCGGCGATCGACGCCGGCGGGCCGGGGTCGACCATGAGCGCGCGCTGCTCCGTGGCTGCCGAAGCGGTCGCGGGCGGAACGTCGATCGTCGCGCCGTTCGGATGGCGCGCGAGGATGGTGCCGGAGACGTCGGCGATCGCGGCGCCCTCGGCACCGAGCCGCTCTTGCGCCATGCGCAGCGCCGCATGCATCAGCCGTACGGGATCGGGCTCCGGGAGCACTTCCTCGGCCAGCCGAACGAGCAGCGCGCGCGTCGGGTCGCTCGTGTCGGAGAGCAAGTCGGCGGCGCGAAAATACTCGCTCGTCGCGCGCACGAGGCGGCGCACGGGCGGCGCCTGCTCGTTGATCGCGCCGAGGCGAAAGACGAGCGTCGTCAGCCCGCAAGTGATCGCGGCGCCGTCTTTCAGCTTCGCCTCGGCGCGCTCCTTCAGCTTGACGCCGTCGACGAAGGTGCCGTTGCGGCTGCCGGCGTCGATGAGCACCCACTCGGCGCCGCGGCGCTCGATCGCGAAATGCTGCTTCGAGAGCAGCGGATCTTCGATGTAGAGCGCCACGTCCTTGGCGTCGTGCCCGACGAGCGTGCTCTCGGCTTCGAGCGGAAACGAGTAACGTTTGCCGCTCACGGTCTTGATCTCGAGAAAGGCCTCGTGGCTCACGCGGGCATGCTGCCACCGGCGCGGCCGTCGATCCACTTCGCGACTCATTTCGCCTCCGCCGCTTTGCGGGCGCGTTGCGACGCTCGGTACATTCGCAGTGGCTTCATGGTGATCCTCCTGGCTGCGATATCGGAAGGCGCCGCGAGTTCCCCGGCCAACGCGCACGGGTAGCAGCCGCGGCTGCTATGTCGGGACAAGCTGGCCTGTCGCGATCGACGCGGTGAGTCGCGCGCAGCGACAAGCCGGGCTGTCGTGCCTCGTCAACCGCTGCCGCCGCCGCGCGTCGCTGTCGTCCCGAACGCGCTCCGAGCGCGAAGCTCTCTGCGGAGGGTTCGAACCATGACGGACTGGGGTGAGCCATGACCGTGAAGGTTGACGCGCGCCGCCATTCGATCGCTCTGCTCGACCCCGTCGAGCTCGTCGCCGCGCGTGAGATCGCGCGCTTTCGTGCGGTGGCCCCGTCCGAGCCGCCCGCGCTCCCGCCGCCGAGCGTCGTCAATGACGGTCCGTCCGTGGCGTTGCCTGCGCCGATCGCCCAACGCCTCACCGCGCTGAAGGGCGGCGAGCCTCCGATCGCGGTCGTCGCTGGCAAGGCGATCACTCCCGCGGCGGTCGAGGCCGCGGCCGACACTCCGGAGCGCCAGCGCCGCCTCGTGGCCACCGTGCACGCGTACGCGGCCAAGGTCGGCCTCGCCAAAGCCGAGCGCGAGGACTTCGAAGATTTCTACCAGCGGGTCTGCGACGAGCTCCTCGCCGAAGGCTCGCTCGCTGAGCTCGAAACGGCGCTGCGCGACGTGATCGAGCACAGTCGATTGCAAGCAGCTGTCGTGCTCGTCGAGCGTGCCGTAAGGGCTTCTCTGCCCGAGAACGCGAAGGACGAAGCGATCGAGGAAGCGATGGTCGCCGCGCTCGCGGCGCCCGGGCTCGCGGCCTTGCAGCTGCTCCTGCCGAAGCGCAGCGTGACCGAGCAGCGGCGCATCTTTGGTCTGCTGCTCGACAAATACCAGGAAGCGTTCGCCGGCAGGCAACTCTTCGTCATCTCTGACGAGCTGCGCAAAGGCGGCCTCGCGCGCGCCCTCGCGCAGCTCCTCGATCGCGGCGGCGGCACTCCCACCGTGGCCGCGATCGAGGCGTTCGGACGGCAAGCGCCAGAGCATCGCGCGATCGCCGACAAGCTGCTCGCGCCGGTCGCGCGCCTCGATCGCTTGGCCGTGGGCGAGACCGAGATCGCGTTCACGGTCGGGCCCCACGGCGTCAGCGCGACGGCGTCGAAGGTGATCACCGATCCGATCCTCGACGCCGTAGGCAAGGGAACGCTCGCGTTCGGCGTCCTCGAGCGCGCGAACGAAGCGCAGCTGATCCTCTTGGCTCCGGAGTCGCCGCAGCCGCTGCCGGAAGCGCTCACCGACGAGAAGAAGCAAAACGCGGCCCTCGAGCGCGTGCGCCGCGCCGTGCACGAGCTCGGAGAAGAGCTCGAGGCGGCGTGGCGGGCAGGACGGCCGACGCTCGACGAGCTGCGCCGACGCCACGGTCTCACGCCGTACCTCTCGCTCGCCGACGCGCACCGGCTCGTCGCGCCGAAGCTCGAGGTGCTCGTGGCGCGAGAAATCGCGAGCGGCGGCGATCCGACTGGGCGCGCACACAAGCTTCAGCTCGGCCCGGTCGGCGACGCGGCGGTGCGCGTCTTCGCCGACAAAGTGCGGGCGTTGCTCGCGTTCGAGCCGCTCTCGCCGGCGCTTTCGGCGCTGGTCGTCGGCAAGCGCGAGCGTGTGGGCCTCACGGGTACGCTCGACGGCGAGGCGCGCGCGGCGCTCCATGGGCTGCAGCGGCTCGCCGCAACCTCCGGCGCGATCAGCGACCCGATCACCTTCGGGACCGTCGACAAGGCGACGACCGCGTACCTCGCCGATCTCGACGCGCCGAAGCCGCTGGCGCTCGATCCGCTGACGGCGCAAATCGCGCTCGCGAGCGCGGCCAAACGCCTCGCGCCGCGCAGTATGTTCGTCGCCGACCTGGCGCTCGGCCACCCGGCGTACCTCGCGCACAAGCAGGCGGGCGGGACGATCGATCCGAAGCGCTTCTTGACGCTCTACCTCGTGGCGCAAGGCTTCGCCGTGCCGACGCCGCCGGCGGCGCTCGCGGCCGTGCTCGCGGCGAGCGCGCGCATGCCGATCGACACCCGCGCGCAGAAGCGGGCCGAGGCGGAAGCGTCGTTGGCGCCGCGACCGAGCGAGACGGAGCTCGCTGAGTATCTCTCGGCCAAGCTCCTCGTTCTCGACGCGGTGGGCGGCCACCGCTTCACCTCTGCGGGGGAGGCGAGCGCCGCGGAAAGGCGCGCCCTGTTGGCGCGGATCGCGGTTCGGGCTCAGCCGGCGCACGTGCGGGTCGTCAAGCGCGCACGCCTCGGTTTCTTGCCGAAGGACGAGCCCGTGGTTGCGCTCAAGCTCGCCATCGCCAAGCTCGCAGGGCTGCCGTCACCCGTGCGCGGCGACGGCAGCATCGATGGTTGGCTCACCGGCACCGAGCTGCGCGCTCTGCGCGATCGGCTGATGCCGCGCGGCGCGGGCGTGACGCCCGGGCTCTACGAGCAGATGACCCGGACGGCGGCGCGCATCGACGACGGCCAGCTGGTGCTCGCGTCGCTCGCGGGTCCGGCGCCGCGCGGCACCTTGGCCGCCGACCTCGAGCCGGTGCTCGTGGCGCTGCGGCAAGCGGCCGAGGCCGTCCGCAGCAGCACGCAGGCGAGCGATCGCGCCGAGGCCGCGGTGAGCGTGAGCCTCGACGGAACCCGCGCGCTCGCCGACCAGCCGCGCCCGTTCGCGACGGCCCTCGCCGGCCTCGCAAAAGTGGCGGCCGGGCCGGCACGTCTCGGCGTCGAGCACCTGGCTGCCCTCGACGCGCTCGCGCTGCGCGCACGTGGTGAAGGCAAGGTCGACGGGGTGTTCACGGCACGCATGGCCGGCGCCCTGCGCGCGGAGTTTCTCGCGCGCTACGCCGCCGCCGCGGCCAGTCTCGCGGGGGTGCGTCGCGCGCTCGCCGAGCAGCGCCTGACGATCGTCGAGGGGGTGGTGACGACGACGCCCCCGGACGCTGCGCTCGCTGCCGATGCACGCGTGGTCGTCGCGCTCGTGCTCGACGCGGGCGCCGCGGAACAGAAGCACAAGCAGGCTGAGAGCGAGTCGCTGCGCGGGGACCTCGGCCGCGCTGCGCTGAGCGCCGCGTACCACGTTGGGATGTTGCCGGGCTTCGGCGACGACGCGCTGCCGAGCATCGCCGAGGACGCGTGGGCGATCGCAGCGCGGCGCGACGCGCTGAAGGGGGTTGGCCGTGGCGATGCGCTCGCCGACGTCAAGGGCGCGGCGAGCGTGTCGGTCGACGCGGCGGTGCTGCGCTTCCTCGTCGAGCGCCACGCGAGCGCGATCGGGCAGTCGATCGCCGACACGATCCTCGCCGGGGTGCCGGCGAAGCTCCCGGGCGCGGCCGCCGCGATCGCGCAGCTGCGCCGGGTGATTACCGCCATGGAGAAGAACGGACGCCCGTGGCCGTCGCTGCACGTGCGGCTCGATGACGACGAGGACACCCGCGCGGCCAAAGGGATCGTGCAGCTCGCGCTGTCGCGGATCTACGGCAGCGGCGCCGCTGATCGCGATCGCGCGGCGCTGAAGGACGGCGCCAAGCACGCGCTCGGGCTGCATTCGCTCACGGAGCACGCGCGCCTCAAGGCCGCGCTCATCCGTGCAGGGGATCTCGATGCCCGATCGGATCCCTTCGACCCGAGCTATTCGTCCCGCGATGTCGGCGCCGCGGCGGCGCGGGCGGCCGCGTTCGCCAAGGTCTTGGCGCTGCCGAAGGAAGATCTGGCGCAGCTCCACCTGGACGCGGCGCTGCTCCTGCGCGCGGCCGAGCGTGGCGCCAGCGTTCGCTTCGACGACAAGAGCGCGCCCGAGGCGGCGGCGCTGCGGCGGCTGGCGACGATCAAGCCGCCGCGTGAAATGGCGCTGCTGCCGATCTTGGACTTTGCTGACGATCTCGTTGGGCGCGACGCGCTGATCATTCGCTCGCCGCTCGAGAACGTGGTGCCGGCAACGGCTCCGTCCTTCGGCGCCGCGAGCGATGTGGTGGGCAAGGCCGCGCCGGAGAACGAGCAGCTGCGCGCGCGCTTTCAATCGTGGCGCGCTGGGCTCGAGCTCGATCCCGAGCGGGCGGCGCAGACGGCGATGGCGAGCGCGCTGCTCTTTGGCTATCTGATGCACACGCTCTTTAGCTACGATCAGACGGTGGGACCGGGCGTCGAGATCGCCGGCGGCTACCTCGATCTCTTTCGCGCGCGCACGCCCGACGAGCGGCGCGAGGCGGAGGCGCGGATCGCCAAAGGACTCAAGCGTGGTCTGCAAACGTGGGTCATGATCACCGACTTCATCTCGCCCGTGGGCTTCGCGCAGGATCTCGCGCACGAGGCGGCGGAGGGACACCTCGACGTCCTGCTCGGCAAAGCCCTGGTCTACGCGCCGATGATGTACAAGATGTACGGCGGCCCGACGCGCGCGCTGTGGCGGACCAGCAAGCAGCTCGTCATGGAAGGCTCAGGCACGATGTACTCGCGTTGGCGCGAGCGGCGGGTGATCCGCGGCAAGCCGTTCGTCGTACTCGGCTCGGGCGCGGTGTCTGCCGAGCCCGTCGCCGTCGAAGTGGCACAGCGCGGCGCCTACCGTCGCGGCGTCGCGGCCGCTTACAGCCGCCTGGCCTCGCTCGCCGAGGTCGCGCTCGATCCGACCGGCGCGGCAGGGCGCGCGCTCGGCCGCGTGCGTGCGTACGCGAGCTCACTCTCCCCGGTCCGTTTTCAGCTCGATCGCTCGCTCAAGCCGGTGCTCAACGCCTCCACGCGTGCGTTCTTGATGGATGACCTCGAGCGCGGCGGTCATGGGCGGGTCACGATCGAGATCGCGCGCAAGCCAGGCGGCCCCGCGCGCACGCTGACGGTGCCGGTGCGCGACTTGCTTCGCTACGGCCGCGGCGAAGCGATCGACGGCGAGGCCAAGCGCCGGCTCGGGATCGACGGTCGCGAAGAGAAAGAGCTCATGAAGGTACTCGAGAGGAGCGTGGCGGACATGCGCACGCTTGCGGTGGTCGTGGACGCGCACGCGAGCGCCGGCGCGCCGCGCCTCGAGGAGCTCGTGCGCAACGCCAAGGAGAGCTACCCGTGGCGTGTGCGCGAGCCCGGCAAGGCGCCGCGAGAGGTTCTCGTGCGCAACGCGGTGCTCCTGAAGCTCCTGCGCCTCTACACCGCCGGCGACGATGCCGAGCTCGCACGGCGCTGCAAAGCGATGGGGCTCGCCGAAGCCGACGCCGACGCGATCCTCTCGCACTACCGGCATCATTCGCTGAGCGCGATCAAGGGCGCCGATCGGGCTGCGCTGGTCATGGACTTCAGCGAGCGCGCGCGCCTCGCGAGTGCCGACCAGGCGGCGGCGATCCACGAGGCGCTCGATCGTTTGTACCGGGTGAAGGCGCGGGTGCCCGTGCCCGAAGCGCCGATCGCCGTCCCGACACTCGGGGGCGCCCTCGACCGCGCGAAGCTGCGCACCGGTGAGCGCCTCTATGCATGGAGCGACGAGAAGACAGGCGTGCGCGTGCGCGTGATCCTCGGCAAGGACGGCAAGGTGCGCGTGCGCTCCGGCGGGCATGACGTGACCGAGGCCGCGCTCGGCGAGGAGGTCACGAAGAAGCTCGAGGTGATGAAGAAGCGCTACGGCACGCTCGACGCGAAGGTGGCGGGAACGCTGGCGGCGCTCGAAGCGCACTACGACGCCTGGGCCAAGGAAGTGCAAGGCCAGGCGCTCACGCCCGAGCGCAAGAAGGCGTTCGAGGCCTTCAAAGACGAGGTCGATCGCACGATGAAGCGCGTCGGTGTGCAGGCGGAGACCGTGCGCGAGCGCTTGAGCACGCTTCGCCTGGAAGCGCGGCTCCGGGCGCGGTCGGTGGCGCTCGCTTTTCAGGGCGCCGGCATCAAAGGCGCGAGCGTGGAGCTCGTGCGCGGCTCTGGTCGCACGCTCGCCGGAACCCTGACGTCGCCGAGCTTCTACCTCGTGATCGTGCTCGGCAGCCGGCGCTTCTTCCTCGAGCTCGGGGCCACGCTGCACGATGGGTCGCTCTCGGCGATCGACAAGGTCAAGAGGATGGGCGTGTCGGCGTTGGTGACCGGCGGCGAGCTGGCGGCGGTGACGAGCCTGTTTCGGCTCGCAGGGCGCCTGGCGCCGAGGCTGATGGCCAAGGCGAACCCACTGATGTGGATGTCGACCCTCACGTCGCTTCCGGACTTCGTGAGCGAGGTGAGCGACGCGCTCGGAGGCCGCCAGGAGGCGCTGCCGGCGATGCGTCTGTGGCGAGAGCTCGGCATTCCGGAAGCGGGGATGCTGCGGCTCGACGAAAAGGTGGAGGTGACGAATGGCCCTTACGACGACATCTCGGCGCTGCGAACGGGAAAGTATGCCGTCGGGTCGCGCGCTGACTACTGGTACTACTCGGAGAAGTCGCCCCTGCACGCGCGCTTGCGCCAGCTCTTCGGCGAAGACGTGGCGTCGACCGACTCGCCGGTGCGGCGGCCGAAGGATCTCCGCCTCGATCGAGGGATCCGCTTCAAGGAGCCCGTGTGGCCGGCGGTGCGCGTGCTCGAATCGCGCCCCGGTTTCGACATGGCCCTCTGGCGCAAGCGCGTGCGCGTGGCGGCGGAGACGGTGCTCGTCAAGCTCGTCACGCCCGACGGCGCGTTCATCGGTTACACCGCGGACGGCAGCGCCCTCAAAGCGATGCTCACCAGCCAAGACATCTATCCGAAGACGCTGACCCAGGCGCAGAAGGCCTCGCTCGATGCGCGGCTCGTACGCGAGCTCGACGCGGTGGAGAAGTGGACGATGCTGCTCGGATCGTTGTCGGTCTCGACGGCCGAGAAGGAGGCGGCCGTTTTGCAGCTCATCGAGAATCTGTGCGCCCTGCACCGCGTCAATAGCCTCGAATACGAGCAGCGGAAGCCGCAAGGCGACGACGTGGCGGATCTGTACACGGCGGCGCGGTGAAGGAGGCCGCGACAAGCCTGCTGGTCACGAAGCGTCAACGCCGGCGTACGGCCGAAGACGCGCTTGCACGAACGTCGCGTCGATCGCGAAGATCATAGCGGAGGAATTGACCATGAGCTCGCTGATCAACGTCTTGAAGACCACGCTCCTGAGTGCCGCCGGGTTCTACACGCCGACCGCCAACGCCACACCCGTCACCGAGACGCCGAGCACGACGGATCGCGGGGAGGCCGAGGGCACGGCGCGGACGGTGCCGGTGACGAAGCGCAAGCGGAACCCTTACGCGGGGCCCTGGGGCGGGGCGTACTGACCTTAGCCGAGCCCAAACTCCGCGTTCGTCCGGCTGCAGGCGCTGACGAGCTTTTGGATCAGCTCGCCTGTGTCAGGCGCACGTGCGGCGACCGCGGCGTCGACTTCGCTCTTCAGCACGCGGAGGGCCTGCTCCCGGCCCTTGGCGTCGGGCGTCCCTTTGGCGGTGAGGCCCTTCAGCGTCGCCCGGTAAATCCCGTAGGCGCGGTAAACGTCGCGCGCGACGTCGAGCGCTTCGCCGACCTCGCCCGCGTCAGGGTCGACGCGCGCGGCGGCCTCGGCGTCTTTGAGGAGCTTCTCCTTCTTGAAGTTGTCGAAGTCCTCGGTGGTCTTCTCTTTCGCCTTCGGCTTGGCCGGCGGTGGCTTCATGGAGTCGAGCCTGCCACGCTCGCCCATGAAACGCGACCGTCCAGTCACTTGCACTAGACTGGATGTTCAGTCTACTTCGGCCGCCACATGGCCAGAGACCAGATCGTCATCGGGGTCGACGTCGGATCCACTACCGTCAAAGCCACAGTCGTCGATCCCGAGACGAAGGCGATCCTCTGGAGCGACTACCAGCGGCACAACACGAAGCAGCCGGAGTGCGTGCTCGAGTTCCTCGTCCGCATCGGCAAAGAGTTCGCCGACGTTCCGCAGGAGAAGATCCGCGTCTTCATCACCGGCTCGGGCGGCGGGCCGATCGCGCCTGAGCTCGGCGCCAAGTTCGTGCAAGAAGTGAACGCCGTCACGCTCGCGGTCGAGACGCTGCACCCGGACGTGGGCAGCGTCATCGAGCTCGGCGGCCAAGACGCGAAGATCATCATCTTCAAAGAGAACGAACAGACCGGCGACAAGCAAGCGATCACGTCGATGAACGACAAGTGCGCGTCGGGCACCGGCGCCACGATCGACAAGTGCATGATCAAGGTCGGCATGCCGCAGGAAGAAGTCGGCAAGCTCGCGTTCGATGACAGCAAGCTCCACCACGTGGCGGCCAAATGCGGCGTCTTCGCCGAGACGGACATCGTGAACTTGGTCAAGAGCGGCATCCCGTCGCCCGAGATCATGTGCTCGCTGGCCGACGCGATCGTCATGCAGAACTTGAGCGTCCTGACGCGCGGAAACACCCTGCGTCATCGCGTGCTGCTGCTCGGCGGCCCGAACACCTACTTGCCGTTTCTGCAGCAGTGCTGGCGCAAGCGCATCCCGGAGACGTGGGAGTCGCGCGGGTATCAGTATCCGAAGGACACGCCGGTCGAAGAGCTGATCTTCGTGCCCGAGAACGCGCAGTACTACGCGGCGTTCGGCGCCGTGCTCTACGGCTTGCACGAGCCGAAGGAGATTGGCGTCTTCAGAGGCCTCGACCCGTTGAAGGAGTTCATCGCGCACGGTCGCAAGGCGAAGCTCGGCGCCGCCGCCGGCCCGCCGCTCGCGGTGAAAGAAGGCGAGCTCGACGCGTTCCGCGAGAAGTTCAAGATCCCACGCTTCGAGCCCGTGAAGTTTGAACCCGGCGAGGTCGTGCGCGCGGCGATCGGCTTGGACGGCGGCAGCACCTCGTCGAAGGCCGTGCTCGTCGACGAAGACGGCCGCATCCTGCGCAAAGAGTACGTGCTGTCGAAGGGCAACCCGCTCGCCGACATGAAGGCGATGCTGAAGCAGCTGCGGGACGGCGTCGAAGCAGACGGCGCCACCTTGGAAGTGCTCGGCTTCGGCGCCACCGGCTACGCCGCAGACGTTCTGGAAAATTCGCTGAAGACCGACGTCAACATCGTCGAGACCGTGGCGCACATGATGAGCGCCGTGCACTACTTCGGCGACATCGATGTCATCTGCGACATCGGTGGCCAAGACATCAAAGTGCTGTTCATGCAGAACGGCGACATCAAGAACTTCCGCTTGTCGAACCAATGCTCGGCTGGCAACGGCATGCTCTTGCAAGCGATGGCCGATCAGTTCGGCATCAGCGTGAAGGACTACGCAGACACCGCGTTCGGCGCCACGCTCTCGCCGAAGTTCTCGTACGGCTGCGCGGTGTTCTTGGACTCGGACCGCGTGAACTTTCAAAAAGAGGGCTACTCCAAAGAAGAGCTGCTCGCCGGCCTCGCGATGGTGCTGCCGAAGAACGTTTGGCAGTACGTCGTGCAGATCCCGCGGATGGCGGAGCTCGGCCGGAAGTTCGTTCTGCAAGGCGGCACGCAGCACAACCTCGCCGCCGTCAAAGCGCAGGTCGACTACATCTTGGAGCGCGTACCGGGCGCCGAAGTCTACGTGCACCCGCACACGGGCGAAGCCGGCGCGATCGGCGCCGCGATGGAGACGCTGCGGGTCGTGAAGCGCCGCGGCACGTCGACCTTCATCGGCATCGATAACGCGATCAACCTCGAGTACACGACGAAGAACGACGAGGAGACGCGCTGCCACTTCTGCCCGAACGAGTGCTCGCGCACGTTCATCGACACGAAGACGCCCGAAGGCGACACGACGCGCTACATCAGCGGCTTCTCGTGCGAGAAGGGCACCGTCGAGGATCTGGAAGCGCTGAAGCAGCTGAACAAGAAGCGCGCTGGGCTGAAGAAGGAATACCCGAACCTCGTCGACGTCGAAGCGTCGCTCACCTTCAAGCACTTCTACGACGCTGAAGAGATGCCGGCCCGAGGCACGCAGATCGACGACGTCATCGTGGAGAAAAGATTCCTCGGCGTGAAGAAGAGCGCCGTTCGCCGAGACTTTCAGCGATCGTCAGAAGCGGATTGGAAGTGGCGCGCAGGGATCCGCATCGGCATCCCGAAGGTGCTGAACATCTGGAGCACCGGGCCGTTCTGGCGAACGTACTTCGAAGCCGCCGGCATCAAGATGCAGAACGTCGTCTTCTCGGACGACACGAGCGAGGAGATGTGGCTCGAAGGCGGCAAGTACGGATCGATCGATCCCTGCTACCCGTCGAAGGTCGCGCAGGCGCACGTGCACAACTTGTTGTTCACGCACCACAGCGACGAGAAGCCGCTGAAGTACATCTTCTTCCCGTGCATCACGCACATCGAGACGCAGATGGTGGGTGTGATGGACACCGCGTCCTGCCCGATCGTCGCCGGCGCGCCGAAGGTGATGAAGGCGGCATTCACCAAAGAGGTCGACTTCTTCGGCCAGCGCGGCATCGAGTGGATCGATCCGGCCGTGAGCTTCACCGAGCCGAGCCTGCTGAAGCGTCGCCTGTATCAAACGTGGGGCGAGCGCCTGCGCCTCAGCGAAGACGAGAGCGACTTCGCCGTCGAGCAAGCTTGGATCGCGCTGCGTGAGCTCGACCAGCGCTTGGAGAAGCTCGGCAAAGAGATCTTGGAGGACGTCGAGCGCGAGAACGGCATCGCGTTGTTGATGATCGGCCGGCCGTACCACTCGGATCCCGGGCTCAACCACAGCATCATGGACGAGTTCCAAGTGCTCGGTTACCCCGTGCTCTCGATGCGCTCGATCCCGAAGGATCCTGCGTGGCTGCACCGCTTCTTCAAGGACGATCTCGAAAAGGGCCGCATCGATCACGTCATGAGCATCAACGACGTGTGGCCCGAGAACTACAGCGCCAACAGCGTGCAAAAAGTGTGGGCGGCGAAGTTCGCGTCGCGGCACCCGAACGTCGCCGTCTTGGATCTGTCGAGTTTCAAGTGCGGCCACGACGCGCCCACGTACGGGCTCGTCGACAAGATCATCGCGAGCGGCGGCACGCCTTACTCGGCGCTGCACGACATCGACGCGAACAAGCCGTCGGGCTCGATCAAGATCCGCGTGAAGACGTACGCGCACAGCCTGAGCTTGCAGCGCGAGCGCCTGGACGATCTCGCGCAAAAGAAGACCGAGCTGAAGCTGCGCCTCGAGCAAAAGCGCGTCGAGCTCTTGGAGATGAAGCGCGCGCAGCTCGGCAACTTGCCGGACGCGCTCGTCAAAGAGCTCGAAGCCGCGAAGACGCGCATGGCCTCGTATCAACGCGCGCTCGCGCCTGTGGAAGAGGCGCCGCCGTCCGAAGGCCTGATCACGATTCGCCGTAAACCCGCTGTTGAACAAAGGAGCCACGCGTGACCGTGCAAGATGTGGATCTGAAGTCTTTGGAAGCCGAGCTCGCCGCGTTCGAGACGCTGAGCCGCCAAGAGCTCGGCCTCGAAGACAAGCCGAAGGATCACTGGTTCGACGCCGTGCCGAGCACCTTCACCCGCGATCAGCGCGCGCATACGACCATCCTCGTGAGCGGCCTGACGATGGCGCAGGATCTCTTCGTGCAGAGCGCGCTTCGCGGCGTGGGTTACAAAGTCGAGCACATGGACTGCCCCGACAACGACGCGCTCCGCTACGGCAAGGAGTTCGGCAACCGCGGCCAGTGCAACCCGACCTACTTCACCGTCGGCAACTTGGTGAAGCACTTGGACACCCTCCGCAAGAAGGGCATGCGCACCGAAGACGTCGTCGAGAACTACGTCTTCCTCACCGCCGGCGCGTGCGGGCCTTGCCGCTTCGGCACCTATGTCACGGAGTATAGGAAAGCGCTGCGCGACTCGGGCTTCGACGGCTTTCGCGTCATGCTCTTTCAACAGAAGGGCGGCTTGAAGCAGGCGACGGGGCAAGAGCTCGGCCTGGAATTGGCGCCGCCGTTCTTCATCGGGATCGTCAAGGCGCTGCTCGCGGGCGACGTGTTGAACGCCGTCGGCTACCGCATGCGGCCGTACGAAGTAGAGAGCGGCGCGACGGACAGAGCGCTCGACGCCTGCAAAGCGATCATCGTCAAAGCGCTGGAGCAGAAGACGAACATCATGGTCGCGCTCTTGAAGTGCCGCTTCGTGCTCAGCAAGGTCGAGCTCGATCGCTCGATCAGCAAGCCGAAGGTCGCGATCATCGGCGAGTTCTGGGCGATGACGACCGAAGGCGACGGCAACTACAAGCTCCAGAGATTCTTGGAGCAAGAGGGCGCCGAAGTAGACGTTCAGCTCGTGACGGCGTGGCTGCTCTACAACGTGTGGGAAGGAAAGTACGACACCGAAGAGCGCATGACGTTGAGGAAAGACGACAAGGCGAGAAAGGGCCTCGCCGGCGTGAACGTCGCGAAGAAGCGCGCGATCCTCGCCGTCGCCGACGTCGCCATCCGCGTGCTCTTCCAGTCGTTCGCGAACACCATCGGCTTGCACGGCTACCACCTGCCGAACATGAAGCAGGTCGGCGAAGTGAGCCACAAGCACTACGACAACAACCTGCGCGGCGGCGAAGGTCACATGGAGGTCGGTAAGCTGATCCTGAACGTCATCCACAGCAAGGTGAACATGACGCTGAGCGTGAAGCCGTTCGGGTGCATGCCGTCATCGGGCGTGTCGGACGGCGTGCAGAGCTGGGTGACCGAGCGCTATCCCGACGGCATCTTCCTGCCCATCGAGACGACCGGCGACGGCGCCGTCAACGTGCAGAGCCGTGTCCAGATGATGTTGTTCAAGGCGAAGCAGCTCGCGCTCAAGGAACGCGACGAAACGCTCGCCGCGTACGATCTGTCGGTCGCCGAGCTGCGCAAGTTCGGCAAGCGCTTCTCGCCGCTGTTCAAGTCGCCGCACGTGCATGGGTCGAGCGCCGCCGACTGGGCGGAGCTCTATGGCTCCCTGCGCCATCCGATGCGCGCGCTGAAACGCCGGCGCGAGAAGGCGAAGATCGCAGCGGCGCGCTTGTGCGAAGCGCTGGCACCGAAAGCGGCAAAAGTCGCCGACGCTGTGACGGCGCCGTCACGAAAGGCGCTGGACGTCCTCAGCTAGGTGACGTTTGAGAGGGTTCCCGATCGAGAGGAAGAATTTCACACGCTTGGATTTCACATGTCGTTGCTCGTTGCTCTCGTCGTCTTCTACGCCCCCGTGCTCCTTCCGTCGGCGCCGGCTCGTTTGAATCGCCGCCTCGGTGAGCTCGAGTACCTCTACGGCCACTTGCGCGATCACACCGTCGGGGTCGCGATGGTGTTCCTTGCCGCGTACGATCTGACGCGCGTGCTCTTCGGCGATGGGTTCGACGCATCGTCTGTGGCGCACGTGTTCGGCGCGGTGTTGGCGGCGGCGGCGTATCAGCGGCACGTCAACGTCGGCCTGGCGATGACCGAGCTGATGCGCATGAACCCGACGATCCATCCGCAGGAGTACTTCGATCGCTACTACGATCGCCTCGGGCCGCGTGCGATCGCGCTGCCGGCGCGAGCGACGCGCACGATCG
Source organism: Deltaproteobacteria bacterium (assembly GCA_020848545.1). Taxonomy (GTDB): domain Bacteria; phylum Myxococcota; class JADLHZ01; order JADLHZ01; family JADLHZ01; genus JADLHZ01. The sequence goes on along the minus strand of JADLHZ010000007.1, from coordinate 67,541 downwards.
ATCCCACGGACGTTTCGTTCACCACCGGCGCGCCGCCCTTGCAGAGCAAGAAGCCGCTCGTGCGCGCGCTCTACGACACCGCGATGTTCGCGCGCAGCGCCTACCGTGTGCTCGCGACGTGCGGGCCGCAGTATGGGCGCGAGACCTTCGACGCCATGGCCACGCTCTGGGGCTCGCGCGTGCTGCAATTGTTCGGCTCGCGTCTCACTGTCGAGGGCCTCGACGAGCTCGCGAAGATCGAAGGCAAGCTCGTGCTCGCGTTCAACCACAAGAGCCACTTGGACTTCGTGTTCGCGTTCTTCGCGCTGAGCACGGCGCGCTTGAAGGACGGCCGCCGCCTGCGCGTACGCTACATCGCGGCGAAGGATCACTTCGTCGACAACGCGCTCGTCTACTCGTGGATCGGGATCGGCAAGCTGATCGAAGCGGTCGACATGGTGTTCGTGGATCGCAAGGGCGCCGGTGGCAAGAACGCGATCGGCGACGCGTCGAAGAAGCTCGCCGCGTTTCCCATCGACGTCGCGATCTTCCCGCAGGGCACCCGCGCGCTCGCGCACAGGGGTGATCGGGGCGAGCGCCAGGACGCCGGCTACTACACCTCTCAGGCGCGGCGGGACGGCGAGCTCTCGCACTTGAAGAAGGGCGCGGCGCACTTGGCGCTCGACACCGCGCGGGTCATCGGCCAGCCCGTGCACGTCGTGTGCTTCACCATCGAAGGGACCGCGACGCTGGTGCCGAAGGGCTCGTTCGCGGTGCAGACCGAGACGCACGTGCGCTTCGCCCACGCTGGCACGTTGACGATCGATCCGCAGCGGCCGCCGCAGATCGAGGCGATCCAAGCGGCGCTGAACGCGAGCTTCACGCAAGGGCTCCAGATCGATCGCCGGCTCGGCGAGCGCTTCCTTTCCACCGTGCGCGACGAGCTGTCGCCGGAGGACGCACGCCGGCTGCAGGACGCCGTCGCCCGAGCGGTGCGCGACGGCGACACCCGCCTGTTCGGCGACCTCGACTTTGCTTGCTCGGTCACGGCCATCGAGCGCGCGACGGTGTTTCGCGCCGTGGCGAACCGGGTGCTCGGCGACCTGCGCGTGGAAGCAGCGTCGCATCGGCCGCTCGCGAGCGTGCCGACACCGTGGTCGATCGCGCTCAGCGAGTCCAAGAGCGATCGATGACGCACGCGCCGCGGTAGTCCGTCGCCGGCAGCGGCAGCGTGAGGCGGGTTTCTGATGCCGCCGCGCCGCGCAACGATCGCGCCGCGCCCGGCGGCCACGAGAAGCGATCATGGTGGAAGCTGTCTTCGAGGATCGCCGCGCGGCCCGCGGCTGAGGTCGCGCGCTCGAGCTCGGCGCGGATCGCAGGATCGTTGCAGGCGGAGACCGCGGCGTCGACGGCGGCTTCATCGACCGCCAGATCGCGCAGATGCGCCGGCGCGCTTTCGTCGAGCGCGGCGCTCGGACGCGGATCGTTGCGCGTGAGCCAAGTGCCGCCGTGATCGGGCTCGCCGGGGCGGCGATAGGGATCGAGCGGTGCGCCGTTGACGAAGACCATGAAGTGCACGTGGGGCGGCACCAGCGGGTAGAACTGCGTCATGTCCATGCCGCCGTGACCGCTGAGCGCCACGGTGTCGCCGCGGCGCAAGGGCTGCCCGATCTCCGCGACGACCTTCGCGACGTGCGTGTACTGCGTGACGAGGCCGCCGCCGTGATCGACGCACGCGGTGAGGCCGCCGCGCAGCCAGTTCTCGCGCACGGCGACGAGGATGCCAGGCGCGGCGCAAGCGAGCGGCGTGCCCGGTGGACAGACGAAGTCGGTGCCGTCGTGCTCGTCGTAGCTCAAGCGGCCGCCGCGATAGTCCTTCGCCGTGTCGCGCGTGACGAAGGAGCGAAAGTTTTTTCCGCCGCCCGAGCGATCGAAGAAGTTGAAGATCGGCGCGAGGCCGTCCTTTGGCACCAGGCCAAGGTACGCCGGCAGCGCGAGCTCGGGGCGAAAGAGCCCGGCCGAGCTCAAGTTGAAGCGAAAACGATCGCGGCGCGGGATGTGGCGGATGACGGTGCCGAGATCGGCGCGCACTTGCCGCACGCTACGGATGCCGAAGCGGGAGAGGAAGGGAGGAAGATCAGGCGGGCGTTCCAAGCGGCGGTACATGCGCGCGCGTCTAGCACGGGCGCTGCGCGCGTGGAGCGCTTCGGAGCGGCAAATGTCGATGTCACAGTGGAGTGTCACAGGGCGCAACGCGAGCGCCGGCGCGGGTTTGTGAAGCCTCGGCGCCGAGGTGAGGCGCTGGCACCCATGCTGCAGAAAGCGGGGGAGAGGTGAACGTATGTCGCGCTCCTTCTTGCTCCTGGGGGTCGCTTTCTCGTTGCATTGCTGCGGCGGCGTCGTGACACCGATGTCGGCGCCCTTCTCGCGCGATCCGTCGGGCGCGACCGCGAGCGCTTGCCCGTCGCCGCCCTCAGATGCAGCGCCGGCAGCGAGCGCGGCGACGCCAGCCGCGACGACGGCACCGATCGACGCGCCGATCGACGCGCCGATCGACGCGCCGATGGGTACGCCGGTGCCGCCGGGAAGCGCCGACACCTTCGCCGGCGTGCCGGCAGGAGCGCCCGCGCTGTTCTTCACCGATCTCACGAGCGGCCCGAACAGCGGCGGCGAGGGCGATCTTGGCGCGTTCGTCACCCTCTACGGCGAGAACTTCGGCGCCGCCCGCGGCAGCTCGACCGTGACCATCGGCGGCCATGAAGTCGCGCGCTACGTCTCGTGGGGCGCCGACAACGCGCTCGCGCGCAAGCTGGACATCATCGTCGTGCAGCTCGGCGCGAACGTCACGAGCGGTGACATCGTCGTCACCGTCGGCGGCTGCGCTTCCAACGCGCGGCCCTTCACCGTGCGCGCAGGCGACATCTTCTTCGTGGAGCGGGGCGCCGCCAACGCGAACGACAGCAACACCGGCGCGCGCGACCAGCCGTGGCGAACGCTCTATCGCCGGCGCGGGCAAGTCGGGCCGGGAGACATCGTCTACGTCAAGGGCGGGGCGTTGAGCACCGCGGATCCCCGCTACCCCGGCTGGGACTGCGTGCTCTGCCTCTTCACCGACAACGACGCGCCGGGCACCGAGAGCGCGCCGATCGCCTACGTCGGCTATCCGGGCGATCCTCCCGTGCTCGGGGCGCCGCGACCGATGCGCCGCGCGCTCTTCGTCGACGGCGACATCGATCACTACGTGTTCGCGAACCTGCGGATGACGGGCTACGGCGGCACGGTCGAGCTCAGAGGTGACGGCCACCGAATCGTGGGCAACCACTCCTACGACGGCGTCTATTCGAACAGCGGATCGTTCGGGATCATGGGCGACAGCGCGCACTATCGGATCTACGGCAATCGGATCCACAACAACGGCGAGCGCGGCGAGAAGATGAACGGCTCGGGGTTCTACCTCCAAGGCTTCGGCACCAACTCCGACATCGACTTTGGCTGGAACCACATCGATGGGCAAAACGGCTCGCGCGCGATCCAAGTGTACGGGCACTTGGACGGCGATCGGGTCGACAACGTGACGATCCACGACAACCTGCTCGTCGGCTCCGAGCTCAACAACATCGTGCTCGGCGGCAGCGACGGTGACGACGACATCCTCGGAACGATCGTCGTCAGGAACAACGTGATCATCGGCGCCGGCGATCCCGGGCTGCGCGTCAACGATCCGAACGGCACGGTGATCATCGAGCACAACGTGCTGATGGGCAACGGCTCGCCGGGCTACGCCGGCAGCCACGCGCAGCTGCTCATCGAGCGCGCCGGCGCCGGCAAGGTGACGTTCAGAAACAACATCGTCTACGCGGACGCTGGGCAGAGTTACGTGACGATCGAGGCGGCTGCCGGAGCGGCCGCGCTCATCGCCAGTCACAACTTGTTCTTCAACGCGGGGGCGGCGCCGGCGTGGAGCGCCGCGAGCGTCGTCGCCGATCCGATGTTCGTCGCCCCGGCCGCGCTCGACTTTCGCTTGGCCGCCGGCAGCCCGGCGATCGACGCTGGCGCGGCGAGCACCGGCAGCGACTTCGTGGGCATCGCGCGGCCGCAGCAGCGCGCGCCGGACATCGGCGTCCATGAGCTCGCAGCGCCATGAAGCGCTGGCTCCTCATCGTCGCCTGTCCGCTCGCTATCACTTGCTCTGCGCGCGACGCAGACGTCGACGTTTCCGTCGAGGACGCGATCGTCGCCGAAGTGGACGAACGCTTCTTGTCCTTCACCGTGGATGCGTCGCAAATGCTCGAGCCAGCGCCGCTCGACTTCGCGAGCGCGCCGCTGCGCCGCCTCGCTCGAGAGCTCGCACCAGCGATCCTGCGCATCGGCGGGACGGACTCGGATCGCACGTTCTACGCGCGCGACGCCACCGCCGCGATCCCGCCGGGCTACACGAAAGCGATGCTCGGGCGCACGTGGACGGCGGCGTGCGAGTTCGCGTCGGCGCTCGACTTGCAGATCGCGTTCACGCTGAACGCCGGCCGCGGCCCGCGTGACACGGTTGGCGCGTGGACGATCGATCGCGCGAGTGAGATCCTCGCCGACGCGCGCGCCGTCGGCTGCCCTGTCGCGCTCTGGGAGCTCGGCAACGAGGTCAACGCTTTCTCGGTGCTGCACGGGCTGGAGCTCGGCGCCGAGCGCTACAGCAAGGACCTCGGAACGCTTGCGGCGCTGCGCGATCGCGAGAGCCCGGGCACGCGCATCGCCGGCCCCGCGAGCGCGTTTTGGCCGATCATCGGCGAGGCATTTCCCATCTTGCCGGACTTCCTGCGGACCGGCGGCGCGTCTGTCGACGTCGTCACCTGGCACTACTATCCGCAGCAATCGAGCCGCTGCCCGCTGCAAACGCGCGCCGCCACCGTCGAGACGCTGCTGGCGGCCCAGCCCCTGGACGAGATCACGGGTTGGGCCGACGCGATCGAGGCGCTGCGCGCCGAGCACGCACCGCGGGCCGACGTCTGGCTCGGCGAGACCGGTCACGCCCAGTGCGGCGGCGAGCCCGGCGTGTCCGGCACATTCGTCTCGGGGTTTTGGTGGCTCGACGAGCTCGGCCTCATGGCGCGCCGCGGGACCCCGATCGTCGCCCGACAAGCGTTGACCGTCGGGCGCTATCGCCTGATCGATCCGGCGACTTGGGAGCCGACCGCCGACTACTACGCGTCGGTCGTGTGGAAGCGCACGATGGGCGCGCGCGTCCTCGCGATGCGCATCGCGCCGAGGAGTCGCCGCGTCCGCATCTACGCGCATTGCGCCAAGGGCGGCGGCGTCGCCTTCGCGGTCGTGAACCTCGACCGCGCGCCGGTGCGCCTGCGCTTCGGCGCGGCGGGCGTCGCCGAAGCCTACATCTTCTCGAGCGACGCGCTCACCAGCGAGAGGACGGCGCTCAACGGCGGATGGCTCGCGGGTGACGGCGCTGGCGGCTTCTCTCCGCTCGTTCCGGCCGCGGTCACCAATCCCGTGGCTTGGCCGGCGCGATCGTACGGCGTCGCCGTCGTGAGAGGCATCACTCCGCGCACATGCGGCGAGACCGCGCCGTGGTAAGTTCGAGACGTGCCGTCTGCAAGCTATGAGCTGACGCATCGCCTCGGCGCCGGGGGCATGGGCGAAGTGTTCCTCGCCGTACATCGTGGCGTCGCCGGCTTCGAGAAGCTCGTGGTCATCAAGCGCATCACCGCCGATCTCTCCGCGGACCCCGAGGCGCTGCGCTGGTTCATCGACGAAGCGAAGCTCGTCGCCCAGCTCTCGCACCCGAACATCGCCTCGGTCTACGCGCTCGGCCGCGCCGAACAGGACTACTTCATCGTCATGGAGTACGTGGATGGCCCGGACGTCGCGCGCTTGCTCCGGCACCTGGCGAAGCTCGAGCGCCGCGTGCCGTTGCCGATCGCCGTCGGGATCGTCGAGCACATCCTGCGCGCACTCGATCACGCGCACACCCGCCGCGACGGCCGCGGGCTGCCGCTCGGCATCGTGCATCGCGACATCTCACCGCACAACATGCTGCTGTCCCAGGCGGGCGTGTGCAAGCTCGCGGACTTCGGCGTGGCGAAAGCGCTGAGCCGCGCGACGAAGACGCGGACTGGGATGTTGCGCGGCAAGATCGCTTACATGTCGCCCGAGCAAGCGCGCGGCGAGCCCGTCGACGCGCGCAGCGATCTCTTCATGCTCGGCCTCGTGCTGCACGAGCTCGTGAGCGGACGCCGCGTGCGAACAACCCCGGACGAAGCGGCGCTGCTGGTCGAGGCGCGCGCCGGGCGGGTGCCACCGCTCGACGACGCGCCGGCGGGCATCGCCGCCATCGTCGCGCGGGCGACGGCCTATGATCCGGCGGCTCGCTACGACGACGCGCAAGCGTTCCTGCAGGATATGCGCGCGCGGGCCGACTACTTCGCGGCGCCGCACGAGATCGCCGCGTGGCTCGCGACCTTGCCCGCAGCGTCGCCGGAGGTCTTGGCCGAGCATCTGCGCGTCGACTTCGACACGATCGTCAGCGGCGCGCACGCCGATCGCACGCCCACCGAGGCGGCGCTCGGCGCACCCCCCGCGCCACAGCGGCGCTTCGGTCGCCGCGCCGTCGCGGGGATCTTCCTCGCCGCCGCGCTGCTCACCCTGGGCGCGTGGCTGTGGCGCGATCGCGCCCCCCCGCGCGTGCTGGCTGAGAGCGCCCCAGCGTCGACGCCGGTCGCTCCCGACCCGGCGCCGCCGGCGAAAGTCGAGCACGGATCGCTGACATTGACGACGATCCCGTGGTCGTACGTGACGATCGACGGTAAGGCGCAAGCGCGTACGACGCCGCTGAAGAACCTCCGCCTCCCAGCCGGCGCGCATCGCATCGAGCTGCAGAGCCCGGGCGCCAAGAAGAAGCTGACGATCACCGTGATCGTGCCGGCGGGCGGCAGCATCACACGCGTCATCGACCTCGCCGAAGAAGGCGCGACGCCGACTCGCTGACCCGCGCACCGCGTGTTACGCTTGCGCCATGATCGCGATCGCGCTGGTGCTGTCTGTCGTGGCCTCCGACGCATCGCCCAAGGGGACGCGCGTCGTCGCCAGCGTGCCCATCGACGAAGCGGCGCTCGAGCGCGTCGCGCCATCGCCGATCACGCTCTCGGTCGTCACCGATGAAGGCGCGGAAGTTGCCGCGCAGAAGAAGGTCGAGCGCGCGCGCGCCGAGTGCGACGCGGCGCATCGCCTCGCGCAGGAGCTGAAGACCGACGCCGCGCTGGCGAAGTTCGAAGCCGCGGGCCGCGTGTTCGAGCGCGCGCTGTGGGTGCTCGGGGATCTTGGGCCGATCGCGCGTTGCCATCTGAACGAAGCCGCGGCGTGGATCGACAAGGGCAAGCTCGAGCGCGCGACCTCCGCGTTCGAGCTCGCCCTCCGCCTCGCGCCGAAGCTCGAGCCGGATCCGAACCTCTACAACCCGGACGTCGTCGCCGCCTTCAAACGGTCGAAGGCCGAGCTGCAAAAGCGCCCGGCGGGAAGCGTGACGATCGTGAGCGAGCCTGCGGGCGCCGAGGTCGTGATCGACGGCGTGCGCCAAGGACGCACTCCGCTCAGCCTCTCCGACGTGACCGTCGGCGAGCACTGGCTCGTCGTGCGAGCGCGAGGCTACGCGCCCTTCGTGAGTCGGCTCACGGTGCAACGCCAGGGCACCGCGCGCAGCGACGTGTTCTTGAAGCCGCTCGACGAAGACGCGGCGCCCTTGCTGGCCGCGATCGACAAGGCGGCGTGGTCGGCGGACGACCTCGCGCGCGCGCGCATGGTCGCGGGCGGACATGAGTGGTTGATCGTCGTGGCGCAGCACCGCGAACGGGTGGCGTTTCGCGTCGTGCGTCCGGCCACGGGGAGCGTCGGCGTGCTACAGACCGCCGCCTCGCTCGAGGAGGCGCTCCTGCGTATGCGGGCTGATCTCGCGGCGCCAGCGGCGATCGCCGAGCCCGCGCCGGCGCCGCCAGCGTCGGTCGCGTTGCAGCCGCGTGAGCCCGCATCGCCGCGCGCGCCGGTGAACCCGTTCGTCGCGCTGCTTCCGTTCGGCGTCGGCCAGTTCGTCGAGCGCCGTCCGGTCCCGGCGACGCTGCTGCTCGTCACCCAGCTCGGCCTGCTCGCGACGAACCTCGCGACGACGATCCTGATCGCAGGTAATCGGATCGATGCCACGAACACCTATCGCAACCCAGAGGCGACGCGCGCGCTGCAGATCGTCAACATCGTCAGCTTCTCCGCGTTGATCGCCGACATGATCGCCGGAGGCATCGACGGGATCGTGCATCGCACGCCGCCGGAGCCGCTTTGAGCAGCGATCCCGAAAAGACCCCGGCGGTCCCCGAACGGACGGCGATCCGCCGCGCCGTGTCGCTGGCCTTGCGGACGATCGCTTCACCGGACGCAGGCGCCGTCGGGCGCATCCACCGCGTGTTGACCGCCGTGAGCATCGGACGAAAAGAAGGCGGCGCCGATCTCGCGGTGGCCGACCCGAACATGTCGCGCCGCCATGCGCACGTCGAGCTGCGCCGGGGCGTGCTCGTGGCGGAGGACGCCGGGAGCACGAACGGCACCTTCGTCGCTGGCGCCCGCTTGCCGCCTGGCGCGCCGCGACCGCTCGCCCTCGGCGATGTCATCCGCGTCGCCGACACGCTGATCGTCGTCGTCGACGAGCGCGAGCACGCCGCATGGACGGCGCCGCCGTGGGCGAGCGCTCTCATCGGATCCAGCGCGGCGCTGCGCGACCTCGTCGACGAGATCGGCGCGCTCGCGACGTCGTCATTGCCGGTGCTGCTCGCCGGGCCGACGGGCGCCGGCAAGGAGCTCGTCGCGCGCGCGCTGCACGCCGCGAGTGGTGCCGCTGGAGCGTTCGTCGCCCTGAACTGTGGCGCGATCCCGGAGACGCTGGCCGAGAGCGCGCTCTTTGGCCACACGAAGGGTGCGTTCACCGGTGCGGACTCGGCCGAGCTCGGCGCCTTCCGTCGCGCTGACGGCGGCACCCTCTTTCTCGACGAGATCGCCGAGCTCGCTGCGGCCAACCAGGCGAAGCTCTTGCGCGCGGCAGACAGCGGCGAAGTGCAGGCGATCGGCGCGCCGGCGCCGGTCAGCGCGAAGCCGCGGATCGTCGCCGCGACGCACGCCGACCTCACGGCGGAGGTGGAGCGCGGCGCGTTTCGGCGCGACCTCTACATGCGCATCGCTGCGTATGTGCTGCGCGTGCCAGCCCTGTCCGAACGGCGAGGCGACATCGCGATGCTCTTGCGCCACGCGATGAGCGCGGACGCCCGGGGCCGGACGTTGCCGTCCCTCGATGCCCAGGCGCTCGAACGGATCGTGCTGCACGAATTCTCGGGCAATGTGCGTGAGCTGAAGAACCTCGCGGCCCAGCTCTGGCTCTACCAGGACGCCGCGCTCGACGAGTCACACTTGCCTGACAGCTTCTTTCACGGCGGCGAGCGACCACCGCGCGCTCCGTTGCGGTCGACGCCAACGGCGCCGTCATCGCTCGCGCAGATTCCCCCGGAGCTCGAGGCGCTGATGCAGCAACATCGCGGCAACGTCAGCGCCGTCGCCGCTGCGCTCGGAAAAGATCGCAAGCAGGTCTATCGCTGGCTCGAGCAGCTCGAGCTCGACGCCGAAGCATTTCGCTGATCAGCGCGCTTCTTTGGCGCCGCAGTCGACCGCGCCGGTCGCCGGTCGCGCGAGCCCGTCGAAGTCTTGATAGGTGAAGGTGCCCGGCGGCGATGCGATCGCCGCTTTGGAGCCTGGTGACACCGCGGTGAGACGATCGTCGGCACCGAAGATCGGCGCTGCCGACACGCACGTCGCGTCCCAGCTCGGGCAAGCGATCGTCGCGCCCGGATAGAACAGGTTCTTGCCGCGGTTCTGCGCGACGAGCACGCTCGTGAGATCGGCCGGCGAGAACGCGGTCGCGCCGGACGCGAGCGAGAACAGATTCGCCTCGCAGCGGAGCGCACCGGCCGCCGCTGCCGAGACGAGGAGTCCCGTCGTGCTGCTGCTCGCGATCGCGGTGTTGTGCTGCACTTCGATCGCGCCGCCGGTGTCGTTGACGCGAATGAACGTGGCGCCGGTGCCGGAGCTGATCATCACGTTGTTGAAGATCCGCACGCTGTTCAGGCGGGCTGCCGCCGAGGCGTTCGTGCCGGCGAGGATGAACAGGTGGCTCGCCGTGGTGTTTTCGATGAGGTTGTCGTGGACGCGCACGTTCAGGAAGCTCTGCACGCGCATGGTCGTCGATTGCAGGATCGCGATGCTCGGACCGCCCGAGTGCTCTTGCACGTGGTTCCAACCCACGTCGATGTCCTCGACGAGATTCGTGCCGGAGCCATCATTGCCGCCCACGATGGCAATGCCGGCGGTCCCGGCGCCGCCAGTGTCTTTGATCAAGTTGCCGAAGATGCGCACGGTCTTCGCTTCGTTGTTCACGGAGATCGCGCCCCACTCGGCGCCGGCGCCGCCCGGACCGCGCACGCGATTGGCGACGAAGCGCCGCCCTTCCTTCGCCGACGGCAGCGGGTGCTCGAGACCGCCGCTGCCCGGCCCATGCAGATCGAGCTTGGCGAAGGTGTAGTACTCCAAGTCGGGGTAGGGCGTGACGATGCCCCACCAGCCGTTCGGATGCACGATCTCGACGAGGCCGGTCGTTTGGCTCGCGCTCGGGTAGGCGACGTAGGCGATCGGTTTCGCCGCTGTGCCGTTCGGCCGTGCGCCATCGAGGTTGAGCACGGCGGACGACCCAGGATCCTGCGTGTTGTAGACGCCCGGCTTGATGTACACGACGTCGCCCGCCTGCATCACGCACTTCGCTTGAAACGGATCGCCGAAGGGTGCGCTCTCGCTGCCCGCGCACGCCGGGGGACACACGTTGCCTCCCGAGTGGATGCAAGCGCTCGGGTGCGCTTTGTCGACGAAGTAGATGGTGCCGTCGGAGCGTAGGCGGAATTTGATCGCGTTCGAGGCGAGGCCCTGCGCGCTCGTCACGACGATGTCTTGTTCGAGCGCGTTGTTCGCGACAGCGGTCGGGCCCGGCTGAATCACGATCATGTCGAGGCCGCGCGCGAACGCGTTGTTCTCGCCCCAGTGCACGACGACCGCCGCCTTGCCGCCGATCGTGACGCCCCCGCCGCTCGGCCCAAAGCGCTCGCCGAAGAGCGAGATGAACGCGCCTTGGTTGCTGACGCCGCCGGTCGCGGGTCCCGCGTTCAGATCGCTGAAGAAGAGCGCCGGCGGCGAGGGGCACGCGCTGCATGGGCCGCCGCAGTCGATGCCCGTCTCGCCCTGATTTTGCGTGGCATCCGTACAGCTCGCGACCGGCCCGGTCGGCGTCGTGGGTCCGGTGATGCCGGTTTCGCTCGAGGTGCCGGTGACGCCAGTTTCGCCAGTGACGCCCGTCTCGCCCGTCGGCGCGCTCGGCGATCCGATCGGAAAAATCCAAAGGCACGCGGGGAGCGTGAGCCCGAGAGCGACGATCATCCCGCGTGCAGCAGCGCTCATGCGGCGTCCGCTTGGCGCCGCCGGCGTCGGAGCGCGAGTAGGAGAAGCAGCGCGAGCGCGGCGCCGGAGTCGCCCCCGCCACCGCTCGACGCCGCGTTGCAGCCGCCGCGTTGGGTAATGCCGTCTTTGCCGTCAGCGCCGCGCGCCCCGGTGGGGCCGGGTGGACCATCTTCGCCGCGTGGGCCAGTGGGACCCGTGGCGCTGCCGATGTTCGTCCCGGCCGTGCCGGTCGGGCCCGTCGCGCCGTCCATCCCGCTCGCGCCGGTGGCGCCGGTCGCGCCGTTTGTACCATTCACGCCGTTGCTGCCGGTCGCTCCGGTCGCCCCAGTCGCGCCGTTGCTGCCGGTCGCACCGTTGCTGCCGGTCGCACCGTTGCTGCCCGTCGCGCCGGTTGCGCCGGTTGCGCCGGTTGCGCCGGTTGCGCCGGTTTCCCCTGTGGCGCCGGTCGCGCCGGTCGGCCCGACGAGCGGCGGCGCATCTTCATAAGCGCCGATGTCGCAGGGCACGTCGCGCAAGCGGCCGCGTTGATCGACGTACACGCGATCGCGGCTCGGCGAGAAACACGAGCCTGCGTCTTTCGCCGGGCTGCCGGGCAGCAACGCGCGCGTCTGCGTCGGACCACCGTTGTTGGCGAAGCTGCCATCGATGACGCTGGTGATGTTCGGCACGAAGATCACGCCACCCGGCGCCGTGCCAGGGTAGCCTCCGGTCGCACCGGCGACGGTGAAGCCGCGAAAGTTCGCGCTGCTGCCGCCGCTGACGTCGGGAAAGTTGTCGACGATGATGTTGTTCTCGAGCACGCCGAAGCCGGCGCCGGTGAGCAAGACGCCGCCGCCCGCATTGACGACGATCGTCGAGTGATGAATCGAGAAGCCGAGTTGGTCCGCGACGATACCGCCGCCGCCGATGTTGTTGCCGAAGGTCGAGTTCTCGATCGCGCCGACCATGCGCGGTGCCCACAAGCCGCCGCCGGCGAGGCTGGCTTGGTTCATCCGGAGTGTGCAGCCGCTCATGAACAGCTGCGCATCGATCGCATCGAGGTAGACGCCGGCGCCGTTGCCGCCGACGTTGTTGCTGAAGGTCGAATCGATGATGTCGACGTTCGCGCCGACGCCGGCGTTGACGAACAAGGCGCCGCCGTCCCCGAAGTTCGCATCTTCGAGCGTGCCGTTGCTCATGAACGTGCTCTGATAGACGAGGACGTTGTTGCCGTAGACGCCGCCGCCGTTGCCGCCGCGCTGGCCGACCTCGTCGGCCGCGCCGGAGCCGTTCGCTTGGATCGTCGTGCGCACGAGCGTCAACGAAGCGCCGATCGAGTAGATGCCGCCGCCATGACCGCCGACGCCCGTGCTGTTCGTACCGGCGCGGTTGTCGTACACGGTGGCGCCGACGAGCGTGAGGTTGCCGCCGACGTTGCGGATGCCGCCGCCGTCGTCACCAGCCAAGCCCGCATCGAGCGGGATTCGGCCGTGGCGGAGCGTCACGTTCTCGAGCGACACATTGCCGGAGAAGATTTCGAGCACGCGATCGGCTTGGGTCTGGTGGACGGTCGCCCCATTGCCACGGATCACGATTGGGCCGCCGCCGTCGATGTCGAGGTCGTTGCCGCCGTTGCGTCCCGGTTGGCTACTCTCGTCCGCACCGGTGCGGGTCAGGTTATAGGTGCCCGCCGAGAGAACGATGATGTCGTCCTCGGCGCCGCCCGACGTACAGCCCGGAACCAGCGTGCCGTTGTTGTTTGCCGCTTCGATCGCTTCGCGCAGCGAGCAGGCAGCGGCGTTCGTCATGAACTCGTCGGTGAAGGTGTTGACGGTGATCGTCGCCGCGAGCGCCGACGAAGAAAGGAACGAAGACAAAATAGCCGCGCAAAGCATCCGCATAGAGCACCCCGGTTGGTGTCGAGGTTCTAGCGCGTGGGAAACCACTCCGCGACAAGATCTGCGACCCTCTTCGGCGCCTCGAGCTGCGGGTAGTGCCCGACGTCGTGCATCTCGACGAGGCGCAGCGGCCGGATGCGCTCCTTCAAACGCTCCGTCATCGCGGGGCCGCTCACCGGATCGAGCATGCCCCAGAGAAACTGCTTCGGGATCGCGTTCAATTCGAGCGCGGCGCGCCAACGTTCAGCGTGCGTCTCGCGATCGCGCAGGTAGTGGATCAACTTGTCGTACATCCGATGGCCTGAGCGTCGCTCGATCGCGCGCCAATGCTCGTGAAGGGCGGCGTCGCTCGGCGCGTGTTCCTTCGAGAACACGTTGCGCATGCTCTTGTGAAACATGCGCTCGCTCGCGAGCCACGTGGTCAGCCAGCCGATGACAGGCGTGCGCAGCGCGCGTTGGACCGGCAGCGGGCGATGCAGATCGGGATACAGGCCGCCGTTCAAGAACGTGATGCCAGCGAGGCCCTTCATGTTGTCCGTGCTGCGGCGCGCGAGCAGCTCCTGCGCCACGCTCACGCCATAGTCATGCGCCACGACCACCGTGCGGTCGACGTGGAAATGTTGCCACATCGCTTCCACGAGATCGGCTTGCGCGTGGATCGAATACGCGGCGGTGCGCGGCTTCTCCGAATCACCGAAGCCGACGAAGTCGAAGGCGAGCAAGTGGTGCGTGCCCGAGAGGAGATCGAAGATCGGCTGAAAGTCGTAGCTCGACGTCGGAAAGCCGTGGAGGAAGGTGAGGTGCGGGCCGACCTTGTTGCCGGCGTCGACGGCGAACAAGTCGAGGGTCTCGCCCTTCGCGAACGCCGGCCCAAAGGCGGGGACGTTCAAGCGCACGCGGGCGCCGCGCTCGAGCCAAGCGTCGTACATTAGGGCAGCGGATCGCCGATCGCCGTCGACAGCGTGGCCCGACCGCCGGTGAGCGTTTGAAACGACGGGCGCTTGCCTTGGCGGTGATGTCCGAAGACCGCCGCCCACTCGTCGACGAGCGCGAACTTCTCGTCGCTGAGCGTCGCGTCCGAGAAGACGACGAACGCGCCCGTGAGCGTCTTCTCCGCCGCCGTCGCCGCGGGGCGCGCGCCGTGCTTCGCCACGACCTGCTGCACGGTCGTTTGCTCGATGCCGTCGGCGTCGATGGAGTCGGTCGTCGCGTCGACGCCTGCGCTCGTCGCGTTCTTCGGCCGCAGGATCGGCTGCACGTCGGCCGCCGGCACGAGGCCCATCAGGTACAGCTCGATCGGCGAGAAGGGCTTGGTGTCGCCGCCGTTCGCGAAGGTGCCGAAGCTCGCGACGAGATAGCGAAAGCGTCCGGGCTGGCCGGCGATCGGATTGCAGTCGAGCGGCGTCGCCGACTTCGGCGATTGGCAGCGCAGCGTCGCCGGATCGAAGCCGCCGTGCTGGCCGTTGGCGCCGACGAGGCCCCAATGCGATCCCACGTTGTTCGTGCCGAAGCCCAAGGTCGCGTCGAGGTGCATGCCCCACGAGTGCAAGGTCTCGTGCGCCGTCGGGCCGCTGCCTTTGGCCGACCACTTGAGGACGATGACGTTCTTCAGGCGCGTCGTGCCATAGTCGGTCAGGTTCACGGCTTGCGCGTGACCGATGCTCGCAATGGCGGCGCGGTGGATCGGCTTGCTGCGCCCGTAGTCACCGCCCGGAACGTCGGCCTGGGTGATGACATATATATAGTCAAAGGCGTCGGGGAACTCTTTGTAGAACGCCTTGGTCACCACGCGCAGATCGCCGTCGGTGCCGGCAGTGCCGTCGTACTTCAGGAACTTCGCGGCTTCGGCGGCGGCGGCGCTATCGATGATGTTGACGGCGTAGTCCGAGAGCTTGGCGATCGGCGGCAAGAAGGTGGGGCCGGTCGCGCCCGTCATGCCCGAGGTGCCCGTCGATCCTGTCGCACCGGTCATCGCGGTCGGGCCGGTCGCGCCTTCGGGCTCCTCCGGGGTTTCCACGGCCGGCGGCGTCTGCTTCGGCGTCACCGGTGCTTGTCCGGTCGGCTCGCGATCCGGATCGCGCGGCGCTTCACAAGCGGTCAGCGTCAGCAAGCAGGCGAGGGCGATGGAGCCACGCATCGGGCCCGCACTAAACACGCGTCTTCAGGGGCCGACAAGGGAAATGCGGCATTTGCCGTGTACGGGTTGTGGAAAGGGGCAACAGGGACGAGGCGCAACGCGTTAATGAGGGTGATGATAGCTCGTCTGTTCGCTGCCTTTCTCGTCCTCAGTTTGGCGTGTGCGACTCCGCGCAAGCAGGATCCGAACTTCTACAAAGAGACCTCGACCGGCGCCGGACCGGACCGGATCAACCCGGGCCAGCTGCCGCCGACGCCGACCGCGGACATCCCTGCAGGCCTGTTGCCGGCGCCGGGTGTCGTGCTCGTCGGCGAAGACGAGTTCGACGAGCGCGCAGCGAACGGCGAGCCGTTCATCAACGTCAACCAGATCGCGAGCGAGAACGCGGCGCGCGACAAAGAGACGAAGCGCATCATCGCCGCCGCGGCTGCGAAGAACCCCGAGCACGCGGCCATCATCACCGCCGAAACGCAAGGCGAAGTGGTGCACACCGTGACCGACGCCTCGGGCACGCACGAAGTGCAGCTGTTGAACGACTACGCGCGAAGAGAGATCTTGCGCGCGGCGATCGAGCAGACCGAGACCGGCGCGCAGAACGACTACGCCGTTATCTACGACGCCGCTTCGGCGAGCGCCAAGACGTCGCTCGAAACGCCGGCCGCGGCGAGCGTGAGCAAGGACGTCGTCAAGACCGCCGCGGCGATCGTGTCGATCAGCCAAGCGGCCCTCATCACCGCGACGCTGGTGCAGCCGGATATCCCGTCCGGCCGCGTCGAGAAGTGGGAAGACGAGATCGGCAACGGCTTCAACGGCGATCACAGCCGCCGGCGTGCGAGCTGCGCAGGCTTTAGCTCGAAGGGCATCTACTCGCGCTTCGACTTTCCGCTGAAGTACCGGCTGACGAGCGTGAAGGATCAGGGCGCGCGCGGCACCTGCGGCAGCTTCGCGTTGACGAGCGTGGCGGAGAGCTACGTCGCCAATCAGTCGAACAAGTGGGTGAACCTGTCCGAGCAGGATCTCTACTTTCAGATCCGCGGCCCGTGGGTGGCGAACGTCGGCTTCTACGGCGACGGCACCAACTTGGCGCTCGCGATCCCGACGATGCTGATCACCGGCTACCGCTTCGCGTACGAGAAGGACTGGGACTACAACAAGTCCTACGGCCGCACCGAGAACCCGCTGAAGAAGTCGTGCGACAACTACGACGGCGAGCTGTGCAGCGACACCTACCATCAAGGCAAAGAGCGCTGCTCGGTCTGGCAGTTCTGGAACTGCTTCCTCCCTGAAGGCGTCAACATCCCCGCGCGCTCGAACGTGCACGTGACCGGCGGCAGCATCCTCGGCCTGCCGGTGCTCGGCTTCTCGGTCGACGCGATGAAGGCTGCGGTCAATGCGCGCAAGGGCGTCGTGCTCTCGTTCGACGTGACGCCGAGCTTCGACGGGCCGATGGACGGCTTCGTCACCTACCGGCCTGGCGAGACGCGTCGCGGCGGTCACGTCGTGCACCTCGTGGGCTACGTCGACAACGTCGATCTCTTGCGCGTGCTTCCGAGCGCGCCCCCGGCGTCGGGCGGTGGCTACTTCATCATCAAGAACTCGTGGGGCGAGTGCTGGGCCGACGGCGGCTACGTCTACGTGCCGATCGACTTCATTCGTGAGTACGGCACCGGCGTCGTCGTCATCAACCAGGTCGGCGGGTAAGTGTTCGCATACAGAGCGCCCTCGTATGTGAAATAGATCCGAGCATCTGTCACAATGGCGGGCGATCGGAGCGTCGCCAACGCAACCGGCGCGATAACGACGCGTATGAGTCGAGTTGGGGAACAACGCGTCCAGAAGGCCCGCGCCGCCGAGGCCGCGGAGACCATTCACCCCGAGTGGCAAGCGGGCATCGACGCGATCACCTTCGCCGCCGTCGCGCCGCACAAGGACGCGCTCGAAGCGCTCGCCAAGGCGATCCTCGACGCGCAGCAGCCAGACGGCAAGTGGATCGATCGCGATACGTCGATCATCAACCACTCGGCGATCATCGCGTTGATGAAGTCCGGCGCGTTCGATCCTGAGTCGCACCTCTACCTGCGTTTGGACGCCGGCCTCGCGGCGAGCTGGGTCGGCCTCACCGACAAGTTCCAAGCGCCGGAGAAGATGGAAGAGCCGCTGCCGTGGTTGTCGGTGATGCGCAAGGCACGCCCCGTCGTCGCCGCGTTTCACGGCGCCGCGCTCGGCAGGGCCGTCTCCGGCGATATTCCCAAAGCGCTGACCGATGCGATCCAGAGCTTCAATACAGACGACGGCAAGCCGCGGCCCGACGGCGATCAAGGCCTCGCGATCATCGCCGGCATCCTCGGCACCGCTGGGCTCGCCGGCGCCACGGCGCTCGTGCACGGCACGCCGGTCGCCGCGCCGCTAGAGTTCGTCGCCGGCTTCGTCGCGAGCTACATCGTCGCGTCGTTCGGCGAGTCGTACCTGCACGACAAGGTGCACCACGCGACGCCGGAAGCGCGCGACAAGTGGAAGGCGCTCGGGCCGCTCGGCAAGGCGCTCGACCGCGCGTATCTCAGTCACTCGGGCATCCACCACGGCGCCACCTTCAAGAAGGATCACGTCACGCAGTTCGAGACCGTCGAGCAGAAGGAAAAGCTCACGAAGAAGCTGCTCGACAGCGGCAACAAGCTGATCGTCGACGAAGACTTCGGCACCACCGTCAAGTGGACCGGCGTGCCGAAGATGCTGGCGCCGTTGACGCCGGTCTACGCCGGGCTCATCGGCACGGCGGTGCTGCTCGGCGCCGGCCCGGCCGCGTTCGCCGGCATGGGCGTCGCGGCGGTGCTGATGCCGCTCGCGTCGAAGCTGATGCACCCGTATCTGCACATGAGCGAGGAAGAGGCGATGAGCAAAGCCTCGGGGCCGATGCGCTTCTTCTTGCCGTCGAAGACCGGCCGCATGATCTCGCGGCATCACTTCGTGCACCACGCGCGGCAGACGGCGCGCGAAGGCACGAACTTCAACATCACGCTGCCGATCGGCGACAAGCTGCGCGGCACGAGCTCGGAGCCGACCGCCGAGGAGCTCGCGGAGATGGAACGCATCAAGATGATCAAGTGATCGTCTGATCCGGACATTCTTCTTATCCGGACATTCTGCACTCGCATTCGAAGCTCCTCCGCAACCACCTCCGCCCGTTCCGCGACGATATCTCAACAGGAGAGATCACATGCCCATCACCACGAAGCCGCAGCTCGCCACCCTCGCCGACGGGGCCCGCCTCGTCGACATCGCTCATGCCGCCCGGATCGTCGGCGACGTCGTGACGAACGCGAAGGTCATCTCGAACAACAAGACCTTCGACGATTATGAGCTGAAGGCCGCGTTGAAGGGCGAGAGCCCCGCGGTGAAGGCTGCTGCGATGGCGGCGTACAACTCGGCGAAGAACGACGCGACCGCCAAGGGCAAGCTCGTCACCCGCTTCGACGTGTCGAAGAAGCTCGACCAAGCGCTCGCCGCGGCGAAGAAGGCCGACAAAGATCAAGACGGGGAGCTCAGCGAGAAGGAGCTCGGCAAGCTGCAGAGCTGGACACCGCTGCGCCTCGCGGTCGCTGCCGTCGAGCTGAAGGACGTGCCGACTGGCAAGATGGCGACGGCGGACTTTCTCGAGGCGGCGAATGCGATCATGCGCGGCGTCACCGTGATCTCAGAGGGCGACTCGCCGCTCATCGCGTTCGCGACGGCGAAGACGAGCCAAGGCATCACGCCGGACAATATCCTGAAGACGTTCAAGGCGACGCTCGACAAGGAGTACGCGGACTACACGCTCGACAACGGCCTCGTCGCCGAGGTGTCGACCAGCGCCAAGGCGAAGAAGATGTTGAGCGACTCGGCGAAGCCAGACGCCGACGCCGACGATCCGATCGAAGCGCAGGTCGATGCCGACGCCTACGCGAGCCTGAAGAAGCTCTTTGCCGCGAATCTCACCGACGTGCGCTTCGTGCGCATCGGCCCCGCGGATGACGACGGCACGCTGGGCGTCGATCGCGGCATGTACGTCGAGGGCTACGTGGGCAAGACCGCGGACGGCAAGCTGGCCGGCATGTACTGGACGAGCGCCGAGACCTAGCTCGCCTGCGCGCGAGCCTCCACGAGACGACGAAAAGGCGGACAAAATGCTGAGGGGATCATACCCTTTTCGGCATGAGCCAAGCGACGATCCTCTTGGTCGACGACGAGCCGACCATCCTCACGGCGTTGAAGCGCGAGATCGGTGAAGGCTACAAGTTGCTGACCGCTGATTCTGCGGCGGCAGCCCTCCGCATCGTCAAAGCCGAGCACGTCGACGTGGTGATCGCCGATTGTTACATGCCCGGAACGACCGGCCTGCAGCTCATGCAGGAGCTGCGCCGCACGCATCCGCAGATCGTCCGTGTGATCCTCACCGGCCACGCCGACAAAGCGCTGACGATGCGCGCGATCAACGACGGCCACGTCTATCGCCTCGCCGAGAAGCCATGGGATAGCATCGAGCTGCGCGCGATCGTCGACGACTGCGCGAAGGAGGCGGCGCGGATCACCGGCGGCGCTTCTGTCGACGCGACGCCACCGCCAGTGAAGAGTGTGGACCCTTCGCGCACGCGCCCGAGTTGATGTTGCTCGATCGGACGACGTGCGGCATGTTCGTTCGCCGCATGCGCTTTCAGTTGCGTGCTCACTGGACTTGTGCGGAAGTGAGCGCGTGAATGCCCAGCCTCTGCTCGCGCGGATCGCCGCTGCGCTCTCCGCTGCAAAGCTCGAGGCGATCCTCATCGGCAACGCGGCAGCGGCGTTGCGCGGCGCGCCGGTGACCACGCTCGATTTCGATTTTCTCTTTCGCGCAACGCCAGCGAACCTCGCGAAGTTGAAGCGCGTTGCGAAGGCGCTCGACGCCGTCATCATGCGGCCCTACTATCCCGTCTCGAATCTCTACCGCGTCGAGAGCCCCGAGCAGGGCCTCCAGATCGACTTCATGCCGAGGATCAGCGGTATTCGTTCCTTCAACGCGCTGCGCGCACACGCGACGACTGTCGCCTTCGGCGTTTCCTCGTTGCAAGTCGCGTCTTTGGAGGACATCATTCGCAGTAAGAAAGCCGCAGGCCGCCCACGAGATCGGGCGGCTCTGCCGGTGCTGGAGGCGACGCTTGCGCTCGAGAAAAAAAACAAGGGTTAGCAAGCGAGAGCTCCTCGAGCGCGAGAACGAGCGCGCCCTCGAGGAACGCATCCGCGCGCTGCTCGCAAAACCGATGCACGAACGGACGCACTTTCTCCGTGTGCGGCTCCCGGGTGGCGGCACCTCGCTCTGATCGAGCGCGCAGGACTACTCCTTCGGCGGCGGCGTCCAGATGTGCACGACCGGCACCGGCGCTCAGCCCTCGGTCGGGTAGCCGAACTTCTCGACCATGGCGTCGAGCACGCTGCTCGTCGCGTCGTCCACCCGCTCGAAGCGCACGCCGCAGCCACCGACGTGGATCCACGCGGGCTCCTGCACGCGGACGACGACCGCTTGGACCTTCGCCTCGATCGTACGCGCGCGGATCGTCAGCTCGAAGCGGGTGCCGAGCGGTAACGGGCCGTGGGTGACGAGAAAGGCGCCGCTGCGGCTGAGATCGTGGATCTCGTAGGCGAGCACTTGCTCGGCGCCGCCGCTGACGAAGACATGGGCAAACAAGCGCACCCGCGGCGCGCGATCGATGATCGCCGGACCGCGCTGATGCTTGCCCCACATGAGCAGCACGGCTTGCGCAGACAGCGGCTTCGCCAAGAACGCGAGCGCGCCGAGCTCTTTGGCGCGCGCTTGGTTGCCGGGCGTCGCCTGCGAGCTGCACACGATGATCGGCGGTCGGATCGGCTGCGACTTTGCCGCTTCGAGCAGCTCGAAGCCGTCGCCGTCGCCCATGAACACGTCGGTCAACACGAGGTCGTCGGCGCCGAGCTTGAGCAACAGCTTCTTCGCATCAGCGACGGAGTTGGCGGTGAGCACTTTGTCGCAGTGTGGGCGCAGCGTGGCCTCCATGACGGCGGTGACCAGCTTCGAGTCGTCGACGATGAGCGCGGTGCGCACGCGGTCCATCTCGTGAGGATACCCCTTCGGCACCTCTGCACCGACATTTTCCTTGTCTCGCGAGGCGACCATCGGCTACCTCGTAGGGGTGCGGTTTGCCTTCGTTTTTTCGCTGCTCGCGCTGCCGGCGTGCTTTCCGCTGGCGGTGCCGCAAACGACCGTGCGCGGACAGATCCTTTATGGGTCGGAAGGCCACGCTGCCGCGCTGCCCGGCGCGTTCGTGCGGCTCATCGAGAGTGGCGCGGACCGGCCGCCGCGCGTGACGACCACCGAAGCGAACGGCGAGTACCGCTTCGACGGCGTGCCTGAAGGCAGCTACGCGCTCTTCTTCACCACCGAGCGCTGGGTGTTCGAGAGCAACGTCAGCCGCCTCGTCGAAGTGCCCGTGAACGAGAGTCGCGCGTCGAACCCGCAAGAGCGCGACGTCATCTTGGATCCGGTCACCTTTTCGCCGGCCGGCGCGCTCAAAGGAAAGGTCGTCGCGATCGAGCAAGGCGGCCAGTACGAAGGCATCATCATCAACTTGGAAGGCACCGCGTTCCAAGCGCGCGCCGCGATGGACGGGAGCTTCGACTTCGGCCGCCTGCCGGTGCGGGCGTATCGCGCGACGGCGATCGGCCGCGGCGTCGTCTCGGACAAGCCAGTCGACGTCGTCGTGCGCGCCGAAAAAGAGAGCGAGGTCATCGTCTATATCAAGTCGTCGCCGGCGCCGGTCAGCGCGCCGAACCGCGCGCCGGAGCTGCCGCTCGGCCTCGAGTTCGATCCGCTGCCGCCGGCCGCGAGCGCGAACCCGCTGCGCCTCTTCGACAGCTCGTTGTTGACGCCGAATCAGATCGTGCGCGGCACGAAGGCGCGCTTTCGCTGTGCGGCGAGCGATCCCGACGGCGATACGCTCGTCTATTCATGGCAGGTCTCGGGCGGCACCCAGAAGCCGATCGCGCAGGACGAGATCGAGTGGAGCTCGGCCGCCGGGGCCGCCAGCATTCGCTGCACGGTGACCGACAGTCAGGGCGCGTTCGTCACCGCCACGCGCGCGGTCGACGTGCTCGACTTTCGTTTGAACGGCGCGGCGCTTGCAAACGGGCGCGTCGTGTTTTCGCAAAGCGACGCCGGTGTTCCGAACTATGATCTCGTGGTTTACGACATCGTCACGAAGACGGCGCAGCGTTTGCCGCTTCCGGGCAACGAAGTGCGGCCGCACGTCTACGGCGCGACGGCCGTCTACAGCTCGGACATTTCTGGCACGGCCGACAACCCGTCAGACGTCTACGCGCTGACGGCGACCGATCCGGTGCCGGCCGAGGTGCGGCTGAGCAACACCGCGTCGATCGAGGCCTACGACATCGGACCCGCGGGCATCGTCTACGCGAACAACTCCGGCACGACTTGCCAGCTCTTGCGCCGCATGACGCCCGCCGCGGCGCCGACGGTCATCTTCCCGACGATGAGCGCCGCGCCCGAGCCGAACGCGGCGTGTGATCGCATCGTCGTCGGCGCGACGACCGTCGCGTTCCGCGAGGCCACGCGCAACACCGTGCGTTGGCGCGTGCTCGTCTTGGCGAGCGGCACCGCGTTCACGCCGCCCCTCGAGTGGGTCGCTGGCGCCGATGTGCACGTGTCATACGGCAGCGGCCGCTACGTCGTCGCGATTCCGGACGAGCGCGAAGTGGTGCGCATCGACGAAGGCGATCCAGCGCTGACGCCGACGCTGGTGACGACGCTCCCCGAGCTCGCCGGCACCATCGTCGCGACGGCGTTCGGCGACACGCAGCGCATCGTCTCGACCGCGTACGACACGAGCGGGCTCTACGGCACGCTGCGCGCGACGACGGCGACGACGAAGAACATCGATCTCGACGGCCCGCGCGCCGTGCTCGCGGCGGGCGGCCGCTACGCGCTCGTCGGCCGGCCGGCGACCTTCGAGGTGCCGCCGTCGGAAGAGCTCGAGCTGTGGGATATCGAGGCTCTTCCATGAGAGCGCTCGCGTGCATCTCCCTCACGCTGCTGGCGGCCTGCCCGCCGGGCACGAAGCCGCCGCCGAAGGATCCGGTGATCGTCACCGGCGCCGTCGATCTCTTGGAAGCGCCGCTCAGCCCGACGCCTCGACGCTTCACCGTCGCCGGCGTCAAGGTCGTGCTCGAGGGCGAGTTCACGAACGTGAGCGAGACCGACGACACCGGCGCCTACCGCTTCGAAGGCATGCCGCCCGGCAAGTACACCGTGCGCGCGAGCTACGGCGACTTCACGCGCGAAGGCGAGGTGACGGCGTCGCTCGAAGCGGCGTCCGGCACGAACGTCGACGCGCCGCCGCTCACGTTGACGCCAGCCGGCGCGATCACCGGGCGCGCCACGCTCGGCGGAAAACAAATGGGCAACCTCGGCATCCGCGTGTCGGTCGACGGCACCGATCTCGTGACGACGACCGACGACGCCGGCAAGTTCTATCTCGCGCGCGTGCCGGTCGGCAGCTATCGCATCCGCGTCGAGAAGAGCGATTTTGGCGGCCGCACGATGCGCGGCGTCGACGTGAAGTTCGAAGAGACGACCGATATCGGGACGCTCGACATCATCGCCGGCATCTTCAGCGACTTCAACAACCCGCCGGTGTTCACCAACGGCGCGCTCGTGATGAAGCGCTACCAACGCGCCCCGGGCACCGTCCTCGACCCGTTGCCGCTCGACATCGGCGGCAGCGAGATCGCGCGCCACGACAGCCTCAAGCTCGACGCGCCGGCGACCGATCTCGACGGCGATCGCTTGACGTACTTTTGGAGCGTGACCGCCGGCGTGCTCGATCGCACGGACGGCGAGAGCGTGTTGTGGACGGTGAACGACGACACAGCCCTCGCCGCCACGATCACCGCCCGCGTCGTCGATGAGCGCAGCGCCTCGGCGTATCTCACGGCGGACTTCACGATCGTCGACGCGCAGACCTTGAGCGGCCGCCTGGTCGGCGATCACGCGGTGTATGCGTACCGGCGCTTCTCCGGAAAGTGGCGCGTCCTCGACTACAACTTGACGACGTCGGTGCTCGACGCGGTCGGCGATCTCACTTCGCTCGACGATCCGCAGGTGGCGAAGGTCGGCGCCCACTACATCGCGTCGCCGTTCAACAACGGTGATCGGCAGATCTTCGCGTGGCAAAAGGGCGAGACGCCTGCCGCCCGCACGGTCGACGGCGAAGGGCGCGGCTTGCCGCTCGGCACGCGCTACATCCGCGCGAAGACCGAGACCGGCAAGATGCGCGTCGTCTCCTATGATCCCGCGGCGCAGACCACCGGGCCGCTCTTCGACTGCGGCAGCGCGGGCTGCGGCGAGCTCGTGGCGACGCGTGGGGACTTCGCGGTCACGCTGCTGCGCACGGCCGACGACTTCGTCAACACCGTCGTCGGCTTCAACGCGGCGACCTCGACCAAGCAGACGCTCGCGTTGAGCAGCGCGGTCGGCACCGACGTGCGCACCGACGGCGGCGCCATCGTCCACGCCGACGTGCCGCCGGGCTTCGGCCGCAGCCAGCGGAACGCGATCGTGCGCGAGCGCTTCCCGAACGGCGCCGGCGGCGACGTCTACTTCGGCTTCTACGATGTGTTCGTCGGCGCCTTCGACGGCCGCTTCGTCGGCTTCACCGAGCAAGAGTACCGGGTGGTCTACGCGCCCGAGAAAGCGTTCCTCTACGACACGACAAAGAACCAGAAGCTCCCGATCGACGAGAACGAGGACTACGCCTACGACGCAGTGTTGGATCTCGGCGCCGGCAAAGTGCTGGTCCGCCGCTACACGAGGAACGATTGGCTCGACGATGAACAACGCACGCACTTTGAGCTCTGCACGCGGCCGCTCGAGTAGCGCGATCGCCCTCGTCCTCTTGGGGACGATCGCCTGCGCGCAGCGGATCGCGCCGCCGGACGGTCACCGGATCGCCGGGCGCGTCCACGGCGTGCAGGGCCTCGCGAGCGTGCGCGTGTTCTTGGACGGTGAGACGCCGGTCGCGACCGACGAGTTCGGCACCTTCGTCTTCGACGACGTGCAGAACGGCAAGCACGTCGTCAGCGTGCAGACCGAGTTCTCCACGCTCGAAGGCGCCGTCGGCTCGGCCGTCGTGTTGGAAGGCGGCAACGTCGACAACGTGCTCCTCACGGTGACGCCGATCGGGCGCATCACCGGCAAGGTCGTCAACGCGCTCGGCGACGGCGTGTCGCAAGCGCGCGTCTTCGCGGCCGGCACCGCCGCCGTCGCGTTCAGCCAGACGGACGGCACCTTCGCGCTCGAACGCGTGCCGCTCGGTGTGCGCACGCTGGTGGCGACGCGCGAGGGCGCCGCGACGCGGCTCGAAGGAGTGAAGGTCGTCCCCACCGGCACCAACGGCATCGTCCTGATCTTCGAGAGCGACGGCGGCGGCGATCCGACGAAGCCGAACGAGATCCCGGTCATCGCGTCGCTGACCTTCGCGCCGAAGGACAATCAAGCGGACAACCCGCGGGCGATCCCGGCGGCGAGCAAGATGAAGCCGGCGCTCATCCACGCGCAGTCCACGCTCTCGCTCGAAGTCGTCGCCAGCGATCCCGAAGGCGGCGCGCTCAGCTACTTGTGGTCGGTCGATCGCGGTGTGCTCTCCGGCGGCGATGCGCCGAAGGTCGAGTGGATCGCCGGCAACTCGAACGCCGAGGTGCTCGCCGCCGTCTTCGATCCGCGCGGCGGCTCGGCGACGGCGCGCCAACGCTTCACCGTGCCCGATCGATCGATCCGCGGCGCCTCGCTCTCTGGCACGAAGCTCTACTACTCGGAGGAGCGCCACAACGACACGCGCGACATCCTGAGCTTCGACCTCGCGAGCAACGAAGAGCAGGTCGTGTTCGAGGCCGACGAAGAGCAGCACGCCCCGCGCGTCGTCGGCAACGTGCTCGTCTTCGCCGACCAAGTCTTCACCTTCGTGCAGCCGATCGTGTTTCGCATGCGCGTCATCAACCTCGGGACCGCCGCCGAGACGACCTACGGTCAAACCTTGAGCCAGGACCAAGGCTTCGGCATCGACTATCGCTTGTACACGCCGCTCTCCGGCACGAGCGTCACCTACTTCTCGAGCTCGCCGAGCCTGGCCCCCGTGGGCCTCGGCCTCTTCGATCCGCAGGCCGGCACCTACCAAGCGTTCAGCGCGCTCCCCGGCATCGGCACGCCGCCGACTTATCCTTGTTATGTGCGCTCGAACGGCGAGACCTACGGTGTCGTCAACAACGAGCTCTATCGCTACACGCCCGGCGCCCGCACCTTGGTTGCCACCTTGCCACAGCCCGGCTGCTCCGAGATGCAAGTGAGCGGCGGTTTCGCCGTGATCCGGGTGAGCGACGTCTTCGATCCGCTGACTGTCGTTCGCCTCTCGGGCGGCGCCGGCGCGGTGCGCCAGATCGGCGTCGAGTCGCGCTCGTTCGCGATGAACGGCACCCGCGTCGCCTACACCGACAAGCGCGGCGGCTTCACCGGCGTCTTCGTCGAGGATCTGAGCGGCGTGTTGCCGGCGCGGGCGGTGCCGGTGCGCGGCTTTCTCGATCGGCGCGTGCTCGACTTCGACGGCGCGCGCGTCGTCTACGGCGAGGTCGAGACCGCGAGCGGTGTGACCTTCTTCTCGTCCGAAAGCCTCCAAGTATACACGTTGTAGGGGGCAGATATAGGGGCCGGTCGATACCCCCTTGCGCGAATGTATCGGACCTTATACATCTCCCCGGCCGATGAACGATGACCGCGAACCGCATTTGCGCCTGCTCGCCCCGCCCTCGAACGGCGGTAGCATCGGTGCCATGAACGGCGCGCAGATCCTCGGCTTTCACCAGCTCAACTTGAACAAAGAGCGCTTGTTCGCCGGCTGGGTCGGCTGCGACGGCAACGTCGTTCCGCTGAAGATGCCGCAGGCGCGCCTCGATGCCCTGCGCGCGGATCGTCCCCGCGACGACGAATGGATTTAGGTCACACTTTCTCCTCGGCGGCGTCTGTAGCGGCGGAGGAGAATTCCGATGAACGCTGCCGCTGCTTTTACCTTTGATCTCACGGACGACGTGCGCGCGGCCCAGCGTGGCGACGAGCCGGCCTTCGTTCGGCTGATCGAGCGCTATCAGAACGCCGTCTCGGCCGTGGCGCTCGCGATCGTTCGCAACGCGAGCTGGAGCCAAGACGTCGCCCAAGACGCCTTCGTCTCGGCGTGGCGACACTTGAAGGAGCTGCGCCGGCCGGAGAGCTTCGGCCCGTGGCTCTTGCAGCTCGTGCGCAAAGAGGCGCTCACCCAGCTGCGCCAGAACAAGCGCCGCGCGCGCCGCGAGGACGGCTTTCAAACGTTGCAGCCCGTGGCGGCCGGCGATGCGTCGGCGGCGCTCGACGAGCGCACGATGTATGAAAAGCTTTACGCCGCCCTCGACGACGTGCCGGCGGACGCACGCGAGCTGCTCCTGCTCTACTACCGCGAAGGCAAGTCGAGCGAGCAGGTCGGGCGGCTCTTGGATCTCGGCGCTGCCGCCGTCCGCAAGAGGCTCGAACGCGCGCGAGAGATCCTGCGCGATCGCTTCGACGCGATCGAAGCCGCGGCGAAGAAGTCGGCGCCGGTCGCGGGCTTCGCGCTGCTCGTGTTGGCAGCGATGCGGGCGAGCGCTGCGGCGGCGCCGGTGGCGCTCACCTTGACGAAGTTTCTGACGGCGAAGGTCGCGCTCGTCGCGGCGCTCGTGCTGCTGACGCTCGTCGGTGCCTTCGCATCTTTCTTGCCCGACCCGCAGCCGGCGGACGATCCGAAGCCGACGACGCGTCGCGTGCTGGTGACCGCCCTGCGGCCCGCTGACGCGCCGGCGATCGTCGCGCGCGAGGCCATGGCGAATCCGGCGCTCGCCCGCATCGACGGCCGCGTGCGCGATCACGACGGCAAGCCGGTGAAGGCGACGATCAGTGTCACGCCGGAGCACGGCGATGCGAAGCACCTCGACACTGCACCCGATGGCACCTTCAGCGCCGAAGATCTGCCGCCAGGCGTCTACGACGTGGCGGCGACGCGCGAAGGCTGGCTCGCGGCGCCGACGGAAGAGGGCATCAGCGTCGCCGCAGGCGCTTCTTTCTTCTCCGAGCTGACGTTCCGCCAGTCGCAGAAAGCGCGCGCCGAGCTCAGCGATGATCTCGGCCGCCCGCTCGCAGGCTTCGTCGTCATGATCGGACGTCCCGACGGCCGCCACACGCAGGCAGTGACGAACGCCGAGGGCGTCGCCGAGCTGCCGGATGTGATCCCGCTCGGCCAGAACCGCTACGCGATCTTCGATGCCGGCGCAGACAGCGAAGCCGACCGCGCGCGCGGCTGGCCCACTTCGCGCATCCTCGCGAGCGACACCCTCGAGCACGTCGCCGGCGCGCCGTTGAAGATCGCAATGGCGCGCTTCGGTCAGGCGCAGCTCGAGGTGCGCGCCGTCGAGGGCCGCAGCTTCCGCTACGTTCACTTCAACCGCACGGAGTCGATCGGCGGCTGGTTCCCCGAGCTGTCGCGCGTCGCCGAGCTCGACGCGACTGGCGCGCTTTCGCTGCGTCTCCCGGCCGGGACGTACCACGTGGCGCTGAGCGATTCGGCCACGCAGCAAACCTGGCGGCATCCGCTGCCCGTCACGGTGAAGGCCGACAATCTGAACAGCGGCATGATCACCACGCGGGCCGGCACCGAGCATACGCTGCGCATCAGCCGCGCTGACGGCACGCCTGCGAATGGCGCGATCGTCTTCAACGACGTGACGTCGTGGCCGGCAGATGACGACGGCGTGGTGCGCGGGATCGATCTCGACAAGAAGTATCCCGTGACGCTGCACGCGACGCTCGGCGGCGAAAGCGCGGCGATCGTGCTCACCAGCGGCGACACGAAGGAAGTGCCCGTTCAGCTCTTGCGTGGTGGCACCTTGCGCGGTGTGGCGAGCGGCGTCGCGGCCGGCGAGACGATCATCGTCAGCGTGGCGGCGTCGTTCGACCCGTGGTTCGAGCCGCGCCCGGAGCGCCGCTTCTCCGGGCCGGACTTTGCGATCACCGGCGTGCCGGCCGGCGAGGTCGTCGTCAGCGTGACGACCGACTCAGGCGCGAGCGGCAGCGCGAAGGTACGCGTCGAGAGCGGCAGCGAGGCGACCGTCCGCGTGGCGATCACTGGAGGCGCTCGCATCGAGGGCTCGCTCGTCGTCACCAATGGTCCGCCACCGTCGCCGTTGCCGATGGTGATCCTCGACGACCGCGAGCCGCGGCAAACGCAGAGCGACGGCCGCTTCGTCTTCGACAACGTCGCGCCCGGGACGCACAAGCTCATCGTGCGTGCGTACGGCGATCCGCACGCTGAACGCACGATCGACCTCGCCGCCAACGCGACCGTGCGCCTGGATCCCATCGAGCTCGACGCGACGAAGTTCTACAAACCACGGGTTTTCGTCGATCCCTGATACACTTTCAGCAGTGTTTCGCCGGTCTTTAGCTCTCTTCTATGCAGCGCTCATCGCATGCAGCGCCGCTCGCTCCACGCCCGCGATCGAAGACGCCACGCCCGGTGTCGACGTCCCGGTCGAAGACGCCCCGGAAGTCCCCGCAGAGGAAGACACGTCGCCCCACGATGCGCCGGTGCCGGTCGCGCTGCCGAAGCCCGTGAAGTATCCCGCGGACGAGGTCGTGCCCGCGTACCCGGCCGGTTGCGGCGAGGCCTGCCCCTACGAGATCGTCAGCGTCTCCGATCCCGTGCTCGCGCGCGCGCAGGCGACGCCGGCCGCGCCTGCGTGTGCGGCGACCGATCCTGATCGCGTGCTCGTCGACGAAGATTTCTCGACGGTGCCGGCCGCGGCAGAAAACGTGGGCGGCATCGGCTGGGAGAGCGACGGCCTGACGCTGCGCCCGACGACGCCGTCCGTGTATCCGGGCCACAGCGTCGGCTTGCTCTTTTGGGCCGACGTCTGCCCCGCGAGCGGCGCGGTGATGACAGTAGACGCCAAGGTGATCGCGAGCGACCTGCGCGACGCCAGTAGCAAGGTCGAGCTCTTGCTCTACGCCTTCGATCATCTGAGCAACCCGATCGGCCTCGCGCGCTCGCAGCCGATGCTCGGCGGCAACAAGCGGCCGCTCGTCCTTTTCGAGACGCCGATCCCGACCGGGACGCGCCGCCTGGCGATCGCCGTCGTCGCGACCTTCGGCGCTGGCGAGTCCGGCACGGTGATCTTGGATCGCATGAAGGCGACGATGCAGACCGCCGCCAAGAGCGCGACGCTGTTGTACAGCGACGACTTCGCCGGCGACGGAGCGCTGACCCCCTATGCGCAAGACTACGGCGCGTGGGTGGTGCCGCCCGCCGATGACTTCCTCGTGCTGTGGAACGACGCGTGGAACGGCACGGCGGTGCAGAGCACCTACGGGATCCTGTCGCGGACTCTCGCGCTCCCGTCGGCGCCGGCGGACCCGATCCGCGCGAGCGCCTTCATCGCCACGACGTTCAGCGATCGCAGCTCTTACGCGTCGTTCCGCCTGCGCTTCGACACCGGCCACATCGTCTTCAGCCCGCGCATCGGTAAGGGCTTCGACACGTTGCGCATCGACGCGACGGCGATCCCCGCTGGCGCGACGCAAGCGATCCTCGAGGTCGTCGCCTACTTCGGTGCGCGCGAGACCGCGTCGTTCTACCTCGACGATCTGCGCGTCGAGCTCACCGGCCCTTGAAGCCGAGCAGGATCGACGCCGCTGTGCTTGCGAGATCGACGACGCCGTTGACGTTGGCCGACGCCAAAGAGTCGGCGCCGTTGTCGCAGTAGAGCAGCGCCACCGGCGTGTGCATCCACAGGCCGATCGCAAACGCCGAACGCGGCATGGACCAACCGAGCGCGGCGAAGGTCGCGGCATTCTCGGGCGTAGGCGCGACGTTGCCGAGGAAGGGGACGCGACCGCTGAGCGCGACGCCCAACACCGAGCGCGGCTCGATCTTGATCACCACCTTCTCGAACATGCGCCGGCTCACCCCGTTGCCGCCCGCGTCCCACGCGGTGAGCGTGCGCGCAGGCGCGTTGACCCGCAAGAGCGCCGCTCGCTGAAACACGCTGATCGCGACGCCGAGCAGCGCGGTCGCCACTTGCTCCTCCTTCTGCGCGTTCATCAGCGCGATCTTCGCCTGATCATAGGGGAGCGGCACGATGGCGGAGCGCACGTCGAGCGTGAGGGTCGGCGGGCCCTCATCGACGATCTCTTCGAGCAGGTCCGCCGCGTCGGCGAGCGGAATGTCGTCGTCGTCGTCGTGATCGCCGAGCAGCTCTTGGCCGCTGCCGAAGAGCGTCGACTTCGCTGGCGCCGGCGGCTGCACGATCGCGTTCGGGATCGTGATCGGCGCCTTCTTCAACAGGACTTTTCGCCGCGGAGGATCGATCGCGTAATGGCGGTGCAGCATGATGTCGATGACGTCTTCCGACACCACGTGCGGCACGACCTTCTTTCGCGTCGCGTTCTTCACCGCCGAGAGCGCCGCGAGCCGCGTCGGGTCGAGCAGCGCGATATGGATGAGCTCACCCTCGAGCGAGAGCGGCACGAGCTTGTAGTACTCGCAGATCTTCTTCGGCACGGCGGCGAGGGCGGCGGCGCTCGCGGGCGGCTCTTCGCCGGGCTTGTACATGTGCGCGCCGGCAAAACGCCGCGCCAAGTAGTCGTAGAGCTGCTTCTGCTCGACGAAGCCGAGCTGGACGAGCGTGGTGCCGAGCTTGCCCCCTTGCTCGTGATGCACGCGCAGCGCCTCTTCGAGCTCGTCTTGCGTGATGATGCCGTCGCGCACGAGCGCTTCGCCGAGCCTCATGTAATCATTTTCTCACATTCGGCCGCGCGTTACCAGTTGAGCTCGTCTTCCACCGAATGGCGGCCATGCCACTGGCGCAGGCTCGCGCGCCACGGCTTGTCGCCGGTCTTCTCGATGAGGATGTAGCTGCGGATGAGGTGACGGCCCATCAGCTGCGGATCGAAGCTCGTAAATTCGGTCCAAGTGCCGGAGTTCACGTACTGCTTACCCCCTTGGTACGTGCGCAGGACGGCCTCGTGGTTGTGGCCCATGCACAGCACGCGGTAGCTGCTCTGCTTCAGCAGCCGGCGCGCGGCGCTCTCGAGCCGGGGCGGGTTCAACACCTCTTTCAAGATCTTCAGCGTCTTCGACAAACGCGAGAAGCGCAGCGGATGCCGGATGAAGCGCATCTTGATGAAGAACGCGCAGACGAGGATGCCGTGCCACAGCGCAAACCAGAAGTCGTTGACGAAGGCCCAGCGCAAGTAGAGGCGAAAAGGCACGACCTGGCCGATGTACGGCCGCTTGTGCCGCGTCTTCGTGACGAACTGCGTGACGAAGAAGCATCCGAAGGGGAAGTTGATGATGGGCTCCTTGCGCCCGAGCGGCCCGGCCGGGAGCGTGAGCTGCGTGACGTCGAACTGGTGCGCCACCTCGCGCTGATGGCCGTGCTCGATGCGCACGTCGTCGAACTCGTAGGCGTCGAAGCTGAACGTGATCTTCGTGCCGATCGCTTCGCAGAGGGCGTTCTGTACCGCCGGCCACACGATCGCCGGATCGTGGTTGCCGAGCTGGTAGCGGATCGTGCAGCCCGGGGCCTTGGCGAAGCGCGCGAGCGCTCGGATGACGAGCGGGTGGCCCTGGCAGATGAGCTCGGTCGCTTCTTTGGCGATCGACTCGAACATCGCGTCCGGGTAGCGGCCCGAGACGTCGACGGTCAGGTAGTCGAAGAAGTCGCCGTTGATGACGAGCTCCACTTCTTTGGCGCCGTGGCGGCCCGGACCTTCGCAGTAATAGTCTAGTAGCTCGGCGAACTTGTCGTCCTGGTGGAAGTCTTCCATCAGGTTCGGCAGCCCGTCTGCGAGGTGATGGCCCTTACCGAGGTGAAAATCGCTGACGACGATCTTGAGAGAGTCGACCGGCTCTTGCTCCACGCTTCAAGGGTAGCAGAGCAACGCTTCCAAGACACAATCTTCGGCCAGGGTTGCGTCATCGGCGCTCATCAGCTCGAAGCGCACGCAGACGTAGTGGCGTTCGTCCTGCTGCACCGTGGCGACGACGCGCCCGCGGCCGCGCACGCAGACGTCGTGCGAGAGCTCGAGGGTGAAGCCGAAGGTTTCCTGCGGCGGCGCGCTATACATGAAGAAGCTGCAGCCGCGGCCGGACACTTCGATGGTCTGCAGGTCGGTCTCCCAGTCGTGCCAGTGCAAGGTGAGCGGCAGCGTCAAGCGCGCGCGCGGCATGGTGCGCGGCGTCGCGAGCTTCGGCGCGCGTTGTTGCTGCTGGGCGAGGAAGGCTCGGGTCAGAGTATCGCGGCGTTGTTGGCGGTAGAGCTCGAGAGGCGAGGGGACTTCCGTGGCGGATTCTTCCATGCCCCCCAAGAGAGCAACTTCTATTCCGCGTTGCCGCAGCGCGTGAGGCCGATCACGAGCGCGACCATAACCCGAATCAATTCGCCCAGTGTCGTTCGGCCTTGCGCGTCGAAGGTGTGAGGGATCGCACCTCGCGCTCCGCGGGCGGCGCGCACGCTTCGGACATTTCGATCCGTAGGCGGAAGCGCTTGCGTCGTAGGACGCTTTCTTACAACGTGCGCGCGCGCATGCAGATCGCTACACAGCCGCGCCTCTTCGCCCGCTATCCGTCGTTGTCGGAGCAGCTCGCGTGGATGCCGCTCGCCAGCGTGCCGACGCCGGTCGAGAAGATGACGGCGATCGCCGACTGGCTCTCACGGGACGACGTGTGGATGAAGCGCGACGACCTCATCTCGCCGCTCTACGGCGGCAACAAGGTGCGTCGCTACGAGTACGTGCTCGCCGAAGCGAAGCGGCTCGGCAGAACGCGCATCGTCACCGTCGGCGGCCTGGCGTCGACGCAGGTGATGGCGACCGCGCTCTTCGGCAAGGCGCACGGCTTCAAGGTGAGCGCCGTCTACTTCGATCAACCTGCGACGCGCTTCATGCAGGAGGCGCTGCTCGTCGACGCGACCGCCGGCGCCGAGATGATCTACGGCGGCGGATATCTGCGCACGATCTGGAAGACGATCGGCGCGTATCGGCGCGAGCCGGGCGCGTACTTCATTCCGCCGGGCGCCGCGAACCCGATCGCGAACCTCGGCTACGTCGACGCGATGTTCGAGCTCGCCGAGCAAGTCGAGCGCGGCGAGATGCCGCGGCCCGACCTCATCGTCTTGCCGACCGGCAGCTCGGGCACTTTGGCGGCGCTCGGCATCGGCGCGCGTCTGCTCGGCTGGAACACCGAGATCGTCGGCGTGCGCATCACCCTGAAGATCGCCACGAACGCGCTGACCGTCGGCGCGGTCGCGCGCGGCACGTGGAAGTTCATGCGGGCGAAGTCGAAGGAGCTCTCAGCGCAGGCGATCGATCCGATTCGCTACCGCTTGCTGCACTCGGCCCTCGGTCGCGGCTACGGCTATCCGACCGACGCGGCGGTGGCGGCGATGCCCATGGTGCAGC
Organism: Deltaproteobacteria bacterium; assembly: GCA_020848545.1. Lineage (GTDB taxonomy): Bacteria > Myxococcota > JADLHZ01 > JADLHZ01 > JADLHZ01 > JADLHZ01. The sequence goes on along the minus strand of JADLHZ010000007.1, from coordinate 32,443 downwards.
GGCTGCTCGGCTGCAGCGGAGAGGTGACCTACAGCGCGAAGGCCCTCGTCGGCTTGCGTGAGCTCGCGCAGAGCGAGGCGACGCGCGGTAAGACGATCCTCTTTTGGAACACGCTCTCGTCGCAGCGACCCGACGTGTCCGGCGTCGATCCGTTCACGGTGTTGCCGCCGGACTTTCACCGCTTCTTTCGCGGCGAGCCGCAAGTGTGACCCGGCTTCTTTCCTTGGGCGTCGTCGTGTGGGCCGCTGGCGCGATGCTCGGCGAAGGCGTTGCCGGCGCGGGCGCTGGGCTCGCGGCGGCGGGGCTCTTGGCGGAGCATCGTTTTCGCATCGTGCGCGAGCATGCGATCGGCCTGTCGCTCGTTGCGGGGTGGGTGGCGTTCGCCGTGTTGTCGACGATGTGGGCCGCCCGTCCGCTCGCGTCTGGAGCGCCGTTCTCGGCGGTGCATGTCGTGTTCTTTGGCCTCGCGTGGATCGCGGCGCGCGAGGCTGACGATCGCGCCAAACGCGCGATGGTGATCGCGGTGGCGGTGCTCGCGGCGCTCTCCGGCGCATTTTGCATCGTGCAGCACTACAAGGAGCTCCCGTACTTCGAGAGCGTCGAGCGCTGGATTCCGATGCATCGGATCTACGAGCCGGCCGAGGGCGGCGGCTTCAAGGCGGGCGGGTTGCACTTTCATCGCTTGAAGTACGCGCACACGCTGGTGCCGATGATGCTCGCGTGCGTGCCGCTCGGGTGGCGGCTCTTCGCGAGGCGCGGGCGTGCGCTCATGATCGCCGCGTTCACGATCGGCGTCGCCGGCATGTGGTTCGCGTACGTCTCCGCGGCCTGGATCGCGTTGGTGATCGGCGGCGTTCTCGGTCTCGAGATGTTCACACGCTGGCCGCGTGCGGCAACGCTCGTGGCGATGGGGCTCGCGGCGCCGCTCTTTCTCGCTGCCATCGCCGACGTGCCGGTCGACCGCCAGATCGCGTGGCACACCGCGCTGCGCTTGTTCTCAACGCACCCTTTCGTTGGCGTGGGCTACGGCGGCTACGCGAGCGCGGCGCTGCCGGCCATGGGCGGAGTCACCGACGCGCGTTATCCGAACATCTACTTCGACGCGCACTCGGTGCTCCTGCAAGTGCTCGCGGAGGGCGGCGTCGTCGGCGCTGCGCTGTTCCTCGCGCTCGGGTGGCGCTACGGGCGGCTCGTGCGTGACGGTGTAGGCGCTGCGTTCACCGGAGTGCTCGCCGCGTGCGTCGTGCTCGCTGGCGTACACAACGTGTTCTATCACCCGGTGGTGGTGTCGGCGTGCGCGCTCGCGCTGGCGCTCTCGGCTCAGCGAAACGCGCCGGCCGGGAATGCGTCGCGATAGCGCTGCTGGCGGGCGTCGGCGTCTTTGTCTCTTCCGAGCGCGCGCAGGCAGACGACTTGCCGGTGCAGCGCATCTTCGGCGAGCGGGCCCTTGGGCGCCAGCGTCTCTGCGCGCTCGAAGGCGGCAAGTGCGCGGGTCACTTCGCCGGCGCGTGCGTGGATCTTTCCGAGCATGAACGCGGCGACGGCGCCGTTGGTGCTGCGCTCCTTCGCCAGGGGCTGCAAGATCGCGATCGCGCGGGCGTCGTCGCCGGCGGCCAGCGCGTGCTCGGCGTCGTCGAGGCCCGGCGCTGCCTGCCGCGCACGTTTCGCGGGTGCCGGCCGGGAGACGGGCGAAAAGGGACCGGGAGCGTTTTCGGTGCGGGCTCCAGACGCTGCCGTGGCGGGCGGCGACAGGTAGCTCTGTCCGTCGACGAGCGTGCTCGCGGTGCCGCTCGCGTCGACGACCCGCACTTTGCCCTCTTCGACGGTGACGAGCACGCCCGCGCTCGTGCGATCGACGCTGAAGATCGTGCCGAGCACCTCGATGCGGGCGCCGTCGCAGCGGACGACGAAGCGGCGCGTCCTGTGCGGCGCGACGTCGAAGCGCGCGTGGGCCGCGGTCGTTTGTACTTCGACGGCGGCGTCCGAGGACGCGATCACTTTGACGGCGTTCTTTTCGCTCGCGTCGACACGGGTGCCGTCGGCGAAGGTGAGCGCCGGCGGGGCCACGGCGACGAGCAGCGGCAACGGCGCCGGTTCGACTTGCGGCCGCGACTGAATGAGCACGAGGACGAGCACCGCGCAGGCCGCTGCGGCCGCGGTTCCGCCTGCACGTGCGATCTTTTGGCGGCGAATCGTGCGGCGTGTTCCCGCTTGCATGCGCGCGAGGTCGGCGGCCGTCCAGGCCGGCACGTTCTGACGCAAGAGATCGGCGGTGCGAGCGACGTTCATGGCGCGTCCTCGAAGTGCGAGTCGATCATGTGCTGCGCTTCGCAGATGCGCCGCTTCACCGTGGCAAGCGAACAGCCCATCATCTCGGCGATCCGGTCGAGCTGCTCGCCGTCGACGTGGCGCAGCACCCAGGCGATGCGTGCGTCGACCGGCATGTGCGCGATGACAACGCTCATTCGCTTCAATAGAATACGATCGTCTGCCGAGATTTCGCCCGACGGCGTGTTCTCATAGGCAGCGACCTCACAGAGCCCGAACGCCGCGAAGAGCCGCTGCCGCTTCAAGCGCTTGCGGCTCATGCGCACCGTCACGGTGGCGAGCCATCCGCGAATCGCCGCCGCGTCATTGATCCCGCTCGCCGCCCGCATCGCCTCGGCGAAGACGTCTTGGACGACCTCTTCGGTGTCGGCGGCGTTGCCCAAGATGCGCATCGCGATGGCGCCGACGTAGCGCGCATAGGCCGAGTAGAGCGCGGACAGGTCCAGCGGCGTCGCTACCGGCGCCGTCAACGCTGCGATCGTCGTCGACTTCTCTCGTGCCATCAGGCCCGCGGCGGCATAGGCCATGAGCGGGGCGCCGATTATCGGGCGCGGCGGCGAAGCGTTGCGGAAAAGCACCATCAACGCTTCCACTGCACGCCGAGGACGAGCGTCGTGCGAAAGTCGCGGACGAGGACGTACGGCGCCTGTGCGGCTTGGAATGCGCCGGACATGTTCACGTACGCTTGCCCTTCGAAGGCCATGAAGAAGCCGCCGCGCTTGCGCAGGTAGCTGAAGCCGATGCGGCCGCCGGGTGCGAAGACGTGGAAGAGGTCGTTCCGGAACATCCACGGCATGCGGATGCCGAGGATCACGCCGAAGTCCCAAGAAAAGCGCTCGCTCGTGTACACGCTGAAGTTGGCGATCGGCGTGATCTCGGCCCAGAGCCCCAACACGGAGCTGAACGGGCCAGAGAAGGTCCAGTAGTCGCCGATGACGAGCGGACGCACGAGCACTTCGCCGGAGACCGCGAGCTTGCTCGAGCGGTAGGGTTGGTAGCGGACGCCGGTGAAGAAGGGCGCGCCGCCGAATTGGATCAAGCCGAGCGCGACGTTGCCGCCGACCATGACGTCGACCTGCGGGTGAACGTTGCGCAGGTAGCGGACCTCGAGCTCGTGGGTCCAGGCGCCGAAGCCGACCGCTTGATTTCCGCCGGGACGATTCTGAAAGCCCGGGACGTAGTAGATCGAGTTGATCACACTGAAGCGGACGCCGTTCTTCTCGACGATCGAGGCGCCCGCCGTGCCGAAGTGATCGCCGCTCGCTGGCGGCAGCGTGTCCGGCACGCTGAGCACGGCGCGCTCGCTCGTGAGCGGCGATGGCGATGGCGATGGCGATGGCGATGGCGATGGCGATGGCGATGGCGATGGCGCGGTGGCTGGCTCCGACTCTTCTGGTCCACCCGGACGCGCGGCGTCGAGCTGCTCGATCAACGCGAGCGACACGAGACGCGCCCGCTGCGCCGGTGCAGTGCTCGCAAGATCGATCGTGCGCGTCACCGGGTCGCCGCGCTTGTCGCCGACGATCAAGCGCGCCGTCGTCGCGCTCGGGCACTCGAGACGCCACGCGGTGTCGGTGCGTTGCGCGTAAACGCGGCGCGTGACTTCTTGCGCGAACTCGGGCGGGCAAGGATCGGCGGCGAGCGCCAGCGTGAGAACGAACGCGATCATCACTGCACCTTCTCCCAATCGCCCGTCGACACGACGAGCTCGCCGTTGCCGATGATCTGCAAATTGATGTCCCACTCGGTCGCAGGCACGATGGCTTCTCGGGCTTGGCCGATCTGCAGCTGCACGCGAAACGGCAAGACGCAATGTTGGTGGAGCTCGCACTCCATGCTCTTCAGCTCGAAGCGTCCACTGGCGGAGGCCATCTTGATCGGCAGGCCGGTTTCCTCATCGACCAGCGCACCCGCTCCGGTGCCGCCCGTCGTGCCGCTCGGGCCCTGGGGGACGGGGAGCTCGCCGCCGTGTCCGTTGAGCCGCGGCTGTTCGGCCAGCGGTGCGTCCGTGGTCAGGCGGATGAACGGCTTCGAGTCCTCGCGCACGAGGTCGCTCTGTACAGCGACCGCCACTGGATAGACGGCGACGTAGCCTTTGCTCTCGATCGCGTAGACCCGTTCGGTCGGCGGTTGCCACTCGACGCGCACGTCCCTGACCCAAGTGCCAGCGCTGAGCGCCGCTTTGTCCCTCGCGAGGACGCGGGTCGGGTCTACCAATCGCCCGCAGGTCGAGCCCATCGAGAAGATGCCGAGGAGAACATAGAGGATCCGTCTCATGCCTATCAGTGCATTGACGGCGAAAAACGGCTCAGGGTTTCGGCGTTTTTTTGTCGTCTCTGGCGGCCAGCGGCTTTGGCAGGCGTCCGGCGTCGTGCAGGCCCCTGCGCAAGACGTACTCGATCTGCCCGTTGAGGCTGCGCAATTCCTCGTCGGCCCAGCGCTGCAGGGCGGTAAGGAGCGCGGGATCGACCCGCAAAAGGAAGGCTTTGCGCTCGGTCACAGGAAGCCTCGATCAGGAGTAGAACGTACCGGCGTTGACGATCGGCTGGGCGCCGCGGTCGCCGCAGAGGACGACGAGCAGGTTCGACACCATCTGCGCTTTGCGTTCCTCGTCGAGCGTGACGATGCCGTGCTGGGTGAGCGCCTTCAGCGCGCTTTCGACCATGCCGACGGCGCCTTCGACGATCTTTTGCCGCGCCGCGATCACCGCCGCCGCTTGTTGGCGCTGCAGCATCGCGTGCGCGATCTCGGGCGCGTAGGCCAAGTGGCTGATGCGCGCTTCGCTGATCGTGACGCCGGCGATGGCGACCTTGGCCGCGAGCTCGGCGCAGAGCTTCTGCGCGACTTCGTCGGTGTTGCCGCGCAGTGACACCTCGCTGTCATGGCCGTCGTAGGCGTAGTGCGTCGCCATCGAGCGCAAGGCCGCCTCGCTCTGTACGCGCACGAACGCGGTGTAGTCGTTGACGGCGAAGCTCGCGAGCGCGGTCTCGGTCACGCGATAAACGATGATCGCGGCGATCTCGATCGGGTTGCCGTCCTTGTCGTTCACCTTGAGCTTCGTGCTCTCGAAGCTGACGACGCGCTGCGAGATGCGCGTCTTCTTGTACAAGGGGTTCGCCCACTGCAGGCCGGGGCGCTTCACCGTGCCGACGTAGTCGCCGAAGAGCTGCAGGATGCGGGCTTCGTTCGGGCTCACGCTGAACAGGCCGGTGAGCATGAAGATGTCGAAGGCGACGAGCAGCCAGTAGATCACGATGAACGGCGGATCGCGCTGGCCGTCGAGCGCGAAGAGCGTGACCGTCGCGGCGGGCAGCAGCGCGAGCAGCACGAGCAGCATGCCGATGCCTGAGAGAGACTTGTGGTCGCGTTCCGTGATCGTCGTAGCCGTTTGTGTGGTCATGGTCTTCATCCTCTATCAAAGTGATATCACTTTGATAGAGGGGGTGCAAGCCCTATCGGCAGCACCGGGCGTTTGCTATGCGCGCGGCCCATGAGCATTTTCTCCGACGCCCGCGCGCGCATCGAGAAGGGCGGCGCGCAAAAGTACCACGACAAGAACAAAGAAGAGGGCAAGCTCTTCGCCCGCGAGCGCATCGCGTTGCTCGTCGATCCCGGCTCGTTCAAAGAGGACGGCACCTTCGCGAACATGCTCGAAGACTCGCTGCCGGCGGACGGCGTGGTCTGCGGCACCGGCACCATCGAAGGGCGGCCGGTGTGCGTGATGGCGAACGACTCGACGGTGAAGGCGGGCTCGTGGGGCAAGCGCACCGTCGAGAAGATCATCCGCATCCAGGAGACCGCGGGCCGCATCGGCGCGCCGCTCTTCTACCTCGTCGACTCGGCCGGCGCGCGCATCACTGATCAGATCGAGATGTTCCCGGGCCGCCGCGGCGCTGGCCGGATCTTCTACAACCAGGTGCGCTTGAGCGGCTTCATCCCGCAGGTGTGCATTCTCTTCGGCCCCTGCGCGGCCGGCGGCGCGTACATCCCGGCGTTCTGCGATCTCGTGTTCATGGTCGACAAGAACGCGTCGATGTACTTGGGCTCGCCGCGCATGGCCGAGATGGTCATCGGCGAGAAGGTGACGCTCGAAGAGATGGGCGGCGCCAAGATGCACTGCGAGGTCAGCGGATGCGGCGACGTCCTGTGCAAGGACGAGAAGGAAGCGATCGCGGCGGCGCGTAGATACATTCAATACATGCCTGAAAATTCGCGGCACAAACCCGCGGTCGTCGCCGCGAAGAAGCCGAAGTCGGACGCGAAGCCGGTCGCCACGATCGTACCCGAGAGCCAGAACCAGCTCTTCAACATGCACGACTTCATCGACGCGTTGATCGACGAGGGCAGCTGGTTCGAGATCAAGAAGCGCTTCGCGCAAGAGCTCGTCACCGGCTTCGCTCGGATGGGCGGCCGGGTCGTCGGCGTCGTCGCGAACCAGCCGAAGTACAAAGGTGGCGTGCTCTTCGTCGACTCCGCGGACAAAGCGGCGCGCTTCATCTGGCTGTGCGATGCCTTCTCGATTCCGCTCGTGTTCCTCGCCGATGTGCCGGGCTTCATGATCGGTTCGAAGGTCGAGAAGCAAGGGATCATCCGTCACGGCGCCAAGATGATCAGCGCCGTCAGCGACGCGACGGTGCCGAAGTTCTCGGTGGTCGTGCGCAAGGCTTACGGCGCCGGCCTCTACGCGATGAGCGGGCCCGCGTTCGAGCCGGAGGCGACGATCGCGTTGCCGGGCGCGATGATCGCGGTGATGGGACCTGAGGCGGCGGTGAACGCCGTCTACTTCAACAAGATCCAAGAGAAGCCGGAGGCCGAGCGCGCGGCGTACATCGAGCAGCTGCGCACGGAATACAAGAAAGACATCGCGCTCGAGAAGCTCGCGGCGGAGATGGTCGTCGACGCGGTCGTCGAGCCGGCGGACCTGCGCGACGAGCTCATCGCGCGGATCGCGCACGCGGAGGAAAAAGAGCTGCCGGCGTACCCGAAGCGGAGAAGCGTGCTGCCGGTCTAAGTGCGCCGAGATCGCGCACATGCTGCGCATCGGCGCGCTCACGATCTGAGGTAGAAAAATTGCCACGGCCACCGCGCTCGATTAGCCGCGGCGCATGCTCCTGTTGATCGCGCTTTCTCTCTTCGCCACCCCTGATCCCATGCAACACGAGCTGCCGACCGTCGGTCCGGCCAAGGGCGTCGCTGTCTCGTCGATCGACGTGCCGGCGGACGGCCGCTTCGTCGACCTCGCCGGCAAGCCGCGCGTGCTCTACGTGCACAAAGGTGCCGGCCTCGTGCGCATCGGCCGCGCCGAGATGAAGCTGAACGCCGAGCGCGCGGTCGTCGTGCCGGCGGCGATGGCGGCCACGCTGACGACGAGCGAGACGATGCAGATCGTGCGCTTCGAGCTGCCGGATCCCGCCGACGTCAAAGAGCCCGTCATCGGACGTCGCGATCACCAGAAGAAGCGGACGATCCCGCTCGCCCGCGGCTTCGCCAACGCCGACCCGATGTTCGCGCCGGCGATCGGCGGCGACGCGGCCTGGCAGCTCACGATCGTCGACGCCACCGAAGACGCGGTCGTGCGGCTGTTCTCGGGCGAGAAGGGCGGCGAGGTGATCGTGCCGCTCTCCGGCAAGATCACGGTGCGCCGCGAAGGCGGCCTGCAAGCGCGCGAGCCGTTCACCGCCTACGTCTGCGACCCGAGCGTCGCCCACCGCATCGTCACCGACGGCCACGCGCGTTGGATCGTCCTCGCGAGCGCCCACACGATGGCGATGCTCGATCGGGATCGCGCGCACGAGCTCGCCAACGGCTTCGGCGGCGTCGAGGCGGAAGGGGCGCTCGATGCGTACGAGGTGCAGCAGGTGGTCGAGAAGGGCGTCTCCGGCCTGAACGCTTGCTACAAGGACGCGCTCGGCGACGACCGTTACTTCGCCGGCGAGCTGCGCGCCCGCTTCACGGTGAAGGCGAACGGCAAGGTGAAGGACGTCAAGATGGAGCACGCGAGCGTCGGCAACCTCTCGGTTCAACAATGCATCGCCCGCGTCATTGGCGGGCTCGAGTTTCCGAAGAGCAAGACCAAGCAGGCGACGCTCGTCAGCTATCCGTTCATCCTGTCGCCGTAGTGCAGGCCCGTTAGACCAGTTTTCTTGACCCTCCGGCGACCCCCGCGCATAACTCATCACATGCAATGCTCGAAGTGGCTGGCGCTCGTCTGCGCCACGATCGTCGCTCTCACCGAGAGCGTCGTCGCCGCTTCGCCGCACACCGCGCAGCTCACCGACGTGGCCGACGCCGCCGAGCCCGACAACCCCTTCGACTTCAACGCGTCGGTCGGGTTTCGCCGCACCGTGCGTCGCGCGCGCATCACGCGTGAGGCCTTCGTCGACGGCCAGGCCACCTTCGCCGACGAGCTGACGATGAACCAGGTGACCCAAGCGCTCGATATCCGGGCGCAGATCGCGCTCTATCACGACCTCGAGTTCAACTTTTACATGCCGTACGTTTTCAACCAGGACGCCGACTGGGACTTTCGCGTCCCGCGCGAGCTGTCGACGATCGTCACCGACCCGACGCTCGGCACGGCGCTCTTTGACGTGCCCTACCGTTCGTACAAGCGCGGCTTGCAGTCGCTCGACTTCGGCCTCGCCTGGAGCCCGTTCAACGATCAACGCGACGACACCAAGCCCACGTGGACGATCCGCTTCACCTACAGCTTCCCGGTCGGCGCTGCGTTCGCGCCGATCCGCGACGGCGCCGACCCCGTGGCAGACGCGGCGCTCGCCCAGGACGTGGCCAACGGCCGCGATCCGAACAACCCCGCGGCGGTCGGTGACAAGGTGCACCGGCTGCGCTTCGAGACCAGCTTCTCGAAGCGTTTCTTGGTCTTCGATCCCTACGTCACGCTCAGCTACACGCACGCGATCGCCGATCGCGCGGGCATCACCGGCCACACCCCGCCGCTCACTGGCGGCTTCACGACCGGCATCGAGATCATCCCTTGGGACACGCCGGCCGAGCGGCAGCGCCTCTCGTTCGATCTGCGCTTGTCGGCGAGCTTCGTCGGGCCCGGGCGCACCTACTCCGAGCTCACCGATCCCTTGCGCCAGCTCACCTACGTCGACAACTACGCGACGCTGACGGCGGGCGCGTACCTCGTGTTTCAGCCGATCCAGTACGTGCGCTTGAGCGCGGGCATCTCGGTCGGTCACGACACCCAGCACCTCATCACCAACGAAAACCCCGGCAACCCCGGCGCCGACGGCGTCGTCGACTTGAACGATCCGAACGAACGCAACCCAAACTACCGAGGCGAGCTCGATTCGCCGGGCCGGCGCTTCCGCGTCGAGGACACGACGATCTTCACCTGGTATGTCTCGCTGCAGCTCATGCTCTGAGACAGAAGCGCAAGCGTTCGTGCGCCTTCCTGGCGACCCGTATATTTCTGAACTAAGCTCAGTACATGTCCACTAGCGGAGAATGGCTAGCTGGCGATCATGGTACTGACCGCGCAGTTTCGCACCTGAGAACTCGCTCTGCCGTCGTCGCACACGCGATCGCCACCATCGGCGGGACGTTTCTGACCATCTTGGGCTTCACGAACATCAAGGACTACGTGTCGCCGTGGCTGCTGATGGTCATCACCGCGATCTCGGCGGCGCTCGTCTACGGTCTGTCTCGCGGCGTTCGCCATGCGCACCTCGGCAGCGCGGTCTATTGGTCGATCGTGATTCCACTCTGCCTCGTCGGTGTTTGGGTCACCGAGCGCACCGCGATGGTGATCTTCATGCCGGCGCTGCTCGGGTTCATGCTTGGCGGACCGCGTACGGTGCTGTTCACGGCGTTCGTGCCGCTGGCGATCATGATCGCGCGCGGCGGCGGCCTTTCGTCGCCGTACGCGCAGCCGGTGTTCGTCGTGATCTACTCGACGATGACCGCGGCGCTGTTCACCGGCGATCGCATCCTGACCGAGGCGATCGCTTTTGCCGCCAAGCAAATGCGCAGGCTGCAGGCGATCACCGGCGAGACGAACGACGTGATCATCGTGCGCAGCAGCGAGACCGAGGGCAAGGCCCGCTCGGTGTTCGTCAGCCCGAGCATCGAGCGCGTGCTTGGCTATTCCGCGGACGAGTTCAAGCGCTTGGACCCGGGTGAGGTCGTGCATCCGGACGACGCCAAGCTGCTCGCGGCGAGCGAAGGATCAGTCCGCGCGTCCGAGGTGCGGCTGAAGAAGAAGAACGGTGAGTACCTGTGGATCGACGCGCGCTCGAGCAACATGCACGCGCACCCGGACGTGCGCGGAACGGTCACGATCTTTCGCGACGTGAGCGGCAAGCGCAATCAACACGCCGCCTACGAGAAGCTCCTGGCCCATCAAGCGACACATGATCCGCTGACCGGGCTGCCGAACCGGCGCTGGCTGCTCGACAAGCTGAACGCAGCGCTGATCCGCGCGCGCAAGGATGGCCACGGCCTCGGCGTGCTCTTTTGCGACCTCGATCACTTCAAGGTCGTCAACGACAGCTTGGGGCACGACGCCGGCGACGCGCTGCTCAGCACGCTCGCCAGCGCCATGGAGCGCGCGCTGCGCTCGAGCGAGACGATCGCGCGCTTCGGCGGCGACGAGTTCGTGGTCGTCTGTGAGCAGATCAGCTCGCCGAACGACGTCGTCGCGACGGCGAACCGCTTGCTGCACGTGCTGCACGACGCGCTCGACGTCGGGCGCCAGCGCCTGCACGTCACGGTCAGCATGGGCCTCGCGCTGATGCGCCCCGAGCACGAGCGCGGCGAGGACATGCTGCGCGACGCTGACGCCGCGATGTTCCACGCGAAGAACGACGGCCGCAACCGCGTCGCCACCTTCGACGAGACCATGAGGAAGCGCGCGTTTCGCCGGCACGAGGTCGAGCAGGCGCTGTGGCAGGCAATCGAGAAGAACGAGTTTCAGCTCGCGTTTCAGCCGAAGGTGTCGATCTGCGACGGCACGCTCACCGGCTTCGAAGCGCTGCTCAGATGGACGAGCCCGGATCGCGGCCCGATCGGCCCGGCGGACTTCATCCCGCTCGCCGAGGAGACCGGCGCGATTCTTCCGATCGGCGTTTGGGTGCTCGAGCAAGCGTGCCAGCAGCTCTGCCTGTGGCGCGAGCGCTATCCGAACATCGCGCTCGACGTCGCCGTCAACCTATCGGGGCGGCAGCTTCACCACCAAGACATCGTCTCCGAGATCGCGCGGATCATGAAGCGCTCGGGGCTCGAGCCCGGGTCGCTCGAGCTCGAGATCACCGAGAGCGTCGTGATGACCAACGTGACCGCCGCCATCGAGCGCTTGCAGCAGCTGAAGGCGCTCGGGGTGCGCCTCTCGATCGACGACTTCGGCACCGGCTATTCGTCGCTCGCCTATCTGCGCAAGCTGCCGGTCGACATCTTGAAGATCGATCGCGCGTTCGTCTCGGGGCTCGGGCGCGATCCGGAAGACCTCGAGATCTGCCGCTTGGTCATCGCCATGGCCAAGATGCTCGGCATGACCACCGTCGCCGAAGGCGTCGAGACCGAGGTGCACCTCGACGAGCTGCGGAAGCTCGGCTGCACGACGGCGCAGGGCTTCTTCATCGCCAAGCCCATGTTCGCCAAGGACGCCGAGCTCATCCTGCAGAAGCTGCCGACCAAGAACCACAGCGGTCACACGACGCGCCCTTCCTAGCGCGCCTCTGTGGTGCCAACGGTCTCGGCACGCGCCGCCGGCGTGGGTTGAACGATGGGTGTTGGATATGGGTGCGGCGGCGCGTGTCGAGCACTGCGTTGGCCTCGGGCCGGCATGCCTTTGGCCTGGGTGGTGCCCCCTCTGGGTAAGAGAGTTTTCGGCGCGGCCGAGGCGGTGTTGCGTTTAAACGTATAAAGAATTTAAGATGAGGACACGACCGCGGCGCGCGGGGCGTCTTTTCGCTTCTCAAAGCATCCTAATTCTGCGAAAGGGCGCGGGCTTCATGGAGTACTTGTCGACAGATCCCGGCAAGCCGAACCTGCGCGGGGTGGCGTACGAGACGCTCGCGCAGTGGCTCGACGACCGTGGCGAAAAGCCCTACCGGCAGAAGCAAATCTTCGCCTGGGTGCACCGCCCGGCGGGACCGATCGCCTCCTTCGACGAAATGACCGACATCAAGAAGGGGCTCCGGGAAGCGCTCGCCGAGGGCTTCGACCTGTCGTTGCCGGAGATCGCCGAGCGACAGGTGAGCCCGGACGGCACCAGAAAGTACCTCTTCGTCTCTCCCGACGGTGGCGCCTACGAGGCCGTCTATATCCCCGAAGTGGCCATCGGCTCGAACACGAACACGCTCTGCGTCTCGTCGCAGACCGGCTGCTCCGTCGGCTGCACCTTCTGCTTCACGGCGTCGCTGCGGAGGAACCGAAACCTCACGACCGCAGAGATCATGGGGCAAGTGCACGCCGTCATGCGCGACGTCAAAGAGCTCGGCGATCAGGCGAAGGTGACGAACATCGTCTTCATGGGCATGGGCGAGCCGCTGCTCAACTACGATAACGTCGTCGCGGCGTGCCGGCTCATGGTCGACGAGCGCGGCCTGTGGTTCGCGACGCGGCGGGTGACGGTGTCGACGTCCGGCATCGTGCCGAACATCGCGCGCCTCGGCCAAGACACCGAGGTGCAGCTCGCGCTCTCGTTGCACGCCGCGAGCGACGACATCCGCTCGAAGATCGTGCCGATCAACAAAAAGTGGGGCGTCGGCGCGTTGGTGCAAGCGCTCCGCGACTATCCGTTGAAGCCGCGCCGGCGCTTCACCATCGAGTACGTCGTGCTCGGCGGCGTCAATGACTCGCTCGAAGAAGCGCACAAGACCGGCCGCTTGCTGCAAGGCATCCCGTGCAAGATCAACTTGCTGCCGCTGAACCCGCACGAGCGCACGCCGCACGCGGCGCCAAGCGAAGCGCAAACGAAGGCGTTTCAGGCGGTGCTGCGCGAGTACGGCTTCAACGTCTTCATTCGTACGCCGCGCGGGCAAGAGATCTCGGCGGCGTGCGGCCAACTCGGCGGGCTCGCGGAAGAGCACAAGCTTTCGCGGCTGCCTATCGTGAACCAAGAGGAGTCTCAATATGCGTAAGGTCGTCGTCGTCGCGCTCTTCGTCGCCTGCACCCCGAAGGCCGATCTCATCAAGAACGCAGCGCCCGAAGCGAAGCCCACGGCGGAAGTCAGCACCGTGACGAACGCGACGGCCAAGGAGGAGGGCGAGTGTCACCACGACGCAAAGGCTGGCGAAGACTGCGAGCATGATGCGAAGACCGAGAAGGCCGCCGCTCCGACCGATGCGATCCACCGCGGCGCCGCGTTCAAAGGTGAAAAGACGGTCGCGCTGAAGGACCTCCTCGCGAAGCCGGAAGCGTTCGACAAACAGATCGTGACGACCGAAGGCATCGTGCGCCAAGTGTGTCAGAAGAAGGGCTGCTGGATGGAGCTCGCCGCCGACGCCAAAGGCCCGGGCGCGCGCATCACCTTCAAGGACTACGAGTTCTTCGTGCCGAAGGACTCGGCGCAGAAGCACGCGAAGATCGAAGGCAGCGTGAAGCTCGCCGAGCTCAGCGAAGAGCGCGCCAAGCACTACGAAAGCGAAGGCGCGACGGTGCCGCGTGGCAAAGACGGCAAAGCGCGCGAAGTGCAGCTGGTCGCGACGGCGGTGGAGATCGCCGCGAAATAGACGAGTCAAGGCCCAAGGCCGCTAAGATATCAGCGCTCGCGCCGGCCTCCCCCCAACGTGCACGGCGGCGCGACCGGCCCACCCACCCGAGGCCGGCGCTCGAACGCGAAGCAAGGGATCGCGCGAGACCGCCTGATGTGCGGCACCCCTTGCCGCGCGCAGCATCGTGACATCTCGCGACCTCGCCAATGCGCGGCCGCACGGAAATCGGGAACCGGCTACGAAGGGGCGGTGCGACGTCTCGAGCTGAAGCGGGGTCGCTCAGCGTGCGGATTGACGCCGCGCTCACGCCGATGAAGCAAGCGTGCATGCACGTTGTAACAAGAAGCTTGTTGGCCCGGTGGTGAGCTGGCTGTCGTTGGCGACGAAAGAGGAGAAGCTATCGAGCAAGCGCCGCCCTTGCCTGAGAAGGCCGGTCGCTTCTGCGCCATAGTGCTTCTTTGCGTTGTCCCGCACGTAACGCACGGCATGTTCCATCTCGGTCGGGGTCTTGAGGTGGTGCGCAAAATAGCGGTCCGAGAACACGCGTCCGATCCAACCAACGAGCGCGCGATAACCACCTTCGCCCGAAGACGCCTCAGAAGAAGCAACACGAGGCGCAATCTGCCGGCCTCCCTGCTCGCGCACGCTCAAGGCATTGAGGCGCCGTGAGATCGAGTGAAGGAGCTTCTGCATGCCCATCGACAAGGCGCGGCTGGAGTCTGCTTCCACCACGAAGTGCAGATGATTGGACAAGACGGCGAAGTGTACGAGCCGAAAGCCCGTGGCTTCTTGCGCGCAAAACTTCACGAAAGCATTTCTGACGGCCGCATAGCGCTTGCGTGAGCGCAGGTTTGGCACGCGCGACGTGGTGCGGACCGTGACATGCAGCGCGCTCTTGTCCGTGAGCTCGGGGCGCGCCTCATGCGACGCACGGTCGTCTTCGTCATGAGACTGCGTATTTCGCTCATCGTGATCACTCGTTGCGCGAGGAGATTGACCCCGATTGGGTGACTGAGGCCCTGCAGAAGACCGACACCGTGACGCTGCGGCGCAGGCGCCTGCCGGCCGAGGAGATGATCTGGCTCGTGATCGGGATGGCGCTCCTACGCGACCGACCGATCATCGACGTGGCCCGCACGCTCGACATCGGCGAAGGTCAAAGGCCAGCCGATGTGAGCAAGAGCGCTGTACTGCAAGCCCGCGCACGGCTCGGCAAGGAGCCGCTCGAGTGGCTGTTCGAGCAGACGGCGAAGACCTGGGCACATCGCAGCGCAGACAAAGACAGGTGGCGTGGTCTTGCGCTCTACGGCGTCGACGGCTCGACCGTCCGCGTGCCTGACAGCGAATCGAACGCGAACCACTCTTGCGTACAATCTCGTGCGGCTGAAAATGGAGCCGCCGCTCGGCTCGCCAAGGTGCCGCCCTTGCGCGTCAGCTTCATCACTGCGCTGCGCGCCATTCGCGAGGAGTGGTACCTCGATTCGCTGCCGGGCATGTCTGTCGGTGCGATCCCGCGTCACGTGCAGCGCTTGAATGAGCTGCTCGGACGCTTCGTGCTGCCCGAGCGTCGAACAGATCGCAGCGTCGCACCGCCCCTTCGTAGCCGGTTCCCGATTTCCGTGCGGCCGCGCACTGGCGAGGTCGCGAGATGTCACCGATGCTGCGCGCGGCAAGGGGTGCCGCACATCAGGCGGTCTCGGAGTGCGTTGTGCCACCGCGCTGCTTCCGCCGACGCACAGCTTCGGTCGTTGGCGCGATCCCTTGCTTCGCGTTCGAGCGCCGGCCGTGGGGCGGGTGGGACCGACCGTGCCGCGGTGTACGTTGGGGGAGCGGCCGGCGCGAGCGTCGCTAAGTGACGCATTGAATCGAGGCCCAAGGCCGGGGAAATCCAATCACCAGTCCCATTCCGTTCCCCATTTCCTTTGTGCTGGATGGTCCCCATCCTCGTTCACCGCATCGCTTCCATAAACTCGCCAGCACTCTGACCTCGGTGCATTCTCCTCGGCGAATTCGAGGGGAGTCCCATGCGCGTCTTCTTCCTTGCCGTCTTCCTGTGCACCTCCGTCGCCCACGCCCAGCCGATGCGCCAAGCCGAAGTGCCGGAGCCGTTGAAGCCGTGGGTGCCGTGGGTGCTCTTTGAGCACAAGGACTTCGGCTGTCCGATCGTCGCCGGTGAAGAGCGCGGCGAAGGCGACGACAGCAGCGCCGGCTGTGCGTGGCAATCGCGGCTCGAGCTCGAGCTCGGCCAGAAGCGCGGCACGTTCTCGTTTCGCGCGACCGCCTTCGGCACGCGGCTCGTCGCGCTCCCAGGCAACGAGAAGCACTGGCCGCTCGACGTGAAGGTCGACGGCAAGGCCGCTCTCGTCGTCAGTCGCGACGGCATGCCCTTCGTCGAGCTCGCGTCGGGCGCGCACACGTTGAGCGGTGTCTTCGCGTGGGACGCGCTGCCGGAATCGCTCGCGGTGCCAGGCGGCATCGCGCTCGTCGGCCTCTCGATCGCGAACAAGCGCGTGCGCTTCCCCGAGCGCGAAGACGACGGCACCGTGTTCTTGGCGAAGGCCGAGGACGACGAGCGCGAGGAAGCCGAAGAGAACCGCTTGGATCTCGTCGTGCACCGAAAGGTCGCGGACGATCTGCCGGTGCGCGTCGACACCCGCATCGAGCTGTTCGCCTCCGGCAAAGCGCGCGAAGTGACGATCGGCCCGGTGTTGCTCGCGGACTTCGTGCCCTTGGCTCTCACGTCGCCGTTGCCCGCGCGCATCGAGCAAGACGGCCAGATGCGCATTCAAGTGCGGCCCGGACGCTTCGTCATCGAGATCGCCGCGCGCCATCCCGGAAACGTCAAAGCGCTGCAGCCGCGTGCGTCGCAGAGCCTGTGGGTGCCGGAAGAAGTCTGGGTGTTTCAATCGGATCCGAACCTGCGCCTCGTCGACGTCGAAGGCGTGGACACGATCGATCCGCAGCAGACCACGCTGCCCGCCGAGTGGCGGCGCTTTCAAACCTTCCGAGTGCGACAAGGCGAGACCATGCGCCTGGTCGAGAAGCGCCGCGGCAACGCCGAGCCCGAGCCCGACAAGCTGGTCCTCGAGCGATCGATCTGGCTCGACTTCGACGGCGGCGGCTACACCTTCCGCGATCGACTGAGCGGCGTGAAGAACCACGGCACGCGCCTCGAGATGCAGCCGGGCTTCGTCCTCGGCAGAGTGAGCGCGAGCGGCGCCGATCAATTCATCACGCGCGTCGAAAAAGACGGCCTCGCCGGCGTGCAGGTGCCCCAAGGTCACCTCGCGATCGAAGCCGACAGCCGCTTGGATGACGGGCGGCGATCGTTCTCGGCGGTGTCATGGGCGCAAGATCTCGCCGGGCTCAGCGCGCAGCTGCACCTTCCGCCAGGGTGGCGCCTTTTCGCGGTGAGCGGCGCCGACAGCGTGCCCGGAACTTGGTTCTCGCGCTGGTCGCTGCTCGAGCTCTTCCTCGTGATGATCGTGACGCTCGCGGTGCTCAAGCTCTACGGCGTTGCGGCGGCGGCCGTCGCCTGTGCGGCGCTCGTGCTCAGCGTTCCCGAGAACCACGCGCCGCAGGTGCTGTGGCTCATCGTCCTCGCCGCCGAAGCGCTGGTGCGCGTGGTGCCGCTCGCGCGCGTCAAGCCATGGCTCAAGGCGGGTCGCGGCGCGGCGTGGGTCGCGCTCGCCTTCGCGGTGATTCCGTTCATCACCGGCGAAGTGCGGCAAGCGCTCTATCCGACGCTCGAGCACGAAAACCAAACGCTCGGCGCCGCGAACGAGGCGCCAAGATACTACGACACGAAGCAGAGCGAGAGCTTCTTGCAGGACGCTTTGGTGGTGCGAGAGGAGGAGAACGCGCGGGAGATGAACGCGCCGAACGCCGCGCCCCCGCGCATGGACGAAGGCAAGGTGGGCGGCAAGCAGAAGCCGAAGAGGAAGATGATGAAGGAGGAGGAGGAGAAGGACAAGGGCGGAGACGAGGCGATCGGCGGCGAGCGCGGGCAAGGCATCGGCGTCAGCTCCCTCGGCGCCATCCAGTCGACGAGCAAAGGGATCGTGCGCCAGAAGAAGGCCGCCTACACTCAGAACCTCTACGCGCACGATCCGAAGGCGATCGTGCAGACGGGCCCGGGCGTTCCCGCGTGGCAATGGAACACCTTTCGCATCGGCTTCTCGGGCCCGGTGACGCAGAAGCAGGAGCTGCGCCTCTTCCTGCTGCCGCCGTGGTTCGTCGCGCTGCTCGGATTTCTTCGCGCGCTGCTCGTCTTCTTTCTCTTCGTCGTGCTGCTCGGCTTCCCTGGCGGCGTGTGGCCGGCGGCGCTGAAGCGGCGCTTCGTGCGCGGCGGTGCGGCGGCGCTCATCCTCTTCGCGAGCACGAGCGCCGCGGCGGCCGACTTTCCGAGCAAGGAGACGCTCGACGAGCTTCAACAACGGCTGACGCGGCCACCGCTCTGTGGCGAGGAGTGCGCGACGATCGGGCGGATGAACCTCGAGGTGCAAGGCGGCGTCTTGCGCTTGCGCATGGAGGTCAGCGCGGCGGTGCGCCTCGGCGTGCCGCTGCCGGTCAGCGCCGATCAGTGGCTGCCCGAGCGTGTCAGCGTCGACGAGAAAGTGGGCGAGCTCTTTGCCACCGAGGACGGGCAAATCTTTGTGCTCTTGGAGCCGGGCCTGCACCGCCTGGTGCTCGAAGGCGCGCTGCCCGAGCGCGACAGCATCCAGCTCCCGATGGTCGAGAAGCCGCACTTCGTCGAAGCGCGCACCGCCGGCTGGACCGTCGACGGCCTGCACGAAGACGGCGAGGTCGACGAGATCCTGCAGCTCTCGCGCACCGAGCAACGCAGCGGCGAGAAGAAGGCCGCGCTGCAGCAGGGCTCGTTGCCGCCGTTTTCGTCGATCGAGCGTCACGTAGAGCTCGGCCTCTCGTGGCAAATCGAGACGACGGTGCGCCGCGCGACGCCGCTCGGCACGGCGATCGTGCTCGAGGTGCCGCTCGTCGACGGCGAGAGCGTGACCAGCGAAGGCGTGCGCGTCGAAGGGCAGAAGGCGCTCGTCAACATGGGGCCGCAAGACCAAGAGCTCGTGTGGCGCAGCGTGCTGAAGGAGCGGCCGGAGATCGTGCTGAAGGCGAAGACCGACGCGCCGTGGACCGAGATCTGGCGCATCGACGCGAGCTCGGTATGGCACTTCGACGTCAACGGCTTCGCGCCGGTGCGTGGCGGCGGCGGCGCGATGTGGCGGCCGTGGCCCGGCGAGTCGATCACCGTGAAGGTGCGGCGGCCCGAAGGCGTCGAGGGTCAGACGCTGACGATCGATCGCAGCACGCTCACGTTTCGGCCGGGCCTGCGCACGAGCGACGCGACGCTGGTGCTACAGATGCGCTCGAGCCGCGGTGGCCAGCATGCGATCACGCTCCCGGAAGGCGCCACGGTGCAGAGCGTGAAGATGAACCAAAGCTCGCAGCCGATCCGGCAAGTCGGTCGCGCGTTGACCTTGCCGCTCAGCCCCGGATCGCAGACCGCCGAGATCGAGTGGCGTGAGGAGCGCGGGCTCTCGACGCTCGTGCGCTCGCCGGAGGTCGACCTCGGCCGCGCGGCCGTCAACGCCGAGCTCTATCTGCAGGTGCCGAGTGAACGCTGGCTGCTGCTCGCGCCTGGCGACGGAGCGGGGCCGGCGGTGCTCTTTTGGGGCGCGCTCGTGTTGATCGCGCTCGTTGCCTTCGTGATGGGGAAGGTGAGCCAGGAGCTCGCGATTCCCGTCACGGCGCTCCACTGGTTCCTGCTCGGGCTCGGCCTCACGCAGGTCGAGCTAGGCGGCGCCTTCGTCGTCTATGCTTGGTTCGTGCTCCTCGCGCTCCGCCAGCGCTACCTCAACGTGATCAGCGGCTTCTGGTACGACGCCGCGCAGCTCGCGTTCGTCGGCTTGTCGATGGCGATGTTCGCCGTGTTGTTCTCGGCGATCCGTGCGGGTCTCGTCGTCGATCCAGACATGCAAGTGCTCGGCAACGGCGCGTCTTCGGCGAGCCTGCGCTGGTACATCGATCGCAGCGCCGGCGTGTTGCCGAAGGGCAGCCTCGTCAGCGTGCCGATCTTCATCTACCGCGTGCTGATGCTCGCGTGGGCGCTATGGCTCGCGCGCGCGCTGATCGCGTGGTTGAAGTGGGGCTTCGCCGCGTTCGCCGCCCACGGCTTCTATCGGCCGTTCGAATGGAGACCGTGGCGCTGGTGGAGGCGCGCGACCTAACCGACGCGCGCCGGGGCAACCGTAAACGCACGCACGAGCGAGCGCACGGCGTCTTTCGGCTGCCACGCCTGCGCCACGCAGCTGATCGTCGCCGCCGCCGCGACGCCCGTGCCGACGACTTGCTTGATGTTGTCGAGCGCGATGCCGCCGATCGCGACGACCGGCAGCGGCGCGGTCTTCACCGCTTGCAACAGGCCCTTGATGCCGACGAGCGGCTCGTGGTCGCGCTTCGACTTCGGCTTGAAGACCGGCCCGAAGCCCACGTAGTCGGCGCCCTCGGCGCTCGCGAGCCAGATCTGCCGCTCGTTGTGCGTGCTCCTGCCGATGACGCCGTTCGGCAGCAACGCGCGCGCCGCTGCGACGGGGATGTCGGTCTGGCCGAGGTGCACGCCGTCGGCCTCGATCAACGCGGCGACGTCGGCGCGGTCGTTGATGATGAACAAGGCGCCGGCCTGCGCGCACTTCTCTTTCGCGCCCTTCGCCCAATCGATGAGCGCGCGGGTCGGCGCGCTCTTCATGCGCAGCTGGATCGCCAAGGCGCCGCCGGTCAGGTAGGCGTCGAGCACCTCGTCCATGTCGCGGCCCGCGTCTTCGTCGACGATGCCGTAAACTCCGCGGATGAAGGCGAGCTGCTCTTTGCTGGCGGCCATGGGTCCTCTACTTTCGCTCGAGCCCGAGCTCGCGCAATTTCTTCCGTAGCGTATTTCGGTTCAAGCCCAAAATTTCCGCGGCGCGGAGCTGGTTGCCGCGGGTCCGATCGAGCACGAGGCGAAAGAGCGCGCGCTCCATCTGCGCCTCGACGAGCTTGTAGAGATCGCCGGTCGGCCCTTCGCAGAACTTCGCGACGAAGGGCTGTAGGCGCTTCATCACGAGCTCTTCGAGCGGCATCGTCATGAAGTCCGGCGGCGCGAGCAGCGGCTGCTCCTCGGTCACCTTGTCGCTCGCCCGGGCGGCGCCGTGCTCCTTCGGCCGCTCGCGGAGCAAGGGCGCGAGGTCCTCTTGGTCGAGCGTGTGCTTGGCCGTCAGGATCACCGCGCGCGAGATCGTGTTCTTGAGCTCGCGCACGTTGCCCGGCCACGGATGCTCGGCGAGGAGCGCGATCGCTGCGTCCGAGAGCTCGAGCGCAAAGCCGCGCAGCGCCTTGCCCTCCTCGGCCGCGAAGGTGCGCGCCAGCACCGGGATATCTTCGTGGCGCTCGCGCAGGGGCGGCACATGCACCGGAAAGACGTTCAGGCGGTAGAAGAGGTCTTCGCGAAAGCGCCGCTCGTTGACGGCGCGCTCGAGGTCCTTGTTCGTCGCCGCGACGATGCGCGCCGTAAACGCGATCGGCGCGTGGCTGCCGACGCGCTCGAACTCGCGCTCTTGCAAGACGCGCAGGAGCTTCGTCTGCATCTCGAGCGACATCTCGCCGATCTCGTCGAGGAAGAGCGTGCCGTCCTTGGCGAGCTCGAACTTTCCCGGGCGGCTCTCGTGCGCGCCGGTGTAGGCGCCTTTCTCGCTGCCGAAGAGCTCACTCTCGATGAGCTCCTGCGCGATCGCCGCCACGTTGAGCGCGACGAAGGGCTTCTGCTTGCGCTCGCTCGAGAGGTGCAGGGCCTTGGCGACGAGCTCCTTGCCGGTGCCGCTCTCGCCGAGCAGGAGCACGTCGATCTGTTTGCTGGCTACGCGGCCGATCAGCGAGAGCACCGTGCGCATCGCGGGACTGTGCGCGACGATCGGATGTGGCGCGGCAATGCCCGGGGCCGCCGCGCGGATCTCGTCGAGCATCATTTGATCCCGAGCAGGCGCTTCCACCACGGGCGCTTCCACTTCGACGGATCGTTCGCGTAGGCGATGGCGTCGTCCGTGTACTCGCGCACCATGTTCGACGAGCCGGCGCGGGTGAAGGGATTCTTTCGCCGGGTCTCGTGCGTTTCATAGGTCGAGATGAAGAAGTGGCCGCGCTTCCTGAAGCGGCGCACCGACTTTTGCGTCAACGTCGTCACGCCCGGGCCGAGCGGATTGCCGAACGCCTCGCCGCCGGAGTGCATGATGCTCTCGTACAGGATCTCGTGGCTTGCTCGCTGATACTCTTTTGGCAGAGTATCTTCAGTCCCGGGCAACGGGTTCTCGTAGGTGGAAGGAGTGAGCGGCTTGTCTGGATCGTCGGCCACGACAGCGAGTCTAGCGGCAAGGAGAAAGGCACGTCCAGGTCTTTTGCTCCTCACGCTCGCGCTTTCCGTGGGTAGTTTGCACGCTTGCAAGGAAAAGGTGGCGCCGGCGAGCGAGCCGGTGCTGACCAGCGATCGCGCGCTCGTCATCATCACGACCGAGCTGCGCGGTTACGTGGCGCCGTGCGGTTGCACCTCGAACCCGCTCGGCGGCATCGCCAAGCTCGCCCAGCTGGTCGCCGACAAGAAGCGCAGCCACGGCGAGCCGATGATCGTCACCGCCGGCAACTTCCTCTTCGAGAGCGGCGCCAGCAAGGCGACGACGCTCGAGCAGGATGAGGCGCGGGCGCGGGTCGTCGCCGAGGTGTATCGAGACGCGGGTGTGCTCGCGCAGACGCCGGGACCCTTCGATCTCATGCACGGCGGCGGAAAGCTCGTGCGCGAGCTGAAGAACCCGTGGCTCGAGGACGGCGCCGTGGTTTCGCAGCGGGCCGCCGAGCTCAACGTGGCGTTCATCGGCGTGCGCGCGCCGCCGTTTGATCCGCGCGCGCTCGTCGTCAAGGTGGCTTTGGCGCGGGAGAGGAACGACGCGGTTGTGGCGCTCACCTCGCTCGACTGGCCGCAGGCGCGTGCGCTCGCCCAGGCCGTTCCGGACCTCGACGTGGTGATCGCCGCCGCCGCCGGCGAGCCGCACGCGCCGCAGCGTCTCGGCGGGACCTTGATCGTCGACGCCGGCGAGCAAGGGCAGCGCGTCGGTCTGCTGGAGCTCGTGCGCGGCGCCACCGCTGGATCGAAGCGCTGGGCGTACTACGACGGCGGCGCGCTCGAGCTCTCGCAGCTCCAGCGCCAGCTCGCCGCCGCCGAGAGTGAGATCGCCGCGCTGCCGAAGAACGTCGATCCCGCGCTGAAGAACCTGCAGATGGGGCGGCGCGAAGATCTCGCCCGACAGATCGCCGAGCTGCAGAACAAGCCGCCGCCCCCGCCGAAGGAGCGCTACCTCCGCTACTCGCTCGTGCCCTTGACGAAGAAAATGCCGGACGACAAGAGCGCGCTCGCCAAGATGAAGGCCTACAACGCCACGCTCTGCGAGTCGTCCAAGCGCGCGACCGAGGGCCTCGAATGCGAAAAGGCGCCGCCCGGTGCGCCGAGCTACATCGGCAGCGCCGCCTGCGGGAGCTGCCACGCGCCGGCCCTCGCGCAATGGAAGACGACGAAGCATGCGCACGCCGTCGAGACCTTGGAAGAAGCGGGGAAGCTCTGCGATCTTTCGTGCATCGGCTGCCACACGACGGGCTTCAACGCGGCTGGCGGGTTCTGCTCGCCGCAGAAGATCGGCGCGCTGCCGGATGTCGGCTGCGAGAGCTGCCACGGTCCGGGATCGATCCACGCGAAGACCACGAAGACCGAGGCGCCGTTCGTGAAGGCGCCGGGCGAGGCGTTGTGTCTACAGTGCCATACGAAGGAGCACTCGGATCTCTTCGACTTCAAGACGTACCGGCCGAAGATCTTGGGCCCGGGCCACGGCGCCAAATAACGTAGCCGCGGCCACGATCTACTGCACCTTGATCGCCTTCGAGGCGATGGCGTCCGTGGTTCCGCTCTTCGCATACACCTTCACGACGTAGTCGCCGACCGCCGTCCCAGCGGGCACCGCGAGCGTCGCGCCCAGCGTCTTGCCGTCGTGCGGCACGTTCTGCGTCACGACGCGCTTGTTGTTCGCCAATGCGTAGTTCGCCGTGATCACCGCGTTCCGCGACGCGTTGCCGTCCGCGGGCACGGCGGCCGGCGTTCCGACCAGCGTCGAGCGCTTCGCTTCCAAGGTGACGACCGCGTCGCCGGCCGCGAGCCCGCTCACCGTCGCTGAGACCGCGAGGTTCGTTCCCTTGGTGACGCTCGCCGGCACGGTCAGCGTGAGCGTCCCCGTCGGCCGGCCGATCTTTAGCGCCGGATCGCCGAACAAGGTGTACATGTGCAGGTGGCTCGTTTCGAGTGCCGCTAGCGCCGTCGGCGTGTACATCAGCGACGCGAGGGTCGAGATCTTCGTGCGCAGCGCATCCTTCTGCTTGATCATGCGCTCCTTGGCGCGCACAAACGCTTCGCCGAGCGTCGCCTTCTTCTCGCCGAGCATCGCTTGGCCGAGCTCACGCACGAAGATCGCGTTCGGCACCGGATCCGACACCTCGGTCGACGAGAGCACCGCGACCGGCGCGCCGGCTTGTTTGACGATCCGTTCGCTCAAGCTCTCGCCCTTGGCGAAGCCGCCGGTGAGGCAGGCGATGAAGCTCAGGATCGGCGAGCGGTGCTGAACGTTCAACTTTGCGAGGTCCGCCGTGTCGAAGATGTCGAAGCTGTGCCCCGACCACGTGAGGTTCGTGAACGCGTCGGTCGAGCCGTGGCCCACATAGGTCACGAGCATCGCGCCTTCGTTCATGCGTTCGTAGACTTTGTCCGAGAACTGCTCCGGGATGAACACGTACGGCGACGTCTGCTTTCCGTACGTCATCGTGAAGTCGTAGTCGTAAGGAAGGTCCTCGACGATGTCGAAGACCAGGTTCTCGATCGTTTGATCGATCTGCGGGCTGAAGCCGGCCTCGCTCGCGAAGACGCTGGCCTTCCGATTCCACTCGCCGGCCTCGTAGTCGCTCTCGTAGCTCATCGTCTTGCTGAGCACGACCTCCGCCTCGGCGTTGGTCGTCACGGCGACGCGCCCGATCGCGAGATCCGGCATGTCGTCGTCGTCGAGGTCGGCGTAATAATTGTCGGTGCTGACGCTGCCGCTCGTGTCCTTGTAGGTGCCGTCTGGGACGAGCGTGGTGCCGACCTTCTTCTTGTCGTCGGCGTCCCCGAGCAGGAGCACGAAGAACGGCTTTCCGGCGCCGTCCTTCGTTGCCTCTTCGTGGATGCGCTTCTCGATCGCGTCGACGACGTCGGTCTTGTTGGTGGCGTCGCCGGCGATCTGACTCACGGTCGCGTAGCTCGCGCGCAGCCCTTGCTGAATCCGATAGTCGCGCCATTTCTCGGCGCTCGCCTTCAACGCGTCGGCCGAGACGATGAAGAAGTCGACCGCAGGCGTGGCGACGGGCTTCGTTTCGTCGGGCTTCACGGTCTCTTCGGGCTTGGTCGTCTGCTCCGTCTTGCCGGGCGTTTGCCCTGCCGGCGGTGTCGGCTCGTTGGTGGCAGGAGGCGCGCAAGCGGCGAGCAGAAGAAGCGCAAGTGTGAGGCGAGGCATGGTGACGCGCGGCTCCCACGCCCGCGCGCAGAGGGTCAAGCGAAATTCGTCTACCTCTTCGCGCGCTTCCTTTGGCGAGCCTTCGTCGCTTTTGCTGCCACCGTCTTCTTCGCGCGCTTCGCTTGCTTCGGCGGCATCGGTTTGCTTTCGGCGAACACCGGCCGGCCAAAGAGCTCGCCGAAGAGCTCGCCGTTTCTTGCCGCCGCCCACACCTCGAGCTCGGCGTCCTCTTCGCTCCTCAGCGTCATCCGCAAGCGCCGCGGCTCGAGCTTCACCTCGAGCTGCTTGACCACGCCCGAGTGGCTACGATCCAAGCCGTCGGCGATCTTGAGCAGCGCCGCGAGCACTTTCAAGCGCTGCCGGTCCGGCGGCGCCAGCGCCTGGTACTCCAGGTGATCGAGCTTCGGCTTGCCCTTGCGATGATAGCGCCCGAGGAGGCCGACGAACTGCTGCGCCTCGGCGGTGAAGCCCGCGAGCCGACTCTGCGTGATCAAGTAGTAGGTGTGCTTGTGATGCGACTCTTCCGAGATGTGATAGCCGATGTCGTGCAGCCAGGCGCCGAGCTCCAGCAAGTCGCGGTCCTCGTCGCGCAGCCGGTGCAGGCTGCGTGTCGCGTCGAAGAGCTGCAGCGCGAAGCGAACGGTGCGCTCTGCGTGTGCTTCGTTGCCGTGATAGCGCGCGAGCAGGCCGCGGGCGCTGCGCCGTCGCGTGTCCGTCTCGTTCTCGGCAATCGCGAGATCGGGGCGGTGGCGCTCGACGTAGTCGAGGATGACGCCTTCGCGCAGCGCCCGGTCGCAACCCGTCAGCGCCTTCACGTCCAAGACATCGAAGATCTCGTCGAGCAAGACGGCGCCGACGACCGTGAGCTCGCCGCGCTTCTCGTCGAACTCCGGTAACTTCTCGCGCGTCTTCGGCGTCGAGTCCGAGAGGCGCTTCGCCAGGCCTTTCAGCGCCTTGCGATCGAGCTCGAGGCCGTCCTTGGTGTCGAATTCGTAGCCTTCGGCGGCGTTCGCCATCGCGCACAAGTTCAAGATCGTGCCGGAGGTGCCGAGCACGCGCTGAAAGCCGCCGGCGGCGTCGATCTGCTGCTGGATCGGCAAGAGCTGCGTCCGCACGTGCGAGCGCATGGCGCGGAGCTCGCGCGGCGAGAAGGGATCGCGCGAGACGAACATCTCCTTCAGCCGCGCCACGCCGAGCTTCACGCTGCGCATGAACAGCGGCTCCTTCGCCGTGCCGACGATGAACTCGACCGAGCCTCCGCCGATGTCGATGATGAGCCCGCGATCGCGGCGAAAGTCGACCGCTTCCCTCACCGCCAAATAAATGAGGCGCGCCTCTTCGGTGCCGCGGATGACCTGCACGCGCAGCCCGACCTCGTCCATGATGCGCGCCAAGAACTCGCCGCCGTTCGACGCTTCGCGCACCGCGCTCGTGGCGACGGCGACGATCTCTTCGACCTGCTTCACCTTGGCGAGCTTGTGGATCCTGTGCAGCGCCGAGATCGCGCGATCCTGCGCGTCTTGCATCAAGACGCCTTCGGTGAGGCCGCCGCGCCCGAGCTTCACCATCTCTTTTTGACTGTCGACGATCTCGTAGCGGCCGCGGGGATGCACGCGGGCGATGATCATGTGAACGGAGTTCGTCCCGATGTCGATGGCGGCGATGCGCACTCGCTGCTCGCTTATCAGGAAATGTGCGCGCCTCAAAGAGATGCGCCGGCCACGCCGTCTGATAGACATGGGAGACCTTTTCACGGAGCGACGTCGTGGAGAAATCAATGAACGTGTTGAACAAGCTGAAGGACGGGCCGCACTTCAGCGTCGACGAGCTCATCGTCAACCGGGGCGTCGTCATCGAAGAGCTGCGCATCGACGAGATCGATCTGCAAGACGATCTCTTTGCTGTGCACCCCGACGGTGACGATGCGATGCTCGACCGCAGCCTGTCGGAAGAAGGGCAGCTCGACCCCATCGTCGTGCGTCGCCGCGATGGTCGCTGGCAGCTCGTCGACGGCTTCCGGCGCGTGCGGGCGGCGCGGCGCCTCGGCATCGAGAAGCTCATCGCGCGCAAGTTCGACCTCCTCGCCGACAAAGACGCGGCGATGTGGGTGCTGAAGAACATCACCGTCGAGCTGCCGATGCCAGACGCGCTGTCGGGGTTCGCGAACCGCCTGAGCGAGGCCGGCCAAGAGGACGCCGCCGAGCTCGTGCGCCGCTACGCCGAGGCGATCCAAGTCGTCGAAGAGGAAGCGCCGGCGGAAGCGCCCGTCGAGGCCGCCGCCGAAGAAGAACAAGAAGTCACCGTCGAAGATCTCGCCGCGCAGACCGTCAGCGAGCTCTCCGCTGCCGCCGAGAACTTGCAGCTCGTGCAAGAGAACTGGGCCGATGTGGCGCCAGAGCAACGAGAAGAAGTCTTGGCGCAGCTCCGCTACTACGGCGAGCTGCTCGCGTTCTTGGAAGCGCCGCCCGCCGAGGAAGCCAGCGAAGAAGCGCCGGTTGAAGCAGCGCCGAGCGACGAGGGCAACGGCACGCCGTAGCCAAGTCAGTGAACGCCGTCCCGCAGGGCCTTCAGCGCGTCCTTGACGCCGTGTTCCTTCTGCCACTCCTTGAGCGCAGCGAACTTCGCCTCGATCTCTTCTTCCAGCGCCTTCGCCTGCTTGCCCTTGCCGCGCTTCGACGCGAGCTCGTGGCCAACGAGCTTATCCTCGATGAGCCCGCAGAGCGTGATGTGCTCGACGAGGGTCTGCCGCAGCGGCGCGAGCGTGGGCGCCGTCAGCTCGGGGAAGCCGTCGAGGACGTTCAAGATCGAGCGCACGCGCTTTCGGTAGTCGTGAAAGACTTCCTGGTTCTCTCCGAGCGGCGTGGCGAGCTTCTTGAACGGCTTGTACTCTTCGATCGCGCGATCGAGCAGGCCCGCGAGCAAGCGCTGCAGATTCTCGACGCCGGAGAGCGATGCCTTCGGCTTCTGATCGACGCTGCCCCAAAAGAAGCGCGAGCCGACCGTCTTCTTGCCTTCGGGATCGGCGGCGCCGGCGAGCATCGACTTCAGCTCGGCCTGCCGCTCGGGGGCGAGGAACTTTCGTTTCCACGCGAGCGCCGCGGCAAGGCGCTCGTCGACCTCGCCCTTCTTGTAACGGAGCTCGGTGAGCGTCGTCGTCTGCACGAAGGCGCCGGTGCCGGGATCGCGCGTCGTCTCAGTGAGGCCCTGTGAGTCGAAGAGGTCTTTGAAGCGACCGAGCGCTTCGTAGCCTTGATCGAGTGAGTCGCGCAGCGCTTTGAACTGCTTCGGATCGCGCTGGTAGACGTGGGCGAAGATGTCCAAGTGCTGGCGCAGCTTCAGGACCTGCTTGCGCAGCGCGTAGATGCTGTCGTCATGCGGCACCGACGCCGGCGTGAGCCCGACGAGCAGCGTAGCGACCTTTTCGCGCAAGGGATCGCCGCGTGAGATCGCCAGCTCTTTGAAGGTGGGCGCCGCGCCCGAAACACGCGTGAAGTGGTCGGTGCGCGTGGGCTGAGCCGCTGTCGGAGAGGGTACCGGCGGCGATGCCGTTGACGGAGCGCCAGCAGCGGGCGTCGAACGAATGGACAGGGGATCGAGGCGCATGCGGGGGCGTTATCGGCGCGGCGGCGCGCCGGTTTCTTTAGAGTCGACCTCCGATGGGCGGCTGGCCGATCTCTGCGCTGCGCTCGAAGCGCTTACTGCTTGAACTTCACGTACTGTTTGCCGACCCACATCTTCTGTCCGCCCGAGTAGGGCATCTCGACGGCTTCTGACTCTTCGATGTCTCGCTTCGAGACGAAGCAGAAGACCTTCTTCGTCTGCGGCTTGTCGGTGGCGGGCGTGGCGGCGGGTTCGGGCTTTGCGGTTTCTGCCATAGTGGCGCCCCCCGTAGCGAAAGCCGGACGCGTTGGCAAGTGTGCTCCCGAGCGCTTACGCCTTGGCCAGCTCGCCGAGTTTCTTCGGCCGCATCCGGGCCCGCAGGTCGCTCACCAGCATTTGGATCGCCACCTGGTTGTCGCCGCCGTGCGGGATGATCATGTCGGCGAAGCGCTTCGACGGCTCGATGAAGCCGTGGTGCATCGGCCGCACGCTCGCCATGTACTGCTCGATCACCGTCTCGAACGAGCGGCCGCGCTCGTGGATGTCGCGCATCAGCCGGCGGGCGAGGCGCACGTCGTCCGGCGTGTCGACGTAGATCTTCATCTGGCAGCGCTGGCGCAGCGCCGGGTTGTCGAGCACCAGGATGCCTTCGAGCAGGATCACCTTCGCCGGCTTCACCTTGGTCGTCTGCTTCGTGCGCGTGTGCTCGACGAACGAGTACATCGGCTTCTCGATCGGCCGGCCGGCGATGAGCTCGTCCAAGTGCCGCGCGAGGAGCGGGAAGTCGAAGGCGTCCGGGTGATCGAAGTTGAAGACGCGGCGCTCCTCGAACGGCAGATCCGAGAGATCGCGGTAGTAGCTGTCGAGATCGATGAGCACGGCGTGGGCCTTCAACGCCTCGGCGAGCTTCTTTGCCACCGAGGTCTTGCCGGACGCGGTGCCGCCGGCGATGCCAACGAGGAAAGGCGCGAGCTTCGACGGGATCTTCGACATGCGGCGCCCGCTCGCTGCCACAGCTCGGCGCAAGTTTGAAGGGGAATTGGCTCGCCGAACGGAAATCGGCTACGCTTTGACGATTCTCAGGAGGGTACTCATGCAACGCGTCGCCATCATTTCTGCCCTGGTCCTCGGCATCTCTGCTTCCGGATGTGGGCTCATCAAGATCAAGCTCAAACCACAAACGATCGAGCAGTCCGGCGAGTCGAACAACACGACGAACGGCGGTTGTCTCGACACGGGCCCGATCACGCCGATTCAGTGGGACATTTCCAGCATCACCAAAGACGCCCAAGGGTGTCTCGAGAGCGACACGAAGATTTCGCTCTTCGGCGAAGTGCTCGAGCTCGACGAAACGCACCGCAACCCCGACAGCTGCCAAGGCAAAGGCATCCACGGGAAGTGGACGAACACCGTCTTCAAGCTCGACTACACCTACAAGAACGACAAGGGCGAAACGGTCACCGAGAACTTCATCAACCAGGCGTGCAATCCGAGCACCGTCGACATGGCGACGGACGGCCCGACCATCGCGAAGCAGTTCAACGACTGCCTCGATCAAATCGAAGCCAACCACATGCCGGCCATCATCAAGGCGTTGAACCGTCGCCCCCAGACGTTGACGTTCTCGGGCGCGGGCTCATGCGATCCCGACTCGTGCTTCTACATCAAGTACAACGTGAAGCTGCGCATCGACGGCGGCACGGCGAACACCAACACGAAGTGCGAGTGACGCCACGTCGCCGCGTGTGGTAGCTGCACGACCGGTGCAACCACGTGTCGCTCAGCTCGCCGCGCTCTCGCTGGTCCTGACCGCTTGCGGCGCCTACAAGGCCAAGCTCAAGACGGCCGTTACCGAGACTCCGATCGCCGCCCGCGCCGCGCCGGGTGTGTGCGAAGCCTTCCCCTTCGATCACACCTTTACCTACGCCGAGGTCACGAACGGCCAAGGCAAAGAGCTCGGCGAGGGGCTCAAGGTGTGCGACTTCAAGTGGCGTATCGGCGTCACGGTCGACGCGCTCACCGGCGACGAAGGCCACTGCGCGGATCCGGTGGGCGCCGTGGTGCTGTCGGCGTTCGTGCTCGAGTACACGAACGACGACGGTTCGCCGCAGCAGACGAACGTCGACTGCGGCCCCTTCGCGCGCGCGACCGACACCATCGTTGATCTCGAGAAGGTGGCGAACGCCTGCCTCGAGAGCTTGGCGAGCAATCAGCTCGACGCGGTGAAGAAGGCGTTCAGCACGAAGACGAAGAAGCTGCGCATTTACGCGAGCGCGGCGTGCGGCGTCGACGCGTGCTTCTCGGGGAGCTTCACGCTGAAGACCATCGTCGACGACGGCACCATCGTGCTCGGCGTGTGCCCGGCGAACCAGTAGCGCGTGACGCCGCCATGACCAAGGCAGAGAAGGCCAAGAAGATCGCCAAGATCCTCGGCGATTTGTACCCAGAGCCGCAGGTGCCGCTCGATCACCACGACGCCTTTTCCCTGCTCGTCGCCGTCGTCCTCAGCGCGCAGACGACGGACAAGAAGGTGAACCAAGTGACGCCCGAGCTGTTCAAGGCCGCGCGCACGGCGCAGCAGTTGGCAGCGCTCCCGGTCGAGACGATCCAGGCGTACATTCGGGAAGTGGGCCTGGCGCCGCAGAAGGCCAAGGCGCTCAAGGGCCTCGCCGAGAAGATCGTCGAAGAGCACGAGGGTGAAGTGCCGTTCGGCTACGAGGCGCTCGAAGCGTTGCCCGGCGTCGGCCACAAGACCGCGTCGGTCGTCATGGCGCAGTGGTTCAAGGAGCCGGCGTTTCCGGTCGACACGCACATCCATCGCTTGGCCGAACGTTGGGGGCTCTCGAACGGCAAGAACGTGACGCAGACCGAGGCCGATCTGAAAAAGGCGTTCCCGAAGGAGCAGTGGAACCACTTGCACCTGCAGATCATCTACTTCGGCCGCGAGCATTGCCCGGCGCTGCGGCACGAGCCCTCGGCGTGTCCGATTTGCTCGTTCGCTTCCGCAAAAGCGAAGAAGGCTCGCGCGAAGTCGAAGAAGCGCTAGAGCCTGCGCTAGGAGCTCCTAGTGCCGCGACCGCGCAAAGATTGCCCGTAGTCGTCGCCGTTGACGTCGCCGTCGCCGTCGCCGAACAAGGCGATGTTCGAGGCGAGACGAAAACCGTTTCGAGCTCATTGCTCGAGGCGAACTTCAATGCAGCACGAGTATT
>JADLHZ010000006.1 GCA_020848545.1 Deltaproteobacteria bacterium | reverse complement strand
TCCTGCATCGCATCGTCTCCATGCTCGTCAAGATGACCTCGTAGCGCACTCCCAAAAAACCGGCGACGGCGACGGCGACGTCAACGCCTACGGCTACGAGCAATCTTCATGCGGTCGAAGGACTAGGGCGCGACATGCTGCTCGTCACTTGCGCGCTCGCGAGCGGCTGCGAGGATGAAGACGACTACACGGCGGTCACGCTCGCCAACGACAACACCTTGGCAGGCCCGCCGGCTGCGCTCGCCATCCACGATCTCTCCGGTCGCGCCACGCAGGTGTGGGGTGCGTGGAGCGTCACCAACGGCAACACTTCGGCGCTGAAACTGCGCCGGTGCAGCACAGGCGGCGCCTGCGACTCGCCGAGCGACTTCGCGCCTGCCGCCACTGTTGCCACGATCACCGGTGGGCTGGTGCGCTTCGCCTTCCGCTACGGCGACGACGCGCTGCACCTGGCGTGGACGCTGCCGCAAGCGGGGGGCGTGGGCTACGCGACGTGCGCCGCCCCGCTCGTCAACGATTGCATGACGCCGAGCGCCTGGCGGCGTGAGGTCCTCGATCCGACGACGCCAGCGAAGAACGTGCAGCTCGAATTTTTCGGCCGCCATCTCTTCGCCGCGTTCGTCAACAGCGATCGTCAAGCCGTGCTGCGCCTGCCGCCGTTCGTGTCGCCGGCAGACTATTCCGCGGCCGCCGTGCGCGTGGGCAACGAGACTCGCATCCGCAGCCAGTGGACGCCGCTCGTCCACGTCGACGGCTACGTGCTCGACAACGTGTCCTCTGGCGGCCCGACGACGCAGCAGCTCGGCGACGCGTTCATCGGCGAGACCCAAACGACGCTGCTCGACGGCGGCCCGCTCGACACCAGCATCGCGTCCGTGGTCAGCGGCAGCCAAGCCGTCATATCGCCTTCGGTGCACCTCGAGCCCTTTGTGAGCCAGCGCATCAGTGTCGGCACAGCGATCGCCACGAACCACGGCGCCACCATCACCGTCGAGGACGGCGAGATGCTCGCGCTCGTGTCGCACGACGGGGTGAACAATCGCGTGGTCCGCTGCGCGCCGCCGTGCGCGACGCATGTGACCGTCGACTTGCCGGGGCTCGCGAACGACAGTCGCCCCGCAGCCGTCGTCACCGACGCAGAGCTGATCATCGCATCGCTCAGCTTTCCTGTGGCCAACCGCTTGCGCCTCCACGTGTGCGATCGCGCGATGCCGTGCAGCAGCGCCGGCGAGTGGACGATGCTCGACTTCGCCGTTCCCGGCAGCGCGGAGCCCGGCTCCTTGCAGATCTCTTCGAGCAGCGGCCGCACCTTCGTGAGCACCGTCTCCGGAACACCGCTGCGCATCTGGCAATGTGCGTCGACCACCTGCCGCACGCTCGGAGACTGGACGCCGGTCACGCTCCCCGCTCCGCCCGCCGCCGGCGTCGACAGCTACGCGGTGCTCGCCGGCCCGAGCAAAGCCTCGGTCTTCGCGCTGGTCTTCGCCGACAAGACCATGCGCCGCGCGGTGTGCCCAAACTCGCTCCCATGTACGGCCGCCGGCGAATGGTCGGCGTGGCCCGTCGTCAGCAGCGTGCCGCCGGCGGGGACGATCGATTCGCACAGCTTGCGCGCGACGAACGCCGCCACGGATCAACCGACGTGGTCGCTGCTCTCGTTCACCTCGAGCATCATCGGCCGCTGTCTCATCGACGGCAACGGCTGCGCGGCCCCGGGACCATGGGAGACGGTCGCGTTGCCAGCCGGACTCCAGGCGGTGCTCGCCACGGCGAACGCCGCGAGCGTGCTCGTGTCGCCCTCGGCCGGCGCGCTCGATCTCTTGACCTGCCGGGGGCTTTGTCGCGACCCAGCGCGCTGGATGCGATCGCCCGTCGTGCGCGACCCGGCGATGCAAGCCTTCGACAACATCCTGCGCCCGCGCGGCGGCGTCTCCGACACGAGCCGAAGCTTCGGCTACGTCAGCCGCGATGGAGGGGGTTCGTTGACCTTGGAGCTCTTCTTCGGCGGCGAGGCGTGGCGCGCGCCCTAAGCCTTGGTGACGAAGCGGACGGCGTTGACGATCTCTTCGCGCGGCGCTTTCTTCTGGACCGTGGGCAAACCGCTCGCGGTGACGTCGGGCGCGCCGGCGTCGCTGCACAATAGCAGCGGGGTGCGCTCAATCTCGGGCGTGTCGCGCAGCCGTGTGATGAGATCGAAGCCGTCCTTCGAACCCATCTTCGTGTCGATCATGATCATCGCCGGCTGGATACGCTTCACCGCCACTTCGCAACGCGCGCTCGTGTCGAAGCCGATGAACTTGTAGCCTTCCGTCGTCAGGATGCGCTCCATCATCGTCAGCGCCGTCGCGTCGTCGTCGATCATCACCACGCGCTTTCGCTCGTGGTAGAACGCGCAGTGATTGTTGAGCCATAAGAGCGCGGCGAGACCCATGCCGGTGAACTGCAGGCCGATTCCCACGTCGGGCAGCATCGCTTGGCGCACGACCTCGCACGAGAACGAGAGCTCGCTGCGCGAGCGATAGCTCTTCACCTTCAGCGTGCCCTTGGCGCCAGCGCGACAAGGCGCGCTCGTCGAGAGCAGCGCGCCGGTGCGGCTCAGATCATAAAGGACACCGGCGGTCTGGCCGGCTCTGTCGACGAACGCTGCGGTGGTGTGGGCAGGGACGCGCTTCGACAGGCCGTTCGATCGATTGCTCTCGACGTCCATGGTGGCCTCCTTCGTCAACGCGCACACATCCGCGCGTTTCAGAAGCTAGACAACCGGACGAGCTCCTTCGCATGGGTGTCGCGGGAGCTTCTCGGCTTTGCGTCCCTCGGTCACCCGAGGTTTGCCCTACAACTAGCTCAAAGGGGGATTTTACCTCGTCTCTCCGAATCCGCCAGTTGATGATCGACGCTCATGACGGGCGGCAGCCATTGCACGTGCGCGACGCCCTACGAGCGGGACTGTGGCTTCAGCGGATCCACTGGAACAAGCGCCGGGCGTTGAAGCCTTCGCGGCCCCACGCGGACCAGATGAACATGGCGCGGCCTTTGATGTTCTTGTAGGGCACTTGGCCCCAGAAGCGGCTGTCCGACGAGTTGTCGCGGTTGTCGCCCATGACGAACACGCGCTCGGGCTCCACCTTCACCGGCCCGAAGTCGAGCTGCTTCGACTCGCTCGCCAAGATGATCGTGTGGTCGTGATCGTCGAGCGCTTCTTGGTACGCTTCGCACTTCTTCGACTCCCACGAGTCGTCGCCGCGCTTGTCCCAAAATTGGCACGGCCCGGCGATCGCCTTGCGCTGGACGACGACGTCGTTGACGTAGAGCTGGCCGCCCTTCATCTGCACGACGTCGCCCGGCACGCCGACGACGCGCTTGATGTAATCCTTGCTGTCGTCCTGAGGGAAGATGAAGACGATCACCTCGCCCCGCTTCGGCGCATTCCACTCGAAGAACTTGATGTAGGTCCACGGCACGCGCAGGCCGTAGATGTACTTATTGACGAAGATCTTGTCGTTGATCTCGAGCGTCGGGATCATCGAACCCGACGGGATCACGAACGCCTCGAAGACGAACGCGCGCAGAAAGAGCGCCGCCAAGATCGCGAAGCCGAAGCTCTCGCCGTACTCGCGCACCGAGCTCTTCTTGTACGGCGCCAAGTGCTTCGTCGACAGCTCGTCGAGCATGCGTGCGCTGCGCTCCATGTCGCCCGTGTTCTCCGCCTCGATGGCGATGCGCAACGCTTGCTCCGCCTGGCTCAGCTGTTTCTTCACCGGCTCCGAGAGCGCATTGCCCGCCCGCTTCAGCGAACGCTCGATCTCGCGCAGAAATTCCTTCGCCTCACGCAGGCGCCGGCGGTTCTTCCTGGCTTCGAGCAAGGCGGTGAGCATCAGTCTTCGTCCACGCGGAGCACGGCGAGGAACGCTTCTTGCGGCACCTCGACGTTGCCGACTTGCTTCATGCGCTTCTTGCCCTCTTTTTGCTTCTCGAGGAGCTTGCGCTTCCGGCTGATGTCGCCGCCATAGCACTTCGCGAGCACGTTCTTGCGAAACGCCTTCACCGTCGAGCGCGCGATGATCTTGCCGCCGATGGCCGCTTGGATCGCCACTTCGAACTGCTGCCGCTCGATCACTTCCTTCAGCTTGTCGCAGATGACCGAGCCGCGCGTGTAGGCCGCATCGCGATGGACGATGACGCTCAGCGCGTCGACCGGCTCGCCGTTCAAGAGCATGTCGAGCTTGACGAGATCCGACGCGCGGTAGCCGATGAGCGTGTAGTCCATCGACGCGTAGCCGCGCGAGTAGCTCTTCAGCTTGTCGTAGAAGTCGAACACGACCTCAGCCATCGGCAGCTCGTAAGTGAGCATGACGCGGTTCTGCGAGGCGTAGGTGATGCCCTTTTGCTGGCCACGGCGCGCTTCGCACAGCTTGATGAGCGGCCCAACGTACTCGTTCGGCGTGTGCAGGTGCACCTCGATGTACGGCTCTTCGACGCGATCGATCTCGGTCGGCTTCGGCAGCTTCGACGGGTTCTCGATGATCTTCATCGTGCCGTCGTTCAAGAAGCAATGATAGACGACGGTCGGCGCCGTGGTGATGAGGTCGAGGTTGTACTCGCGCTCGAGCCGCTCCTGGATGATCTCCAAGTGCAAGAGGCCGAGGAAGCCGCAGCGATAGCCGAAGCCGAGCGCCTGCGACGACTCCGGCTCGAAGCTGATCGACGCGTCGTTCAGCTTCAGCTTCTGCATCGCGTCGCCGAGCGCTTGATACGCGGCGCTGTCGGTCGGGAAGATGCCGGCGAACACCATCGGCTTCACTTCTTTGAAGCCGGCGAGCGCCTCTTTCGTCGGCCGATCGGCGTAGGTGATCGTGTCGCCGATCTTCGTGTCGGCCACGTCCTTGATGTTGGCGATGACGATGCCCACTTCGCCGGCAGTGAGATCTTGGACCTCGCGCGGCTTCGGATCGAAGACAGCGAGCGACATCACTTCGTAGCTCTTGCCGGTCGACATGATCATGATCTTGTCGCCACGCTTGATCGAGCCGTCGAACACCCGCACGAGCACGACGACGCCGCGGTACGAGTCGAACCACGAGTCGAAGAGCAGCGCCTTCAGCGGCTCGGTGGCGGAGCCCTTCGGCGGCGGCACCAGCTCGACGATGCTCTCCAAAATCTCAGTGATGCCGATGCCTTCTTTGGCGCTGGCCTTCACGGCGAGCGACGCGTCGAGGCCGATGATGTCTTCGATCTGCTGCTTCGCCATCTCGGGATCGGCGCTCGGCAGATCGATCTTGTTCAGCACGGGGACGATCTCGAGGTTGTTGTCCAAGGCGAGATAGACGTTCGCCAAAGTCTGCGCCTCGACGCCCTGCGACGCGTCGACGATGAGCAGCGCGCCTTCACACGCGGCGAGCGAGCGCGACACTTCATAGGTGAAGTCGACGTGCCCGGGCGTGTCGATGAGGTTCAGCTCGTAGGTCTTGCCGTTCTTCGCCTTGTACGCGAGCCGCACCGCCTGCGCCTTGATGGTGATCCCGCGCTCGCGCTCGAGATCCATCTTGTCGAGGTACTGGCTCTGCATCTCGCGGGCGGTCAGCGCCTCGCACTTCTCGAGGATGCGATCCGCGAGCGTCGACTTACCGTGGTCGATGTGCGCGATAATCGAGAAGTTGCGGATGAGGGACTGGTCCTGCGCCATGCGAGCGCACGGGCTAGCACGACGGCTTGCCCGGGCGAAAGAGAGGGGCTTAGATTGCGGCGATGCGCTGGACACCCGTTTTTCTTCTGTGCGCGCTGGCCTCTACGCCCGCGGAGGCCGCACCGGTGAAGGTCTTCTTTGGTCATCAATCGGTCGGCAGAAACCTGCTCGAAGGCGTGCGTGAGGCGGCGCCCAAAGACCTGCGGGTAGGCAAAATCGGAGACACGCCCGGCCCGAACGAGCTGCTCCTCTCCGAGGCCGACATCGGCGAGAACGAGAAGCCGCTGACGAAGATCGCCGCTTTCGAGCGCATCGTCACCGAGAACGCCGCCGGCCTGAACGCCGCGATGTTCAAATTCTGCTACATCGACTTCAGCGCCGGCACCGACACGAAAGCGCTCTTCGACACCTACGTCGCCGCCCACGCGCGCTTGCACGCCGCCCACCCGAAGATCCTCTTCGCGCATGTGACCACGCCGTTGACGGTGGTGCAGAGCGGTCCGAAGGCGTGGCTGAAGAAGCTCACGGGCAACGCGCCGTGGGGCTACGTCGAGAACCAGAAGCGCGCCGAATGGAACGCCCTTTTGCGCGCGCGCTACGCCGGCAACGAAGCGATCTTCGATCTCGCCGATCTCGAATCGCGCGACGACGCCGGCGACCCGGTGAGCTACGACGTCTCCGGCCGCGCGATGCCCATGCTCTTCTCTGCCTACACGAGCGACGGCGGTCACCTCAGCGACAAGGGCAAGGCGAAGCTCGCGGCGGCGTTCGTGCGCTTCGTGCGCGAGATCACAGAGGAGCATTAGCCCCAGGCGCGGGCGCCTAGACACCGACCGTACGCTCGCGCGTATGCTCCGCGGATGCTTCGCCGCTCTTGGGTCCTCGCCGCCCTGCCCCTCGCGTCCTGCATCGTCAACCTCGATCTGCCGAAGGGCGCCGTCGTCGCCTGCACGCCCGGCCTGAACCAGTGCCCAACGGGATACACCTGCAGCGAGACGCTCGGCCAATGCGTGAAGGGCGACGCCGCCCTTGCACCGCCGGAGATCACCCGCCTCGCCGCCGACCGCACGCTGCTCGGGAAAGGTCAGACGCTCCGAGTCGCCATCGAGACCGATCAAGCGCTCGGCAAGGCGCCCGAGATCACGCTCGACTTTCACGGCGTGTCGAAGACGCTCGAAGCCGCCGGCGAAGGCGCCGCGTGGGAGCTCGAGTACGCGGTGAGCGACGATGATCCGGAGGGCTTCGTCACCTTGCGCGCGAGCGTCGTCAACCCGAGCGGCGGGCGCAGCGTGACCAGCCGGCAGAACTTCGTGCGCATTGATCGCACCCCGCCGAAGCTCGGCAGCGCGCGCGTGAGCCTGCTGCCGGCGGCGACGAATCGGCTCACTGACGTGGAAGCGGTGACCAACGGCACGCGCGTCGAGATCGAGCTGACGACGAACGAGCCGCTCGACGGGCCGCCGGCGGTCGTCGCGGTAGGCATGGGCGGCGCCGCCATCGCCTTCGCCGACGTGGTGACGAACGAGAATCCCTACTTCGTCCTCGGCGCGACGCTGGCGCCCGAGATCGCGGCCGCAGACGGCGACTATACGATCGCGATCACCGCAACCGACATCGCCGGTAACGTCACCGATCCGCCGCTCGGCGCGCGCGCCCTGCACCTTGTGATCGATCGGCAGCCGCCGGCCGCACCGCTGCGGATCACGCACACCCGCGTGCCCTGGGGAACGATGCTGGAGCCCGCCGCTCGCTTCAGCTTCTCCGGCAATAAGTCCACCGAGCCGCGCGCGTTCATCGTCGCGTTGACTGGGGCGTTCGAAGCCGCGCGCGTCCGCGTCGACGGCGAAGGAACGTTCGCTGACACGCCGCTCGCCGCCGCCGACGATCCGGCGCTCTCGTTCATCGCCGTCGACACCGCCGGCAACGAGAGCACGCCAGTCCTCGCCAAGACCGGCCGCTGGACCGCGACGATGATCGGCAAGATGCCCGGCGACACCTTCGCCAACCCGAACGTGTTCAACACGATCGCGGAGAACAACGGCGCGCTCTTCGATCCGACCGGCGCCGAGCCGTCGCCGAGCCAAATGGCGCGCCTGGCGCAGAGCGGCGAAAGCAACGGCATCCTGCGCATCGACACCAAGCGCCCGTGGTTCGAGCGCAAGCAGGCCGGGCCGAGCACGTTGCTCCTCGGCTCGATGGTCGACATGACCGCGATCGCGAGCGTCTTCTTCTTCGGCGGCGCCTTGGCCAACCTCTTCTCCGACGACATCTGGCGCTTCGACGGCCGCGCCTGGTCGCTCGTCGACGCGGTCGGCGCGCGGCCATCCGGACGCGGCGGCGCGGCGATGACCTACGATCCCTTCCGCAACCGCGCGATCATGTTCGGCGGCACCGACACGCTCACCGCTGGGCTCGACGACACCTGGGAGTTCGACGGCAAGCGGTGGATCCCGATCGCGATCGATCCGAGCGCGCGGCCGCGCGGACGCTTCATGGCGGCGATGACCTTCGACACCGAGCGCCAGCGCGCTGTGCTCTTTGGCGGCGCCGTCCCCGGCGCGACGGCGTCGACCTGCCTCGACGGCACCTTCACCAACGCGAGCGCCTGCGTGTTGAACGACGTTTGGGAGTACGACGGCAGCGCATGGACCCTGGTCAGCGCGGGCGGGCCACCCACGCCCACTCGGCCCGCCGCGCGTATCGCTCCCGGAATCGTCTACGAGCAGACCCTCTCCCGCGTCATTCTCTTTGGCGGCGCCCTCGGCGATTCACCGCTCACCATAGAGGGCGACACGTGGTCCTACGAGCCGAGCAGCGCCACGTGGACGCAGATCATCACCGGGAACGCAGCGCTCGATCCGCCACGGCGCGTGGGCCACGGCATGTTCTTCGACACGACCGTCAACCGCGCGGCCATCGCGATGGGTTGCAACACGACGACGAACTTGCTGACGTGCACCACTGCGCTCAATGACGTGTGGACGCTCAACGCCGAGGTCTCGCCCATGGTGTGGGAGCTACGACACCAACCAACGGACGAGACGATCGTCAGCAAGCGCGCGTTTGCCGGCATCGCGTTCGACGGCGCTGGCAACCAGATCGTCGTGCACGGCGGCAATCAGCGCATCAGCGGCGGACCGTGCAGCGGCGTC
Organism: Deltaproteobacteria bacterium; assembly: GCA_020848545.1. GTDB lineage: Bacteria > Myxococcota > JADLHZ01 > JADLHZ01 > JADLHZ01 > JADLHZ01. Next base: position 57,687 of record JADLHZ010000006.1, on the reverse strand, counting down.
TATTGCCCGGACGGCGCGCCGACCGTGGCGCAAGGCGGCGGCGCCGATTGCATGTGCTTCGACGCGGCGACCGCCGCGTACCGAACCGCCAACGACTTCGCCGCGTCGCCGTGGACGGTCGCGTTCAAGCCGAGCTCGGCGCCCGAGGCGACCGCGGCGTTCGCGATGAGCTTCGACACCCGGCTCAATCAGCTCGTGCTCGTCGGTGGCGAAAATCGCAGCGGCACCTCGTGCGACGGCGGCGCCGCCCGCCAGTGCTATTCGACGTGGATGTCGGGCGGCGGCGGCAGTTGGAAGAAGCATCCGTTGCCATTGTTGAGCGCGTGCGGCCCGACCGGTCCAACCAGCCCGACTGGACAGAGCATCACGACGATGCCGTGCTATCGCACGAACGGCAGTCTCGCGATGGTGAACGGGGTCGGGCCGAGCAACAAGCACGTCGTGCTGTTTGGCGGCCGCGCGAACACCAACACCTGCGACGAAACGAACGTCAGCCTCTGCAGCTACACCTGGACCTTCAACGGCACCGATTGGCACCTGGCCTGCGGCACCGCCTGCACCGCGCCGAAGCCTCGCGAGCTGAGCGCGATGGCGTCAGGCGACGCCGTCTATCTCTTCGGCGGCATCGGCGGCAGCGCCGGCGGCGGTACGAGCGCCGACTGCCCGGTTAGCGCCGGCACCGACACCACCGAGTCGAGCACGCGCTGCCTCTATCATGACCTCTGGAAGGGCACGACCGCCGGCGGCCTCGGAAACATCACGTGGACCAAGATCCCGGTGAGCGGGACCTGGCCGGCAGCGCGCTACGGCCACGCGCTCGTCTACGACAGCAAGCGCGGCAAGCTGCTCATGTTCGGCGGCTGCACGACGGTCGAGCCGTCGATGCCGAGCAGCGCCGAGTGCGCGGTCAGTGGCTACACGAACGAGACGTGGGAGTTCGTCGACGGCCCGGGTGGCGGCTGGACGAAGCGCATGCCCGCGCACCTTCCGCCCGCACGCATGAACTTTGCGATGGCCTACGACGCGGATCGTGCGCGCGTCATGGTCCACGGCGGCAACTGGCAGTCGACACCGCGCGTGACGCACAGCGACGCGTTCGAGTGGGACGGCGACGACTGGCAAGCGCTCTCCTTCGACTTCTCGCCGGGGAGCCGCGAGCGGCATCAGGCGGCCTACGACGAAGACCGCCAGCTCTACACGATGGTCGGCGGACAAGGCCCCGGCGAGACGTGGGAGCTGAACGCGCGCGCGTCGGTGAAGCCCGCCGGGTTCTTCGAGATTGCGTGGGACACCGCCGGAATCGCTGCCGATCGCATCGACAAGATCACGCTGCGCATCGACGCGGTCGGCGTCGGCTACACGCGCGATCAGGCGCTCGGCGCCGACGGCGACCTCATCGGCGATCGCATCGAGGGCACCGACATCTCGATGTGGGAAGCGCGGCGCGCATCGTGGAACCGGCTCGCGAGCTGCACGCCCACAGCGCCGTCAACGAACACGTGCGTCGTCACCTTCGAGCCTTTTCGCTACGTGCTCCCGGGCACGCAGCGGCTCTACGCGCGCGTGGTGCCGACCCAGGGCTCCGGCAACGGCCCGGAGCTCGCGCACGTCGACATCGACTACATGGAGCTCACCGTGGAGTATTCGCCATGATCCGACGCCCGTTCGTTCTGCTCTTTGTGCTGGCAGCGTGTGGCGGTGCGAACCAGCCGCCACCGAAGCCAGCGCCGAGACCACCTGCGCCGGTGCCCACCGAAATCCCGGCCAACATCGTGCCGCACTTGCTGGCGCCGGACGGAGCGATCCGCGCGGAGAACGAGATCTCGATGATGAACGGCGGCGTCATCCGCGCGCATTATCAACGCGTCGAAGCGCCCTACATCATCTTCGTCGCCGAGTGGCGCGCGAACGCCGCACCGCTCAGCGAAGACGAGCGCCACGACCTCTTCGACATCTTCCTCGTTCGGCTCTACCGGATGGACGCGCTGCACATCGCGCTGATCAACAAGGCGGGCCGCCGCTTGAGCGAGAAGAACGCGGTGCTCGCCGACGATCGCGAGCGCTTCGTCCACGCGCCCGAAGGTCACCCCGTCGAGCTGCGGATCATTCACCCGGTCGCGTTTTGACATCGAAAGGAAGAAGCATTTGCTGGCCTGGCAAGAGGTGCTCGTGCTTCTTCAGCACCATGTCGATGCCTTCACGGATGTACTCGGCGACGGGGACCTTCGTCCGCTCGTGCAGCACCTTCAAGAGCTCGTCCTGCTCCGGCGTAATATAGACGGTGGTTGTGACCTTGCGCCGACCCATGGTTCCTACTTCCGGCCGGCGACCATATATGGCCTCGACGCAAAGAGGAAGCCGTGAAATGAAGGCCCGGATGATTCGCCTCGCCGCCGCCTGCGCGCTCGTCTTGCTCGCCTGCGCCGAGCCCGCGTCGAAGCCGGTGAAGGCGGCGCAGCGGGCCCCGCGCGAGTTCGATCTCGATCGCGACGGGCGCCCCGAGATCTTCGAGTTCGGCGAGTACCGCCAGGCCGACCCCTCGGACACCCACAGCCAACGTTTCTTCGTCTCGCGCCGCGAGATGGACATCAACAAGGACGGCAAGATCGACATCGTGCGCATCTACGACAAAGACGAGGCGCTCGTGCGCGAAGAGTTCGACCTCGACTTCGACGCCAAGATCGACGCCGTGTCGATCTACGAGCGCGGCGTCATCGTGCGCCAAGAGCTCGATCAGAACTTCGACGGCAAGTACGAGTCGGTGCGCTACTACGAGCGCGGCAAGCTCGTGCGCCGCGAGGTCGACGAGTGGGGCAAGGGCAAGCCGACGCGCTACGAGTACTTCGAGAACGGCGAGCTCGACCGCATCGGCATCGACAGCAACGCCGACGGGACGATCGATCGCTGGGAGCAAGGCAAGAAGCCGGCGAGCGCGCCCGTCGCAGAGTAGCCGGCGACCGAAGTTGACAGCGCTTGACCCTGCGGTCAGTATCGAGAGCGATGCCTCGCTCGCGCGCCGCCGAAGCTCCACAACTGAGGCACGACAAGCCCGCGGTCGAGCGCATTCTGAATGCGGCGCTCTCGTGCCTCAGCCAGAGCGACCCGGCGCAGCTCAGTATGCGCGAGATCGCCGAGGCCGCCGGCGTGTCGAAGAGCCTGCTCTTGTACCACTTCGAGAACAAAGAGGAGCTCTTGCTCGCCGTCATCGACGGCTTCTTCGGCACCATGATCCAGCGTATCGAAGCCGTCACGCTGACCTTGATGAGCAAGAAGAGCGACGCGGCGCTGCACGGATCGCTGCACGCGATCTGGTACGAGCTCCGCCAAGCCGGCGCCATGCCCGGGATCTTCTTGCGCTTGGCCGCCGCCGGCACGCTCGACGATCCGTTGAAGCAGCGCTTGATCCGCTTTCGCACGCGGCTCGTGCGCATCATCGGCGAAGGCTTGAAGCACACGCTGCCCGAGCAAGCGAAGACGCTCGACGCCGACGCCATCGCCGAGCTGATCCTCGCGTGCTTCGTGGGGCTCGAAGCGAACCGGCTCTTCGCCGAGGATCCGCGGGTGTTCGAACGCGCGTTCGCGATGGTGACGCAAGGGCTGGCGCTGGCGACGCAACTGGGCGCGCTCGACTCGACGGGAAAATCGCGACAGTGAGACTTACTCTTTCGCCATGACCAAGATCCTTCGTTCACTCTTCGTCGTGCTGTTGCTGTGCACTATTGCGCGCGTCGCCGAGGCAGGCGGCGGTCCCAAGGGGCGCGTGTTCGGCCTCGGGCTCGAGGTCGGCGTCCCCACCGGCATCACCGGCAAGGTCTTCCTCGGCGACGTTCCCGCGCTCGCGTTCGGCGTCGGCTTCGCGTGGCCCTTTGGCGGCTTCGGCGGGTGGCTCGATCTCGATCTCCACTTCTTGAAGATCAAGCACAAGCGCGAGGACGTGCTGACGCTGCGGCTTTATACTGGGCCAGGCATCCAGCTCGGTTGGTCGGGCGCGTATTGGTACGCCGCCTATCCGCGCGGGCCAGTGGTCGTCGTGCCGGGCGGAGTTTGGTACTCGTACGGCTACTTCGGCGGCACCTTCGCGATGGCGATCCGCGCGCCCTTCGGCCTGACGATCCACTGGACGAAGCAGGCGTTCGACACCTTCGTCGAGACCGGGATCGCGGTTTACATCTTGCCGGCCGTGGCGCCAGTCGCGGTGTTTCCCGCGGCGATCTTCTCGGTGGGCGGCCGCTACTACTTCTAGGGGCACTCTACGCTTTCCAAGACCTCGTCTTCCGGGGGCGGCTCGCGGCTGATCGTCTCGGCCTCGAGATCGATCGTGCGGCCGTCGGAGAAGGTCATGTGGAAGCGCTGCGGCAAGTAGACGCCGTCGTCGTAGCTCGAGAACGCCAGGATGCGCATGACGATCGGCTGGTCGTTGCCGTCGATGACGCCCCACTCGACGAGCGCCGGCAAGGTCTTGTGCATCTTCGTCTTCAGGCGCTCCTTGCTGGCGACGAAGGTGCGGCCGCGCCAGGTGCCGTCGAGGTTCGGATCGAACATGCTGAAGATCGCCGCGATCGGAAAGTACGGGATGTCTTTGATCGCTTGCGCGAGCGGGCCCCGCAGGTGCTTCAGCTTCAGCGGCACGTGGTAACTGTACTTATTGCACCGCACCTTCACGTCGAGCGCGACGATGCCGAGCGGCCCGGTGATCTTCAGCCGGTAGCCCTTGCCTGGGTAGACCGTGAGCTCGCCGGTGCTCTCCTTCGTGTCGTCGGCGGTTTTGTAGACGATGTGCTGCTTGGCCACGAACGGCACCCGCAGCGAGGCGAGGGCGGCTTTCCTCGCGTTCTCGTCGGGATCGATCTCGACCTTCTTCGCGCGCGCGGGCTTCGACGCGGGCGGATCCCTCTTCGCGGGCTTCGGCTTGTCTTTGTCCTTTGGCGGCGGCGGCTCGGGGCGCTCGTCAGGCTTCGCGGTGTTCGGCGGCGCCGGCGTGGTCGGAGGCTCGATCACCGGATCGGGGTCGGCTTCGCTTTCCGTGTCGGGCTCGACCGCGACGATCGGCGGCTGCCACGGCTTCCCGGGACACGCCGAGAGCGCGCCGAGCAGGGACAGGAGGATGAGCCAGCGAACCACCGCAATGCCCTCGTCACAAAGCCCGCGCTTGACAAGCCTTGACCGATCGGTCAGCATCACTATCATGACCTCGGTTGCTTCTGGCGACGACTCCGACGAAGATCAACTGAACGCCGGGTCAACATCCGTCAACGAAAAGGGACCGGGGAAGCTTTCGCTGAAAAGGGACCGGGGAGACGCCCACCGAAAAGGGACCGGGGACGTTTTCGGTGGCGACAGGGGGGGGCCAGACGAAAAGGGACCGGGGAAGCTGACGGCGTGGGACTGGGGGCAGCCCCGGCAGATCGCTGTCGCGGGGGTCGTGCGCGGGGCGTTCACGATGGCGGCGCCGGCGCCACGGGTCGGGACGATCCACGTGCACACCTATCGGCCGGACGCGGCGACCGTTCGCTACGCCGTCGTCATCGTGCACGGCACGGCCGGCCATGGCGGCTGCTACGAACGCTTCGCGACGACGCTCGCGGCGATCGGCTGCGCGGTCTACGCCATCGACCTCTGGGGCCACGGGCGCAGCGGCGGCGCGCGCGGCACGTTCACCATGGGCGACTGGCTCACCGACGTCGACGCGCTGGTGACGCTGGCGAGCGAGCGCGAGGCCGTGCCGGTCGTCTTGCTCGGCGCGAGCCAAGGCGGCGAGGTGGCGTTCGCAGCGGCGCAGATCGCCAAGCGCGCCGCCGGCGTCATTTGCATGAACGTGTTGCTCGCGAGCGAGCTGGCGCTGAATCGCCGCGTCACCTTCATGCGCTCCCGATGGGCCGCGAAGCTCGGCGCGCGCGTCGGCGATCGCTTGCGCATCTCGTTGCCGCGCGTGATCGACTTCGCGGCCGCCTACAGAGAAGATCCGGCCGTCGTCGCCGAGAAGAAGAAGGACCCGCTCTACGTCTGGGACTACGGCTTCGAGAGCTACCGGTCGATCTTCGCGCACACTCCGCCCCGAACCGCGGCAGAGAACACCACGCCCGTGCTCGTCGCGTGCGGCGGCAACGATCCGATCGTCAGCGCCAGGCACTGCGAGCGCGCCTTCGATCGCATGGGCGGCAATAAGAGCTTCTACCGCTTGGACGGCGCCGGCCACCAGTTGATGCTCTTTCACACCGAGCGCTTCGCCCGCGTCGTCGACGGCTGGGTCGCGCACGCTGTCCTTTCGGGCCGAACGGATCCCTTCGAGCCATACGGTACGCTCGACGCCTTCCACGCCGCGGAACAGATGGCCAGCGCTCAGGCCGAGCGCGACCGCACGCTCAGCGCCGTCGATCGCGCGCTCATCCGCGTGAACAACGGCACGCTGCGGGCGGGCAACGCCTACTTCGCCGAGGAGCGGCTCACCCGCACGGGCCGCTTCACCACCGCGGTCGTCGCCAACATCGACGACGCCGCGTGGTCGGCGCTGATCGACGAGCTCCCGCGCGCGGTGCCCAAACGGATGGCCGTGCTCGGCGCCGGCGACGGCACCGGGCTCGCGCGGGTGATCGCCAGGCATCCGGAGCTGCGCCGCTGGCAGATCGAGGCCTACGACGTGGACGAAGACGCGGTGCTCGCCGCCGCCGTCACGCATCGCCACCTCACGAACGTGCGCTGGATCGCCGGCGACGTCCGCGCTTGTCTTCCGCACGACTACTTCGGCGCCGTCTACGCGCACGGCATCTTCGATCACGCGAGCGATCACCTGGCGATCGTGAAGGAAGCGGCCCGCGCGCTGACGCCGGGCGGGCGCTTCTTCTACATCACGCCCGATCGCAACTGGTACACGTGGCTCGCGTTCGTCGCCGTCGGTCCGCGCTATCTCTTCGGGCTCGGCGCGCGCAGCGACGTACACGACTATCGGCGCTTCCTGCGGCCGCGCGAGATCGATCGCTTGCTCAACGAGCAGGGCCTGGCGCCGCTCGCCATGCGCCGCGGCCGCCACGTCGGCGTCATCTACCGCCTGGACTCGCTGCGCATCGCTTGGCACGCCCGCCGCCGCGATCCGAAGCCGCTCGACTTCGTGCTGCGTCCGCCCGCGGCGATCGGCTTTCTCGGCGAGTTCTTCGGGGCGGCGGAGAAGGCGTGAAGGTCGACGTCGCCATCATCGGCGGCGGGCTCACCGGCTCCGCGCTCGCCGTCGATCTCGGGCGGCGCGGGCTCGCGGTGGCGCTGTGCGATCGCGCCGACTTCCCGCGCGACAAGGCGTGCGGCGAAGGGCTGCTCGCCGACGGCGTGGCGCAGCTCGGTGCGCTCGGCCTCCACGGCACGCTCGCGGCCTCGGACGCGCAGCCGCTCGCCGGCATCGTCTATTACAATGAGCACACACGCGCGCGCGGCGATTTCTCGAAGCACGCGCAGGGCTTCGGCGTACGCCGCCTGCGCCTCGACGCCGCCCTGCATGCAGCGGCCGCACGCACCGACGGCGTCACGGTGCTGCGCGGCGAAGCGTGCCTCATCGCCGTCGACGACAAGTGCGCCACCGTGACCCTGCGCGACGGTCGCACGATCCGCGCCCGCGCGTTGGTCGGCGCCGATGGGCCGCGTTCGTTCGTACGCCACGCGCTCTCCTTGGATCTGCCGGTGCGCGGCGAAGGACGCTACGCGCTGCGCCGGCACTTTCGCCTCGCGCCTGGCACACCGCTGCCGACGCACGTGCAAGTGAGCTTCCACGGACCCTACGAGCTCTACGTCACACCGGTGGCGCCAGAGATCGTTGGCGTGACGGCGTTGTGTGCGCGCCGCGTGATGCAAGGCGGCGAAGGATCGAAGGCCGATCGTCTCGCGCGTTTGTGGAGCGCGGCGCCCGAAGCCCTGCGCGCGCTCCTCGACGGCGCCGAGCCCGAGAGCGACGCGCTCGCGTGCGGGCCCTTGCGCGTGCGCGCTCGGGCGGTGAGCCGCGGCGCCGCGCTGCTCGTCGGCGACGCCGGCGGCTACGTCGACGCGATCACGGGCGAAGGCATGAGCCTCGGGCTGCGCAGCGCCGCCGCGGCTGCACGAGCGTTGGAGCGTTGGATCGTCCAAGACGATCGTCGCGCGTTCCTGACCTACGCGGCCGAGCGCGCCGCGTTGCTCCGCGCGCACGTGCTCCTGACGAGCGCCCTCGTCGGCATCGCCGGCGACGCCCGGATGCGCCGGCGGCTCGTGCGTGGCTTCGCTCTCCACCCGGACACCTTCGGGCGTTGGCTCGCGGTGAGCCACGGCGAGCGCACGCTGTCGTCGTTGCCCTTGCGAGACTTTTGGCGCCTCGCCGCCGGTTGACGTAGCGTGGGAGGACAATGCTCCTCGCGCTGACGATCTTCGGCTGGGCGACGGCGATCCTGTGGTTGCTCGCCGCGCTGCTCAACGTCTACATGATGACGCAGCTCCCGCGCCTCGATCAGCAACGGCCGCCACGCCCGCCGACGATGCCGCGCCTCTCGGTGATCATCGCCGCCTGCAACGAGGCCGAGACGATCGAGCCGGCGTTTGAGTCTCTGCTCGCCGAGACCTATCCTCAGCTCGAGATCATCATCGTCGACGATCGCTCGACCGACGGCACCTCCGAGATCGTCGATCGCATGGCCGCGGAGGATCCACGGATCAAAGCGATCCACGTGAAGACGCTCGCCGACGGATGGCTCGGCAAGCTCGCCGCGCTCGACGCCGGGGTGAAAGCGGCGACCGGCGAGTGGCTGCTCTTCACCGACGCCGATGTCCACTTCGTGCCGGGCGCTCTCGAGCAAGCGATCGCTTACGCCGAGGCCGAGCGGGCCGATCACATTTGCCTCTTCCCTCGCCTGCACAGCGAGAGCTTCGTCGTCGATCTGATGGTCGCGGCCGCGGTGCGGGTCGTCGGCATGTCGCAGAAGCCGTGGCGGGCGAAGAACCCGAAGGCGAAGGAGACGCTCGGCGCAGGCGCGTTCAACCTCGTTCGCAGAAGCGCGTACGATCGCACGCCCGGCTTCGAGTGGCTGAAGATGGAGGTCGCCGACGACATCGGCCTCGCGCAAATGCTGAAGGCGCATGGCGCGATCGTCCGCGTCGTGATCGGCACGAGCCTCGTCAGCGTCGAGTGGTATCGCAGCGTGCGCGACGCCTTCCGCGGGCTCGAGAAGAACGCGTTCGCGCAGATGGCCCGCTACAGCTTGCTGCGCGCGATCGGCTTCGTCGCGCTCTCGATCCCGGTGAGCCTCGGCCCTTTTCTCGCGCTCTTCATCCCCGAGCTGCGGCCGATCGCGGCGATCGCCTACGGCGCGCACGTCCTGAGCAGCGTCATCGTCGCGCGCTTCTTGGCCGCGCGGCCGCTGGCGATGATCTTGGCCGTGCCCTTCGGCGACCTCTTGATGACAGTGTTGCTCCTGCGCGCCGCCGTGCTCGGACGCCGGCGCGGCGGGCTGCTCTGGCGTGGCACGCTCTATCCGATCGCGGCGCTGAAGGCTGGCGCGCGGGTGAAGTTCTAAGGACCGCGCTCGAACGCCGCGGCGTCGATGATGCCGGCGACGATCGACCCCATCAGCCCGCCGAACGCGATGTTCGTCAGCAGCATGCCGGTGCGCGCCGACGCCGCGTTGTCGAAGGTGCCGTCTGGGAGCGCCTGCGCATTGTAGAGCGCGTAATAGCCCGCCAGGTTCATCGCCAAGAAGCCAGCCTGCAGCACCAAGAAGATCGTGCCGCGCACCGGCGAGCCGGCGAGGAACTGCCCGACGCCGAGCGGCACGAGATAGTACCAATGGAAGCGCTTCTGGGGTGGCGCGGCCTTGAGCTCGACCGGCGCGCTGGCGACCGGATCCGGCGCGGCTTGGATCGCGTCGGGAGGCTTCGGCGCGACGCGCGGCACCCGCGTCTCGAAGAACGCGATGGTGTCCGGGAGCACCTCGTCGTCGTTGAAACGGTAGTCTGGGAAGCGCTCGAGCAGCGTCTTGTAGGCGTTCACGGCTTCGTCTTTGCGGCCTGCGTTGTAGAGCGCGAGGACCAAGAGCTCGCGTGTCTTCTGCTCGAGCCGACCGCCGATCTGCTGCTGCAAGTCTTGCTGCAGGAGCTCAGCGGCGCGGCGAAAGTCAGCGCGATCGAAGCTATCGACGGCGCGCTTGTGCAAGTCGGCCGGGCCCGCGACGAGGAGCAGCGCGATGACGTAGCTCACGCGCAAGAGTGTGGCAGAGGGGCGAAAACACGCATGCATTTGTGCACCGTGCCCGTGGCCGCTATGCTCTTGGACAGCCCATGACGACCGACATCGGCACCCGCCTCGGCGATCGCTACGTGCTCGAACACTTGATCGGCAAAGGCGGCGCCGCACGCGTGTATCAGGCGCGCGATCTGAAGACGCAGGAGATCTCGGCGCTGAAGGTGGTCGCAACGCCGCCCGATCGCGACGAGGCCGAGCTCATCCGCCAATGGTTCGGCCGCGAGCTCAAGGCGCTGAAGGTGCTCGATCACCCGGGCGTGCTGCGCCTCATCGATCACGGCGAGACCCCCGAGGGGGAGCCGTTCATGGTCACCGAGTTCCTCGAGGGCACCGACCTCAAGCTCGCGGTCGAAGAGCACGGCGCGCTCGACGAGCCGGCCGCGCTCGCGGTGATCATGAAGGCGCTCTCGGGCCTCGCGGCGGCGCACGACCTCGGCATCGCGCACCGCGATCTGAAGCCGGCGAACTTGTTTCTGTGTCGCGACGGCCGTGTCGTGATCTTGGACTTCGGCCTCGCGCGCGCGATGAGCGAGAACGTGGGCTCGACGCTCGCCCGCGGCGCCGGCACGAAGCTCATCGGTACGCCGCAGTTCTTGTCGCCGGAGCAAGTGAACGGCGTCTCGCTCAGCCTGCAGAGCGATCTCTTCTCCTTCGGGGCGACCTTCTACTTCTTGGTCAGCGGCGTCTACGCGTTCCGCGGAGAGAAGCCGCTCGAGGTGCTGACGTCGATCGTCATGAACCGGCGCTCGCACCTCGGCGAGACGGCGCCGCACATCTCAAAGGCGCTCGTCGCTGCGATCGACGCGCTGCTCGAGCCGGAGCCGTCGCGGCGCCCGGCCGACGCCCGCGCCGCGCTCGAGATGTTCGCAAAACTATACAAGGCCGCCAAACAGCCCGACGCCGCGCTGCAACGCTACGTGCAGAAGATCACCGGCCAGACGCAGTTCTTCCGCATCGCAGGCGCCGTCGTCGACGACACGGCGATCCAAGAGGTGATGACCGAGGTCGACAAGACGCAGATCGCGACGGCGATCGCCACGCAGCAGGCGAGCGCCCCAAAGAACGCGACGACAAACACGACGCAGATCGCAACGCGTGTGCAGGCCGGCGTCACCAACATCGCGACGATCAAGACGAAGGGCGACGAGGACACCTCGCGCAATCTACAGGGCCCGCGGCGCTTCTCACCTGTCATTTATATGGTCGCGGGCGTCGCCATCGGCGTTGGCGGCGCGGCCGCGGCGTTCTATGCGGGGCAGCAAAGCACCAGACAGCCGATCATCGCCGCGCCGGTGCCGCCGGTCGCTGCACCGGCCCCCGTCCCAACGGCGACCAACGATCTGCCGCCGCCGTCCGCGCCCGAAGCGCCGGTGCCGATCCCGAGCGAGCCGGCGCCGCCGCCTGTGGTACCGAAAGCAGGGAGCGAGGCGAAGGCCGATCCGAAGCCGGCAAAGGAGCTCGGCACCGGCACGGTCTATTGCGTGCTGAAGCAGTGGGCCGAGGTGATGGTCGACGGCCTGTCGACGGGCAAGAAGCAGAACGCGGTGAGCTTCACGCTGGCGCCCGGGAAGCACGAGCTCGAGTTTGTGAACACCAAGTATCCGGCGAAGAAGCTCGTCGTCGTGGTGAAGAAGAACGCGGAGACCCGCGTCGAGGTCGACTTTACGAAGTGAGCGCGGGCGTCACCGGCCGGTTGGCATCTGGGCGCACGCTTTCCCTTTGATCGACCTTCATTGCCGCCCGAGTCTCGTTGCTGCTGCAGCTTTGGGTAGCAACTCCGAGCTGCGATCGTAGCTTCGCGTGCCCGGCGGAAGGACTGCTAGGAGCTCCGAACGCTCGTTTCGTGGCCGCCTCATGTCGCGCGCGATGTGGTTGCTTGCTCGTTCGCCTCACTTTGCGCGCGCGACGGGCGCGGTGGTGCATCGTCCACCTCACGCACTACGCGTGGCCCATGGCAACTGGTTCATCGTTCGTTCCAATAAGTATCCGCGAGGCTTGGGCAGTGCCAAAGGCCGATCGTCAGCGGGGCTCGTTGCGCTCGTTGCGAAGGACGTGAAGCTGTCGACGAAGAGATAGCGCTTCTTGCCTGACGCATCGCAAACGCAGATGCGCGCTTCGTTGATCTGGCCGAAGTGATTCTTCGCGTTGTTGAACAAGTAGCTCAGGCAATTCGCCATCTCCGTCGGCGTCCCGAGCACGTGCGCATCATAACGCTCCCCGAAGATCTGCCCGATCCACCCACGCCTCGTGCTCCACTCGCCGTGCCGAGGATCGAGCGAGCCGCCCGCCCTTCGCACACCGTCGACGTTCAGCAAGCGCGCCACGCTGATCGCGAGCGCCCTCACCCCGCGCGTGAGCCACTGCTTGCTATCCGCCTCGCACAAGAGGTGCACGTGGTCGCCGAGCACCGCGAAGTGGATCAAGCGAAACCCGTTGCCCCCGGCTGCCGCCCCGCCGTGCTTCGCAAACGCGCGCCTCAGCAACGCAAAGTGCCGCCGCGTCCGCAACGCCGGCACGCCGCGACGACACCGCATCGTGACATGGACGGCCGTCTTCTCGGCCAACACCTCGCGCGCCACGTGGGGCAAGCGCGTCGACGACTTCGGCCGCCCCGGACCGCGCGTCACCTTTTTGCCAGCCAGGCGCTGCACCGCCGCCACGGGCGTGCTCGGCGCTCAATCCTAGCCGCGTCGCCCCGGCTTCCGGTCGCGCGCGCCGAGAGCGTCGCGACGAGCACAAAACCCTCCGCGCGCGACATGGGGCGGCCACGAAAGCCACGTTCGGAGCACTGAGCCAGTTCCGCCGGAGCACAACAGCGTGCGATCGCAGCTCGGAGTTGCAACCCAAGGTCGCAACAGCATCGTCAGGCAAACAGCAAGGGAGGTCGATCAGCGGGAAAGCGTGCGCCCAAGTGCCAACCCAAGTCCGCGCCATCACGGAAACTCGCGGGGAGCACGATCAGAACGCGCAGTGGGTGGGTCGGTTCACAGTGGGATCGCGAGAGGCCCGTCTCAGACGGTCGTCGTCTTCTCGGGCTTCACGAGGCCCAAGAGCTCGGCGAAGTGCGCCGACTTCTGGCGCGCCGGTCCCGGGAGCTTCGTGCCGCAGAGCGCCTCCAAGAGCGCGTCGTTCATGCCTTCGAAGTCCTTGTACGACGCGGTCTGGCGGAACGAGCCTTCCTTGACGTGCTCGACGCTGTGCAGCTGGGGCGCGCTCATGACTTCGAACTCGGCCTTGCCGGCGTCCAAGTCTTGCTTCGCTTGGGTGAAGAACGCGTCCTGATCTTTCTGCGTGAGCAGCGCCGACTTCGTCTTCGCTTCTTGCATCTCGGTGACGTTCGCCGAGTTGATCTGCAAGTGATCGAGCTCGGTCTCGATGACGTAGTATTCCTTCTCTTGCGGCTGACCGTTCACTTCGTGCTCTTTGCGCAGCGTGCGGGCGTTCACCTTGTCGAGCGAGAGCTCGCCGGCCGTGCCCGTCTTCAGGTTCTTGAGCTCGAACTTGTGGCGGATCTGCGTGACGTCGGCCCACGGCGTGCGGTCCTCGATCAGCGCCTTCGACACGCCGGCCTTCTCCGCGTCACGGATCAGGTGGCCGAGCGGCGAGAGCGCGAGCTTGCTCGACGGGTTGTCACGCATGTACTTCAAGATCTTCACGAGCTGGTCTTCGGTCGCCCCCGCCTTCATCGAGATGCCGACTTCGACGCGCTGGCGAATGCCGGTCTTCGGATCGAGCACGCCGCCGTTCAGCTTGAACTCGGCGTGGCCCATCTTCTGCGCGTTGCCGCGGACGCGGGCGGCGCCGGAGTTGTTCGAGAAGGTGAGCGCCTTGTCGTCCGAGTAACCGTCCTTCATCGGATCGAGCGTCGGGCGGCCAAGCTGGTCGCGCACGATCTTGACCGTGCTCGGATCGCGCGAGCCGAGCGGCTGACCGTCGTCCGCCATCCAGTGACGCTTGACGGCCGTGAGCACGAGGTCCTTGCCGAGCTTCTTGTCGAGCTCCTTGCGCGCCGCCTTGTCACCCTTGAGCGCCTTCTCGCTGAGCTCGGTGAGCTCGTACGCGCGGGTGACCATCTCGTCCATCTGCGACTTGCTGACCGAGCCTTTGTACTCGGACTCCAAGCGCGTGGTGACGTCGCCTTCGATGACGTCGCCGATGGTGATGCTCTCGGAGCGGCCGAGCTTGTAGTCGTAGCCGAGGTAGATCTTCTCCTTCAGCACTTCCGGCGACAGCTTGATGCTGATGTCGAGCGGCAGGTCCTGCGCCTTGACGGTCTGCGTCTTACCGGTCTGCACGCTGATCGGCGATTGCGGCGTGGCCGCGGCGAGCGGACGGGGAACGCTGAACGAGTTGGTGGTCGAGTTCATGACGCGGTGGCCGTCGCCGGCGACGAGGCCCGAGATCGCCAAGCGATCGCCCGGCTTCACCTGCACGTCGAGGCCGCTCTTCTTGATGAACTCGTTGATCTGCTTCAGCGAGAACGAATAGGTGCGGCGGCCCGTGTTGCAGGCGGCGCCGGAGACCGGGCACTTGCCGGGCTTGGTCGCGATGTTGTCGACGTTCGTCTTCTTCTGCGCGTCGTGCGTGAGCAGGTCGAGGTTGACGAAGGTGAGCTTGCCGGACTTCTTGTCGAGCAGCGGCAGCTGGAGGATCAGCGCGATCTCGTCGGTCGCCTTCTGCACGTAGATCTGCACGTCGACTTCGAAGCCGTCGATCGTCGGATCGATGCGCGTCACGTCGCCGTAGCCCGTGAGATAGCTCGATTGGCCGCTCGGGCGCGCGATGTACTCGCCGGTGAGGCCTTGGGTCGCGCCGTTGGCGCCGCCGTTGTTCTTCGTCAAGTCGCCGAGGTTCAAGCCGGCCGGAAGCCCGGCGACTTCGCGGAACTGCTCTTTCTTCGCGCCGGACGCGTTCGGGTTGCCGACGACGGTGACGTTGCCTTGCGCGGTCGCGGTCGTGGCTGTGGTCGCCGCCGTGCCCGTGGTCGCCTGGGCGTTCGAGGTCGTTTGGGTGTTGATGACAGAGTTTCCGGCGCCGATGACGGGCATAGTCGTGCTCCACATTGGCCCGAGGGGTCTTTTCAGGCCGTGTTGCGTTATCGACTGTGGCGCTTTCGCTGTTTCGGATTTTGCTTGACACGGCCCTTCAGTAAAGCGCCGACGACCTCCGCAAACCCGCCGCCGCACGGCCGTCGCGTGACGTAGCGCGGCGGTTGCGTCAATCGGTCGCGAAAATCGAGCACGTTTCTGACACCGATCGAGCGCGAGAACGCCGCGAACATCGGCTGATCGTTCGGCGAATCCCCAACGAATACGCAGTCCTCGAAGCCGTCGCTCGCTTTCAGCCCGAGGTGGGCCATGAAGCGCTGCGCCATCGCCAGCTTGTCATAGGTGCCGAACCAACCGTTGACGTGGATCGACGAGATCTTGGCGGTGGCGCCGGCCTGTTCGAATTCGCGCACGATGGCGTCGATGCTTTCGCGAGGCAAACGCGGCACGTCCTCGCAAAAATCGATGGCCAAATCGTAGTCGCGGTAGCCCTGGTCCGACGCGAGCGCGGTGCCGGGCACTTGCTGCAAGATGCGCGCGCCGAGGGCGGTGAGCTTCTTTCTGTTCTCCACGCGCGCGGCGGCGTCGAGCACGTCGATGCGCCGAAGGCGCTCACCGTCATGGAACATCGCGAAGGCGCCGTTCTCGCCGACGACGCCGTGCACGGGCCACATCCGCGCGATGTGATCACACCAACCCGCGGGCCGGCCAGTCACCGGTACGACGAAGAGCCCGGCGTCATGCGCCCGCCACAGCGCTCGGTAAGCGACGTCGGTGAGCCGGCCGTGCGTCGTCAGCGTGTCGTCGATGTCGAAGAAGATCGCTTTGACGCCGCGCACCGGCAGCGCGCTCAACGGCCTCACGAAGGATCCCTCACGAAAAATCCCACGCCGATTTGTGGGCGCCGAGCGCGATCGCGAAGTCGACGAAGCCCGAGTAGAACGGATGCGCCGTGATCGTCGCCGAGTCGCCGATGACGACGAGCGATTTCTTCGCCCTCGTCAGCGCCACGTTCAGGCGACGCAGCTCCGAGAGGAAGCCGATGTCGCGGTCTTCGTTGCTGCGCACCAGCGTGACGATGATCGCGTCCTTCTCGCGGCCTTGGAAGCCGTCGATCGAGTTGATCTCAAACGCGTCGTCGCCGGCCAAGCCGCGCAGCTGCTGCACCTGCGCGGCGTAGGGAGAGAGGATGCCGATGTGCTCGGGTGCAAGGCCGGTCGCGGCGATCTTCCGCGCGAGATCGATCGCGAGCGCCGCCTCGCCCTCGTTGAGCGTCGAACCTTGCTCGCCCGCTTTTGCCTCGTCGAAGCCGCGGCCGGCGGTGTCGACGAAGAGCAGCGCCGGCCAGTCGCCGTCGAGCTTGCGGGCTTTGACGCTTGCGGCCGCGACGAGCTTGCCTTCGTAGAGCGCTTGCGACGGGTAGCGCATGATGTCTTCGTGCATGCGGTACTGCTCTTCCAGCATCACCGACGGCGGCGGCGTCTTCGACTGCATCAGCCGCTCGAACGCGCTCTTGCCCATACCGTCCTGCTCGGCCTTCTGCGAAAGCACGGTCGGGCCGAGCTGGCGATGGTCGCCGCCGAGCACCAAGCGATCGACGCGCGTGAGCAAGGGATAGATCGCCGGCACCACCGCTTGCGTCGCTTCATCGATGACGCCGAGCTGGAACGACGACTCCTCGAGCAGATCCTCGCGTAAGCCCGTGAGCGTCGCGCAGACGACCGGTGTTTCTTGCAAGACGTGGGCGAGCGCGCGCTTCTCTATCTGGCGCGCCTCTTCGACGAGCTGCTTGCCCTCACGCCGGAGCGCGAACGCTTGCTCGCGCGCGTCGAGCGAGCGGCCCTGCAGCTTCTTCTGGCTCGCTTCGCGGAAGAGCTTGCGCGCCTGCTTGAAGAGATCGTCGGCGACGTTCTTTTGCGGATGCGCCTCGAGCTTCCCTTCGAGCGTGTGGGCGTGCAGCGCGGGATCGATGCGTGCCGGATGACCGAGGCGCAACACATCGATGCCGCGCGCGATGAGCGCATGCGCCATGTTGTCGACGGCCTGATTCGACGGCGTGCCGACGAGCGCGCGCTCGCCGCGATCGACGGCTTCTTTGATCGCTTGTGCCAGCACCGTGGTCTTGCCGGTGCCTGGCGGACCATGGAGCAAAAAAAGCGACGGCTCCTCTGCGATGCGATCGAGCGCCTCGTTCTGCTTGCTGTTGTACTCCTTGCGCTGCTTCGAGCGCTTGGCCATCTCTGTTCCGGCCGCGATCTTCTTCGGCGGCGGTGCGGCGACGATGCCGAGCGCCCGATCGCGCAGGGTCTTCTTGGCGCCTTCGAGCTGCGCCGCCGCTTCGATGCCGGCGCGCAGGCGTTGAAAGGTGACGTCGTTCGGCCCGAGCTCGATCGAGCACACTTCGTCGACGAGCCACGCCTCGGGCGCGTCGTCGATCAGGAGCTCGACCGAGCGCGGCGTGATCCGATGCAGCACCGCCTTCATCGAGCTCTGCTCCGGCTCGGCTTGGTGGCGCACGATCACCGGGTCCGACGCGCTCATCCGAAAGCCGCCGCGTTCGGCTCCATAAGTGCGCTCGAAGATGATCAGGCTGCGGCCGAGAAAGCCGCTGCGATCGTCGCGCGCGAGCAAGCCGCGGATCGCGTAGCCTTCGCTCTCGAGCACCTTGATGCCGTGCTTCTTCGCGCGCTCCCACTCCTCGCGCTGCGCCGCTTCCTCGAGCGCGAGCCACTGCCTGTGCTTCTCTAAGATGTCGTCTGCGCTGGCCATGCTGCTCTCAACACACGCAGCGCACGGCGTGCGGCACGAGCTCGATGTCTATCGGGAGCTGCCCGAGCTGCTCGCCGTCGACGTCGATGAGCACCGTCTCCATGCTCCGCGCGATGAGGCGTGTGCCAGTGCGATAGCTCACCACGTCGAGGCCGAGATGCTCGCCACGATAGAGCTTCGGCATCGCGAAGAGATCGCGCAATCCCAGCGGCGCCAACGTCAGCATCTCGAACTGGTTGTCGGTCGGATCAGCGGTCGGCGCGAGCATCATGCCGCCGCCGAACGCGCGCCCGTTGCAGGCGGCGACCAGGGTCACGCGCTGCTCGTGAAAAGGCGAACCATCGATCGACAGCTCGACCCGCACCGGGCGAAACTTCGCGAGCCCGCGCAGCGTGCCGACGAGGAACGAGAGCTTGCCGCCGAGCGCCTTCGAGGTGCCGTTCACCGCCTCGTCGACGACGCCGGAGAGGCCGAAGGAACAAATATTGATGAAGTGGCGCACGACGTCGGCGCCTGCGCGAGTCCTATAGGTGAGCGCACCCACGTCGAGCTCTTTCGTGTGACCGCGATCGATCAGCGCCGCGACGGCGTCGATCTCGGTCGGATAGCCGAGCGTGCGGCGAAAGTCGCCGCCGGTGCCGCGCGGGACCATCGCCAGCGCCGGACGCTTGTCCTTCGCCACGAGCATGAGCCCGCTCGACACTTCGTTCAGCGTGCCGTCGCCGCCCACGCTGACCACGAGATCGGCCCCGGCTTCTGCCGCCGCGCGAGCGAGCGAGATCGCGTCGCCCACCTTCTGGGTGAAGAGCGTTTCGTGCGCGCGCGGGAGCGACCGGGCGAGCGCCGTCCACATGCGGCCGGTCTTGCCGTTCTGCGACGCGGGGTTGACGATGTAGGTGATTCTCTCGAACACGACCGGCCGCCTACCACGTGCGGGCACGCGCACCAAGGTTGCGGACCCCCCGATCGGATGTCACACCTTGCGCGGGAGGATCGCTCATGGAAACCGTGGAATTTCGGATGCACAAAGGCGCCCGCGTGGCGCTCTACATCGCCGGCGCGCTCTGCTTCATCTTGGTCGTCGCCGCGCCGATCGGCCTGTGGATGATCCTGCGCGCCGCCGGCGGCAAGGTCATCGTCTCGCCGACCGAGGTGAAGGCGAAGGGCCTGCTGACGACGACGATCAACCTGCACGACGTCAAGCGCATCGGCATCTGCCTGGTGCCGATCGCGGCGAAGGGCATCGGCGGCGCGCTGGCGAAGATGAAGGTCGGCGGCGATCACGGCGTCAACGTCTGCGTGATGAACGGCGCCGGGAAGACGCAGAAGTTCATCGTGTCGATGTATGAGGATCAGGAGAAGATTAAGGCGGCGATCACCAAGATCGTGAACAAGCCGTACGAGGATATTCCGATGGGCTTGCTCGGGATCAAGTGGGCGAAGGAAGTGCCGGCGTAGTTCAGTTCGGAAGAGACCGGCGACGGCGACGGCGACGTCAACGGCTACGCGAAGAGAGACAACAGGTGTACGGCGGTTTTCTCGAGTTGGGAACCGCAGCACGTCGAGAAGTGCACCGCTTCTTCGGATTTGAATTCTTCGAGCTCTTGGCGGCGCCCTTCGCCCATCTCGCGCGCCACCTTCGGCATCACTTCTTGAATCCCGCCACGGCCGCCGCAGCAGCCTGAGAACGGCATGTCTGCCGGCGGAATGCGCACGTCGTCGCTCGCGCGCTGCGCCAAGGCGACGAGCGCTTCCTCGCCTTTGGCATGCCGGCGCACGCCGCAGCCGAGGTGCAAAGTGATCGACGACAGGCGGCGCTTCGGCTTCAGGTCGCTCGCGGCCAGCGCTTCGGCGAAGGTTCGCACGCGCGGCTTGTTCGGGTGCGCGTCGGCCATCGCCACGAAGTCCTCGAAGCACGTCGTCTCCAAGATCCACCACTCGGTCGAGTGCGCGAGCGCGTCGTTCATCTTCGCGCGGTGTTTCTCGAGCGTCGTGCGGTAGCCCGCCTCGTTCAACGTCCGGCCGCAGCAGATCGCGCGCGCGCCGTTTGGATCACGGTAGAGCGGCAGCCACACGTCGGGGCGAATGCGGCGCGCGAGATCGTAGGCGAGCGCCGCGAGGCCAGACGGGTCTCCGAGCGCGTGGCAGCCGAGGATCAACGCCGGCGCTCCCGCGAACGCGCGCGTGTCGTCGTGGATCGCGAGCTGCGCTTCGGCGAGCGAGACGCCGAGCGCGTTGCCGAACGCAGAGAAGCGCTTCGCCGCAGCGTGCATCGGCTCCGGCGTCAGCCCGAGGTCGGCGACGTGCGCGCGCGCAGCGTAGAGCGTTTGCCCCACCGGGTTGTGGTGCAGGCACTCGTCCTCGCAGGCGCCGCAGTGAGAGCAACCCCAGAGCACCTCGACGTCTTCACGATCGAGCGCGACGTTCTTGCCCGAGAGCTCGCCCGCCGTTTGCATCTTCGCTTTGGGCGTCAGCGCTTCGCGGCCGGACGCGGTCTCCACCGGGCACGCGTGGCGACAAAGGCGCGGACAATAGGTGCAGTGGCCGGTCGCGCTGTCGGTCGACTTCATGGCATCACCAAGACGGCCCACGGATCCGCGAGCACGATGGCGTCGCGCGGGCCGAGGTTTTCCCACGTCTTCGTCTGCGGCACAAAGCCCGAGGCGAGCTCCGGCCCTCGTGGCGCCTGCGAAGGCTGCACGTCGAGCCCACGTTCGCGCGCCACGCTCTCGGCGATGTGCAAGCTCGCGTGAGAGAGCGCGCCGACGAAGCCCACCCACGCCGCCGACAGCTCCGTCCACACGTGCCGCATCGCCACGCCTTCCCGCACCAGCGCGCGAATGAAGGAATGCGCGTCGCCTGGGTCACGCCCCTGCGCCTTCAGCCACCGCTCCTCGCCGAGCGGCAACAAGCGCAGCTCCACCGCTGTCACCGCGTCGAGATCCTCGGTGAGCAAGGTGCGCAGCTCCGGACCGCAGGCTTCGCGCGGCGTGCTGAGCGTTCGATGCGTGCGCCCGTGAGCCCTGTATTCGAACGCGCCAGTCACCTCTTCAATGCGGCAGAGCACCGGATTCAAGCGAAAGCCGGTGCGTTCGGCGACGACGTCACGCACACGGCGATCACGGTTCCACCAGGCGCATGGCCCGAGCGTGAGGTCGGCCTTCTGAGCGCTGTGCTCGATCTCGGAGACGAAGGCGCTCGCGTCGGCCCAGAGCAGCATGCTGTTCGGATCGATCAAGGGCATCACCACTTCCCTCTGTTCAACAGGCCGTGCGGATCGAAGCGCGCCTTGACATCGGAGAAGCGCTCCCACAGCGGCCCGTGATGCGCGGAGAGAAACGCGCGCTTGGCGAGGCCGACGCCGTGGTGATGCGAGACGGCGCCGCCGTGGGTCGTCACCGCTTCGAGCGCGCGCTGCCATGTCTCCTTGTAATGTGCGAGCTCGTCCTGCCCGGCGTTCTGCGGGGCCATGCTCGCGAAGGTGAAGTAGAGCGCGCAGCCGTCGAGGTACGCGTGAGAGAAGTGCGCCATGACGAACGCCCGGTCTTTCAGCGCGTCGCGCACCGCATCGTAGAGCGCAACGACCTTCGGCCACGGCGCCGAGACTTCCATCGTGTCGACGTAAGCGCCGAGCATGAACACCGGCGACTGCTTGTACGAGACATGATAGCGCCCGTGGTACCACGCGACGCCCGGGCCCTTGCCGAGATCGCTCGCGCCCTGCCGCGTACAATGCTGGCGCATGCCTTCCATCATCGCTTGGCTCAAGCGTTCGCTGCCTTCGCAGCCGATGATCAGCGTGCACTTCTCGGGCAAGCGATCGATCGCGAAACGCATCGCCGAAGGGTTCAACAACGCCACCGCGAGCGAGCGCCGCTTCAACGCGCTCTTCAGCTGCATGAGCAGGCCGCGGCGCTCGGGCACCGGCAGATCGCGGGCGATGCGCTCGACTTGGCTCGACAGGGCGTCCGGATCCTCTTCGCTGCCGTCGGCCTTCCGCTTGGCGACGCGCGAGTCGAACTCGTCGTAGAGGCGAAGCACCGTCGGCGCGTAACCTGCGCGGAGCAGCGTGCGCATCACCTCGAGGCCGTGGGCGACGCCGTTCACTTCGAAGCCCCAGTAGTGCTCGGCCTCGGGCTTCGGCCACACGCGCAAGCGGGCGTCGGTGACGAGCGCGAGCGTGCCTTCGGAGCCGACGACGAGCTGCAGATCGTCGGCGCCGGGCTTCGGCAGCGGATCCGACGCGAAGGTGCAGAGCTCGCCCTTGCCGTCGACGGCGCGCAGCGAGAGCACCATGTCTTCGATCTTGCCGTAGCGACACGAGAACTGACCGGCGCTGCGGCCGACGAGCCAACCGCCGAGCGAGCTGCAGATGATCGAGCTCGGAAAGTGCCCGAGCGTGAGACCGTGACGGCGCAGGTGATTCTCGAGGTGAATGCCGACGATGCCGCCCTCGGCCTCGCACACGAGGCGATCGCGATCGATCGACAGCACCTTCCTCATGCGCTTGAAGTCGACGGTGATCGCGTCCGGCTCTGCCCAAGCGCCGCCGACGACGCCCGAGCCGGTGCCATAAGGGACGATGCCGATCTTGTGCTTGATCGCGATCGCCACGATCGCCTGCACGTCGGCTGCGCTCTCGGGCGAGACGACGCAGATCGGCAGATCGAGCGGGGCGTGCTGGCGATACGCGAGGAGCGCGGCCGGCCATTGATCGGTCGCGACGTGGCGGCGATCGATCGCGCGGACCGAGACCTGATCGGACGAGAGCTTATCGGCGAGATCTCGAACGACTGCGGCGCCCATTTGCAAAGGCGTTCTACACCGACTATCTGCGCCAAGCGAGGAATCTCACCATGCTGCACACGCCACGCGTCCCGCGCTACGCGCTCTTGCTCTTCGTTGGCATCGGCTTCGGATTCTTGGTCGGCGCCGCGTCGCGCGCGCAGATGCGGGCGAACGCCGCCGCCGCGCCGAAGGCGTTGAAGTGGAAGCACAAGTGCGAACGGCCGTTCAACTTCGACGAGCTCACGCGGGTGATCGAAGCGAGGGAAGAGCAGGGCTGGGAGATGATCACCGTGTCACCGGTCGTCATGGCGGCGCCCGGGCCGAGCAACAACGATACGAACGCGTACCTGCGCTATGTCGCGTGCTTCAAGAAGGTGGCGGGCGACGAGTAGGGTCTCAGAGGCCGGCGCGAGAACGGGTACAGCCACTGGGCACGTCGGTGCGGGCGTGGCTTTCGTGACGTTCGCCAAGCGATGTTGCCGTTCGGACGCTTCGAGCGTTCGGTGAATCGGCAAATCGCCGAGCGCTTGGCTGGGAAGAAGGCGCGCGACATCAAGCGTGGTCCGGGGCGACCACCGAAGCCGCCGGGAGCGAAGAAGGTGGCGCCGCACATCCCGCGCCCATCTCTCGGAACCCAAAGCGCTGTGCATGTGACGTTGAAGCTGCGCCGTTCCGCGCCCAATCTTCGGAACCGTAAGAAGTACGCGCTCGTGAAACGCGCTTTTTCGCGCTTTCGTCTCGTGTCTCGTGCTGTGCCGCGGGTCATCGAGCCACAGGATGCAGCACGCGATGGCGACGGTTTTCGCGTGGTGCACTACGCTGTGCTCGGCGACCACGTGCACATGCTGTGCGAGGTCGACGGCGCGAAGTGGCTCGCGCGCGGTGTGCAGAAGATCGCGATCAGCCTTGCGCGCTCACTCAACGCCGCCAGCGTGCGCGAGGCCGGCGGCTCACTGGATCCGCGCGGCGGTGCGATGCGCGATCGGCAGGGGTGGATTGGCCCAGT
This sequence comes from Deltaproteobacteria bacterium, assembly GCA_020848545.1. GTDB lineage: Bacteria > Myxococcota > JADLHZ01 > JADLHZ01 > JADLHZ01 > JADLHZ01. The sequence continues at coordinate 33,827 of JADLHZ010000006.1, read as the reverse complement.
GTTCGTCGAACGCTACCATCTGCATGCGCTCGAGACGCCGACCGAGATCGCTGCTTGCCTCGAGTACCTCTTCACCAATGCGGCGAAGCACTTCGGCACCATCAATGCTGTGCGATGCAAACTGCGCATCGAGAAAGGCCGTGCGCGCTACGTCGACATCGACGCCTTCACCTCCTTCGCCGAGCTCCACACCAGCGCCGACCCACCGATCGTGCGCCCACGCGGCTCACGGTTGGAGCGCGAGCTACGCAAGAAAGGCTGGGCCGCACGCGCATGACGACGCTTCGATCGTTTCCGATCGCCCCTGCGTTGCGCATAGAAGGCCGCCACCAACGTCGCATGCGCAGCCGCCAAGCCTCACTCCGGCCGAAGCACGCAGGAGCCGCGATCGGAACTCGCAGGAGCAATGGGCGCGATTCCACCACGAAGGTCGGACATGCAATGACCAACCGCGCCAAAGGCTCTCCGTCCCCGCTTTCGCACCCACCCTACCGCGCCGCCCGCCGATCGATCGCCGCGATCATCGCCGGCACGTCGACGCGCTCGGGGCACACTTGCAGGATCGCCTTGGCGATCGGCCGCAAGCGGTCGACGCTGCCTTCCGCGATCTTCGCGTCCTGCCCTTCGCGCCCGAGCCGCAAGACGAGCAGCGACGGCGCCGGACCGCGGGTGTCGAGCCCGTCGCAGCGACCGCAGCCGGTGCACCGGCGCACGAACGGCGCCGCCGCGCGCTCCTTCGCCGTCACGAGCGCCACGCCATCGGCGGCATACGCGGCAAGCACTGCGTCGGCCTTCGCCGGGCGCACGAAGGGCCGCGATGCCGCGCGCAGGACCAGCTTCCAAGCGAGCTTCGTCAACGCCTCGAGATTGCGTACGCTCACAGCGCCCATGATCGCTCCACGGCTTCGGCGTCACGCAGGCCCGCGACCCACGCATCTGCGAACGAAAGGCGCGCGAGGCGGCGATCGATCGCGGCGCCGTGAAAGGTCACCTTGCTGCTCGCGCGCGCGCTGAGCCATCCCTTCGCCCGCGTCGTGAACACATGCACGTCGCCGTCCTTCAGCGCGTCCGCGAGCTCCGAGATCGGCGACCGCGCCATCAACGCGCGCGCCACACGTTCGGCGTGCCGTTCGCCGAACAACGCCGGCGCCGTCGCGATCGCTTCGCCCACGCGGGCGGGGTCGATGCCGCACTCGTTGCCGAGCGCCTGCGTCATCGACAGCCCGGTCGTCGTCTCGCCGAGCAGCGGCGGCATCAGCACGAGCGCGCCGCCGTCGAGCTTCGGCTTCAACGCGTCGACCAGCTCGCCGCGAAACGCCGTGTCCATCAACCGCTCGCGCATCTGGGGCCACGACGCATCCGGCGCCGCGCCGAAGAGCTGAACGTTGACCGCCTCCGCCGGAACGCCCGCGCTGCGAAGACCGTCAGCGACGCGCGCCGCCGACCACTCGCGCCATCCGGCGAAGCCCACGCAGAGCACCCGCTTCGGCCCCGGGAACGCCAAGGCCCGCGCCGGCCGCACGTCCACGTCGCGCACGACGCCGAGCGCCGTCACCACGCGCGCGCGACCGAACACGAGCGCGTCATCCAACGGTGCAAGGAGGGCCGCCACGTTCGCCACATCGGCCGCGTCGCGAAACGTCGTCGCGCCCCCGAACGCGACGAGCTCATCCGCGGCGTCGGCAACCAGCGTCAGCTCGGCGCGATCGCGCAAGCGGAGCGCAAAGGTCGTCGCGCGCGCGTCGAGCCCGAGCACGAAGAGGCGCTTGCTCAAGGAGGCGCCCCGCCATTGTCCACGAGGGCGCGCTCGACGCGGGCGAGCTGCCGATCGAGCGCATCATCGAGCACCGGCAGCGCCCGGCGCTTTGCGTGCGTGAAGATCTCGATCGCCGCAGCGATCGCCGTCGTGTGATCGCCGCCCTTCTCTTCGGCGTAGATCTGCCCGACGCGCTGCGCGCACCTGAGGCCCAGGCACGGGCCGACGCCCACCCGGCATCGCCGCACGAGGTCGCTCGGCGCCGCGACCCACTCGTTCTGGAGCACGTGCCGCACCTCGCACTCGAGCACGGGCTCGCACGCGCAAGCCGTCGCGAGCCCGCCTGGCGTTCGCGCGCCCTGCTGCAGGATCTGCTGCGCGCGCGTGCCGTGCCGGCGCACCAGCCGCCGGACCGCCGTTCCCTCCGCGCCGGACTCTCGTGCCAGCGCCTCGGCATCGACGAGCTTCTCGTGCCCAGGCAGCGGATCGAGGTGGGTGCGGCAAGCGACCACCGGCCGATCGAGCAGGCGCAGCACTTCGTCGGCGAGCTCGGCGGTCATCGTGCGATAGCTCGCGAGCTTGCCGCCGATCATCGACACCACGCCCGGGCTGCCTTCGACCGCGTGATCGATGATCGCGTGATCGCGGCTGAGATCGTCTTCGTTCGGGCCCCACGCATGAATCGTCGGGCGCAGTCCCACCGAAGTCGCGAAACAGCGGTACTCGGCGATCTTCGGAAACACGCGCGCGGCGGCGACACGACAATAGGCGACGTCGTCTTCGCTCACGGTCAACGCGTCGGGATCGCCGAAGTAGTCGTCGTCGGTGGTGCCGAACCACGTCTCGTTCTGATGCGGCATCAAAAACACTTGTCGCCCGTCGACCGCAAACGTGACGATCGCGAAGTCGCTGATGCGGCCGTCGTAGACGAGGTGGATGCCTTTTCCCGGCCGCACCTTCGCTTCGATCCCGAACCCGCGCTCGCGCTTGTTGTTCCACGCGCCGGTGCAATTGACGACGAGCCGCGCGCGGATCGCCTCCTCTTTGCCGCTCGCGTCGCGCACGTCGAAGCCGATGATGCGCCCGTGCTCGTCCCGCGCGAGCCGCAGCACCTCCGTGTGATTCGCGATGACGGCACCATGCGCGCGGGCATCGAGCGCATTCAGCGTGCACAGCCGAAACGTGTCGACGCCCCACTCGTCCATGGTCAGAGCGCCGAGCAGACCTTCACGCGCGATGCCCGGCTCGATGCGCAGCGCTTCTCCCACGTTCAGGCGCTGGTGCGGCAGGCCGTGCTTGAGCGGCTGATAGTCGTCGTAGGCCGAGAAGAACGCGTCCATCAGCAAGACGTTGTTCTTCGACGGGCTCCGACCTTCGTAGATCGGGATGAAGAACGGAATGCGGAACACGAGGTTCTGCGCCATCGTCTGCACGTAGCCCGAGTCCTTGCACGAGTCCGACACGACGTGGGGATCGCTCAGCAGGTAGCGCGCGCCGCCGTGGAACATTCCGCTCGAGTTGCCCGTGGCGCCGACACCGAAGTCGCTCTTCTCGGCCAGGTACACGCTGAGGCCGCGCTTGGCCAAGTCACGCGCCACCCCGAGGCCGTTGATGCCGCCGCCGATGATCGCTACGTCATACACCTGCCGTCGTGTACCCCGCCTCGACACTTGCGTGCAATTTCGGCAGGGTCGTTCGGTGCCGCAGACGTCCACGTTCCTGCAAGAGCTCATCGCGCGTGCCAAAGCCGGCGAGCGCGACGCGCAACAAGAGGTGCTCGCGCACTACTGGCCGCTGATCAGGATCGCTGTACGGGGACGCAAGGCTCGCGTTGGCAAAGCGCTCGGCCGTCGCGAAGAGACCGACGACATCGAGCAGACCGCGGCGATCAAGATCTTGGAGGAGCTGCCGAAGCACGAGTGGCAAGGCAGCACGGCGTTCGCGGCGTGGGTGAAGAAGCTCGCCTCGCTCGAGGTGATCGATCGCTACCGCCATCACCACGCCGAGAAGCGCAACGCCGGCGCCGACACCAGCCTCTCGCGCGCCGAAGAGCAGGCGCTGAAGAAATCGCTCGAGTCACAGCTCGACGATCGCCGGCGCGCCGAAGCGGTGATGGCGCAGGTCGCTGAGCTGAAGCCCGATCTCGCGGCGGCGCTGTTGATGCACCACCACGGCTTCACGCACCAAGAGATCGGCGACGCGCTCGATTGCAGCGCGGAGGCGGCGCGGAAGATGGTGTCGCGGGCGCACCGGAAGATCGTCGATGCTACTTGATCGCCGCGGCGAACTCTTCCGCGCTCGGCGTCCGCTTCTTCACCTGCGGCAAGAGCGCTTTGCCGATCGCCTTACTGAGCTTCGCCGACACCGCCGGATTGAGATCCCGCGCGGAGTGCTTCGGCTTGTCGGTCGCGTGCTCGAGCCGCGCGGCGAAGGTCGGGTAGCGAAACGGCGCTTCGCCGGTGAGGAGCTCGAACAAAGTCGCCGCGAGCCCGAACACGTCGGTATGCGGCCCGATCGCGCGGCGCTCGCCGAGCAGCTGCTCCGGCGCCGCGTAAGAATGTGAGCCGATGAAGATGCCGGAGCGCGTGAGAGCAAGCGCGTCCGACTGTGCCGCCAGGCCGAAGTCGATCACCCTCACGCGGCCGCGCGCGTCGAGCATCAGGTTCGACGGTTTCAGATCGCGGTGCACGATGCCCTGCGCGTGCGCTTCGGCGATCGCGCGCGCCGCCACCCAGATCCAACCGACCCGCCGCGCCACCTCCACCGCATCTGGCAGCGGCCCGGCGCAAAGGTCCTTCAAGGTGTGCCCTTCGATGCGCTCGCTGACGAGGTACGCCCGCCCGCGCTCGATGCCGAAGTCGAGCAAGCGCGCGATGCCGTCCCCCGTCAGGGTCTTCGCGATCGCCGCCTCGCGCTCGAAGCGTTGCAGCGCGATCTGCGTCTCGCTGCGCATGAGCTTCACCGCGCACTTCACGCCAGCGGCTGACACGCCCTCGAACACCGCGCCCATGCCGCCTTCGCCGAGCATCGCGCCGAGCGTGTAGCCGCCGATCGCCTTTGGCCAAGCGCGCGCCGCTGGCCGACTCACCGCGAGGTCGAGCTCGTCGTGCACGGCATCGAGCCGGCGGATCCGCGCGAGCAGATCCGGAGTGCCTGGATACTTCGCCGCAAACGCGACGGGATCCGGCCGCTCACCGTTTATATAGAGCTCATCGTAGAGCTCGAGCGGATCGTCGATGTCGGACGCCGTCATACGTTCCGCAAAATACTTCGTCCGCTTCGCCGAGCGCAATCCGGTGATCACGCAAGGAGTCATTCATGACGTCGATCACCCCGTTTCAGATCTTCCTGCTCATCCTCCTGAGCCAAATCGTGCTCTTCGCCGGCCGCGACGCGATCCGCCGCGCGCTCAGGAGCTTCGGCCAGGCCGCGTCGGGTCCGCTGCGCGCGTTCGGCATGTGGTGCAAGAAGCACGCGCAGGCCTTGGTCGCGCATTCGAAGGAGCTCTTGCTCGAAGCCGGGCGCGCCGCGCAGGAGCGCAAGATCGAGCGCGAGTTCGTGCGCATCAAGGAAGGCTTCTCGCGCGAGCTGCGCCACTATCCCGAGCTGCACCAAAAGCTCGCGACCGGCGCCGAGAAGCTCAACGCCGATCTCGAAAGGAGTCAGGACATGCCACCGCCTCCGCCTGGGTGGTCTGCCGCCGTCGAGAGCATCGCCAAGCTGCCGGAGCTGCCCGACAAGTCGAGCCGCAAGATCTTGGAGGAGATCAAGAGTCACGCGATCAGCGCCGAGAAGAAGGCGCAGCGGGAGTATCAGGACGCGGCGGCCGAGAGGCACAAAGTGCTTCATGGGCTCGCGCCGGTGGTGAAAGACATCCACGGCACGCTCCGGCAAACGCACGGCGCCGTCAGCCGCGTGCTCGACGTGACGAACAAGGTCGACGCGCAGATCGAGCGCTACGAGCAGATCCGCCAAGGCGACGAAGCCGCGCGCCGGTCAATCGCGGCCGACGCCGTCGTCACCTTCATCATCTCGCTCATCGTCACGCTCGTGGCGATCGGCGGAGCCTTCGTGAACTTTCAATTGATCGCGCTGCCGATGGCCGAGCTGGTGCCGACGACGTCGCGCGTGGGCGGCATGGGCGTGGCGCAGATCGCCGCGCTCGTGCTCGTGTTGATGGAAGCGGCGGCGGGCCTCTTCCTCATGGAGGCCATCGGCATCACCGAGCTGTTCCCACGCCTGCAGACGCTGACGCGCGACAAGCGGCGGCTGATCTTCGGCATGGCGTTTCTGTCGCTGTTCATCTTCGCCGCGATCGAAGCGTCGCTCGCGATCTTGCGCGAGCAGATCGTCGAAGCCGACATGGCGTTGAAGGCGACGCTCTCCGGACACAAGCCCGAGCGCTCGTCGTTGTCGCTGATCCCGGTCGTCGGCCAAGCGGTGCTCGGCTTCGTCTTGCCGTGGCTGCTCGCGCTCGTCGCCGTGCCGCTGGAGATGCTCGTAACGAGCGGCCGCCACGTCGGCACCATCGCCGTCGCGTTCGTGCTCGGCTTCCTCGGCCTCGCCTCGCGCATCTTGGGCCGCTGCCTGTGGTTCATGGCGAAGGGGCTCTCGGCGATCTTCGACGTCTACATCGCCGTGCCGCTGCTCTTCGAGCGGATGTACGTGCGCCAGCAACCGCAACGCGCGCTGCCGCAGGGCCCGACTGAAGCGCTCACCGTCCCCAACCTGAAACGGAGCAAGCCATGAAACGCATCCTCTGCCTCGCGCTCTTGTTCACCGCCTGCGACGACGGCCGCGATCACGCCCAAGCGATCTGCGCGCTCGTCGACACCTCGGGCACCTACCGCGATCAGATCGACGACGCGGCGGCGGTCTTGCGCACCGCGGTGCTGCCGCGCATGCGCCCCGGCGACAGCCTCGTGGTCGTGCGCGTCGACGACAACACCTACGAGAAGCAAAACGTCGACTTCGCGCTGACGCTCGACAACCGGCCGCTGCGCGCGAATCAGCAAAAGGCCGAGCTCGCCAACACGCTCGGAACGCTCGGCGACCGCTCCGGCCGGGCGCGCTATACCGACATCAGCGGCGGCATGATGCTCTGCGCCGAGTATCTCTCCGAGATGCGCGCCGGGAAGAAGGTGATGATCGCGTTCTCGGACATGCGCGAGGATCTGCCGCCGGGCGTGGCGCGCCGCTTCGACGACCACGAGCTGCAGAACATGCGCGTGCTCGCGATGAACGTGAAGCGCCTGAAGCAAGACAGCGCGCAGCCGGCGCAGTACCGTGCGCGGCTCGCCGAGTGGGAGCACGTGGTCAAAGCGAAGGGCGCGCCCGAGTGGAAGGTGATCATCGAGCCGGAGCGCCTCGTCGCCTATCTGGATGACCTGCGCGCGAACTGAGGTCGCATGGGCTTGACGCCGGTGGCAGCGATGACCGAGCGAAGGACGCGATGAAGCTCGCCCTGCTCCTCGTGCTCTGCGCCTGCGGGTCGGCCACCCCGCGCGCCGCAGCCGGGACCAGCGCCGACGCGTTGGTCGTGGGACCCTGCCTCGAGAGCTCCGGCGTCAAGATGTACGGCGCGTTTTGGTGCCCGCACTGCAAAGCGCAGATGGAGCTCTTCGGCGACGCGTTTCCGAGCGCGATCTACGTCGAGTGCTCGAACGCCGATCACTCGCAGAACGACGTCTGCCGCGCCGAAGACATCGCTGGCTACCCCACGTGGATCTTCGCCGACGGCGCCCGGCTCGTCGGCGAGCAGACCCTCGCGACCCTCAAAGACAAGGCGGGATGCCCATGAGCGTTTCAATGAGCCTCACGTACGAAGGCGAGTTTCGCGCGCGGCTGCACCACGGCCCGTCCGGGACGCAGATCATGACCGACGCGCCGATCGACAACGGCGGCAAAGGCAGCGCGTTCTCACCGACCGATCTCGTCGCGGCGGCGCTCATGTCGTGCGCCGTGACGACGATGGCCCTCGTCGCCAAGCGCGAAGGCCTGCCGTTCACGACCGGGAGCGCGACGGTCACCAAAGAGATGCTCTCGGATCCACGCCGCATCGGCCGCCTCGCGCTCGACATCGAGCTGCCGGCGAGCCTGTCGGCGGAGCACCGCGCGCGTTTGGAGGCCATCGCCCGCGGATGTCCGGTGGCGCGCAGCGTCGGCAGCGACGTGCGCATCGAGTGGCGCTTTCGCTACGAAACGAGCTCGTGAGACGCCCTAAAAGACGTCAGCGAGATCGAGCCCACCGGGGTACCAGTAGCTCGTATATTGGCCATAGCCGTAGACGGTGACGCCGAACTTCTTCGGCGAGCTGATCGTATGGTTGCCCGTGCCGGCGTTCGACAGCTCGACGCGCGCGACGGAAAAGCCGGTCGTGCCGATCGGCGTCAGGCCGGTGACGGGCTTGCCGTCGAGGGTCACGGCGGCGCCGTCCGGGGCGGTGACGTTGACGAAGTTCTTCTCGTAGTTCGTCGGCGCGTGGAAGAGGTAGGAACCGCGGTACTGTTGCGTCGCCACCGCGATCATCATCGCCGGATCGCCCGAGTTGCCGCCGAGCGATTGCCCGGTCATGTACTGCGCGACGATCACCTTCGCGCTCGCGGTGACGCGAAAGTCGGTGGCCGACTTCGCGATCTCGACGTAGTCCCCGGCGAAGGCGATCGTCGTCGGCGCGCCGGCTTGTGGCGGCTCGTAGGTCAGCGTCGTGTTGTCGGCCGTGGCGACGATGCGCACCATCTGCACCTTCGGCACGGCGCCGCCGGTCGGGATCAGCGGCGCCGTCACGAGATATTGCGACGACAGCTTCTGCAGCGGCGGGATCGACTCCTCTAAGTGATCACACGCGAACGCGTCCCACGGCACGTTCGTGCACTTGTGGCCGCCGATGACTTGCACCGGCTTGTCCGACGCGATGAGCGTGCCCGTGAGATCCGACGCGTCCGGCGAGCCGCCGCCGCTGCTCGTCATCACCTGCAGCACGTCGCCCGCCTTCATCGTGATCGTGCCGGTGCCGTCGGCCTTGATGCCGCCGCCCGCCGCCACGAGCTTCGCGGTCTTCGACGGCGTCACCGTCACGTGCGTGTCGTCGCGGCTCGCCGTGATCGCGTAGAAGCCCGGCGAGCCATAGTGGTTGCGCGACGCCACGCGATAGTCGCCGGTCCACGCGTTGACCGGCAAGAGCAACGACGCGTCGTTCGTCTGCGAGAAGGTGCCATTCAGCGTGTATTCGATCGGGTTGTATTGATACACGGTGATCGGCTGATCCGACCGCAAGTGGTACGCCCCGCCCTGCAGAAGCGCCGAAGCCGACGCGTCCTTCAGCTCGCTCACCCACGGCAACTGAACGATGCTCATCTCGTTCGGCGGCACCGTCACCGTCGCCACCGTCGCCGCGCCGCGCGTGATCTTCACGTTCGCCGGATCGCTCTTCGTGTTGGCGACCGCGACCGCGAAGTGAAACTGCGCCGGCACCACGTTGGCCGTCACCGTCGGATAGTACTCGCAGCCGACGTAGCTCGAGCCGATGCGCGCGGTGGCGCACGCGCCGTCACAGAGGCCCGTCGACGGGAGGCAGGTGAGCTGTTGGTCCGGGTCGCAGAACATGGGCGTTCGCCCCATGCCGTCCTCGTTGCACACTTCGGACGTGCTGCCGTTGCAGCGGCCGGTGCCAGGGAAGCACAGCACGCAGCCTTTTCCTGGTACGCAGGTGTTGCTGCCGCAGTCTTCGCTTGCCGAGAAGCCGCCCGCGCCGTCGCAGATCTTCTTCGTGTTCCCGTCGCAGTTGATCGTGTCCTTCTCGCAGAAGGTCGTCACGTTGGTGCTGCCCGGCGCCACGCACTTGCCGGCCTGGCACAGCTCGCCCGAACGGCACGCGTTGCCGCAGGCGCCGCAGTTGCGCAGGTGGGTCTGCAAGTTGAAGCAGCGGTTGTCGCAGCTGGTCTCGCTGCGCCGGCAGCTTGCGGTGAATGCTGGCGCGTCGCTCTCCGCGGCGAGCGAAGCGTTCGGGTCCGGTGCCGGCGCCGCCGGCGTGCAGGCAGCGAGCAAGACAGCGGCGCAAGCGAGCGTTCTCAAGGTAGCGGGCGAGTAGACCCCGGCGACGGCCTTCGACAAGCGACACGTGTCCATTTGGGGCCCGATACGAGCGGCCGTCGGCGTTTTGTCATCGCATTTGTCGATCTCGGGCTAGGCCTTCGCCGGAATGATCGCCCGGACGTGCAGCTCCTCCAGCTGCTTCGCCGACACTTCGTTCGGCGCGTCGGTCATGAGGTCGACGCCCTTTTGCGTCTTCGGGTAGGCGACGACGTCGCGCAAGGAATCGGTGCCGGTGAGCAGCATGTTCAAGCGATCGAAGCCGAGCGCGATGCCGCCGTGCGGGGGCGCGCCGTACTTCAGCGCTTGCAGCAAGAAGCCGAACTTCTGCTGCGCTTCTTCGGCGCTGATGCCGAGCGCCTTGAACACCTTGCCTTGCACGATGGGGTCGTGGAGGCGCACGCTGCCACCGGCGATCTCGAAGCCGTTCAACACGAGATCGTAGCGGAAGCACTTCACCTTGCCCGGGTCGGTCTCGATGTGCTGCAAGTCCGCATCGACGGGCTTCGTGAACGCATGATGCGCGGCGGCCCAGGTCTTCGTGTCTTCGTCGTACTCGAACAAGGGCGGGTTCACGACCCAGAGAAACGCCCACTCCTTGTCGCGGATCAGGCCGAGCTTCTTGCCGAGGTGCAGGCGCAAGTTCGCCATGACCGTGTGGACCAAAGACGCGCGCCCGAACTGAAACAAGAGCAAGTCGCCGGGCTTGGCGCCGGTCGCCTGGTTGATCGCGCTGCGCATGCCCTCGCTGATCGTCTTGGCGAGCGGCGACTGCGTCCAGTTGCCGGCCTCGTCGAGCTTGGCGCGGGCGAGGCCTTTGCTCCCCATGCCTTTGCAGAGCTCTTCGAGCTTGTCGGCTTCGGTGCGGCTCAGGTTCGCGCTGGCCGGGACGACGAGCGCCTTGATGAGGTTCGCAGGGTTCTTCACGGTGTCAGCAAACAGCGGCACGCCGCCGCCGTCGTGCTGCTTGACGAGCTCGGTGAGGTCGGTGTGCTCCATGCCGAAGCGCACGTCGGGCTTGTCGTTGCCGAAGCGGCGCATCGACTCGTCGAACTCCATGCGCGCAAAAGGCTTCTTGATCTCGACGCCGAGGCACTCCTTCCACACCGTGGTCACCAGACCCTCGACGATCTCGAAGATGCGATCCTGCGTCGGAAACGACATCTCGATGTCGATCTGCGTGAACTCCGGCTGGCGATCCAAGCGGCCATCTTCGTCGCGAAAGCAGCGCACGATCTGGAAGTAGCGATCGAAGCCGGCGACCATGAACAGCTGCTTGAAGAGCTGCGGGCTCTCGGCGAGCGCGTAGAACTTTCCAGGATAGACGCGGTGCGGGACCAAGAAGTTCCGCGCGCCGCCCGGCGTGTACTTCACGAGGAAGGGCGTCTCGATCTCGAGGAAGCCATGACTGTCCAGGTGCCGGCGCACGATCTGCGCGGCCTTGTGGCGCATGATGAAGTTCTTCTGCAGCTGCGGCCGGCGCAGATCGAGGTAGCGGAACTCGAGCCGCTTCTCCTCGTTGGTGTCGATGTCGTCCTGGATGAGGAAGGGCGGCGGCTCGCTCTTGTTGAAGATGTCGAGCGCCGTGGCGTGCACTTCGATCTCGCCGGTGTGCAGCTTCGGGTTCTTGTTGCCGCCGCGGCTCTTCACCACGCCTTCGATGCCGATGCAGTACTCGTTGCGAAGGTCACCGGCGAGCCCGTGCGCCTTTTGCTCCACCTGCGGATCGAAGACGACCTGCGTCTTGCCGAAGCGATCGCGCAAGTCGACGAACACGCAGCCGCCGTGATCGCGGCGCGAATCGACCCAGCCGAAGAGGACGACCTTCTTGCCTTCATCGGCGCCGGTGAGATCGTTACACGTGTGCGAGCGGCCGCGTTCTAGGAGATTCGACATAAGGGGCGCCGATTACTCAATGTCTGACGCGATGTGCAATGGTCAGGTTCGCCTGGTGACCCGAAACCACAAGGGTGGCATGGTGCGACGCCATGGCAGACCCATCACCCGCAGACCCTCAGCCGCAGACGCTCTGGATGTTGTGGATCGCGCTCTTCGCGAGCGTGCTCATCTATGCCGCGCTCGGTGTTTACGGTCCCTTGAAGCGCGAGCCCGGAGACCCCGAGCTCTTGAGAACGATGACGCAAGTCATCGGCGTCATCGCGCTCGCCAACGTGGGCGCCGTCTTCGGGCTGCGCGGCGTGCTCGCCAAGACGCTGCCCTATCAGGCCTACTGCCTCGTACGCTGGGCGCTCTGCGAGTCCGTCGCGGTGTTCGGCCTCGTCCTCTTCTTCATGGGCGCGGCGCTCGAAGTGCTCGGCGCGTTTTGCGCGGTCGCAATGTTCGCGATGGTGCTGGCACGACCGAGCGCGGGCGACAAAGAGGCCTACGACGAGGAAAAGAAGAGCGCCTAAGGCAACGCGGCAGCGAAGAAGCGCAGCGCGTTCTGACCCATGATCTTCGCCACGTGCTCGGAGGCAATGTTGGCGTCGAGCAGCGCTTGGATGAGCTCGGGTAAACCGCTCGCGTCGAAGGGCACGATCACGGTCCCGTCGTAGTCACTCCCGAAGGCGACGTGATCGACGCCGGCGATCGCGATGGCATGCTTCACCGCGCGCACGATCGCCGCGTGATCGTCGCCGCACACCGCCGTCGACCAGAAGCCGATGCCGACCAAGCCGCCGTTCTTGGCGATCGCCCGGAGCTGCTCGTCGCTCAAGTTGCGCGCATTGCTGCAGGTGCCGCGCACGCCGGTGTGCGAGACGAGCACCGGCCGCGTCGCGAGCGCGAGCACGTCGGCGATCGTCTGCTGCGAGCTGTGCGCGAGGTCGACGACCATCGCGTTCTCTTCGATCGCCTTGACGAGCGCGCGGCCATCGGCGCTGAGCCCGCCCTTCTTCACGCCGTGCGCGGAGCCGGCGAAGCTGTTGTCGAAGAAGTGCGCCAGGCCGATGACGCGAAAGCCTTTGTCCCTGAGCTTGGCCAGGTTCGCGACCTCGCCTTCCAACGCATGCGCACCTTCGATCCCGAGCATGGCGCCGGTTGTGCGCGCGCCGTTCTTGCGCGCGTCGAGCAACGCTTGCAGCTCGGCGCGCGTGCCGATGACGCGGAGCCGACCCTCCGACGCGGCGGCGGCCTCGTGAAGACGATCGGCCTGCAGCTCGGCGCGCGCGAGCAAGCTCGTCAACGCGCGCGGCGGCCAGTGCTCGGCGATCCCGAGCAAGCGCACGTTGTCGGTCGAGTCGTCGTTCTTCTCGATGTTCAGGTGGCGCGGCGTCTTCGTGACGGCGTCGAAGATCTGGAGGCCGACGCCGCCGGCTTCCAAGCGCGGCAAGTCGACGTGGCCGTGCGCGTTCTTCGCGAGCAGATCGCGGCCCCAGAGCAACGTGTCGGCGTGCAGATCGACGATCGGCTGCGCCTTCATCAACGCTTCGGCCGCGGCGCTCGGCTTCGGAATCAGCTTCGGCCGCACGACGCGGTTCATCTGGCGATCCGTGATCGGCGCGGCGAGGACGAAGAAGCCGGCGGCCGAGAGCGCCACGATCGTCGCGGCGGCGATCGCGACGCGCCGCTTCATCCGCGCTCGAACCAGCGGCCGACGGCGTCGCGAGACACCCGCGCGACGACCGGCCGGCCGTGCGGGCAACGAACGCCGCAATCGACGCCGTCGAGCTCGACGAGCAACGCTTGCATCTCTTGCATCGTCAGCGAATCGCCAGAGCGCACCGAGGCGTGGCAGGCGATGCGCGCGAGGATCCCGTGCGCGAGCTCTTGCGGCGCCGTCTTCCCGGACTCGGTCAGCTCGGCGATCGTCTCTTCGGCGTAGGCCTTGGCGCGCGACTCTTTGACGATCGCCGGCACGGCTTTGATCGCGATCGTGTCCTCACCGAAGGCCTGCAGGTCGAGCCCGACACGCGCGAGCGTCTCGGCGTTCTCCTCGACCAGCGCGACGACGTCCGGGCGCACCTTCAAAGTCAGAGGAAAGAGCAAGCGCTGCTGCGGCACACGGCCGGCGTCCCACGCGTTCAACAGCCGCTCGAAGGTGATCCGCTCGTGCGCCGCGTGCTGATCGACGACGATGAGCTCGCTGCCGTCGCCTTCGCAGAGAATATAGAGGTTCGAGAACTGCGACAGAATCCGCAGCGACGAAAAGAACCCGCGCCCGAGCAAGGTGTCGTTCGTTTCCGTCGCCGTTGACACCGCCGTCGCCGTTGACACCGCCGTCGCCGGTCTTTCCCCGCGGTCGCTGCTCACCGCCGGCCGCTCGAACAGCCCGGCCGCCGGCCTCACGACCCCCACCCTGCTCGCCGCCGAATCTTCGAGCCGATACACCCGCCCGCCACCGCGCTCTAGCCACGGCGTCTTCGCCAGCGTCTCGCCGATCGCCTTGAGGACGAGCCCGAAGATCCGCTGCCCCTCGTGAAAGCGCACCTCGAACTTCTGCGGGTGCACGTTCACGTCGACCGTCGCCGCCGGCACGTCCACGAAGAGCACGAGGGTCGGAAAGCGCCCGTGCGGGAGCAGCGAGCGATACCCTTCCAAGGCCGCCCGTTGCAGCAGCCGGTCCCGCACGAAGCGGCCGTTGACATATATATAGAGGTTCCTGGCGTCCGAGGCCTGCAGCTCGGGGTCCCCGGCAAAACCGTGCACCCGTACGCCGTCTTGCTCCAGCGAGAACGGATAGAGCTTCGGCGCGATCCCGGCGCCGAGCCCGGCGGCGATGCGCTCCCTTGGATCGGCAGCCGCGCGCGGCAAGTCGAGCAAGGTACGATTCTTCGCGCGCACGATCATGCGCACGTCGGGATAAGCGAGGCCGATGCGCAGCACGGCGTTCACGCAGTGCGACTGCTCGGTGGCCGGCGTCTTTTGGAACTTCTTGCGCGCCGGCTGGTTGAAGAAGAGATCGGCGGCGCTCATCCGCGTCCCAACCGGCGCGCCCCGCTCTTCCGGCGCCCGCACTTCGCCACCGTCGATGCGCAGGACGAACGCCGCGTCACGGGCCATCGGCCGCGTACACAGCTCGAAGCGGCTGACGCTCGCGATCGACGGCAGCGCCTCGCCGCGAAAACCGAGCGTCGCGATGCGGAAGAGATCGTCTTGGCTCTGGAGCTTGCTCGTCGCGTGCCGCTCGACCGCGAGCGCCGCGTCCTCCGGCGTCATGCCGCTGCCGTCATCGGTGACGACGATGCGTTGCAGGCCGCCCTCTTCGAGCTCGACCTCGATGCGCTTGCTGCCGGCGTCGATCGCGTTCTCGACGAGCTCTTTGACGACGCTCGCGGGCCGCTCGATCACTTCTCCGGCGGCGATTTGGCTGATCAGCGTGTCGGGGAGGCGCGCGACCGTCATGGGCCGGCGTTGCTAGCAGAGACGGATTGCGATCGTCTACCGCGCGGCGACGGTGTTCTTCTCGAAGGTCGCTTCGAGCTGTAGCGCGCGGTGATAGAGGAACTCGCGCAGCGCCGGATCGTTCTCGAGCGCGAGCCGCTGCGTGAGCACGCCGACGACTTCGCGTTTGTGCACATACGAGATCGCGCGGATCGCCTGCTTGCGCACGCTCTTGTTCGTGTCCTTCAACAGCGGCTTCAACGCGACGAGCACCTCGTCCGGCTGCGACGCGCCAAAGTGGCGGCCGAGCACGGCGGCGGCGCTCTGCCGAATGGCCGGCGTGCGATCCTTCGTCAGACGGATGAGCTCGAGAGCGACGGCGTTGCTCGGGTAGGCGCCGAGGAGCGCGATCGCGCGTTCACGCACGTAGGCGTGCTCGCGCTGATCTGCCGCCACGTCGGCGAGCAGACCGGCCGGCTCCGGCGTGATCTTCGCGAGATCTTTCTGCGTCGGCCAGTCCTCGATGCGGCTGAGGACCGTCACGAGGCGGTCGTGTGGCGTCGGTGCTGCCGTGAGAAGAGCCAGCGACAGGGCAAAGAGCATAAGGGGTGGGACTGTCCTCGATGCTGGCGCGCGGCGCAAGGGAAATGCGCCAGGAAATTCGGCTCAGCTCGCGGGCAGCCAGACGTAGGTCAGGCGCGTCGCCGAAGTCCCGGCGTGGCCGCGGAGGAACGCGGGCAGCACGGCCGAGAGCTGCGCGAGCGGCGTCGGCTGTCCGAGGCCAATGCGGAGCGCGAACCTGCCGCTCGTCACGTCGGTCTCGCTCGCCCACGTGGCGACGCCGGTCCACGGATCCTGAATGAGGAACGAACGGCCTGCTGGAGTGGTTCGCACATCGGTGAAGATCATCGCGTGCGCCGGATTCTCGACGACGAAGGGCACGTCGTACCCTTCGCGAAGCGCGCGCGTGATCCTGTCCATCTGCGCCGCGCGGCCAGTGAAGGACGCCGTCTCGTACTGCGCGCCGGTGGTCGGTGAGAGCCGCGGCACCAGCTCCTCCATCTTCATGCCTTTCTTCCCGTAGCGGAACGACAGCGCGGTGAGCAGCGCGCGTTCGTCGTGCAGGCCGAGCGCGCCTCCGGTCTCGGCGAGCACCCGCCGCGCCGCGGCCACTTGCTGCTCGTCCGGGATCGGATCGCGGCCGGCGGAGATGTCGGCGAGCACTCGGCGATCGTCGCGACCGGCGCGAGGGAGCAACGCCCGCGCGCGAATATAGGCGAGCGTGCGCCGGCCAGTGTCGTCGGCGCGCATGTGCTCGACGAGCGCTTCGGGCGAACGCACGTCGAGCTGCGCCTTACGCTCCTCGCTCAGCCGCTCGAACAAGCGATCGGCGGCCTCGCTGTCGAGCGAGCTGTAGGGATTGGCGTGAAACGAGAGCATCGCCCCCGCGTCCTTTGCGATCGCGTCGAGGACCGTGCGGTGGACCATCTCGGGCCGCTTGTGCGCCGCCGCGAGGAACGCCTCGAACGTTGCGTGGTCTGCCGGCGCCGCCGCGTAGACCGCGCGCAACGCCGTGAGCTCGGTGGCCGAGGGCGCGCGTCCGGCGTCGGCCCACGCCAAGGCGACGCGTTCGTCCGCAAGCAAGCGCTGCGCGAGGCGCTCGGTCAACGCGCGATCGCCGTTGAACGAGAAGGTCGTCACGCGCCCGAAGGACACGACCTCGACGAGCACGTCGAGCAGCCAGCGGTGCACGCTCGCGCGCTCGGACGTGACCCAGCTCGCCACGTCGTAGCCGAGCGAGAGATCGGCGCGCGCGGTCGCGGCACCCCCGTAGCGTTCGAGCAGATCGATCTGCGCGGCGCCGCGCGTCCGGTAATCCGACAGGGCGAGCCCACGCGCCGGACTCGCTTCGCTCTCGGCGACGAGCACCGCGCTCGGCACGCAGGTCGTCAGGTACTGTTGGTAGAGCCGCGGCTCGCGCAGCGTGCCGTCCGCCGGCCGCGCGGCGATCGACGACGCGCGCGCAGCGTCGGCGTCGCTCATCGGAGAGATCGCGGCAGCGTAGCGCTGGAGCTCCTCGCGCAGGGATGCAGCGTTGTCTTCGGCGATCCACCGCGACGCCGTCGCCGCCATCGCCTTCAGATAGAGATCGCGCTTCGTCTCGCTCGCCAGCGCCAAGAACGTCGCCCCGCAGAGCCGCCGATCGGCCGCCGGCATCCTCGCGATGGCGTCACGACAGCGCGCGACGTGACTCGGCCCGAGGAGGCCCTCTGCGTCTTCGGGCCTGCGCGCACGCACCCGGGCATCGGTCGCCGCGCAAGCCCGAAGGAGCAGAGCTTCGTCCTCGTCCAGACCTGTCCAATAGGTCAGAGACTGCGTGGAAAGGACCAAGGAGCCGCGGTTGATTCGGGCCATATCCACCTTTTCGGCCGGCCAACGCGAAGGTTGCGACAAACTGTCCGCTCGGTCAGGACGACGGGTGATTTCGCGGCGGCGTTGACACCGCGCCAGAGCGCGTGCCAAGCCCGGCGCCGTTTCGAGGTCCGCGCGGGATGGTCCTGCGTGTGCCAAGGGAAGCCGGTGAGAATCCGGCACGGACGCGCCACTGTAAATCGGTTGCGCGTGCTCCTCAGTGCGAGAGCGCTGAGCCAAGCCACTGAAGCGCCAAAAAAGCGGACTTTGGGAAGGCGAGCACGCGGGTGACGAGAGTCACCGCCCGATGAGTCAGGAAACCTGCCTCGAGCCGTGTGCCAAAAAAGGCGCACGATCACTTTTCGATTGGTGCTCCGCGAATCGAGCGCCTGAGGCTCCCGTCCGTGCCCAGCGTCTCCGCCCTTGCCGCGCTTTGCGTCGTCGCCCAGACGTCTGCGCCAGCGTCCGCGCCGGTCGACGTGGCGCCGATCGCCGTCGCCGCGGATGCGCTCGCGCCTGACGCCGACACGACGGCGGCGTTCTCTTCGCACATCGATCTCACGCCGACGCAAAGGACGACCGCCGATCCGAGCGCGGCCGAAGCGCTGCGCCAGAGCGCTGGCACGGCGGTGCGCTCGCTCGGCGGCATCGGCGACTTCAGCACCGTCGCCATCCGCGGCTCGAGCTCGGCGCAGATCGGCGTGTACTTGGACGGCGCCCCGCTCTCGCCGACGAGCATCGGCACCGTCGATCTGTCGACGCTGTGGCTCTTCGATCTCGCAAGCCTCGAC
The DNA here is from genome assembly GCA_020848545.1 of Deltaproteobacteria bacterium. Classification (GTDB taxonomy): domain Bacteria; phylum Myxococcota; class JADLHZ01; order JADLHZ01; family JADLHZ01; genus JADLHZ01. The sequence continues at coordinate 15,455 of JADLHZ010000006.1, read as the reverse complement.
GTCTACCGCGGGCTCGCGCCGGTCACGCTCGGCCCCGACGGCTTCCTCGGCGCGCTCGTATTGAAGACGCCGCGCCGAATCGCGACCGGAGGCGTGGCCCACGTCGGCGCCGGATCGTTCGCCACCCGCCACGTCGGGCTGCGCGCCGCGCTCACGCTCGGAGCGTGGACCCTCGCCGGCTCGGCCGTCTACTTCGGCAAGACCGGCGACTTCCCCTACGCCGACGACGGCGGCACGCCGCTCGCCACCGCCGATGACCGCACGATCGCGCGGCCGAACAACGATCAGAACGCCGGCGCGTTTACCCTCACACTGCAGCGGGAAGTGCTCGGACGCGCGCGCTTCGCCGTCGTCGCCGACTTCTTCACGAAGGAGCAAGGCTCGCCTGGTCCGTCGTCGATCGTGCAGCAGAACGCGCGCTTCGCGCAGTGGCGACCGGTGCTGCGCGCGCGCCTCGACGATTGCTTCCTGCATCCGCGCGTACGCCTCGACGTCTTGCTCAGCGCGGCCGGCAACGTGGCCCACTTCAGCGACCTCTTGCCCTCGTTCTATAGCGGCACCACCGAGCAGACGACGCGCGAGCTCGAGCTGCGGGCGAACCACGTGCTCACTTGGCTCGCGACCGACTGGCTCACCGCCGCCGCGAGCCTAAACGCCGGCGGCACGATCTTCGACGCGCGCTCGCCCTCGTTCTCGGCTCAAGAGCGGCAGCGCTTCTTGGCCGGCGGATCGCTCTCGCTGCGCGGCGCGTGGCTCGACGATCGCATCGAGCTCGAGGCGGCGAGCCGCATCGACGGCCTGCGCGATCGTGGCCGCTCGGCGCCGAGCCTCTTTCAGCGCGACGTGCTCGAAGCGATCGACGCCTCGCGCGTTTGGCTGCAACCGGCGCTCGGCATGCGCGGCGCTCCGTTGCCGGGCCTCTCGCTGGCTGCGCACGTCGGCCGGCGCGAGCGTGTGCCGAACTTCTACGAGCTCTTCGGCAGCGACGGGCAAGTGCGCGGCAACCCGGCGCTGCGCCCGGAGCAGCAGTGGACGTGGGACGCCGGCGCGCACTTCTTTCACCGCCGCTTCATCGCCGCCGACGCCGTCTACTCGGAGGGTCGCCTCGATCAACTGATCGCGCTCGTCTACGCCGGCATCGAGCTGCCGCGCGCCGAGAACATCGGGCGCGCGATCGTGCGCAGCGTCGAGCTGAGCGCCCGCGCGGAGCCGGTATCGTTTCTTCGGCTCGCAGCCACCTACACCTTCCAGCACACCGCAAACCTCTCGGACGGCATCGCGCTGAACAAGCCGCTCCCCGGCCGGCCGCCGCACCAAGCGCGGATCGAGACGACCTTCCTGATCCCGCGCCCAGTGGACGCCCGCGTCATGTTCGAATTTCAATACATCGCCGCCACCTACCTCGACACCACGGCCTTGCGCTCGGCGCCCTCGCGCTACGTGCTGAACGCCACGCTGAGCGTGCGTCCGTGGTCGGGCCCGGTGCGCCTCACCTTGGATCTGCGCAACCTGCTCGACCAACGGACGCAGAGCTTGGTCGCGTCGGCCGCGGGCGATCGCGTGAACGTCTCGATCGTCGATTTCATCGGCTTTCCGCTGCCTGGTCGCAGCGTCTTCTTCACCTTGAGCTACGCCTTTGGCGAAATGCTGAACCTTCAGGAGACTCCGTCATGAAATATCTGCCCCTCTTCTTCATCTCGTTCACCGCTTGCGTGCAGCCGAAGAACTCGCCACCGCCCGCACCGACGTCGACGACCGCCTTCGTCTTCGCGGCCAACTTCGGCGGCGGCAGCGAGCTGCAAGCGATCGACGTGAAGACGCGCGAAGCCGGCCGCGTGCTCGGCGCCGACGCGATCAGCGAGGACTCGCTCGTCCGCGTCTTCGGCGAAGTGCTCTACATCATCGGCCGCGAGTTCAACGGCACGAAGAACACCCTGACCGTCATCGATCCGAAGAACGGCTACGCGCTCGCCTGCCCCGAGTGCCAATGGGCGCTCGGCGAAGCGACGAACGTGCAAGACTTCTGGGCCGTCAGCAAGACGAAGGCGTACATGACAACACAGCCCGGCTTGACGACGGCGCCATCGTACGAGCACCGCAACGAGGTGAGCGTGATCAACCCAACGACGGGCGCGATCACGGCGCGCATCGACATCGCCGCAGCGCTGCTCGCGGCCGGTGACACCCTCGCCAGCGAAGACCCGGACGGCTGGCACGAGCTCGGCGCGCTCTACGCAGACAACGAGCACTTGTTCGTGGCGATCTCGGCGCTCGACAGCAAGAGCTACTTCGCGCTGTACCCGACGACCGGCGAGTGTGGCTTCGTCGCGGGCCGCGTGGCCGTCATCGATCTCGACACCGACAAGGTGGTGAAGATCATCAAGCTGAAGGGCACGAACCCAGCGCCATCGCCCGCGCGCTGGGTGCCGGAGCCGAACACCAACAACGTGCTGATCTCTACGCCCGGCCCGTTCGCGCCGGCGAGCATCGAAGCGTGCGGCGGCGTCGAGCGCATCGATCAGGTCACGCTCGAGCACAAAGGCTACTTGTTCACCGAGCAAGAGATCGGCGGCTCGGTCATGTCCTTCGACCTCGACAGCAAGCAGAACGGCGTCGCCTTCGTCTTCACCGACGGCGACTACCTGGCGCCAACCTACGAGATCCGCCGCTTCACGAAGAGCGGCCTCGTCGCGGAGCCGCTGCTCGCGCCGGGGCCGAAGGCGTTCACCTCGGCGAGCTTCGTCGAGGTGAACGATCGCGGCCAGGCCTACATCGGGCTGCCGCTGCGCGCCGGCACCAAGATCGGCATGTACGAGACCGCGACCGGAAACGAGCTCGGCGCCGCGCTCGCGACCGATCTGCCGCCGATCGACGTCGCGTTCTTCCCGGGCCCGGCCTTCTCGCGCTGACTCGCCGCGCTGAGCCCTACTTCACCACCGGAGCGCCGCCGCTCTTGAAGTCGACGTCGATCGTCGTCGCGCGGCGGAGGTTCACCTTCACGCTCTGCTCTGGATAGATCGGGTTCTTGAACACGAGCTCATGTTTGCCCGGTGAGAGCTCGAAGCGCGTGGCGTGTTGGAAGCGCCCGCGCGGCTTGTCGTCGATCGTGATCTCGGCCCACTGCGCGAGGCTGCACTTGACGGTCACGGTGCGCGCTTCGCTCCCGACGACGGGCGGCACCGCCGGCACCGCCGGAACTTCGACCGATGACGGTTGCTCGAGCGGCGGCAGCTCCGTCACCGGGATCGGCGGCGGCGGCGACACCGGCGTCTTCGCCGGACGGACGATCAAGACCGCAGCGCCAGCGACGAGGACCAAGAAGACGACGCCGATCCACCAGCGCGACGGCGCGCCGAGCTGCGTCCGCGCCGTGACCTCCGGCGTCGGAGCGCGCGGCCGCGCCGTGTCGCGAAAGATCTGCGTGCGCTGATTCCCAAGCGCGTTCTCGAGCACATCGGTCGGCTCCGCGATCGCACCCGCGAGCTTGCGAAACAGCGCACGCGCAGCGGTCGCCGACTGCGGACGGTCCGCGGGCGCCGCCGCCATCAACGCCTCGACCGCCGCCGCCAACGGCTCGGCGACTGCGGGCGCTGCTTCGCGCAACGGACGCCGCTCGTTCCGCGCGAGGCGATCGAAGACTTCGAGCGGCGTCTTTCCGGCGAAGGGCGGCGCGCCGCTCAGCGCGTGAAAGAGCGACGCCCCGAGCGCATAGAGGTCGCTGCGCGCGTCGGCGTGGCCCGCGCCGAGCTGCTCCGGCGCCAAATAGTGCGGCACGCCGATGAGCTGCGTGTCGACGCGCTGGGCGAGCGTTTGCCCGCGGGCCAACCAGTCAGCGCGCGCGAGCCCGAAGTCGAGGATGACCACGCGGCCGCTCTCGCACAAGAACAAGTTCTGTGGCTGCAGATCCCCGTGAACGACGCCGCGCTCGTGCGCCGCCTCGAGCGCGGCCAAGGCATGATCAGCGATCAACGTCGCCGCAGGCGCGCTGAGCGCACCGTGCCGCTCGATGATCGCGGCCACATCGGCGCCCGTGAGGCGCTCGGTGACGACGTAGGGCGATCCCGCGGTGTCTTCTCCGGCGAAGAGGATCCGCAGAACGCCCGGGTGATCGACCATCATCAACGCGCGCGTCTCCCGTTTGAACGCCGCGCGGTAGCGCTCGCCCGCCTCGCCGTCCGGGATCTTCGCGATCTTCACCGCGACGAGCTGCTTCGAGTGCACGTCGCGCGCCGAATACACGACCCCGAGGGCGCCGTCGGCGACCTTTTCTTCGAGCGCGTAACGATCGGCGAGCAAGCGTTCGCTCACGGGCGGCTCCGCGGGTAGAATGAAGCGAGATGCGCGCGCTCTTCACGCTCGTGTTCTGCCTGCTCGTGACGCAGTCCGCTCTTGCGGCGTCGAAGGACTCGCTCAAGCAGCGCGCGTTCGCGGCGTTCAAAGAAGGCGAGTTCAAGCGCGCTATCCCGCTCTTCGAGCGCTACCTCGCGCACCTCGACAGCGGCGAGCAGGGCACGGCGATCGAGCGCGAAGCGCGGGAGCACTTGGTGCTCGCCCTCTACAACGCCGGCAAGAAGAACGACGCCGCCGACGCGTGCCGCAAGCTGCGCGCGCATTTCCCCGATCACGTCTTCAACCCGGACGAGGTCATGCCGGACGCGCGCGCGTTCTTCGCGAGCCGCTGCCCAGCAGAGACCGCCGTGCCGGCTGCGATCACCCCGAGCATCGAGCCCGCGTCGCAACCGACCGTGGAGCCCGCGCCGCAAGCTGCGTCGAGCGATGCGCCGCGCCTCGTGCAAGAAGCGCCGGCGCGCAAGTGGAGCGCGGCGTATCTCGTGCCGCTCGGCATCGGCCAATTCCTCGCCGGCTCGCCCGTGCGCGGTGCGATCTTTCTCGCCGCCGAGGTCCTGCTCGGCGCCCTCAACGTCGTCGGCACCGTGCTTTACTTTCGCGAGCTGCGCCCGAACGGTTACTTTCGCGACGTCGAGCGCGCCCGCGCTGCGCAGATCATGATGGACGTCGGCTTCTTCGGCCTCGCCGGCGCGCTCGTCGCCGGGCTCCTCGACGGCGCCTTCGGGGAGCCCTGAAATCACGGCAGCGTCACGTCCTTCTCGAGCGTCGTCAGGTTGCCGTTTTCGAGCGACGCCCTGAGCGCGAGCCGATGCGTCGCGTGCAGCGGCAGCCCGACGAGCTGCGCGGTTCGCACGTCTGCAGGGAAGAACCAGCGCAGCTCGCCGAGCTCGATCTCCTGGTACGCCACCGGCCCGGCGATCGCCCACGCGACATCTACGCTGCCGGCGGTCGCCGCCGGCGTCGCTTCGAAGGCGACGAGCTTCGGCCCGGCGCTCGCGAGCACGATGTCGACGCTCACCGCGCCGTCGAGCGTGCGGCCGAGCGAGTCCTGGCCGCCGATCGCGATCGTGTGCGGCTCGGCGTCGCGGTCCTGCGGCACGCGCCATTCGATCGCCCACGTGGTCTCGTCAGTGACGGTGATCGCGCCGATGAGCACGCCGTTGTCGCGCACCTCGACGGTGGCGCCGAGCTTGGCCTTCGGCGACTGGCGCGTGAGGGTGCCCGAGAAGACGTAGCGCCCGCCGGCGATGTCAGCCTGCGTGATCACCGCCGGCACTGGCGCTGCGGTCAAGGTGACGACGTCGGGCTCGAGCGTCTTGAACGACACGCACGCTTGCGCCAGGAGCATGAGCGCGGTCGCTGCATAGATTGTTCGTGCGCGCACTGAGCGCATTGTACAATCTCCTTCGGGCCCTGCAATGACGCGCGTGCTGTTGTCGATGATCGTCCTGCTGACCGCCCGCGTCGCCTCGGCGAACTTCACCACCGTGACGAGCGGCGCCGACTCGAATGTCTCGGGCCCTCCGGGAACCGGCGTGTGCAGCCTGCGCAACGCCATCCGCGCCGCCAACACGACGATCACCGAGGCCGACAGCGGCTGCACGTGGACGCTGTCGGCCGGCATCCCCGTCATCTATCTGATGAGCGGCACGACCTACACGCTCTCGCTCAGCGGCGCCGAAGACTTCGCGCTCACCGGCGATCTCGATCTTTTGCGCAGCGTGGTGATCGAAGTGCTCACCGGCCCGCCCGCCACGATCACCGCCGGCGCCACCGGCGAGCGCGTGATCGACTCGCGCCCCGGCGGCGGCGAGCGCGTCTTCTTGCGCAACTTGGTGATCACCGGCGGCAGCTCGACCGGCCCCGGCGGAGGCATCGCGCAAGTGAGCGGCAACCTCGACCTCGACCACGTGGTCGTCACCGGCAACACCGCGGCCGGCGCCGGCGGCGGCATCCACATCGGCCTCGGCCGCATGGTGATGTTCGCGAGCCGCGTCGAGCTCAACACGACGACGGGCGCGGGCGCCGGCGGCGGCGGCCTGTGCCTCGCCACCTCCGGCGTCACGGCCAGCGTCTGGGAGAGCTCGTTCACCGAGAACACCACCGCGCAAAAAGGCGGCGGGGTCGCGGTGGCGATGGGCACGATCTTCACGGCGCTCGGCACGACGATCAGCGACAACCACGCGACCGGCCACGGCGGCGGCGTCTACAACGCGAGCGGCGGCACCGTCATCCTGTTCAACGCCACCGTCGCGAACAACGACACGACGATGGCCGCGGGCAACGGCGGCGGCGTCTACAACGAGATGACCGGCACCGTGTACGTGAAGAATTCGGTGATCGCGGCGAACGTCGACAACGGCGGCCAGGCCCCGGACTGCGCGACGAACGGCGGCGAGCTCACCTCGCACGGCTACAACTTCTTCGGCGACCTGACAGGGTGCACGATCGCCGACGACAACACCGGCAACATCAACGGCGGCGTCCATGGCCTCGGCCCGCTGACGCTGCGCACCGGCGACGCATCGAAGTATCGCCCGCTCGGGCGCGCCAGCCTGCTCATCGACGCCGGCGCTCCTGACGGCTGCATCGACAGCACCTTCATCTTGGACACCGACGCCGAGCCGCACTCCGACAAAGATCAACGCAGCTCGCCTCGCGTGCAACGCGGCCGCTGCGACATCGGCGCGGTCGAGTCCGGACACTATGTCGTCGACTCGACGCTCGACTCCCCCGACACGAACACGAGCGATGGCCTGTGCTCCTCGTTCAGCGGCGGCTGCACGCTGCGCGCGGCCGTGCTGCAAGCGAGCGCGTGGGCCGGCTACGAGACGATCGCGATCGGCGCCGCGACCTATACACTCAGCGCCGGCGAGCTCGACATCACCGACGAGCTCGACCTCAGAGGCGCCGCGGCGAACACCACCATCATCGACGCCAACGGGCTCTCGCGCGTGGCGCGGATCCGCGGGCCGGTGACCGCCGAGTGGCGCGACCTCACGCTTCGCGGCGGCCACACGAACGGCGCCACGCCCGGCGGCGCGTTGAGCCTCGAGGTGCAAGCAGGCTCGCCCACGCTCACCTTGCGCCGCGCGCTCGTCACAGCGAGCACGATCACCGGCGCGGGCCACGGCGGCGGCATCGCGACGACGGGCGCCTTGAAGCTCGTCGACTCGGCGGTGACCGGGTGCTCGACGAGCGCCGGCAGCGGCGGCGGCATCGCCAACCTCTCGGGCACGGTCGACCTCGTCAACTCGACGGTGAGCGGCAACGTGGCGGGCGGCACGGGCGGCGGCGTTTTCGTGCAGAGCCCGGGCGGCGGCCGGCGGCTCGCGCTCTACAACGCGACGATCGCCGGCAACAACGCGGCGAGCGGCGGCGGAGTGGCGATCGCGAGCGGCTTCGGCGAAGCCAAGAACAGCATCCTCGCGAGCAACACCACCCAAGATTGCGGCGGCGCGCTCACGCTCAACGGCTACGCGTTCCTCGGCGCGAGCGCCGGATGCACCGTCACGCAGGCCGGCACTGGAAACGTCGTCGACCAAGCGCTGATGCTCGCGCCGCTCGACGACTACGGCGGGCCCACGCCCTCGCAGCCGGTCACCCAAGCGAGCCCCGCGCGCGACGCCGGCACGCCGGTCGGCAGCGGCGGCTGCGTCGACGAGCTCGGCGCGCTACTCACCGCGGATCAACGCGGCGTCGCGCGGCCGCTGAACGGGCGGTGCGACGCCGGCGCCATCGAGCTCGGCACGACGAACGTGGCGGTCACCGCCTCCACTCCCGCGGCGCCGATCGCGCTCGGCGGCTCGCTCTCATACGTCATCAACGTCACGAACACCGGCGCCATCGACGCGCACCGCATCGCGGTGGCGATCCCGGGCGTGCCGGATCTGACCATGATCCAGAGCCAGGCCGCCTGCACGCCGAAGCCGAACGTCGTTTGCACCTTCTCGAAGCTCGCGCCCGCGGCCGTCGGCACGATCAACCTGCAGCTCACGCCCACCGCCGGCGGCGCGGTCGCGAGAGGGATCAGCGTCACGATGATCGAGATCGACGCAAACACCGCCGACAACGCGACCACGCTCACCGGCACCGTCACGACGTCGGCTGTTGCCGTCGCGGCGGACGTTGGCATCGCCGTCTCAGGGCCGGCGGAGCTCGGCGACGGCCTCGTGCGCTACGTGATCAGCGCAAGCAACGCCGGACCAGACACCGCCACCAACGTCGTCTGGCACGGCGCGTTCACCGGCTTCACCGTCGTCCACGCGACGCCGAGCGCCGGCACCTGCACGCTCGTTGGCACCGACTTCTCCTGCGCGCTCGGACCGCTCGGCAACGGCGCCTCGACCGACGTCGTGCTCGTCTTGCGCTTCACGAGCAGCGAGGCGAGCGCCGCGTTCAGCGTCGACGCTTCCGAGAGCGATCCAACATCGACGAACGACGCCGCGACGATCACAGCGACCGCACCGCCGCCCGACAACAACGCAGGCGAGGCTCCGACGAACGCCGTTCCGACCGACGGCTGCGCCGCATCAACGCCTTCCCCACTCTGGCTCTTGCTCGCAGCCCTGACGCATTTCTCTCTCCGAATCTCCCAACGAACTCGCCGTCGCTCCCTCTAAAAGCGCGAGCGCAGCGAGCCAGGGCGCTTGCGCCCGGCGTTCGCAGATCCCGGCGCGCATGCGCCCTACAGGGCCCGCTTGCGGGGCCGGAGCGAGCGCAGCGAGCGGGTTGGGGTAAAACAACAGTCACGACGAGCGCGAAGCGCGAGCAAGTGACGAGGAAACAACGGAGCGAAGCGCGCGTTGTTTCCAAGGAAGTGACGGAGACGTCAGAGGAGCGAAGCGCGCTCTGACGTCAAACCGTCCACGGCGCGGGCTGCTCCGGGTTGATCCCGAGCTCGGCGATCGCGTGCGTGACGACCGAGCGCGCGATCTTGTCTTCCTCCGCAAGCGCGTGCAGCGCCGCAACGACGATCGCGGCGGCGTCGACCTCGAAGAAGCGCCGCAAGGCTTCGCGCGTCTCGCTGCGGCCGAAGCCGTCGGTGCCGAGCGTGGTCAGCTTGCCCGGCAGGTACGGCGCGATCTGCTCCGCGAAGGTGCGCATGTAGTCGCTCGCCGAGACGAACGGACCTTCGGCGCCGTCGAAGAGCTTCGCGAGGTAGGAGCGCTTCTTTTCCTGCTCCGGGTGCAGCATATTCCAGCGCTCGCACTCCATCGCGTCGCGGCGTAATTCTTTGTAGCTCGTGGCGCTGTAGACGCTCGAGGCGACGCCGAACTTCTCGGCGAGGATCTGCGCGGCTTTGACGACCTCGTTCAAGATCGTGCCGCTGCCCATCAGGTTCACGTGCAGCTTCTTCTTCTTCGCCGGCTTTTGCGCGTCGACTGCGCGCAAGAGGTACATGCCGCGCAGGATGCCGTCCTCGGCGCCCTCGGGCATCGCCGGCATCTCGTAGTTCTCGTTCATCACGGTGATGTAATAGAAGATCGCTTCGCCGTTCTGGTACATCCGCTTGATGCCATCTTGGATGATGATCGCGATCTCGTAGGCGTACGCCGGATCGTAGGCCATGCAGTTCGGCACCGTCAGCGCGAAGACGTGCGAGTGGCCGTCTTGGTGCTGCAGGCCTTCGCCCGGGAGCGTCGTTCGTCCGGCCGTCGCGCCGAGCAAGAAGCCCTTCGCGCGTGCGTCGGCGGCGGCCCAAATGAGATCGGCGATGCGCTGGAAGCCGAACATCGAATAGTAGATGAACAGCGGGATCGTATTCACGCCGTGCGTCGACCACGCCGTGCCCGCAGCGATCCACGACGACATCGAGCCCGCTTCCGTGATGCCTTCTTCGAGCAGCTGCCCGTCTTTGGCCTCGCGGTAATACATCAGCTGGCTCTTATCGACCGGCTCGTAGCGCTGGCCGATGTGCGAGTAGATGCCGATCTGACGGAAGAGCGCGTCCATGCCGAAGGTGCGCGCTTCGTCCGGCACGATCGGCACGATGAGCTTGCCGAGGTTCTTGTCCTGCAAGAGGATCGTCAGCATGCGCACGTAGGCCATGGTGGTCGACACTGGACGGCCCGTCGATCCCTTGTAGAACTCGGCGAAGATCTCGCGGCCCGGTGCTTCGAGCGGCTTCGCTTTGATGTGCCGCGCCGGCGCGTAACCGCCGAGGCGCAAGCGGCGCTCGCGCAGGTACACCATCTCCGGCGCGTCGTCGGCCGGCTTGTAGAACGGCAGATCTTCGATCTTGTCGTCCGGCACGGGGATCTGAAAACGGTCGCGCATCTTCTTGAGCTGCGCGACGTCGAGCTTCTTCTGCTGGTGCGTGACGTTCTTGCCTTCGGCGGCGTCGCCGAGGCCGAAGCCCTTGATCGTCTTCGCCAAGATGACCGTCGGGCGGCCTTTGCATTCGACCGCGTTCTGATACGCGGCGTAGAGCTTGGCCTCGTCGTGGCCGCCCCGCGAGAGGTGCGCGAGCTGCTCGTCGCTCATGTGCTCGACCATCTTCTTCAAGGTGTCGGTGTTGAAGAAGTGCTCGCGGATGTAGGCGCCGCCTTCGACGACGTACTTCTGATACTCACCGTCGACGACTTCGCCGGCACGCCGCACGAGCTCACCCGTCGAGTCCTTCGCGATGAGCTCGTCCCAGTCGCTGCCCCAGATCACCTTGATGACGTTCCAGCCGTTGCCGCGAAAGTTCGCCTCGAGCTCTTGGATGATCTTGCCGTTACCGCGCACGGGGCCGTCGAGCCTTTGCAAATTGCAGTTGATGACGAAGATCAAATTGTCGAGCTGCTCGCGCGCCGCCAAGCTGATCGCGCCGAGCGTCTCGGGCTCGTCGGTCTCGCCGTCGCCCAAGAACGCCCAGACGTGCGCGTGGCTCGTGTCGCGGATGCCGCGGTCCTGCAAGTAGCGATTGAAGCGCGCCTGGTAGATCGCCATGAGCGGCGCTAGGCCCATCGACACCGTCGGGTACTCCCAGAAATCCGGCATCAACCACGGATGCGGATACGAGCTGAGGCCACCGCCCGGCTGCAACTCGCGCCGGAAGTTCTCGAGGTGCTGGTCGGTCAAGCGGCCGAGCATCCACGCGCGTGCGTAGATGCCGGGCGACGCGTGGCCTTGGAAGTAGATCTGGTCGCCGGTGAAGTCCTTCCACTTGCCGCGGAAGAAGTGGTTGAAGCCGACCTCGTAGAGGTGCGCCGCGCTCGCGTACGTCGAGAGGTGGCCGCCGATGCCGTTGAAGTGCTTGTTCGCCTTCACCACCATCGCCATCGCGTTCCAGCGGATGATCGCGCGGATGCGTGCCTCGAGCTTGCGATCGCCCGGGTACTCCGGCTGATCTTCCGGCCGGATCGTATTGATGTACGGCGTGGTCGGCTCGAACGGGAGCGGCACGCCCTGCGCCTGCGCCTGCGTTTGCAGATGCTTGAGGATGTACGCGGCCCGATCTTTGCCGTGGACTTTGACGATGCTCTTCAGCGCATCGATCCACTCGCTGGTCTCTTCGGGGTCGATGTCGCTCTCTGGTGAGCCCGAGTCCTGGCCGCGGCGGTCGAAGGGTTCAAACATAGGTGCGAAAGGCTAGCAGAATGGCAAGTTGACGACGAGTGCGCCTCGCTCTTTTCACCTGCGCGATTTCGCTGCTCGCCGCCGGCCTCGTTGGATGCAATGACCCGTGCGCAGACGGCACGTGCCTGTTCACCGCGAGTGAGTGGAAGCGGCTGCAGAGCCTGGCCGATTTGGGCGACCCGCCGCCGGATCCGTCGAACAAATACGCCGGTCATCCGTTGGCTGAGAAGCTCGGGCAGCGGCTCTACTTCGACCCCGGATTTTCGGGCGACGCGACGCTCCTCGACATGCTGCGCAGGCCGGCCCCCTACGCGCGCGCGCCGAAGGGCATGCCGACGGCGATCTCGTGCGCCACCTGCCACAACCCTGCTCGCGCCGGCGCCGACTTCACCTCCACGCCTGCGCACGTGTCGATCGGCGCCGGCTGGTACGACGTCAACAGCCAGCAGACCTTGAACGCCGGGTTTTGGACGCTGATGTACTGGAACGGCCGCAACGACTCGGTGTGGTCGCAGATCGTCGCGGTCACCGAGAGCTTCGTGTCGATGGCGTCGAATCGGTTGAAGGTCGCGTGGCGTTTGTACACGGTTTACCGCGCCGAGTACGACGCGGTGTTTCCCGAGTATCCGCTGCCCTTCGACGCCGCCGACGCTTCGGCGCGCTTTCCGTTGCAAGGCCGGCCGGGCGCGCACGAGGGCTGCCAAGCCGGCGATCCAACGGAGCCTTTCGGCGACGCGTTCGACTGCATGACGACGGCCGATCAGCACACCATCACGCGCATCTACGTGAACTTCGCCAAGGCGATCGCCGCCTATGAGCACCGCCTGGTCAGCAAGAACGCGCTCTTCGATCGCTTCGTCGCGGCTGGGCCGAAGTCGGACCTGTTGACGCCCGAGCAGAAGCGCGGCGCGCAGCTCTTCGTCAGCAAGGCGAACTGCATCGACTGTCACAATACGCCGCTCTTTTCGGACAACGGCTTTCACAACATCGGCATCGCCCAGCAAGGAGACGCGGTGCCCACCGAGAACGATTGTCCGCAAGGCGGCGTGTGCGACTGCGTCAACGGGAAGAATTGTCTGCCGTGGGGCGCGTGGGACGGGCTCACCAAGCTGCGAGCGAACGGCTTTCGCCGCACCTCCGAATGGAGCGACGATCCGAGCGACACCTCGCGCGCGAGCTTTTACGATCTGCCGGTCGACGATCGCTACAAAGGCGCCTGGCGCACGCCGAGCCTGCGCGACGTCGAGCTGACGGCGCCGTACATGCACAACGGGGTCTACGCGACCCTGGAAGACGTGCTCTGGCATTACGCCCAAGGCGGCGCGATCGCGGGGCCGACCGTCGGTCAGAAGAGCGTACACATCGCGCCCTTGCATCTCAGCGACGACGAGCAGCGGGCGATCATCGCGTTCTTGCGCTCGCTCACCGGTGAAGCGCTGCCCATAGAATTGGTGACCAAGCCCTGATAGGGGCCGACGTCATGGCAGCGCGCTCATTCAACCGTTCGGCCGCAGAGATGCGGCCGGTCTCGATCGAAATCGGCATCCAAAAATTCTCGCTCGGCAGCGTGCTCGTGAGCTTCGGCGACACGCGCGTCATCTGCGCGGCGAACATCGAAGAGAAGGTGCCCGGGTGGATGACGGGGCGCGGCCAAGGTTGGCTGACCGCCGAGTACTCGATGCTGCCGGGCTCGGGCCAACAACGCACGCAGCGCGACGCAGGCAAGGGCACGAACGGGCGCTCGCAAGAGATCCAACGCTTGATCGGCCGGGCGCTGCGCGGCGTCACCGATCTGAAGGCGCTCGGCGAACGCACGTTGTCGATCGACTGTGACGTCTTGCAGGCGGACGGCGGCACGCGGACGGCGTCGATCACCGGCGCGTACGTGGCGGCGGCGCTCGCGTGCAAGAAGCTCATCGCCAAGGGCACGATGAAGGCGCTGCCGTTTCGCGAGGCCGTGGCGGCGCTGAGCGTCGGCGTGATCCGCGGACAGGTGCTCGTGGATCTCGATTACAGCGAAGACTCCTCGGCGGAGACCGACATGAACCTCGTCGGAACGGCGTCCGGGAAGTTGATCGAAGTGCAAGGAACGGCCGAGGGCGCGCCGTTTTCGACCGATGAGCTCGCGCAGATGGTGAAGGCCGGCCAGGCGGCGATGGCGAATTTGTTCGCGGCGCAGGTGAAGGCGATCACCGGTTGACGTTTCTGGCAGCAACTTTGCGCGTTTTCGTTCGATAAGGCCGGCATGATTCGGCTCTTCGATCTCCCCCAACAGGACCTCAGGGCGCTCCTCGCGACGGGCGCCCCAGTGTGGATGACCGTCAACCCGGTCGAGTTCCACGGCCCGCACCTGTCGCTCCACAACGACCTCCACATCAGCCGGGGCATCGTCAAAGACGTGCACCGAGCGCTCGCCGCCAAGGGCCACCCCGCGGAGCTCCTCGTCGCCGACGATCTCGAGGTCGGCGTGGGTCCCGCGCCCGGCCCCGGCAGCCGCCACACGCCCTTCGAGACCGTGCGCGCGCTCGTCATAGACGCCTGCGACCGCCTCGCCGATCTCGGCGCCAAGCGCGTCGTGCTCATCACTTTCCACGGCGATCCGCTGCACAACCTCGCGGTCACCGCCGGCGTGAAGGCGCTGAAGAAGCGCGGGGTCGTCGCGCTGTCGCCGTTCAACGATCTTCTGGCGGAGATGCTCGCGCTCGAGCCTGAACGCTTCGCGCCTGCCCTCGCGCATGTGGCCCAGCCGAAGCGGAGCGCCATGCTTCGCGAATTGAAGTTCGACTTCCACGCCGGCTTCTTCGAGACGAGCCTCACGCTGCACTACGCGCCCGAGACCGTGAGCAAGAACTACACGTCGCTGCCGCCGTGCCCGAAGATCACGAACGAGCGGGCCTTCCAGCTCGCGAGCAAGGTCGCCGGGAAGCTCGGCGCGAAGACCCTGAGCCAGGAGCTCGCGTTCGCCGCGCGCGGCAAAGGCTGGCACGCGATCCCAGGCTACCCGGGCTACACCTCTGAGCCCGCGCTCGCGACAAAGGAAGCCGGCGCGTTCTTCGCCCGAGAGATCACCCGTCGCTTCGCCGAGGTCAGCGAAGCCGTCCTCTACAAGGGCGCAGACGAGCCGACGCCGATCATGAGCTGGTCCGCCGCGCTCTCGCTGAACGGCAGGCTCGCGTAAAAGAACGCCGCGTCCGCGCTGAGCTCAGGATGAAACGTCGCCGCGGTGACGTTCCGCTGCCGCACGAGCACCGGCTCACCGCGATGGCGATCCAAGACCTCGACTGAGGCACCCACCCGCACGATCCGCGGCGCGCGGATGAACACGAGCGCGCGGGCGCCGCGCCGCGGAGCCTTTGCGTCTCGTGCATCTCGCGACCCAAAGCGCGCAAGTGGCGCACGGCCTCGACGATGTTCCCGGTCCCAGCTTCGCCCTTCGTCCTGATCATCGCCGCGCCTTCGTGAATCCGCCGCAACGCCTCGCCGAGATCGCGGCACCCGCACACGAACGGGATCGCGAAGCTGCGCTTGTCGATGTGCTG
>JADLHZ010000005.1 GCA_020848545.1 Deltaproteobacteria bacterium | reverse complement strand
GGGCAGTACCTCGATGCGGAGACGGGGCTCGCGAGCAATTGGCACCGCTACTATGACGGCAGTCTCGGGCGTTACCTGCAGAGCGATCCGCTCGTTGACGAGCTGAGCACGCGAAATTCTGCCCTCGACAGAGGCCCTGAGTCGGTGCCCGCTGATATGGTCGAGCTCGTCGAGGCGGCGAAGCGCGAGATTGCGGCCAATCTTGTTGAGCAGCTCGACAGCTATCGCTATGGCGCCAATAGCCCATTGCTGTTCGACGACTTTGATGGACGACAGAGTCGCTCAAAAGATACGCGCCGCTTGGGTGAGGCGTTTCGTAAGTTCTGGGACAAATGCAAGAAGACGAGGTGCTCATTCCAACTGCATACTGCTCATCACAATTTCGGAGGTGGCGTTGGCAGGCAGTGTCACCTGCAGCTGACTTGCTGGCAGGAAGGCATGAAAGGCTCGACAAACGTTGTGTTCCGGATCCCGTGGATCTGCCCATCGCCGCCGGATGACTTTGGCGAACCATGAAGAAAGAAGCTCTGCAGAAGATGCTTCGAAGCGAAATCGATCGTTGGTCGCTCAAGCCCTATGAGGAGTTGAGCCAGCTGCGCAATAGTTCCTACGACAATGGGCGCCCAACCTCGGACCCAGCCTACTACCAGACAGAGGTTCAAGTTCTGTCGGTTCGACCAGACTACGTTCAAGTTTCGGTTTGCGTTGATGATGGTGGGCTTCGGTCGTTTTTTCCGATGTGCTCTTCGTTCCTTGTCTACAAGGACGGGCGTGTCGACAAGTAAGGGGAGAGATCGATCGCGCGCGCGGACGATCGATCAGACGATCGATCGACCAGGAACCTGGATCGACGCGGCAAGTGGTTGTCGCGACGGGAATCAGGCGGAGGGCGGGCGGCGCGGACGAGCGACGATCTGCGGCGCCGGAGAAGTGGTCTAAACGTGGTCTTAAGTTGGTCTTAACGTGGTCGGCGCCGGACCACGATAAGACCACGAAAAAGCGGACGTAAGTGTCGGCTGCGTCGAGGCTTTGCCGCCCGGCTCATCGCGGCGCGAGCACTGGAGACCTCACCCCCACAACGACGGTGGTGGTGAGGTCTCCAGTTTGAACCGGGCGGCAAAACCAAGGGGAGCAGGAAAGAGGAAGCAAAGAGAGAGCGGGAACGGGCGGGCGGGTCAGAGTTGAAACAGCAGATGAAGGATCAAGAGAGAAAGAGGAGCGAGAACGAGCGGCGAAGAGGTGTGCGAGCGCGGCGAGCGTGGTCAGCGGGGGCGCGGAAGCGCAGTGGCAGAGTCAGGCGTGGCAGCGGTGACGAGCGAACGAGCGAGGGGTGAAGCGGTCAGGCCTCTGAGCGGAAGTCGAAGACGCGGCCGAGGACGGGAGCGGTGTTGCCCTCGCGGAGGCGGCGGGCGGCGAGCACGAGGCGGTCGGCCATGCCGGGATGCAGCAGCAGCTCACTGCACTGGGTGCAGACATCGGCGCGCACGGTGACGATCGCGACGTCGTTGCCCTGACGCACGGGGCGCTCGACCTCGCGATCGTAGTCGAGCTGGCCGCGGCAGCGGGGGCAGTGGCTCAGGTGTTTTTCGCTCATTGCTTCTTCACTCTCTGACGGAAGTCGGCGCTCCAGCGTGCTGGATCCGGCCGATAGACCGTCACTAAGACAGCATAGTCCTTTGCGGCATCGAATGCCCACACCATGTGTATCGGCGAGCCCTCGCCGACCGAGCCGAGCGCTAAACTAAGCACGCCGGGAACGGATAGGCTGTTGGGTAGTCCTCGATCTGCTCGGCGGTGGCCGTCGCCGCGACGAGCTCGGCTTCGAGGAGATCATCGGCGATCATCTCCTCGGCGCCGTGGTCGGTGATGCGGTAGGCGCGCGCTGCGACGGCGAGCTGCACTTTGTGAAGGAGCATGCGCGCTCGCCTCAGCCGGCCCGACGAAACTGTGCAAGCAGCGCGTCGACGAACTGCACGACCTTCTCTTGCTGGCCGCGGGGCAGGCGCGCGACCTCATCGAAGAGGCGTTGCACTTTGCCGACCGGGCCGTGGCGGCGGCGCGCCGGCAATTGGCCCTCGCCCAGGATGTCTTCGATTTTGACGCCGAGCACCTCGGCGAGCTTCGGCAGCGCGTCCGAGCGCGGCGGCCGTTCGCTCTGTTCCCAGTACGCGACGTTTTGCTGCGTCTCGCCGATGAGGCGCGCGAGCTCGACTTGGCTGAGGCCAGCGGCCTTGCGTAGCGCGACCAAGCGGGCGCCTTGGCTCGGGCGGTGTTTGGAGAGCTTTCTCGCCATGGGCGGATTGTAAGGGTCGATCTCGTAAGGCGCGGTCTGCATCCTTGCTAAATACAAGTTATTCTGTAATTTATCGACAAGATTTTTCTGTCGATTCTCTCCTTTCGAGACTTGACAGGGGTCTGAACGGAGAGCCGATGGCGCGCATCCCGCAGGAAGAAGTCGAGCGGCTAAAGAATGAAGTCTCGATCGAGCGGCTGGCAAGCTCGGCCGGCGTCGAGCTGAAGCGCCACGGCGCCGACCTCCACGGCCATTGCCCCTTTCACGACGACAAAACTCCCTCTTTGGTGGTGAGCCCGAAGAAGAACCTGTGGCACTGCCTCGGCGCGTGTCAGACGGGCGGCTCGGTGATCGACTGGGTGATGAAGGCGCACGGCGTCTCGTTCCGGCACGCGGTCGAGCTGCTGCGCGAACAGCATCCTTCTTTAGCCGCTCCGATCGCTTCGGCGGTGAAGCACTCGACAGTGCGCAAGCTCGCGGCGCCGGTCGCGCACGACGCCGACGATCGCGCGCTGCTCCAGCAGGTGATCGACTTCTATCACGCGACGCTGAAGCAGAGCCCGGAGGCGCTCGCGTATCTGAAGAAGCGCGGCCTCGACTCGGCCGAGATGATCGACAAGTTCAAGCTGGGCTTTGCGAACCGCACGCTCGGCCTGCGGCTTCCCGAGCGCAATCGAGCGGCTGGCGCCGAGATCCGCGAGCGGCTCATCAAGCTCGGGCTCTATCGGGAGAGCGGCCACGAGCACTTCAACGGCTCGCTCGTAATCCCGGTGCTCGACGAGACTGGCGCCGTCACCGAGGTCTACGGCCGCAAGATCACGGACGGCCTGCGTCCCGGCACGCCGCTGCACCTCTACTTGCCTGGACCGCACCGAGGCGTCTGGAACATCGAAGCGCTTTCCGTTTCGAAGGAGATCATTCTCTGCGAAGCGCTGATCGACGCGCTGACGTTCTGGTGCGCCGGCTTTCGCAATGTGACGGCGAGCTACGGCGTCGAGGGCTTCACTGCCGACCACCTCGCCGCGTTCAAGGCGCACGGCACCGAGCGCGTGCTCATCGCCTACGATCGCGACGACGCCGGCGACAGGGCGGCCGAGGCTCTGGCGAAGAAGCTCATGGCCGAAGGGCTCGAATGCTTCCGCGTGCAGTTTCCGCGAGGCATGGACGCCAACGACTACGCGCTGAAGGTGCAGCCGGCGCAGAAGAGTTTCGGTATTGCCGTGCGGCACGCGGTTTGGCTTGGCACCGGCGCGCCGCCGCCACGCGACGAGCTCGTGCTCGAAGCAGCGCGGCCGATTGAAGCACAAGCGGCGGTGCCGACGACGGTTGAGCCAGCGTCGCCTCCAACGCCGATCGATGCCGAGCAACCAGCGATCGAGCGGCGCAGCGACGAAGTGCGGCTCGACATCGGCGATCGCAAGTACCGCGTGCGCGGGCTCGACAAGAACCTGAGCTTCGATGCGCTGCGGGTGAACCTGCTCGCCGCGAAGGGCGACGCGTTCTACGTCGACACGCTCGAGCTCTACTCGGCACGGCAACGCGCAGTGTTCATCAAGCAAGCGGCGCTCGAAGTCGGCGAGACCGAGGACACGATCAAGCGCGACCTCGGCAAGGTGCTGCTCGCGCTCGAAGCGCTGCAAGACGAGCAGATCAAAAAGGCGCTCGAGCCCGAAGCGAAGGTGCCGGAGATGAGCGAGGCCGAGCGGCACGCGGCGCTCGATCTGCTCCGCGATAAGCACCTGCTCGATCGCATCCTCGCGGACTTCGAGCGCTGTGGCATCGTTGGCGAAGAGACGAACAAGCTCATGGCATACGTTTCCGCCTGCTCACGAAAATTGGAGCAGCCACTCGCCGTGATCATCCAAAGCACGTCAGCCGCCGGGAAAAGCTCGCTGATGGAGGCCGTGCTCGCGTTCGTTCCCGAGGAAGAGCGCGTGAAGTACTCGGCGATGACGGGCCAGAGCCTCTTCTACATGGGCGAGACGGATCTGAAGCACAAGATCCTCGCCATCGTTGAAGAGCAAGGCGCCGAGCGCGCGAGCTACGCGTTGAAGCTCTTGCAGAGCGAAGGCGAGCTGACGATCGCCTCGACCGGCAAGGACCCGGAGACCGGCAAGCACGTGACGCACGAGTACCGCGTCGAAGGCCCGGTGATGATCTTTCTGACCACGACGGCGATCGAGATCGACGAAGAGCTGATGAACCGCTGCATCGTTCTCTCGGTCGACGAGGACCGCGCGCAAACACGGGCGATCCACGAGGCGCAACGTCAGGCAAAGACGCTCGAAGGGCTCCTCCACCGTGCCACGCGCAAGGACGTGCTCACCGTGCACCGAAACGCGCAGCGGCTTCTGCGTCCTCTTTTAGTCGCCAATCCCTTCGCGCCAAAGCTCACGTTCCTCGACCACCAGACGCGCACGCGCCGCGATCACGGAAAGTACCTGACGCTGATCCAGGCCGTGGCGCTGCTCCATCAGTACCAGCGCGAGGTAAAGAGCGCTTCGCACCGCGGCCGAGCGTTCGAGTACATCGAGGCGACGACCGGCGACATCGCGATCGCCAACAAGCTCGCGCACGACGTGCTCGGCCGCTCGCTCGACGAGCTGCCGCCGCAGACGCGAAGGTTGCTCGAGCTGCTCGACGCGATGGCCAAGGAGCACTGCGCGGCGAGGCAGATCGCACGCGCCGACTACCGCTTCAGCCGCCGTGACGCGCGCGAGCGCATCGGCTGGAGCCTCACGCAGATGCGCGTGCACCTCGATCGGCTGGTTGAGCACGAGTACCTGCTCGTGCATCGCGGGGCGCGCGGGCAGTCATTCGTTTACGAGCTGTGCTTCGACGGCGCGGCAAAGAGCTGCGGCCGGCGCCTTCCTGGGCTCATCGACATCGGCGCGCTCGGTGCGACTACGACCACAACTTGGCGGGGTGCGGACCCCGAGTTGGCGGGGGGAGTGCGGGGTCAAAACGGGCCGGTGGCGGGCACTTCGCGGGGTGCGTCGATCGCGACGAAGATCAATGATGACGCGGGGCTGGCGAAGAAGATCGCGCCGACCTCGCCGAAAACACATCAGGCCGAGGCCGCGCGTGTCGTATCGTACAAGCTCCATCGTAACGCCGCCGCGATGCGCAGCTCGGTGCGCTGAGCATGGGCCGCTGGAAGCGACCGGCGGCGGTGCTCGTTGGCGATCCCGGCGACGCGCACGGCTTCTATTGCCGCGTGAGCGAGCACCTCGAATACCTCGGCACCAAAGGCTTCTCGGCGCAGACGGTGAAGACGCGGCGCT
>JADLHZ010000004.1 GCA_020848545.1 Deltaproteobacteria bacterium | reverse complement strand
TGGCGTCGTTCCTCGAGTGGTTCATCTTCGATCGCAAGCTGGACGGCAAAGCGACGACCCCGGTCGAGCTCTACGTCGAGCGGAAGGGGCAAGAGCTCTCGGAGGCGGACCGCATCGTCTTCCGCAACTTCTCGCACACGGTGCACGGGCTCTTCGAGGTCGGCAAGCTCAAGCCGGACACGATGATGATGAAGGACTTGTTCACCGGCAAAGCGCACTCGGTGTTCGAGCGACGAAAGCCCGTCGGCATCGGCAGCGGCGACATCGTCGAGGCGCGCTTGATCTTGACGCCCGACAATCGGCTGATGTTCTCGCCCTCGTTCTGCTTTCACCCGCGCGACGCGAAGAAGCCGATCCTGAAGCTGGTGAAGGCGCACAAGAAGCAGGGGCTCGAGCCGGTGCAGTTGATCTTCAAGCTCGCGTATCTGCGCTTGAAGGTGGATCGCTACAAGCACGTCACGCCGGAGAAGCTGTACGCGGCGCCGTGATCAAGAGGGACCTATCGCATACCTAAGCGCGCCGCCTGCGCGGTGACCGCCGGGTCCTTCGGCGCCATCGTCATCGCTACGCGCATCTCTTCCTCGGCGCGCTTCGCTTGACCGGCGCGCCGTAACGCCTCGACGAGGCACACCCGATAGCGCGGATTGTCGCGCGATCGATTGACCGCCTTTTCCGCCATGCGCAGCGCGGCTTCGAGCTGCTCGCCGCGCAAGTACATCTCGGCCGCGAGGTGCGCGAAGCGTCCGGCCTCGGGCATCAGCTCGGCGGCCTCTTCGTACTGCTTCGCCGCGGTGATCGGATCGCCGTTGTTCGCGGCCGCCGACGCGGTGTCGCTCAATTCACGCGCGCGCTTCTCGTTGGCGAGCGGCGCGATGGCGGTGAGGCGCGCGTTGTAGTTCTGCTCGCTCGGGGCGAAGGCGACGGCGAGGCTGTATTGTTTGTACGCGCCGATGATGTCGCCTTTGCGCAAGAGCTCCTCGCCGCGCTCGGCGAAGGTCTTCGCTTTTTGCAGCGCTTCCTTTTGCTGATCGTTCTGCGGCGGCGCGGCCTCTGCGGTCTCGACCTCGACCTCTAGCTCTGGCAGCTCCGCCGCCGGCGCGGCGTCGGGCTCGACGGCGATCTCCGGCAGCGCTTCGGTCGCCGCTGTCTCCGCGCGCACGGTATCGATCCACCCGAAGAGCAGCATCGCGTAGGCGAGCGGCACGATCGTCTCGAAGCGCTGATCCGTCGTCTGCAGGATCGTCTCGAGGCTCGTCGGCTTCGCGCAGGCCGCGAGCACGCGCGCGACGTCGGGCGGCAGCGCGTTCATCACCTCCGGCGCATGCTTGCATACGATCACCGTCTCGCGGCTCATCCCGGTCCACGCGCAGACGATCTCGGCGTCGTAGCAGTGGCGCACGCCCTCGAAGACGAGCGCCTCGGTGCGCAAGGTGAGCGGCGAGACGAGCGAGGGAAAGGCCTCCATCGCGACGAACGAGAACGATCCGTCGAACCAGCCGAAGGCGTCGTAGAGCTTGTGCTCGTGGCACGACACGATCGCTTCTTCGATCGCCTCTTGCGCGATGAGGCCCAGGCTGACGAGCGCGGCGCCGATCTTGATCTTGTTCTGGCTGCCGTACTTCAGCGCGTCCTTGAGCTGCGCTTCGGTGATGTGGCCGGCGTGCACCAAGAACTCGCCGAAGCGATCGCTGCCGAGCGAGCTGTCGACGTAGATCGGCAGCCCACCCTTTAGGTACACGCGCTTGAAGATGCCGCGGTGCTCGAGCTCGATGCAGCCGGTGAAGCCTTTGTGTGCGCTCGCGATCAGCAGCTCGGGCACGAGATAATCGGCGAGCGAGCCGGCCTTCGGCACTTCGTCGAGGACGAGTCGCCCGGCGCGCGAGCGGTGCACCTCGAGCCGGCGGATGTGGTGCAGGAAGAGCTCGCGCTCGGGATCGGCGAAGGACAGGAACTTCACGCCGACGCCCGGCAAGCGGCCGAGCTCGGCGGCGGCCTTTTGCTCCAGGCGATAGACGACGACGGCCTTCAGCGGGATCGCCTCGGCCTGGCCAGGCAGCTCGATGGCGACGTCGATCTCGTGCCCGGCTTCGAGCCTGCGCTCGGTCGACAGGTACATGCCGCCGCGGCTGATGTTCTGCGTGTAGTCGCTCAAGAACTCGCGATCGCCGGTGAAGCGTACGCGGTGTACGGCCTCGAAGCGCGGATCCTTCGGCCGCCGCGAGTCGGCGCCGCCGCGCGCTTTTTGCACGAACTCGCGCCAGTGCGGCACGTCGTAGAGGAGCTTCAGGCCGCAGGAGAAGCGCATTTGCTCGACGTGCGCGAAGGGCTCCATGCGCCACCAGATGACGCGCGCGAGCAGCACGACGTGGCGGCCGTCGCATTGGACGAACATCGTGACGTCGCCGCCGGGTGGGCAGAGATCGTTCGACTCCAAGCGCAGGCCGTCCTCGGAGAAATTCGTGATCGTTCCGACGTGGGTGTCGACGGCGGTCTCGCTGCCGGCGAGCTCGAAGCGCACGGGTAAACGGCGTTCGATGCGTGATTGCGATCGGCGCTCGACGGCGGGGGCTTCGTCGGTCACGTCGCAGAGTGTGCCAGCGGCGAAGGCAAAGTCAGGGAAATCGCGCGCGCCGGAATTTTGACGGTTCGGCTTTGCACACCTATCGTCACATCAACGCACACAGGGAGATCCGAACATGTCGCTCAACACGTATCGCCAAACGAAACGCTTGCCCGTCGATCTCTTCGTCAACAAGTTCATCGGCGACGAGCCGTTTGCCTGCCGGTCGAAGGATCTCAGCGTCGAAGGCGTGTACTTGCACAAGTTGATCGAGCCGGAGCGCGTGGCCGATGACGATCTCGTCGGGGTCGAGTTCGCGCTGCCAGGCCACGACGAGGTGATCTGGGCCGCCGGCCGCGTCGTGCGCGAGCAAGGCATGGGCAAGAACGAAGGCGTCGCGATCCACTTCGTGTCGATGGCCGAGCGCCACAAGAAGATCCTCGTCGACTTCATCGAGAACGCCGACGGCTGGGTCGTGCGGACGCCGCAGAAGAAGTAGCGCCGCCAAGGCCCGACGCTCGACGAGGCGCGGCACGTGCTCGGCACCACGGGCGTCTCTTGCCACTCCCACGGGTGAGTGCTTTGTCGCCGTCATGCGTGACTACCGTTTGAACGACGATGACGCCGCCGTGCTCGCGCGCTTCACCAAGCTCTGCCGCGACGAGATCGCCCCGCGCGCGAAAGAGACCGAGCGCGCCGGCGTGTTCCCGGCCCAGAACTACGCGCGCCTCGTCGAGTCCGGCTATCTCGGCATGGGCCACGACGAAGCGTTCGGCGGCAGCGGCGTTCCGTCGCCGGCGTTGAGCGTGCTGATGCAAGAGCGGCTCGGCGCGGCGTGCGCGTCCACGTACTTGGCCACCGGCGCGTCGTGCGGGCTCTTCGGCTTGCCGATCTCGTTCTTCGGCAGCGCGGCGCAGAAGGATCGCTACTTGCGGCCGCTCCTCGCCGGGAAGCTCATCGGCGCCTTTGGCCTCACCGAGCCGCACGCCGGCAGCGACGTGCAAGCGATGAAGACGACGGCGGTCAAAGACGGCGCCGGTTACCGCCTGAACGGCGAGAAGCTGTGGATCACGAACGCGCCGTGCTGCGACGCCGCGGTCGTCTTTGCGAAGACGGATCCGAGCGCGAACTGGCAGGGCGTGTCGCTGTTCATCGTCGACAAAGGCATGAAGGGCTTCTCGCAAGGGCCGCCGCTCGACAAGCTCGGCTTTCGTGGCTCGCCGACCGGCAGCCTCGTGTTCCAAGACTGCTACGTCGAAGAGACGCGGCGTGTCGGCGACGAGGGCATGGGCTTCATCATGGCGATGCAGACGCTCGAGTACGGGCGCATCGGCATCGCGGCGTTGAGCATCGGCATCGCCGCGGCGGCGTTGGACGAGGGCACGCGCTACGTCAAAGAACGCACGGCGTTCGGCAAGCCGCTGAGCAAGTTCCAAGACGTCGCGTTCAAGCTCTCCGACATCGCGACCGACATCGAGCTCGCTCGCACGCTGACGATCCGCGCAGCCGAGGACAAACAGAAGGACGGCGAGGCGCGGACGCTCGCGTCGATGGCCAAGCTCTTCGCGAGCGAGATGTGCGTGCGCGCGACGGACACCGTCATGCAAGTCATGGGCGCCAACGGCTATAGCGAGGAGTTTCCGGTGGCCCGGCTCGCGCGCGATGCCCGCCTTTGTCCGATAGGCGAGGGGGCTTCGGCCATCCAGCGCATGCTGATCGCGCGTGACTTGTTCGGTGAGTGAGCGCTAGGATTGACCGCCATGTACCGCACGTTTCGCGACTTCTGGCCCTTCTACGTGCGCGAGCACAGCGTTCCGTTGAACCGCATCCTGCACTTGGTGGGAACGAGCGGCACCATCGCCTGCGTCGTGCTTGCGCTCGTGCTGCACCAGCCGTGGCTCTTCGCTTTGGCGCCGGTCTCGGGCTACGGCTTTGCGTGGTTCGGCCACTTCATCGTCGAGAAGAACCGGCCGGCCACGTTCAAGTATCCGTTCTATAGCCTGGGCGCCGACTTCGTGATGCTCGCGTGCATGCTGACCGGGCGCATGGGCAAAGAGATCGAGCGGGCTAGGGCGTGTGCCTGAATTGGGGTTCGGCGCAGTTCGAGGCGATTTTTGAGGCAGATTTCGATGAAAAACCGCAGTCATGGTGGTTCCATTCCGAGGATTTTTCGTCGGAAGCTGACCAAAAAGCGCCCGAAATGGGTCGGACACCAATTCAGGGACACGCCCTAAGACAGCGTCCTGAAGATCTCGGCGTGGCGCGCGGCCACGGCGTTCCAGTCGTACCTTCGGCGCAGCGCTTGGCGCTCGGCGTCGCTCGGTGTGCGTGGGCGTTCGAGCGCCGCTCCGAGGAGCGCCGTCAACGCCGCGACGTCGCCCGGCGGAAAGTACGAGGGCAAGTCGCCGGCGAGCTCGCGCGTGACGGCGATGTCGGACGCGAGCACGGCGACGCCGGCGGCGAGCGCTTCGAGCGGGACGATGCCGAAGCCCTCGGCACGCGTGGGCGTGACCAAGACGCGCGCGGATCGCAAGAGCTCCGCCAACGTGGCGTCGTCGATCGTGCCGAGCCAGCGGGCGTGCGGCGGATCGAGCGCGCGGGCGAACGCCGCGGCGTAGGCGTCGTCGAGCGCGCCGCCGGCGAAGATCAACGGATGCTCGCGGCGCACGTGCGGCGGCAGCGCCCGGTGCGCGTCGAGCAGGCACATCGGATCTTTACGCAGCTCGATGTTGCCGATGCACACGACGGCGCGGGCGTTCGGATCGGGCGCGGTGTCGCCGAGCGTGCGGATGCCGTTCGCCACGACGTACGTGCGATCGGTGAGGTCGCTGCCGTAGCGATCGACGAGCGTGCGCTTCGTCCTCGCGGTGCTCACGATGATCGCGTCGGCGCGGTCGAGCGTGCCAGGCAGCGCGCGCCTGAGGAACGCTCCCCGCGTCTTGTCCGCCCACTCGCGGTGCTCGACGAAGAGGAGATCGTGCACCGAGACGACCGTCTTTCCCCGCGCGAGCCACTTTGGCGGCAGCACGAAGTTCGTACCCCAGAACAACGCCTTCGTCGGCGGCCAACCGATCGCCACCTGCCGCGCCGCATATGCGCCCGGGACCCGCCGGACCAGCCCCCGGATCGCTCCCCGGTCCCTTTTCGCCCCGAAATCTTCCCCGGTCCCTTTTCGCGAAAGGCTCCCCGGTCCCTTTTCGGTGGCGGGTTCGGGGCGGAGGGTGAGGGCGAAGTCGTGGGCGAACTCGGTGGTCAGGCGGGCGAGGAGCTCCGAGAGGTAGACGCCGACGCCGCTCTTTGGGGCGGAGAGGACGGAGGCGTCGACGACGATCGGCATCATGCAGGGAACTTTTGCGCACATTTTCCACGGCGCTTCCACGCGCGAACCGGTTTAGGTGCGGATGGACCCGAACAAGGGCTACGCTCTGACGGACCGCATGCGCGCTTGGCTCTACGGACTCGGTGCCTTTTGCCTCCTCGCCATGGGCGTGCACGCGGCCGCCGACTGCATCGACGATCGCATCGCCCAGGGCGTCGAAGGCATCGACGCGTTCATCGACGGCTTCTTCGCGCGCTTCGATCTCACGCGGCCGCTGGTCGACGCGATCGGCACGCGCGGCATCACCCGCTTCGGCCGCGCCGTCGCGTTCCTGTGGGAGCTCGCGCTCGACCTGCTCGTGGGCCTCTCGGTCTTCGCGTTCGAGCGGCGCAAGGACACCCGCGACTCGCTGGCCGCCATATATAAGGAGATCGCCAAGCGCACGCAGCAGGCGCGGAGCGAGGGCGCGCGGGTCATGGCCATGCTCGTCCGGCCAGTGCTCGGCGCGTGCTTCGTGCTGGCGGGCTCGGCCGCGGTCGGGCGCATCGTGCAAGGCGGCGTGACGCTCGGGCTGCGCGGGTGGTTTGGCGGCGCGGCCCCGGCGCTCGGGCAGATCCTCGGCTTGTGCGTGCTCGGCGCGTGCCTGGTCGTGCTCGGCGTCGACGCGATCGCCGCAGCGTTCTCGCGCGCGAGCCGAAAAGACGAGCCGATCCTGTTCGTGCGGACATGGAAGAGCGAGCTCTGGGTGGCCGGGCTCGGGCTGCCGCTCGCCTGGTTCGCGCTCTTCGAAGCGACCGCGCTCGGGGGGTTCCTCCGATGAAGGCGAGCGAACGCCTGAAGCAAGCGCGCACCGCCTTCGAGCTCGCCGTCGTCGCCCTCTGCTTGTGGGCGGCGCTCTACTACACGCCGATGGGCGCGCTCGTGCGGGCCGTCGCCTCCTTCGCCACCGGCAGCAAGACGAGCGCGCGCCCGCTGCTCTCGTACTACAACGGCGGCATCAGCAGCGGCGCGTCCGATCGCGTGGAGCTCGCCGTCACGCCGACCGATCCGCTGACGTGGGACGAGTCGCTCGGGTGGGGCGCGTACGGCGCGTACAAGCAGGCGAGCGGAGCCACGCAGCAGACCGTGCGTGCGGCGGTTGCGGAGCTCGGCGGCAATGCGGCGCGGCTCGAGTCGGCGCCGGGCGGGCCGGAAGAGCTCGGTGCGGCGATCCGCAAGCTGCGCGCGCGCGGCCGTCGTGACACGGGCGCGATGCTTCAGCTCTTCGCCGGCGACGAGGCGGCCCGCTTCGCCGAACGCCGCGCCGAGGGCGAAGGCCGTGGCACCGACCTCGATGATCTCGCGCGCCAGCTACCGCCCGGATACGAAGCCGGCGTGGAAGCGGCGTCGCTCGCGGCGATGCTCGGCACGGGCTACGCGCTCGCGTGGCCTGGGCCGCCCGATGCGCGCATCACGTCACCGTTCGGTTGGCGCACGCATCCCGTGAGCGGCGAGCAGAGGTTTCACAAAGGGATCGATCTCGGGATCCCGACGGGCACCGAAGTCCGCGCGGCGGGCTCGGGCAGGGTCGTGCGCTCGAGCAGCGATGCCTACAACGGCAACATCGTCGTCATCTCGCACGGGAAGGACGCGCGCACGTTGTACCTGCACAACTCCGAGCGGCTGGTGAGCGTCGGCGCCGAGGTGAAGCAGGGCGAGCTCATCGCGCGGTCCGGCGCCACCGGCATCGCGACGGGGCCGCACCTTCACTACCAGCTCGAGCTCGGCGGCGAGCCGTGGGATCCGATGTTGTTCGCGGCGCGGAAGAAGGAACCCGCGGTGGTCGTGAAGGCGCCACCTCCTCCTCCCAAGGGCAAGAAGAAGAAATAGACCGCGACGAACATCTGTCGGGATATCAGCGGCGATTGTCGTTGCCACGCATGTCGCGTTGGCGCACTCTTCCGCCCCTATGACACCGCCTATGAAACGCCTCGACGACGCCCTGACCGACCGTGACGGATCCCTCTACATCGAAGAACGCCAAGCGACGCAGCTCCTAGAAGAGTTCGGCTCGCCGCTCTTCGTGGTCTCCGAAGATCAAATCCGCCGCAACGTGCGCCGCTTCCAAACCGCGTTCTCGACCGGCTGGACGCAGGGGCCCGTGAAGATCCTCCCGGCCGCGAAGGCGAGCTGGAGCGCCGCGGTGCAAAGCGTGCTCGCGAGCGAAGGCTGCGGCTGCGACACGTATTCACCAGGCGAGCTCGCCATCGCGTTGAACGCCGGCTTCGATCCGGCGCTGATCAGCGTCAACGGCTTTCCGAAAGATCCTGCGCACGTGCGCCACAGCGTCGAAGTCGGCGCGCGCTTGACGATCGACAGCTTGGAAGAGATCGACGCGATCGAAGCCGCCGCGAAAGCCACCGGCACGAAGGCGAAAGTCCGCGTGCGTCTGAAGCCCGTGCTCAGCGGCTTCATCGACAACACGGAGTTCGCGAGCGAAGGCTTGATCCCGACCGACCTTGCCACGCTCGCCTACAAAGGCGGCCTCGGCTTCGAGGAGGCGGTCGCTGCCGGCAAGCGCGTGCTCGCGAGCCCGCACTTGCAGCTCGTCGGCTTCCACCAGCACCACGGCCGCCACGACGCGTCGCTGCGCTACTGGGAAGAGCAGATGCGCGCGTACGCGTTCGAGATCGCGCGCGTGTGCGAAGCGCTCGGCGGCTATCGGCCGAAGGAGCTCGACATCGGCGGCGGCTACGCGATCCCGCGCGATCCGCACAACGCCGCCACCGACTACACCGAGCCGTTGAAGCTCTCGCTCTTCTACATGCTCTCGAAGACGCTGAAGCTCGCCGGCGACAAGGCGCGCTACAAGGTGATGACCGAGATGGTCGATCGCTTCATCGAGATGGCGCCGAAGCAGAAGCCGGCGCCGTCGATCGAAGAGTATGCGGCAACCGCCACGAGCACGCTCACGCGAGAGCTCAGCGCGCGCGGCATCGACACGAAGGGCGTGATGCTGCAGCTCGAGCCCGGCCGCTCGATCCATGGCAACTCCGGCGTACACTTGACGACGGTTCGCGGTGTGAAGCGCGTGGTGACGCCGGTCGTGTGGAACATCGTCGCCGTCGACACGACGGAGTTCTGGCTCACCGGCGGCCGCTACGAGCATCACCTGCACGACTTCCGCGTGGCGAACCGCATGGGCGCCGCGTGCGATCAGAAGGCCGACATCGTCGGCGCGAGCTGCTTCGCCGATCGCTTGCTGCCCGCCGTGCGCGTGCCCGAGCTCGCTCCTGGCGACGTCATCGCGTTTTTGGACGCCGGCGCGTACCAAGAAGTCTCGGCGAGCAACTTCAATGCGCTGCCGCGGCCGGCGACCGTGCTCGTGAGCGGCAAGAACGCCGATGTCATTCGCCGCCGAGAGACGCTCGACGACGTGTTCCAGCGCGACCTCGTGCCGAAGCGCTTGGGCCGAGAAAAGGCGGCGTGAAGTCGCGCGGCGGCCGCTCTTCGACTATGAATTGAGGTCATGCATGTTGCCGCACGCCTCGCGCTGATTGCCCCGACGCTTCTGCTCTTCGCTTGCCCGCCGGCGCCGGCGAAGAACACCAAGATCACGCGGCCGCCAGCGGCGCTCTCCTATGACAACGCGCCTTTCGTTTTGACGGTGGGCAAGATGTTCGGCCCGGAGACGCCGTACTACGAGGGCGGGGACGCCGAGTCGTTCAGCATCACGCCGCCCTTGCCGGACGGTCTCACCTTCAGCACAGAGACCGGCGCGATCGCGGGAACGCCGTTCGCGGTGTGGGCAATGACGACGTACACGGTCACCGCGACGAACGCGTACGGCGAAGGGTCCGGGACGCTTGCGATCACCGTGCAAGCTGCGCCGACGGCGCCGTCGAGCCTGGTCTACGCGAACCCGAACGTCACTTACGTCACCGGCGCCGCCATCACGCCGAACACGCCGACGGTCTCCGGCTCGACTCCGATGACCTTCACCGTCTCGCCCGGGCTTCCGGCCGGCCTGTCGATCGACCCGACGACCGGCGTCATCAGCGGCACGCCGAGCGCGATGCAGGGCGACACGACGTACACCGTCACCGCCACGAACACGGTGGGCAACACGACGGCGTCGTTGCACATCACGATCTCGAACGTGGTCGTGAAGCCGACGATCACCGGTTACACGACCGTCAACGCGATGTACTCGACCGGTATGGCGGCGAACATCACGCCGAACACGCCGACGACGAGTGGCACGCCGGCGACGAGCTGGACGCTGACGCCGGTCGTCGGCGCGAACACGTTGCCGACAGGGCTCGCGTTCGACACGACCAACGGACACATCACCGGCAAGCCCACATCGGTCGCCGATCCCGCGTTCGCGTTCGACGTGACCGCGACGAACAGCGCCGGCACGAGCACGCCGTTTCGCCTCACGATCCGCGTGACGACGCCGGTGTTGCCCACGCTCACTTACGATTCGAAGACGTACACCTTCCGATCGCCCGGCACGAAGATCCCGGACATCCCGCCGACGGCGCTCGCGAACGCGACGCAGCCGCTGGCGATCAGCCCTGCGCTGCCGGCGGGGCTCGGCTTTGGCACGGCGACCGGGATCATCTTCGGATCACCGACGACGAGCGCGCCGAGCGATCAGACCTACGTCGTCACCGCGACGAGCGGCGCTGGTGCGGTGACGGGCGGCGTGCACATCGTCATCACGGCGCAGATGCCCGTGGGGACGCCGGGCGCGACGGGCGCTTCGGTCGGCATCGCCGATCACGGCGGGCCGGCGCCTGCCGGTGGTGTCACCTTCACGCCGGGTATGGTCAGCATCACGTGCGGCGAGACCGTCGCGTGGACGGCGGCAAGCGTGACTGCCGCCTGGGCTGAGGACGTCACGCCGCAAAATCCGGCGGACGCGTGGGCGCCAGCGCTGACCTTCGCGTCGGCGACGACGAAGGCGCTCGGCTTCAACGCGACCGGCACCTTCGTCTATCGGAGCACGCACGTGAACGGCGCGCTCTCGGGCACCGTGGCCGTCACCGGTCCTTGCCCCTGACGGCCTTTACAAGCCACTGGCAGGCGGCTACGAGAACCGCCGTCGGAGGTGGCAGTGAAGGTGGACGTCCTCATCGTTGGCCTGGGTTTCGCCGGGAGCACGACGGCGCGCGTCCTCGCCGAAAAGGGCCACGCCGTTCATCTCATCGACAAGCGCTCCCACATCGGCGGCAACGCCTATGACTGCGTCGACGCCCACGGCCTGCTCATCCACCCCTACGGCCCCCACATCTTTCACACGAACTCCCAGAACGTGTTCGACTTCTTGTCGCGCTTCACCGAGTGGATCCCGTACGAGCACCGGGTCCTCGCCAAGGTCGGCGAGCAGCTCTTGCCGATCCCGATCAACCGCACGACGATCAACGCGCTCTACGGGCTCGCGCTCGACGAAGCGGGGGTCGCCGCGTATCTCGAGCGCGTGCGTGACAAGCGCGAGGGCCAGGCGAAGACCAGCGAGGACGTGGTGTTGTCGAGCGTCGGATCGGACCTCTGCGAGAAGTTCTTTCGCGGCTACACGAAGAAGCAGTGGGGCCTCGATCTCTCGGAGCTCGCGGCCGGCGTCGCGGCGCGCATCCCGACGCGCACGAACGAGGACGACCGCTACTTCACCGACACGCACCAGCAGATGCCGAAAGACGGCTACACGCGCATGTTCGAGCGCATGCTCGATCACCCGAAGATCACCTTCGAGACCAACGTCGACTTCTTCTCGGCGCGCGATCGCTACGCGGCGAAGCACGTCGTTTACACTGGGCCGATCGACGCCTACTTCGACTACCGCTTCGGCAAGCTGCCGTACCGCTCGCTCGAGTTCGTGCACGAGCACTTGCCGGACACCGAGAGCTTCCAGCGCTCGGCGACGGTGAACTATCCGAACGAGCAGGCGTTTACGCGCATCACCGAGTTCAAGAAGATCACCGGCCAGACGCACAAGGGCACGTCGATCGTGCGCGAGTACCCGCGCGGCGACGGCGATCCTTACTACCCGGTGCCGCGGCCGGACAACGAGGCGCTCTTTCGCCGCTACGATGCGCTCGCGCAGGCAGAGAAGGGCGTCACCTTCGTCGGACGCTTGGCGCAGTATCGTTACTACAACATGGATCAAGTGACGGCGGCGGCGCTCACGCGGGCCGAAGAGCTCGCCGGGTCGCTGGTGGCCTGAGTGGATCCACTCTTCCGCTCGCTCTGGCGCCTCTCGCCCGACAACTTCACGCCGCCGTCGCGCACGCCGTGGGGCGGGACGAAGATCATCGATCGCTACAAGCGCACGCTCGCGCTAGGCACGACGCCCGCGTGTGTCGGCGAAGCGTGGGAGGTGTCGGTCGAGCCGAATTTTCCGTCGCGCTTGGTCGATCACGGGGGCATCACCTTGGCCGAAGCGATCGCGCGTGATCCGGTGGCGGCGCTCGGGGAACGCGTCGCGAAGAAATTCGGCGGCTTGCCCATCCTCGTCAAGTGGCTCGATGCTCGCGAGGCCTTGAGCGTGCAAGTGCATCCCAAAGACGACTACGCGCGGCTCACAGCGAAGCAGTGCGGCAAGCCGGAGAGCTGGATCATCTTGGAAGCGGACGCCGGCGCCGGGCTCTATCTCGGCTTCAAGGACGGCGTGACGAAGGAAGACGTCGCCCACGCGCTGCAGACGAACGCCGCGCTCGATGCGTTGATGACCTTCGTGCCGGTGCATGCGGGCGACACCTTCGAGATCGAAGCCGGCACCGCCCATGCGATCGGCGGCGGCATCACGCTCATCGAGCCGCAGCTCGTGCAGCCGGGTCGCGAGGGCGTGACCTATCGCTTCTGGGATTGGAATCGCCGCTACGACAAAGACGGCCAACCGTCGCCGAGCGGGTCGCCGCGCGCGTTGCACGTTGACGAGAGCCTGGAAGTCACGCGCTTCGATCTCCTGGGCGATGCCTTCGTCAAGAGCACGCGGCGGTCCGGCAAAGTCATGCAGACGAACGTCGGCGCGCGCTGGGTGCGGCACATCGACAACCCGAGCTACCGCGCCGATACGATCGGCGGCACCGGCACGCTCGCGTTCGTGGCCGATACCGGCATCGCGATCACCGTCGCGCGCGGCAGCGTGGTCACGAAGTACGGTGCCATCAGCGCGGGCGAATCGGCCTTCGTGCCGGCGGTGTTGGCGGCCGAGCTGGCGCTGACTCTGACCGATGTCTACGCGGTCGTCAGCGCCCCGCGTGCTTGATTTCGTGGTCCGCGGGGGCTAATCCGCCGGGTCCAGATGCCGGGACCGATGCAGCGCTTTTCCATGCATGAGCTCGAGTTCGACGCCCGCGAAGCCGCGGCGGCGCAGGCGGCGATCCTGGGCGGTGCGTGGCAGGGGCACGGGCGCGTCGGCCGGCGGGTGGAAGAGAAGCTATCGGCAGCGCTCGGTGGCGGCGACGCGTTGCTCACCACGTCTTGCACGCACGCGATCGAGATGGCCGTGGCGCTCGCAGGCGTCGAGCCCGGCGACGAAGTGATCGTGCCGTCGTACGCGTTCGTGTCGTGCGCCAACGCGGTCGTGCAGCTCGGCGGCGTGCCGGTGTTCGCCGACAGCGAAGCGAAGACCCTCGGCCTCGACGCGGCGAGCGTGGAAGCGAAGATCACCGGGCGTACGAAGGCCGTGCTGGTCATCGACTACGCGGGCCTCGCAGCGGACCATCGGGCGTTGCGGGCGTTGTGCGCGAAGTATGATTTGTTTTACATCGAGGACGCCGCGCACGGCATCGGCGCGCGTCAAGACGGCAAGGCGCTCGGCACCTTCGGCGACGCGGCGTGCTTCAGCTTCCACGCGACGAAGAACATCGCCTGCGGCGAAGGCGGCGCGCTGTGGGTCGGGCGCGGCGATCGGCTCGCGCTGGCTGAACAAATGCGCGAGAAGGGCACCGACCGGGCGCGCTTCCTCCATGGCCTCGTCGACAAGTACACCTGGCGCACGCGCGGCTCGTCGTATGTGCTGAGCGACATCTTGGCGGCCGTGCTCGAGGTGCAGCTCTCGCGCCTCGACGCCGTCACCAAGCAGCGGCGCGCGCTGTTCGAGGCGTACCTCGCGCGCTTGCAACCGAAGGCGGCGAAGCTCGGGCTGCGCTTGCCGGTCGTGCCGGCGGGTGCCGAGCCGAACGGGCACCTCATGTGGGCGATGCTCGACGGCAAGCGGCGCGATCCGGCGTTGAAGGCCTTGCGCGCGGCGGGTGTCGATGCCGCGTTTCACTACTTGGCGCTGCATCGGTCACCGTACGCGCAGGAGCACGGCTTCGATCGCGGCGCGCTGCCGATGGCCGAGCAGGCCGCGGCGACGCTCTTGCGCCTGCCTTTGCATTCTCGGCTCTCGGTGGACGACATCAAGACGATCTGTGAGCGCTTCGAAGATGTGCTCGCGAGGATCTAGGAGCTCACGATGAAGACGAAGCGGGCGCTCATCACCGGCGTCACCGGCCAAGACGGCTCGTACTTGGCGGAGCTCTTGCTCGCCAAGGGCTACGAGGTCTTCGGCGTCGTCAGGCGTTCGAGCACCGAGACCTTCGAGCGCATTCGCCACTTGGAGCGCTTGCAGCTCGTGCAGGCGGATCTCTTCGATCAGCTCTCGCTCGTCCGCGTGGTGGATCGCCTGCGGCCGAACGAAGTCTACAACCTCGGCGCACAATCGTTCGTGCCGACGTCGTGGGAGCAGCCGTTGCTCACCGGAGACTACACCGGGCTCGGCGTGACGCGCGTCTTGGAAGCGATCCGCCAAGTCGACCCGAAGGGCATCCGCTTCTACCAGGCGTCGTCGAGCGAGATGTTCGGGCGCGTGCTCGAGGTGCCGCAAAAAGAGACGACGCCGTTTTATCCGCGCTCGCCCTACGGCGTGGCCAAGGTCTACGGCCACTTCATCACCGTGAACTACCGCGAGAGTTTTGGCATGTACGCCGTGAGCGGCATCCTCTTCAACCACGAGTCGCCGCGGCGCGGGCTCGAGTTCGTCACCCGCAAGGTCACGCACGCGGTCGCGCGCATCAAGCACGGCAAGCAAGAGAAGCTCGCCATCGGCAACCTCGAGGCGAAGCGCGATTGGGGCTACGCGCCGGACTACGTCGAGGCGATGTGGCTCATGCTGCAGCAGCCGACGCCCGAGGACTACGTCATCTCGACCGGCGAGACGAATACCGTGCGGCGGCTCGTCGAGATCGCGTTCGAGACGGCGGGGCTCGATTGGAAGAAGTACGTCGTGGAAGATCCGGCGCTGTTTCGGCCGGCCGAGGTCGACTTGCTCGTCGGCGATGCAGGCAAGGCCGCGCGGCAGCTCGGGTGGAAGCCGAAGACCTCGTTCGCCGAGATGGTCCGCGCCATGGTCAAGGCGGATCTCGAGCTCGTGGCGCGGGCCGATCGTCATGCCTGAGGCGCTGTGAAAGCGCTGGTGACGGGGGCGTCGGGGTTCGTCGGCCGCCACTTGATCGCGGCGCTTGCTTCGCGCGGCGTCGAGGTTGTGGGGACGTATCATCCCGAGCAGGCGGCGCCGGTCGGTGGTGCCACGTGGGTCGCGTGGTCGTTGAGCGACGCGCTGACGGCGATCCTGCGCGAGCATCGGCCGGAGCACGTCTATCACTTGGCGAGCCCCGCGCACGTGCCGTCGGCCGAGGCGGATCCCGCGGCCACGAAGGACGCGATCGTCGGCGCGAGCGTGCGGCTGTGCGAAGCGGTGCGCGCTTCGGGCCACGTGTGCCGCGTGCTCTTCGCGAGTAGCGCCGAGGTCTACGCGCGCCGTGACGACGGCCAGCCGATCGATGAAGACGCTCCTGTGGCGCCGGTCAACACCTACGGCGTCTGCAAGCTGGAAGCGGAGCGGCGGCTGCTTACCGACCTGCCGGAGATCGCCACGATCGTGCGGCCGTTCAATCAGATCGGACCGGGACAATCGCCGCTCTTTGCCGTCGCTTCGTTTGCGCAGCAGATCGCGCGCATTGGCCGCGGCGAGGCCGAGCCGGTGCTGCGCGTCGGCAACCTCGACGTCGAGCGCGATTTTTCCGATATTCGCGACACGGCGCTCGCGCACGTGCTCGCGTTGGAGCGCGGCGCCGCGGGGCGCGTCTACAACATCGCGAGCGGCACCCCGACGTCACTGCGTGCGCTCGTCGACGCGATGATCGCGAAGGCGGGCGTGGCGATTCGCATCGAGGTCGATCCGGCGCGCGTGCGGGCGGGCGATACCCCGCGGATCCTCGGCGATGCGACGCGGCTGCGGCGGGAGACGGGGTGGGAGCCAAGGTCGACGGCGCTGCGGGCGGCGATCGATGCGTTGGCCGGCTCGTAGGGAAGCGTCAGGGCGTGGAGGTGACTGCCTCCACCCGCATCAATACCGCGTCGTCCGACGTCGAGATCGTCCAGCGGTCGTCCTGTGTCGCGAACCACTCCGGACACGACGCTACCGGAATCGTGATCGTGACATCGTCTGTCGCCAGTTGGCTCGCGGTGATCACCCGCAGCGGCCGCTCGCCGCCGGGGTCGAGGCGCACTTCGCGATCGTTGCGCGTCGCAAAGGTGAGTATCAATAGACGGGCACGGTCGGGTCGCACAATGGTGCAGACACCGCCGACGCGCGAGCAAGCCACCTCGACGACGTGCTCGGTCCTCTGCGGCGCAACGAGGTCACTGCGCAAGAATTCGAGGGACGAGCCCCACTGACATGCCTCTGCCGTCGTTGCCCATGAAAGGCGCTCGCTCACCTCGCCAAGCGATAGCCCGCGTTCACGCGGCGCTTGAAGCTGCAGATCGCGTCGCACGAGCACGAGGTAGCCGGAGAGAACGACGAACGGTTCGTAGTGCTGGTTCACGTATTCGGCGACTCGCCAGTGCCGCACCACGTTCGGCACGCCGTCCCAGGCCGCGAAGTACCGCTCGGTGTAGTACGTGACAAAGCGAGGCCGCGTGCGCTCGAGATCATCGATGAGTTGCGCTTGGGCCTGAACGTTCATCGCCATGCTGATGTGGTAGTAGCGCGACGCAGGCTTCCGCCCGAGCAGATGATGGAAGAACGCCGGGTTGTTGGTGAAGTCGAAGAAGGGATCTTCCGGCTTCTCATACGCATCGAAGAAATGTTGAAAGTCATTGTAGAGCGCCTGCGATCCGGCATCGAGGCGAACGAAGCCAGTGACGGGTGAAGGCGCCGCGGAGTCGCCTCGCTTCAATCTCGCCGTCACGTTGAAGGCGCGATCGATCGTCACGCTGAGACCGAACCATGCGATCGCCGCGCACGCGAGCCATTGCCCCTTCACGTAGTGCGAGTATCGCACGCTCTCGCGCACCAGCACCGGCAGCATCCCAATCCCGAGGATGGAAGCAATCGCGAACGGATGCACCACGTGCATGTCCGCGCGCGACAGGAACTTCCCGTAGTAGCCGAGCATGCCGAGAGCGAGGAGGTGCAAGGTCCAGTGTTCAGGACGGTAGAACAATCTGCGGCCGAGCACAAAGGTCGAAAGGATCCACACCGCTGTGATCAGCGGCATGGCGATCGCGAGGGTGTTGTAGATCGGGTGACTGTTCCACTGCGGCGAAATGGCGCCCTTGTATCGGTGGCCGTTGGCAAAAACTCGGTAATAGTCGACGAACGCCTGGACGCTGTCGTACACGCCGAGCCAAGTGAGGAAGATGGCAACCGTCGCGCCGGCCGTGATGGCGGCGACGGCAGTCTTCGGCAAGCGCCACCACGGCGCCCCGGTGGGTCGTCGGATCATCTCCGCGGCGACGAAGCACGGCGCGCTCGCCGCGACAAAGTAGGAGCTTTCCGGCACCGTGATCGCCGCGACGACTCCAGCAAGCACGTAGGCGACGGTCCAGGCGCTCCCGCGAGTCCGTACCGCCGCGCTAAAACACACGAGCAGTGGAAAAAGCACCACGAGGCGCAGGTGAAACGGCAGCAGCCCAGACGGTGCGAGCGCAAACGGGCCAACGAGCCCCATCACGATCGAAAACAAGGCTGGCCGGGGGGTGACGACGCGAAGCGCGAAGTAGAAGCCGACGGCATAGAGCGGCTGCAGCAAGAGCGGCTGCGTGATCAAGCCGGAGTAGGTGTCGTGTCCGTAGAAGCGATAGCCAAGAAATGAGCGTAGCGGATCGTGCAATAGCCCATGGATGAACGCGAAGTCGCGCCAAGGGAAGGCGCCGCGAAACATCAGCTCCCCGGCAGCGAGCGTTTCGCCGTCGTGGAACGGGTCGATGGTCATCCCGGGAGGCAGCAGGTCGACCCAAGTCGCGAAGATGAGCACCGGGACGAGCACGACGCCCACTGCCCAACTTTGCGCGCGCTCGAGCGTGGCACGGCGGCGCAGCAGCATGAGCACCCGAGCGGTCGCGACCACGGAGAGTGGCACCGCCATCCACGCCGGGAACCAGGGAAATGCGCGGGAGCCGTGGTCGGGGGCCGACACCCAGGTGATGTTCGACAGCGCCGTCAGCCACACCGGTGCCAGACACGCGTTCAACGTCGTCAGCACGCGCAGCAGTGTTTCGAACGACCACGGCAGGTGCCCGACCAGGCTCGCCAACGCGAGGCTCCAAGACATTCCGAGGAAGATCGTCCCAGCGAGCATGGACGCTGGCGCGACACCTGAGGTGAGCTGCTCTCCCGCCGCAACTATGCCCACGGGCAGCCAGGACAGCGCGGCGAGGCCCAGCGCGGACCAGCGAACGGCGACCGACCGTGCCGGCACGCTTCGTTGCAGAAAAGTGTACAACCCCCCGGCAAAAAAGGGCGCGAGCATCATCAAGTAGTAGGTGTCGAAGAGCGCGTCCGCATCGAAGTTCGTAAACTGCGCCGTTCCGATGATGTCGAAACGGCCGCTGAGCTGCCAGCGGATCGCTTTCGTCAGGAGACCACTGAGCGCCGCGCCGGCCGTCAAACAAAGCACCGCGCGCGCCACGAACACCGAGCGGGTGAGCCGCACTGTCAACGAAAAGGCAGCGCGAGCACTCGTCTCGGGCGAGTTCATGCCGAGGCGATGGCGAAGATCTGCCAGCCGAAGCGCGAACGATCGAAGTTGAGTCGGAAGAGCTCGCTGAAGAGGCCCATCCCTGCCGTGGCAAGACCGGAGACGCCATCGTCGCTGCCAACCGCATGGGCCACATGCCGACCGCTCACGAGCACCGCCAGCCTGTACAGGTTGAAGAACGGAAAGCCCGCCGCGAAGATGTCCAGTGATGCGAAGCCGGCCGGCGCGAGCAGATCCCGCAGCGATGCCGGCGTGTAGTGTCGGCGGTGGCCGATGTGAATGTCGAACGCGGTGCGCGGGCCACCGGGCACCGTGATGATCGCTCGGCCGCCGGGCGCGAGCGCCTTTTTGATTTCGCCGACCACAATCTCCGGCTTGTCGAGGTGCTCGAGGACCTCGGAGCAGACGACGTGCGTCGCCCAACCGGTGAGATCCTGCGGTATCATTTTCGGAAGCGAGAAGTCTTTGCGCACGACCTTCAGCGACGTGACGCGGGCGGCGGCGAGGCTGAGCGCCCCTTGACTGTTGTCGAAGCCAACGAGCTCGGCGTAGGGAAAGGCACGACGCAGATCGCAGAGCACGTCGCCGGGCCCACAGCCGACGTCGATGATGCGAAGGGGGTCTGCTCCACGTTCGCCGTGACTCCGACTCGCCTGCACGGCGCCGACGATCAGCTTACGGCGATATTTGTGAGCGGGGTTCAGCTGCGCGGCGCTGTGGTAGTTCGCCCAGTGCTGCTCCCAATCGTCTGCCAGTGGCGCTGCGGCGTTCATGCGACTCCCGTCAGCGTTGCGAGCCGAGGCGCCGACTCGTTCTCGTGCTTCATGCACGCGGCGAAGGTGTTCAGTCCAAACTTGTGGTGCATGCAATGGATGCGGCTCGGAAGGAAACCCGCCTCGACGAGCAGCGGCCAGAGGTCGCGCACGTCGTAGTAGATCTTGTGGTCGTCCATCTCTTCCTTCGGGCTCAGCCCCAAGCGAAACGCAGAGAGCTCCAGGAAAAATTTTCCTCGCCAGGAGGGCACGTTGATGAGCGCGGTCCCGCCGGGTTTCAGGAGACGGTGGATCTGCCGGAGCATGCCGCGCGGGTCGTCGAGGTGCTCGAGTACGGACACGCACAGGATCGCGTCGAAGGTGTCGCTCGGTGCGCTCTGAAGCGAGTGCGGCAGTCGGCCGAGCAGCGGCGTCACCTTTGGCTGAGCGAGCAAATCCGGCGCGAGCGAGACGTCGGCGAGATATGCTTTTTGCACCCGATCGAGCAGCGGGCGCGTGATCTTCGCGTCGAACCCGCAGCCGAAGTCGCCCACGACGAGCCCGTCGAAGCGTTTCACCCAACGGTGGATCTGCCGGTGTGAGAGCCAGACGCCGAAGCGATCCACTACTGTGAGCGCATGCTTTTCGCCAAACGAAGCGGTCCGGCTCACGCGATGCTCCGCCGAGACGCCGCCAAGGCATGCAATACGAGCGTAAAGGTGAACGACATGAAGCCCGAGACAATGGCAAGCAGGCCGCCGACCGCGAGGTAGTTGGCCCCAGTGACGCCAGCGTCCAGGCGGAAGTTACCCTGCACGTATTCGAGCACGAACGGCACGCAGAGCGCGACACCGGCGACGAACAAGAGACCGCTGCCGATTACCGCGCGATCATAGGCGTAGCGTTGGATCCACCGCGAGAGAACGCGTCCGGTCGGATCGTAAAGCACCTGCGCGACCACGCCGGTGTAGACGCATTGCAAGCCAAGCGTTGCCAGCGTCAGGCCGAAGAGCATCCAGTTGAGCGAGAGCGTTACGCGGCCAAGATCGAGTGGGCCCCCGAGCAGGGGGAGCACGCAGGCCAAGCCCGCGAGGAGTAGGAGCCAGCCCGGGCGGTAGAGAAAGTAGTCCGCACCGTACGTGAACATCGCCTTCAGGTTGATCCACCCTGCGTGCCATGGCGAGAACCACCCGGATCGCCGGTGATGGCTCAGCCGCCCCTCTCGATCCTTCAGGAAGTGGATAGGTACCTCGGTGGTTCGCAAGTCCAAGTGGACGCTCTTGATCACCATCTCAGACGCGTACTCCCACGACTGCGACTGGAGGTTCAGCCGCATGAATGCGTCGCGGGAAATGCCGCGCATGCCGCAGTGGATGTCTGAGAACTTGCTCCGGAAAATTCGGTTGAGGATCCACGTCGTCACGGGCGTACCGAAGTACCGGTGAAGCGGAGGCATCGCGCCTTCGTCGATGCGCCCCTTGAAGCGCGATCCCATCACGTATTCGTAGCCCTTGCGATAGGCGTCGACGAACGGTTTGAGCTCGCGAAAATCGTAGGTGCAGTCGCAGTCGCCGAGGATCAAGAACTTGCCCCGGATGAAAGGCTTCGAATCAATGTACGCCCTGCCAAGCCCGCGCTTGGGCGTTCGGAGCACGCGTGCGCCCTTGCCGATCGCGATCTCCGCTGTGTTGTCGCTCGAGCTGTCTATGATCAAGATCTCGCCTTGCACACCCGCTTCG
Organism: Deltaproteobacteria bacterium; assembly: GCA_020848545.1. Lineage (GTDB taxonomy): Bacteria > Myxococcota > JADLHZ01 > JADLHZ01 > JADLHZ01 > JADLHZ01. The sequence continues at coordinate 72,956 of JADLHZ010000004.1, read as the reverse complement.
CGCAGGCCCTGCTGGCACCAATCGATGAAGTCGCCGATCGTCAATGCTTCGTTCAGCGCCGGTACCACGATCGAGATCTCCGGCTCCGGGCAGTCGTCCGCCGGCACCAGCAATCTCACTTCCGGATCTACCGCCATCTGCATGGTGTTCACCCTAGGAGCTTCGTCCCGTCGAAGTCGAAGCCGAAGCGCAGCTCGAAAAGACCTTCCTTGCGCATCGCCTCGCGCAGCTGACCGGGCTTCTCGGTGTAGAACATCAGGAACCCACCGCCGCCTGCGCCGATGACCTTGCCCCCGATGGCGCCGTGCTCGAGCGCGATAGCGTACCAGCGATCGATGTCGCCGCTCGACATGCCGCTCGTGCGCTTCTTCTTGTTCTCCCAATGGTCGTGCATGAGCCGGCCGAACCCGACGAGGTCGCCGCTCTCGAGCGCATCCAAGCTCTTGTAGCCGAGCTCTTTGTTGTAGTGCAGGTTGTCGAGCATGGTTTTGTCCGACGCCTTGGTCTTCTCGTTCTGATCCTTCAAGACCGCCGACGCCGAGCGAATCGTACCGGTCGAAAACATCAGCAAGTTGTCGTGCAAGCGATGATAGGTCTCTTCGCTGACGCGCAGCGGCCGGACGTTCACCTTCCCGGATTTTTCGAATTCGAACACCGACAGCCCGCCAAACGCCGCGATGTATTGATCCTGCTTGCCGATTGGCTCGCCCAGGAGATCGAGCTCGATGTGGCACGCCTGTTCGGCCAGCTCGCCCGACTGCACGAAAGCGCGCTTGTACTTGTACAGCGCTTTCAAGAGCGCGGTCGTGAAGCTGCCCGATGAGCCCAGCCCCGTGCCTGCTGGGATATCTGCGATGGTCGTGATCTCGAGGTTCACCTCGCGAACGTCGAGCAGCTGCAACGCTTCGCGGATGATCGGGTGCTTGATCTCGCTGCGGTGATTCACCCACTCGATCTGCGAGTAACGCACGAGCATCTGCTTCAAGAAGGTGTCGTGCACGGTCACATAGACGTATTTGTCGATCGCGCCTGCGACCAAGAAGCCGCCGTGCTCACGATAGTAGGACGGCAAATCGGTGCCTCCGCCGCCGAGCGAAACACGGAGCGGGCTGCGTGCGATGATCATGTGTGTTTCTCGATTCGGCCGGCGCGCACGTCGTCAATCATCGATCGAATGGAAGCATCGAGCGCAGCTTTGGACGTGCGTTCGCACCGCCAGCCAGTCGCCTTGATGCGATCAGTATTGAGCCGCACAACGGGAACGTCGCCTTTCCAGCCGCGATCGCCGCCGGTGTACTCGAAGGTCGTGCGCTTCGCTCCCACACACTCGACAGCGAGCTCGGCGATCTCCTTGACGGTGATGTAGTCGCCGGTGGCCACGTTGTAGACCTGAAAGGCGGCCGCGGTCTTCGTGTGCGCGGTCAGCACGGCACGCACGACGTCCTCCACGTGGATGTACGACTTTGACTGTGAGCCATCGCCCAAGACACGCAGGCGGGTGGGATCGGCGATCAGCCGGCGCGCGAAGTCGAATCCGACACCGTGCGTCTGCCGCGGACCCACCACGTTGCCGAAGCGAAACGCGCACGCCGTCAGGCCGAACATGAAGCAGTAGCTCATGATCAACGCTTCGCCCGCGAGCTTGCTCGCCCCGTAGGTTGAGATGGGAAGCAGCGGGCCGTGATCCTCCTGCGCCTCTTTGTCGCCGAGATCGCCATAAACGCCGCTGCCCGAGGCGTAGAGCAAGCGCTTGGCGCTGGAGGTGCGCATCGCTTCTACCACGTTGTTCGTGAGCAGCGTGCCTTCGTAAAAGTCGATGGTCGGCTCGGTCACCGCCTTGGCGATGTCCGGGTTCGAGGCGAGGTGAATGACGACGTCGTGGCCGTTCATGGCGCCACGCAGCTTGTCGAGTTCCTTGACATCGCCGCGAACGACGCTGAACCGGTCGTCCTTTGCGTGCTGCGCGTAGTGCCACTCGCGGCCTGACGAGAAGTTGTCGTAGAGCGTCACCTTCTTCGTCTCGCGCGTCGAGAGCAGGCGGTCGGTGAAGTGGCTCCCGATGAAGCCGGCCCCGCCGACGATGAAGTAGCGATCGCTCACTTCGTCGATTCCCACTTCGTCGGTTTCGCCTTCAAGAGGGGGTGGCTGACGAGCAAATGCCAGACGACGGCAGCGAGGCCTTCGGTGTGCGGCGTGATGCGATCCGCAAAGAGCGGCGGGATCACCACGCACGCGTCGGCGACCTTGTGCGTGTGACCGCCATCTTTGCCGACGATGCCAGTGATCGCGGCCCCCACGTCCTTGGCGACGTCGAGGGCGCGCACCAAGTTGACGGAGACGTTTTTTTCCTTGTTGCCGCCGCCGACCGAGAAGACGAGGACGCCGTCCTTGTTGCCGATGCGCGAGCCCTTGAGCCACTCGGCGAAGCAGGAATCCCAGCCCTCGTCGTTGATCCGCGCGGTGAGCTCGCTGGCGTTGTCCGTGGGCGTGTACGACTCGAGGCCGCAGATCTTGCGGAAGTCGTTGACCGCGTGGCTCGCATGGCCGGCGGAGCCTCCGACGCCCAAGATGAACAGGCGACCACCACGATCGCGCACGTGCGCCAGCTTCTCGGCGACCTTTTCAATCGCCGTCGTGTCGATTCCCTGGAGGACCTTGACCGTCTCTTCGATGAATTGCGCTGAGAACGCGCTCACAGCTGGTACCCTGCCGCCTCAGCGTCGTTTTTGAACATCTGCACCGTCTCCAGGCTGAACTGCGCGAGATCTTTACCGAACGACGCCGTCTTCTTCACCAGGTCCGGCGTGACGGTAATGATGTGGCAACCCGACTGCTCAGCCTCGATGATGTTAAGCGCTTCACGGCTCGATGCCCAGAGCAGCTCGATGTTCGAGTCGAGGTTGCAGATCTCGCGAGCCGCCGTCATGATCGGCTTTGGGTCACGGCCCGCGTCAGCGATGCGGCCGGCGAAGATGCTGACGACGCTCGGCGCGCCGCCCTTGACGGCATGAACCACGTCGAAGGTCTGTTGCACCGTGAAAACCGCCGTTACGTTGAGCTTGATTCCACTGTGCGAAAGCTCTTTGATGAGTCCGTAAGCCGGCTCGCGCTTGCTGTTGGTCACCGGGATCTTCACGTAGACGTTCTTGCCCCAAGTGGCGATCTCTTTGGCTTGGCGCGCCATGTTCGCAAAGTCGTCGGCAAAGACCTCGAACGAGATGGGCTTGTCGGTAATGTTCGTGAGGATGTCTTTGCAGAAGGCCTTGTAGTCGGTGACACCGGCTTTTCGCATGAGCGAAGGGTTGGTGGTGAAGCCTTGCACCTTCGGGTTCTTCAGGAACTCGAGCATTTGCTGCTTGTCGGACGTGTCGAGGAAGATCTTGATCTTGTCGGCGTGGGTCATGACTCACCTCATGAAGGGTGTGAAAACGCCGCGCTCATAGCGTATCTGATTTGTCGGCGCTAGGGCCGCCGGTAGACGTTTTCGCCGATGCGGGCATAGCCGTGACCGATGAGAAAGGGCTCGTTCGTCACGCAACCTGCCGCAAGGCGCTGTTGTCGCGGTCTCGTCGGCGCAGCCAGCGATCGAGCACGAGCAATGCCCAGAGCGAGCGCGAGTGGTCCGCGCGGCGTGCTTGGTGCGCGTCGTGCCAGCCCGCGAACACCGGTTGCTCGAGCAAGCCGAGGTCCCAGGCAGGCGACTCGCGCAGCACCGACTCGACCGCGCCGCGCAGCGGCCCCCACATCCAAGCCACGAGCGGGATGCCGAAGCCTTTCTTCTTTCGGTGGATGATCTCGGCCGGCAGATGCCGGCTCGCCGCGAGTTTGAGGAGGTACTTGCCGCTGTCGCCGCGCAGCTTGAGGGACGCAGGCAGCGAGAAGGCCCAGTCGACGAGCTCGTTGTCGAGAAACGGTGGTCGCACTTCGAGGCCGTGCGCCATCGAGGCACGGTCGACTTTGGCGAGCACCGAGCCCGGCAGGTAGGTGAGAAAGTCGAGCGCCAAGAAGCGGTTACCGTCGGCCGGTAGCGATGCGACGGATCGCGTGAGGTTCGTCGGGCGAGCCCCACGGCCGGCGCTGAGCGCTCGGGCGAGATCCGGCAAGTCGGTGTTCGACAGCCAGCGCAAGTGGCGCCAAACCGGATCGTCGTCGAAACGGAGCGCGAAGTGCTTCGCTTTCCACTCGAAGCTTTGATGGCTCGATCGCACCTTCAACGACGCCACCAGCGGTTCGACGACGGCCTCTCGCAGGCGCCTCGGGATGGCCGCGTAAACGGCGGCCATCCGATGCGCACGGTACGTCGGATAACCGCCGAAGAGCTCGTCGCCGCCATCGCCGCCAAGCACCACCTTCACATGCTCGGACGCCAGGCGCGAGAGTAGGTAGGTAGGAATGAAGGATGGGTCGGCGAGCGGCTCGTCCAGATGATCGATCGCCGGCAGGAGGATCGCGTGCAGATCGCTAGGCCCGATCGTGCGCTCGACGTGATCTGACCCGATGTGTTGGGCCACGAGGCGCGCGTACCGGCTCTCGTCGAACGCCTTGTCTGAAAACCCAATCGAGAAGGTGCGCAGCCGATGCGGCGAGCCCCGCTGCGCCAAAGCGGCGACAATCGATGAATCGATCCCACCGCTGAGAAACACGCCGATTGGCACGTCTGCAACCAACTGTCGGGTGACGGCCCGCTCCAGCTTTTCCAGGGTCTCGTCGGCCAGCACCACGTGGCGACGCCTGGCGAGCAGCGGATCCGTTTGGCGTAGCTGCCAGAACGGTCGCGGTTCGCCGATGCGGCCGCCCTGCCACTCGAGAAAGCATGCCGGCGGTAGCTTGTAGACGCCCTCGAGCAGCGTGGTTGGCGCTTGTACGTAGTCGTGAAAGAAGTAGTCGACCAAGCCCTGCGCATCGACCCGTCGGGAGATGGCGGGGTGGGCCAGCAATGCGGTGAGCTCGGAAGCAAACGCGATCCCTCCGCTGGGCAGGGGCGCATAGTAGAGCGGCTTTACTCCCGCGCGATCGCGCACGAGCGTGAGCCGCTGCTCTCTTGGCTGCCAAATCGCGAACGCGAGCATTCCATTGAGATCGCCGAGTCCAGCCGTGCCGTGCAATGCGAAATGGTTCGCCACGACCTCCGTATCGCTGCGGGTGACGAACGCCCGCCCACTACGCTCTAGACCCGGCCGCAGATCCTGAAAATTGAACAGCTCACCGTTGAAAACGATGGTCGCGTCGCCGGCGGCAGTCGTGAGGGGCTGGCGTCCGCCTTCGAGGTCGATGATCGACAAGCGACGGTGGCCGAGCGCAACCGTATAGCCGCCTCCACGCTCGTGATGCTCGCCTTCGCCGTCGGGCCCGCGATGCGCGATGGACCGGAGCATGGCGCCGAGGAGGCGGGGATCCGGCTCCTCTTGCTGAACGAAGCCGGCGATCCCGCACACGCGCTAGCCCGTCTTCGTCTTCGCCATCGATCCGCCGAGCGGCTGCGCTTCGAAGCCGATGAGCTCGGCCACCGAGTAGATGCGCTTGTCCTGCGACTCGAAATAGGTGCGCACGATGATCTCGGAGATGATCCCCATGCCGAGGAACTGAAACCCGATGAGCGTCAGCATGATGGCGACGCTGAAGAGTGGGTTTCTGTGCACGTAGATGTCGAGGGTGAGCTTCTCCCAAACCGTGTACAGGCTGAGCAAGAAGCCGACGCCGAGCATGCTCGCGCCGGCGCCGCCAAAGACGTAAATGGGCTTCGTTTGGTAGCTGCGCAAGAACCAGACGGTGATGAGATCCAAGACGACTTTGAAGGTGCGGGCAATGCCGTACTTCGAAGTACCGGCCTCACGCGCGCGATGGTTGACGACGAACTCGCCAACCTTGGCGCCGATTCCTTCAGCCAGCGGGGCGATAAAGCGGTGCATCTCTCCGTAGAGTCTCAGCTCATCGGTGATCTCGCGGCGGTATACTTTGAGCGAGCAACCGAGGTCGTGGATCTTGGTCTTGGTCACCCGGCGGATAACCCAGTTCGCGATGAGCGACGGAAGCCGGCGCAGCACGGCGCCATCCTTGCGCTTTTTTCGCCAGCCGGAGATCAGATCGTAGTGACCTTCTTGGAGCATCTCGATCATGCGCGGGATGTCGTGGGGGTCGTTCTGCCGATCTGAATCCATGGTCACGACGAGGCGTCCCGTTGCGTAGCGAAAGCCAGCGTCGAATGCGGCGGTTTGGCCGGCGTTTCTGCGGAAGAGCACCACGCGCACGCGCGGGTTCTTTTCGCACAGCTGCTTCAGCACCGCGGTGCTCCCATCGGTGCTACCGTCGTCGACGGCGATGATCTCGTAATTGAGCCCGGCCCCCGACAAAGCTTCATCGATCTCGGCTAAGAGCGGCGAAAGGTTCTCGCGTTCGTTGTAGATGGGCAGAATGACGCTCAGGTCACTCCGCGCGCTTTCCTTTTGCGGCCCAGGGTGGTGCAAGGCGCCCCCGATGTCACAACCAAAGCGCACCAGTCAAGCAGCCCTCCGGCCCGGAGCGACTTCCGTCGCGTGGCGGCCAAGGACGTGCCCTCGCGCTTGGTACCGCTCCGCCCCGTGGTCGCTTTTGAGGCCAGATAGTCAGGGCACTCTGCGCCCGATTCCGTGATAGCGAAAGCCGAGCTGAGTGAGCTCGCCGGGATCCCAAACGTTACGGCCGTCGAAGAGTAAAGGCCCGCGCATCAATTGCTTCATGCGCGCGAAGTCGGGACGGCGGAAGGCGTGCCATTCCGTCATCAGCGCCAGCGCGTCGGCACCTTCGACGGCTGCATACATGTTGTCGTGCACGATGATTCGTCCCGCATATATACGGCTCACGTTTGGCATAGCCTCCGGATCGTAGGCGTGCACCTCGGCGCCGGCGCGAAGGAGATCGTCAACGAGCGAGAGGGCGGGCGATTCGCGGACGTCGTCGGTCTGCGCCTTGAACGCGAGGCCCCATAGCGCCACGCGTTTCGCCGTCAGCTCACCGCCGAAGTGGCGCTCGATCTTGGCGAACACCACCCGCTTCTGTCGTTCGTTGACGGCCTGGGCTGCCCGCACGATCGGTAGCTCGTGCTGGTGCTCCTTGCCCAAGTGGAGGAGGGCGGCGACATCCTTCGGAAAGCACGATCCGCCGTAGCCGGGTCCGGCGAAGAGGAACTTGTTGCCGATGCGGTGGTCGCTGCCGAGGCCGCGACGGATGGCGTCGATGTCCCCTCCGATCTTCTCCGCCAGCGCTGCCAGATCGTTCATGAAGGAAATGCGCGTCGCGAGCATCGCGTTCGCCGCATACTTCGTCAGCTCGGCCGAGCGTGGGTCCATCGTCAAGATCCGATCGTTCGTACGCACGAAAGGGGCGTAGAGCGAGCGGAGCGTCGTTCGCGTGTGATCATCGTCGACGCCGATGATGATGCGATCCGGCTTCATGAAGTCGTTGACGGCGTCGCCCTCTTTCAAGAATTCCGGGTTCGACGCGACGCGCACGAGGCCGGCGCGCTTGGCGGCGAGAACCTTGCGTAGCTTGTCGGCCGTACCGACCGGGACGGTGCTCTTCGTGGCCACGATAGCGCCGTCCTTCATGTGCGTGCCGATCGATTCGGTGGCGGCCCAGAAGGCGGACAGATCGACCGAGCCGTCCGCTGCCGACGGCGTGCCCACGGCGATGAACACGATCTCGGCGGTGCGCACTGAGGCTGCAAGATCGGTGGAGAAGGAGAGCCGCCCGGCGGTCTTGTTCGTGCTGACGAGCGCGTCGAGGCCGGGCTCGTAGATCGGGAGCCGGCCCGCGTCGAGCGCGGCGACCTTCGGCGCATCGAGGTCCACGCAAACGACGTCGTTGCCGAAATCGGAAAGCCCTGCGCCTGCGACCAGGCCGACATAGCCTGTACCGATGATCGCGATCTTCATAGGGCGCGGCCGCTAGCACGTCGGCCCTCGCAAGTCATGTCGCAACTCGGTTAGCACAGAGCCTGCTGATGCCGCTACGACCCGACGCCCGAGCTCCGTTCAGCGGTTGCCCGAGACACTCACGTTCTACCCGCTCAACTTCATCCGCGAGCTCGACCAGCTCGCGTAAAAGGCGGCAAGCGCAGTGCGGGACAGTCGCGGGCCTTTGGCTTTACCGAAATCCTATCGCACGCTACGAGCGCGCACGGTGAACGCGAAAGTCTGGTCGAGCGCTCGAATCCTTGCTGCGTGCGCGGTGCTTTCCGCCCTGTTCGCCGTTCTCGTGCGCAAGCTCGTCTATTCGCCGATCAGCTACGACGAAGAATACTTTCTCTGGAACGGCTGGTCCGTGCTGCGAGGTGGCGTGCCGTATCGAGACTTCGCCGAGGCGAAGCCGCCGATGATCTTCTTTGCCAACGCCGCCGCGCTCGCGGTCGGGGGCCTCACGGAGCAACGCTTTCGCTGGGTGTTTGCGGCGTTTGCGTTCGTGGGAGTCATCGCGGTGCTCGTCAGCGCCTTGCGCGCCGGTGGCCGGGCGCTCGTCGTGACGCCGCTCGTTGCCGGTGTGACCGCGGCGTTCTTGCAGCAGACCTTTCATGACTCGAGCCTCGACGAATCCGAGGTCATCGGCACGACGTTCATGTTCCTCGCGTTCGCCGCCATGCTCGGCCGAGAAACACGCCTACGATTGTGGCTCGGCGGCGCGCTCTTCGGGCTCGCGGTGCTCAGCAAAGAACCATTCTTGTTCGGCGTTCTTGGCGCCATGCTCACGTTCTTTCTTCGCGGCAACGTCGACCGTGCTCGCGCCCGGTGCTTCTTCGGTTGGGTCGTCCTGGGCGGCGCCACGGTGGGCGTGAGCATGTTCGTCTTCTTGATCGCGGCCGGATCGCTCGAACGCTACATCGTGACCTTGCGCATGTACGCCTTGCTCGCGAGCGACTACGCTTATGAGATTGGCCGCATGCAACGCGGCACCTTCTGGAGCGAGGCGACACAGACGTTCACCTACTTACAAAACGGGCTCGTCACGCTCCCGATCCTGGGAGTGGTCGCGCCGATCGTCGTCTGCATGGCGCTCGCGTGGCGCGGAAACGCACGGGCGTTCGCCGCAGCCGTCGCCGCCTTTGCGGGCGGTGTTTACGCCGTCACGCTCGGCCACTGTTTCTGGAACCACTACTTCGTCATGGTCGTTCCCGGGCTCATGCTCATGGCGCTCGTGGCGGCGATCGCTGTCTCGAAGCGCTTCGAGACAGCCCGTCCGAGGGCGCGGCATGCGCTCGCCGTCGTCGTCGCGGTGCTGGCGCTCGCCCCACGAAGCGAAGAGATTGCGGCGCAAGCAAGCACCACTTTTGCTCCGTGGGGGCCGCCGTATGGGCCAGAGCTCGTGAGCCTCATTCAGAGCACGACGTCTGTCGACGACACCATCCTCACGTTGGGGCCGCCTGGAATGTACGTGTTCGCCGATCGGCAGGGCGCGTTGCCGTTCAACACCTTTGTCGACGAAGTGTTGAACGTCGAGCCAGGCGCGACCGACGACGAGAAGCTCGCGGAGCTGCGGACGATCCTCGCGCAAAAGATGCCCAAGATGATCTTCACGTCATCGCCGATCGGCCCGCGCGCGAACCGCTACCTGAACGGATTGTTCCTGCCGCACATCCAGCGCTTCGAGTACCGTGAGCTCTCACCGAACACCTACGTGCTCGACGCTCAGCTGCCCACCTTGAGGGCAGGGAAGGGCAGCGTGCCCTGACGAAGCAGCGCCAGCTGATGCTCGTGCACGCGTTTGACTCCCTCGAGCAGGCTCGTGCGGGGGGCTATACGGGGGTACAAGCTTTGGAAGGTGAGCGTGCGAGGCTGCAGCAGCTGCGCACCTGTCCGGGCTTGAATCATGCGCACCCGTCGCTTGCCGATCTGCTCGAGCAAGCGCACGAGAAACGAGATCGACGCCGGCTGCTCCGAGGCGAAGATACGAAGACGCGCTTCGGACTCGCTCGCGGCGAGCAGCTCGTTCACCGCCACGGTCACCGCTCGGGCGCAATCGTCCGCGTAGATGTAGTCGCGGATCGTGTCGAGCGGTACGTAAACATGCGCCGGCTGACCGAAGATGAACGCACGCGAAAGCTGTGAGATGAGACCCTGGGGCTTGGCGAGGTTCTGGTTCGGCCCATACAAGTTCGAGATGCGACCCACGAGCGACGAAATGCCGGTGTTTGCGCTGAACGCCTGCAAGACGCGCTCTTGTTCCTGCTTGAAGCAGCCGTAGGCCGAGATCGTCACGCACGCAGACCGTTCGGTCAGCGGTCGATCTTGCGCGTTGCCATACACGCCACCCGCGGAGCTGGCGAAAAAGACGGCTCCGCGGCCGCCGGGACGCGCTTGCGCCACGCTCTCGAGGAACGAACGAAAGACTTCGGTGTCGACCGAGAGCTCTGCTTCGGTCGATGACACGACCGCTCGACCGGCTGCCCAAAAAATGGCCCACGAGTCATGTGCCTCGGCGCGTTCTCGGAACACGCCGGCCGCGTGTTGCAGCTGCTGCATCAGCGTTTTTGCGTCGCCCCAGGCGAACGGTTGCGTCGGACCTTGCCACAGCTCGAAGCGGCTCGACACGGTGTGAACCAGGCTCGAACCGAGCAGCCCGCCTCGGCCGATGATCCAGGCGAGTGTGCTCACACTCGATCTTCGTCTGAATTCAGCGGCCGAGAGACCAGCATGTAGAGCGGTTTTCCCATGGCCATGTTGAGCGTGATGCCCAAGTATTCGCAGGCGACCCCTAGCGAAAAGAGGATCAGCCCCGAGAAGAAGCACAGGACGATCATCAGCGACGTCCAGCCTGCGACCGGCACGCGCGACATGATCTTTTCCCAGACCGCGAACGCGCTGATCGCAAACGCCGCGAGCACCGAGAGCGTGCCGAGCAGCGAGATGAGCCTCAGCGGACGGGTTCCCGAGGTGAGCACGAGCCGCCAAAAGTGCGCGACGAGCTTGCGCAGGTTGTACCCCGACCGGCGCGAACCTTCGTCGCGCAGCATGACCGGGCAGTGGCCGCTGCCCGGCACGACCCAGCCGAGCGCGACGTCGAGATACACTTGATTTCCGCAGTAGGCTGACACGCTTCGCGCGATTTCGCCGTGAATGAGGCGAAAGCTGTTGAAGCGTCCAATCGACACGTTCGACAGCAAAGTCACGAAGAACCACTTGGCCAAGCCGCTCATGGCGTTGCGAAAGAACCCATGCGGCGGAGGGTTCAGGGGTTTTGCGTAGACGAGCGAGTGACCGCCATTGAGCGCCACATCGAGCAGCTTGCCGATGTCGGTCGGGTTCTGTTGCCCATCTTCGTCGACGGTGACGACCCAATCGCCGCTCGAGCTCGCCATGCCGGCCAAGGTGGCAGGGTGCTGACCGTAGTTTCGCGACAGCCACAGCGGCCTCACGAACGCGTGCTCGGCGGCGAGCTTCTGCATGACGCGATGCGAGCCGTCGACGGCGCCGTCGTGCACCATCACCACCTCACTCACGCGGTAGTGCCTGCCCGCAGGCGTCGTCTGTACGGCAACGAGCGGCGCGATCTCGTCGACCAGGCCGGCGAGCGTCTGCTCGCCTTGGTAGACCGGCACGACCACGGAGATCGTGTGTACGCGGGTGGCCGCGGAGGCAGGCGCCTGACCCGTGAGGGGCTTATCCATTGGCGCGCGACAATGCGGGACTAGAACTGTTGCGTCAAGGTGGAGCCGATGTGCTAGGGCGACCGCGCACATGAGCGCAACCAAGTTCGACGACTACGCGCGCGGTTACGAAGACATCGTCACCGGCAGCGTCACCGCGAGCGGCGAGAGCGCCGAGTACTTCTCTCGCTACAAGCTCGACTGCATGAAGCGCCTCGGGCTACCGCAGGGCGAGCCCGTGCTCGACTACGGCTGCGGCGTCGGCGGCCTCTTGACCTTGCTCGGCGAGCACTTCGAGCAGGTGCATGGCTTCGACCCTTCGAAAGAGAGCCTGGCCGTGGCAGCGCGCAGGACGCCGACGGCGACCTTGCACCACGAAGCGGCCGTGCTACCCGCGCAGTACTTTTCGGCCGCCGTGCTGTCGAACGTGTTGCATCACGTGCCGCCGGCCGATCGCGTCGAGCTCGTGCGCCGCATCGGTCGTAGCCTCAAACCCGGGGGCAAGCTCGTGATCTTCGAGCACAATCCGCTGAACCCGCTCACGCAGCGGGTCGTGCGCAGCTGCCCGTTCGACGACGACGCGATCTTGCTCTGGCCTTGGTCGTATCAACGCATGCTCTCGAGCGCCGGTCTCGGTCGCATCAGGCGCGATTTCATCGTGTTCTTCCCAAAGTTCTTGGCTGCGCTGCGGCCGCTCGAGTCTAAGCTCGGTTGGCTGCCGCTCGGCGCCCAAGTCATGGTCACCGCGACCGCAGAAGGTAAGCGCTGAGTGTTGTCGGCGTTGCTCTTCGTCATTTGGGTCCTCGGTCTCACGGCCTTCGGCGTCATTTTGGCGACACACATCATCACCAGCCGGCACGTGATCGCCCTCGTCGGCTGCGGGATCATCGTCGGCCTCACGGTCTTCGTCTTCGTGAGCAACATCCTCGCGCGCATCGTGATGCCGCCGGTCGCGTTCGCGATGACGTGGGCGGTCCTGGTCGGCTCCGCCATCGTGTTGCGCACGCGTCGCCCGCGGCCCATCTGGAACGACCTCGCGTTGTTCGGTGGTATCGCTGCAGCGGTGCTCGTGCTACAGGCGCTCCTCGTCGTTCCCTCGCTCTATCACGACTATCACTGCCACTACGCGATCACGACCTTCCTCCAGTTCCGTCATTTCCCGCTGGTCGACCCGTTCTTGCCCGACTACGCGCTGCAGTATCACTACGGTATCGACATCTTGGTCGCCGCGCTCTCTCTCTTCTCGGGTATTGGCTACCGCGCGGTCGATTTGATCGGCCTCGTCTGTATGATCGGCTCGATCGGGGTCGCGTTCATGTATGGCGATGAGCTCGCGGGCAAGCTCGGCGCAGTGGCCGGGATGGTGCTCTGCTTTTTCGGCGGCGGCATGCTGTGGTTGAAGCTCTTTGGTGAGAACGCGCCGCCCGACGTCTGGGACAAAATCGCGACGCTCAAGCCGTTCGAGGGCTTCATTCACGGCAACAGCACGCAGGCGGCCGCGTTCGGCATGCTGCGGCCGCCGGTCGCGCTCGGCTACCCTCTGTGGATGCTCTGCATGCGCGCGTGCGCCTTCATGCCTCGGCCTACTCCGTGGCAAGCGGGCATCTTCACTGTCATGCTGGCGACCCTGGGGATCGTCGAAGAGAGCGCGTTTGCCGCGGCGCTTGCGGCGGCGGTGGTGACCGCCGCGTGGAGCGCACGTTCGCGAAAAGATGCGTACGCGTTCGCGGTGATCGTCGTCGCTGCGTTAATCGTGCTCGTGCAGGGCGGGGTGATGGGCAACTTGTTGAGCCCGCATGCGCCGCGACCCGTTGTCGCTACGATCGAGTTGCGCTGGCCGCCGGTGGTGCTTGGTTTCGTCAACCCCAGGTACCTGCCGCTGGACCTGTCGTCGGTGCCTTACGTCGTTCAGGAGTTCGGCTGGTTCTTGCCGCTCTATTTCGTGATCGGAGTGTGGGCGTTCCGAAACCGCACTTCGCGCTCGCTGTGGCTCGCGGCCGGCGCGGCCCTGTGTGCGCCCGTGTTTTTCAGATACGCCTCGCACGACCCGGAGCTCGTTCGGTTCTTCGGCTACTTCATGGTGGCTGGCGCGTTGCTGAGCGGAGTTGCGTTGGCCGCCTGGATTCGGAGCAGCACGGGGCTGCGACGGACCGCGCTCGCGTCGTTTCTCGGGCTGACCATGGCGACGAGCCTGTGGGCAGCCGGATTGACGTACGCAGCCTACTATCGCGAGTCGAAGCTCGTGCCCGCTCCCGACCCGCTGACCGACCTGGAGCACGCGATGGGACACTGGATGCGAGCGAACGTCGACCCGGGCGCACGTGTCATCACCGCCGGCGCTTCGTGGCGATTCATTGCGGCGACGGGCTTCGAGAGCCCGTTCCCGTGGTGGCCTCACACGCCGGAGGTGATTCACCGCGCGCACAAGCTCGATGAGGCCGCTATGCGGGACATGCATGTTACCCACCTCTACGTAGGCCCCGACGGCAGCTATGCGAATGACCTCGTCGGTCGCTGGACGTGCAGCGGGCGTTTGACGGAGTTGCACAAAGAAGCGAACGCCGCCGAGTCGCACATACTCTACGCGATCCATTGGGATTCGCCGTCGAGCTGCGCACCGTCAGTGGAGCAAAAGTGAAGATCATCACTGGCAAGAGCTAAATGGCCTCGTCGCGCGGGCAGGTTTTCGGACTTCGGCAATGATGTCGCCAAGCTTCCGATTCACGAGCCGGGGTTGCACCAGCCAGCTCGGCGGTGCTCACGGACGGGGCGGACGCGACGCTTCGAGGTGGCGCACGAAAGCCGGGAGATCGGCGCACCACACTGTCGGTGCGGCGGAGTGTCCGTCGAAGATCTTGCAAGCGTCGCATTTGCGCGGCCCGAGAAACGCGGTCCGCGTGCCGGCGCGCTGCCCTGCCTCGACGTCGGTCACGCCGTCACCCACCATCCAGGCATGCGTCGGGTCGGCGCCGAGATCGCGGAGCGCATCGAGCAGCATTTTTGGCTGGGGCTTGCGACACGCGCAGCCGTCTTCGGAGCGATGCAGGCACAGCTGATTCGATAGGATCCGGGCGCCGGCCGCCTGCGCGAGCTCGAGGACGCGGGCGTGGGTGTCCCGAAGGTTCTTCTCGGTGGTCTTGCCCTTGGCCGCGGACGGCTGGTTTGTCGCGATCGCGAGGGCGAATCCGAGGTGGTTCAAGGTGAGCAACGCCTCGGGCACGCCCGGCAGAAGCGTGACCTGCGTCGGGTGGAGCGGGCTGTCGATGGTGCCATGCTCGGGGTCGACGACGATCGTGTTCAGAACGCCGTCGCGGTCGAGGATGATCACTTCAGCCATGGCGTGAACCGGTCGCGAAACGCATTGAGCGCTTCTGGGGTGTTGATCTCGCAGAAGGGGACCGTCGCGGCCATCCCGGCTAAACGTCCAGCCCGCGCAGCGATCTCCAGCGGCTCGGCCAGGTCGAGGGGCACATCCGCCGAGACTTCGCGGAGGAAACGATCGCTCAGCACGAGGAAGCCGTAGTCGATGTAGCGCCATGACGGGTCAGGTGTCTTTTTCGCGTAGAGAACGCGGGTTCCGTCGAAGTCGGCGTTGGGTCTGTGGCCAGCTGGCGGATCTGCGAGGACGGTCATGACCGCCACCGCGCCAGGCGTCTCGAGGCGTCGCACAGCAGCAACGCAGTCGAGCTCGAGGATGGTGTCGCCGTAGAGCACGCACGCGCACGGCGGCGGATCCGCGAAGGCGCGCTTGACCGCACCCGCCGTTCCGAGGGGGCGATCGCCGTCTTTCGCATAACTGATGCTTAGCTGCCAGCGGTCGCCGTTCTGGCAGTATTGCTCGATGAGCTCGCCGCGGTAGCCGACGCTGAGCACGATGCGGCGAAAGCCCTGGGCGTGTGCCCACGCGAGCTGCACGTCCGCGAACCGTTTTTGCTCGCCGATCGGCATGAGGAACTTCGGCAGATCCTCGCTCAGCGTGCCCAGACGTGTCGCGCGGCCGCCGGCCAGGATGAGAAGCGGGATGTCGGCGAGGCGCACGTCCATCCGTTGGCGGGTGCCAAAGCTCGACCCAATTTGCAAGCTCCGTCGTCGCCTTGCTCGACGGTCGCGCATCGGATATCGGCGCGGCGCATTGAACACGTCGCCGCTGCACATCGCCCGTTTCTTCGCCAGCGGCTTATTCTCTGCCTGCGTGGCGTACGCGCTCGATGCATCGATCGAGGCGCCGCTCGTGACGAAGACAGACATCGTCGGCTATCCCATCTTTGCGCGCTTCAACATCAACGTGTACTTCGATCGCTACTATCTCGTGGCGCTCGTCTTTCCGCTGATCTGGATCGCCGCCTACGCCTTGACGCCTCGCCTAGAGGACCTCGGTCGACGGCGGCCGGCGTTCGCGGCCGAAATCGGCGCCCAGCTTTGGCACCAAACGCTCGTGGGCCTCGTGGCGGGCATCGCGGCAGCTGTCCTGCTCGGCGCCTCGTCGTGGGGCGTGCTGATGGCCTGGCTGGCCATCGGCGCCGTCGCGAGCATCGGTGGTGTCGAGCGGGGGCTCGCGCGCGCGCGACATCTGAATATCGGGCTTGGTGTGCTCGCGCCGCTTGCCGTGGGGCTCGTCAGCCGCGCGAGCGCCCTCACAGTGAGCGACGGCGCCGTGCTCCACCTCGATTGGTTTCCGGTTTGGCTCGGGCTCGTTTGGTGCGCCTTGGCGATTGCGATCGTCATTCATGCACGCCGCCACGCGTCCTCGGTGTTGCAGGAGCGTCTCAATGCCTTCGTGGTTTTTCCGAGCGCGCTGCTTCTTCTTTACGCCGCAGTGCCTGAGCCGCTGTCCTTCGTCGACCACTACCACCTCGGCGAACAGCTCGCCGCGTTGCGCACGGTACAACGTGGGCTCTGGCCGTGGCGCGACATCTTGGTCATCCATGGACCCCTGCAGGACATCCTCTTTCCAATGCTCGGATGGTTTGCGCTCGATGCCTCGGCCTGGGGCGCCGACGGCACGTTCGTCGTTTACACGCCGGCGATCTGCGCGTTCGCCACCTTTCTCTACGTTCGTGACGCCACTGAGCGCCGCCCGCTCCCGCAAGCGGCGTTGCTCCTGACGCTCCTCTGCCTGCCGGCGTTTCACCCGCGCGCGGTGGTCTTTCCCGTCGCGCTCATCGTCCTGCATCGGGCCCTCGCCAAGCGCTCGCGCGGGGCGGCGTTCGGGCTCGCGTGGCTTTGCGGGGTTGCGAACTTGCTGACGCCCGAGCTCGCCTTTGCGGCGATCGCGATCGTTGCCATGATCGTCCTCTGGGAATGGCGTGATGCGCGTCCAGGCGGGGGGTTGAAGAACTATCCGCTTACGATAGCGACTGGCGCCGGAGCCGCGACCTGTCTCATCGCCATCACCGCAGTGCTGGCTGCCGTGGGAGCGCTGCGCGGTGTCATCTCGTACTATACGACCTTCGCCGACGGGCACCGGCTCGTCGGCGGGTTGCCGGTGAATGCCGGGCTGCTCGCCGACGCTTACTATCTCATCGGGGTCATCGCGCCGGTCATGACGGTGCTGGTCGTCGCGTGGCTCGTCTATTTGGGATGGCCGCGGCGTGCGCAGGCGACGCCGGCCGATGCGTCGATCATGGCGATGGCGCTGGTCATCGCCACCTACTACCAAAAGTACATGAGCCGCGCAGATTACCACGTGACGCACGTGCTCGCGATGGCGCTGCCTTGCTGCGTGTTGGTGGGGCTGCGGTTGGCCGCGCCGCTGCTTCGCCGCGTGCCCGTGGGCGGGTCCGCGCTCTTGGCCGCCGCCCTGGTCGCGTTGGCCGCGCCCGCGGGTTATGCGCAGGTTTCCAAGGCGCACGATCGTTTCGTGAAGCGGGCTGGCGGCTCGCGCTACGTCGACCGACTGGGGCCGCTCGCCGGTCGCGCGCTCGCGCAAGAGGTTGACGAATGGGCGTCGCTCACGCGCTTTTTCGCGGCCTACGAAAGCAAGGACGCACCGCTCTTTGACTTCGCCGACACACCACTGCTCACACACTACATCCTCGATCGGCCGCTGCTCAGCCCGTACTATCACGTGTCGTTGGCCGTGCGCCGCCGCTCGCAGCTCGATCTGATTGCGCATTTCGAGCGTACGCGCCCTCTCTTCGTGATCTACGATTCACCGCGTGGCTATGGTTTGGGCGATGGAGTTCCTCGGACGGTGCGCTATTACGCGGTCAGTACCTATCTGCTCGAGCACTACGCGCCATTCGCCGACGTGAGCGGATGGCAGATCTGGGCGCGCATCGACGCAGGGATCACGCCGCGCGACGATCTGCGCGCTGCCGGAGTACGCTTCTTGGATCCCTCATCGGAGGAGCCGCACAGCCCGTGCGACTGGGGTTTCGCGCCGAGCTTTTTCGCGTCCGAAGCGAGCCCCGACTGTGGCTTGGTCGGTCGGCGGTGGCATTTACGCGGTTGGGCGATCGATCGAGGCGCGCAACAGCCGGCCGCCGAGGTGCGGCTCGAGGCGGGCGACCGGACGCTCGCGCGCGCGGCCCCGAAGCTTCCGCGGCCCGATGTCGCCGCCGCGACCGGTTGCAGCGCTTGTCTCACCGCCGGCTTCGAGTTGGATGCGACGGTGCCGGATGACATCGCCGCCAGCGTTCGGCTCGTCGCGGTGGGTGCCGATGGCAAGGCGGTCGAGCTCGAGCACGACGCCGCCCGAGGATTCGGATGGTCGCGTTCCGACGGCGGTCCAGCGAGCGCCGGACGCGTTGACGCCGTCGTCGAGACGGGAGGGTCGGCGCAGGCTGTCGTCTCGCACGCGATCGGGTGGGCGGTCGACCTGCAAGGACAGGCGCCCGCCGCAGAGGTGGTTGCGCTGAGCGAAGGACGAGTGCGCGCGCGGGTGCGCCCGGCCGAAGCGCGCATGGACGTCGCAAGGGAAACAAAGTGCGCAGCTTGCGCGATGGCTGGCTTTCGCGTCAGTTTGCCGAGCCGCGCGGGCGCGACGATCGCATGGTACGGCCTGACGGCTGGAGGAAGCGCTTTTGCGCTGGGAGAGGCCCGCGAGCTGCCGAAGGAGATAGAGGTTGGGGGCCGCCGATATCCAGTGCGCGCGGATGTAGGCAGGGGTTGGGTGGATGCGATGACCGTGGGCGAGCGTGGTTGGATCGTGGACCGCACGAACGCTCGCGACGCGAAGACCCTGGCGATATGCCTCGACATGCCCGGCGATCATGCGTTCACACTCTCGGATCGCATCCCCGGCGAGGCCGATGGGCCCACGTCTTCGCGCCGGGTCAGCTTCCGCACGAACGCGGCTGGGCCGCAAGCGATCACGGTGCCGCTCGAGAACTGTCCGCAATGGCGTGCGTTCGAGCGCGATCCGGTCTATCTCTGGCACGACGCCGCGCCAGGGGCCGTGCATTGGCGGTTGCTCAACGAGAGCGCGATCTTCCCGCACCGATGATGAAGGACTCCATGTTCGTCGAACCCATCCGAACCATGGCCGAATGGCCCGCGAGCCTCCGGCGCATCGAAGAGTTCTGGGCTTGCGAGGTGCCGCATCGTTTCCGCGGCCCGGAGAAGAGCTTCGTGGTCAACGGCTACTGCCCGCGGTGCGGTTGGGGCAACCTGCATGTGACCGACGACTGGGCGCACCACAACGCGGACGGATCGCGCACGGCCTGCTGGCGTGAAACGGCGATCTGCAGGTGCGGAATGAACACGCGGATGCGCTCGATGCTCGACTGGATGGTGACGCGCGAGAAGATTGCAGCGAATCGCGGCGTCTACTGCACGGAAGCGACGACGCCTTTTTTTCGTGCGCTGCTCGCCAAACATCCGTTCGCCATCGGCAGCGAGTTCGTCAGTCGCATTGCGCCTGGCTCCGCCGATGACCATGGCCTGCGCTGCGAAGACTTGGAGCGGCTGTCGTTTCCGGATGCCTGTTTCGATGCCGTCGTTTCCCTCGACGTTCTCGAGCACGTGTTCTCTTTTCGGGCTGCCTTGAGCGAGATGCACCGGGTGTTGGCGCCGGGCGGGGTTTGCCTCATCACCGTGCCTTTCCTCTTCGATGCCGCGGTCACCGTCCGACGCGCGGCTCTCGATGGCGGCAAGCTCACGCACCTGCTGCCGCCGGTCTACCACGGAGATCCGATGAGCAAGGACGGCGCGCTGCTCGTCTTCGACTACGGCTGGGATCTCATTGCGACGATGAAGGACATCGGCTGGGTGGACCCGACCTTCTACTACTTCCTCTCCGACGAGAAAAAATATCTCGGAACCAACTACTTACTGCGGGCGACTCGCGCGTAGCCCTCTAGCTCGGCGACCCCGGTTGCGCTATGGTGAGCGGCCATTTTCGAGGTCGACCACGTGTTTGAACGCCTGGATAGCTCCGTCGACAAGCCCGCGTTTCTGCGGCATCTCGGCTTGTTCGACGCGACTTTCTACCTCGATCAGTATCCTGACGTGCGACGGTCCGGGGTCGATCCGGTGGAGCACTACTTGGAGCGCGGGGCGGCGGAAGGTCGCGATCCCCACCCCTGGTTCTCGACGCGCTGGTACTGCGCCAAGTACCACGACATCGACCCGAGCCGAGCGAACCCGCTCGTCCACTTCGGGATCTCCGGGTGGCGCGAGCGGCGTGATCCGGGGCCATGGTTCGACACCGGCTGGTACCTCAACGAGCACAAGGAGGTGGCGGTTGCAGAGATCAACCCGCTGAGCCACTTCCTACGTTACGGCTTGGATCAGGGCCTCGCGACGCATCCTCAGCTCGGCTCCGACCACTATTTGGCACGGCCGCACAACCCGGCGCAGCAGCACGTCGCCGTCATGCTGCACGCATTCTACGACGACCTTCTCGAGGAGCTTCTCGAGGCGACGGCGCGCATCCCAATCCCTTGCGACATCCTCCTCACTGCCGTGAGCGAAAGTACGATTGAGCATGCGCGGGACTGGCTGGCGCGCAGACCGCATTTGCGTGTGCGTTTTCGTCCTCGCCTCGTGGAAAATCGCGGCCGAGACATCGCTCCCTTCGTGGCCGCGTGGGGGCAGGACCTGCTCGGCTACGATCTCGCGTGTCACATCCACACGAAGAAATCGCTCTATTCCGGGCGCGAGCGTTGGGGTTGGCGTCAATATCTGTTGCACAACTTGCTCGGGTCGCCGTCCATCGTGATGAAGAATCTCGCGACATTCTATGCCGACCCGAAGCTCGGCGTGCTCTATCCCGAGACGCATTCGGACGTGCCCTACATGGCACACACTTGGTTGAGCAATCAGCACTCAGGGCGCTTGTTGCACGATCGCTTGGGACTGTCCGTTTCGCTCAGCAGCTACATCGACTTTCCCGCAGGGTCGATGTTCTGGTTCCGTCCGGCAGCGATCCACCAAATGCTCGACGGACGTCTGACGATGGACGACTTTCCCATCGAGAGCGGCCAAAACGACGGCACTCTCTCCCACGCCGTGGAGCGCAGCTTTGTCCTACTCGCGCGCTCAAATGGCTACCGCTCGATCGAGTTCAACGCAGACACGGGCTACCGTTCGGTGGATTGGGGTCAGAAGCGCTTGTGTGACTACCGCGCGCGCGGGTTGCGTCACCTGCTCAAGGACATCGATGAGGCCGAGGTCGTCTCGTTCGATATCTTCGACACGCTCCTCACGCGCAGCGTCACCTTGCCGGATCAAGTCCACACGCTCGTTCAGCACCGGCTGGACGTTGACGCCGGGCGGCCAACGTATTTCCAACGCTTGCGCAAAGACGCCGAGGCGCGGGTTCGACAAAGCAAACGCGCCGGTGACGTATCCTACGACGAAATCTATGAGGTGCTGCGTCAGGGGACGCTCGGCGAGCAGCTGGCCACGCGGGCGGAGACGCTGGAGTTGGAGATCGAGGAGCAGGTGAGCGTTCCGCGCTTGCGCGTCATCGAAGCATTTCGCTACGCGGTGACGCGAGGCAAGCGAGTGCTTCTCGTGAGCGACATGTACCTGAGATCAAGACACGTCGAACGATTGCTCGCGAAAGCTGGCGTCCGCGGTCACTCAGCGATCTACATGTCCTCCGAGATCGGTGTGCGCAAAGACACCGGCGCGATGTGGGATTACTTGATCGCTCACGAGGGCATCGCCGATCGTCGGTTCTTGCACATTGGGGATAACGAACACTCCGACGTGCAGATGGTCGGGGATCGTCGGCTCGGCTTGTTCCACGTGATGTCGCCGTACAACTTATTCATGCTGTCAATGCTCGGCCGCAAGCTCGCTGGCGAGGTGGGGATGTCGCGGACACCGGACGCACTTTACCTCGGGCCGGTGATCGCGCAGCGTTTCAACGATCCATTCGAGGGCCGCTGACCCGATGGATCCTCGGACGATATTGTTCTCGCTTGGCTACGCCGCCTACGGGCCGATCATCTTGCAGATGCTGCTCTGGCTCGCCGAGCGCGCGCAGAAACGTGGTGTCGATCGCCTGTTTTTCCTCGCGCGCGAAGGCTACATGCTCAAGCATTTCTATGATCGCTTCGCCGACCTTCCCCAGATCCGGGCTCGGTTCGGCACGCTGCCGCCGAGCACCTATCTGCTGACTTCGCGCCGCGCATGCATCGGCGCGATCGCCAAGAACCCGAGTGATCCGGAGTTCGTCGAGATCGCGCTGACGCCGTCGTTCAAGGGCACGCTCAGCGATTTGCTCGATCGGCGCATCGGCATCACGCCGAGCGACTTCGCTCGCCTTGGCCTCGTCGACCGTCCGGTGGTCCTGCCGGAGGACGTCAGTGTCGTGGCCGTCGCGCTTCGCCGCGCCCGCGCCCTTTGTGCCGAGCGCACAGGCGTCGAGCGGGACGCTTACCTCGCGTACCTGTCGGCCGCTGGCCTCATGGCATCGAGTCACGCCGGGCTGGTCGATCTCGGCTTCTCCGGCACGATTCAACGATGTCTGCACACGATCACCGGCAAGACGATGAGCGGTTTCTACTTCGCGACGACGGAGGTGGCGGCGCGTTGGTCGTGTGAGAGAAACGCAGCGTTCAGCTGTTTCGGCACGATCGATCGCAGCGACGGCACACGGCCGTTTCCTGTCTACGGCGACTCCCTCTTGCTGGAAGCGTGGTTGACCTCACCCGACGGCCAGCTCATTCGCTTCGAACAGGGCCAGACCGGTTCGGTGCCGTTGTTCGCAGCCGCCGGCTCAGCTCAGCGCCACCTGCCCATGCTGATGGCGATCCGAGACGGGAGCGAACAATATATCCGCCAGACGCTCGAGCTTTGTGGGTCGAGTATCGAATCACTCGGAATCGACGCGCACAGCACGCAGCAGGTCTTCCGCCACCTGCTTGCTTACGACATGGTGCCGCAGCAGGTGCACCAATACCTGGTGGTCGAAGATCAGTTCTGCGGCAACGCGGAGCTGTCGGTGTTCGAGCTGTACCGCGCGCGTGACGCGGTCGCTTGAGCCAAGGGAACTCTAGGATGGACAATCAGTGGGATACATTCGTTCTGCCGATCCTCGAAGCCATGCGGCCTGCGAGCATTCTCGAGATTGGCTCCGAGCATGGCCACCAAACGAAGAAGCTGCTCGCCTTCGCCAAAGCGCACGGCGGCGTCGTGCACGTCATCGATCCGAAGCCGCTCTATGACGTCGACGCGTGGCAGAGAGAGCACGGCGACAAGCTCCGCTTCTACCGCGAGGCGAGCCTCAGCGCGTTGCCCCGCATCGAGGGGCTCGACCTCGTGCTCGTTGACGGCGATCACAACTGGTACACGGTCTTCAACGAGCTCGCGTTAATCGAGAAGCACACCGCGCCGGATCGGGCGCTGCCGCTGCTGCTGCTGCACGACGTCGGTTGGCCATACGGACGGCGCGACATGTACTACGATCCCGAGATGATCCCTGCCGCGTACAGAAAGCCGTATCGGCGCATGGGCCTCGAGCCGGGCAAGAGCGAGCCGCACGCCGAGGCGCCGATCAACCGCGAACTTTTCAACGCCGTCTACGAGAACGATCTTCAGAATGGGGTCCTGACTGCGGCGGAAGACTTCGTCAACGGGTCGAAGCGAGACCTGAACCTACTCGTCGTCCCAGGGTTCTTTGGGCTCGGGCTCATCGTGGAAGGCCAGCGCTTGCGAGACGGGCCAGAGCTCGCCGCCGTGGTGAAGGAGCTCGAGCTGGCGCCCCGGATCCGCGCGCACGTTGAAGCCCTCGAAACTGCGCGTCTCATGGAGATGAGCCGACTCTACCTAGAGTGCGAACGGCTAGAGCTGGCCCGTAGGCAGGTCGAGCAGCACGCGGCAGATCTGCAACAACGTCTGGATAGACAGGCGGAACAAGACCAAAGGCAGGACGCCGCCATTGACGAGATCGAGGCGGCGTCGGAGCGCGAGCGTCTGGCCCAACGCCAGATCACTCGCCTCGAGGAGGACCTCGCTGTTCTGAAACAAGCGTTGGCGAAGCATCAGGAAATGTTGAGGGCGACGAGCGACGCGATGGTGCTCCTGCGCCGTGAGACCGCCCGGCTCAACGACGAGGTGTTCGTCAAAGAGCAAGCGCACGCGGCCGCGCAGCAGGCGATGCGCGATATCCAGCGCTCCCGCGGCTTCTTGACCCTTCGCATGGTGAAGGCGTTGCTCGGCCGCGATCGCATGGTCGAAGTGCTCTCGGCGGTGGCAGCGCGTTCGGCGAACGGGGCGGGCGAGCACCGCGCGCCGTTCGAGAAGATGGTGTCGCGCTTGCTCCGTCTCCGGCAAAGATAATGGCGCGTTCCAAGATCGAAGAGTTGGCGAACGGCGTGGCGCAGAGCTACGACCGGGAAGTCAGCGAGAACGGCGAAGACTCGCTGGCGAAGATCGCGCGCTGGATCCCTCCTGGCTCGACGGTGCTGGACCTCGGCACCGGCCCCGGCGCGCTCGGTCGCTACTTGCGCGACGCGAAGCGCTGCACCGTCGACGGCGTGGAGATCGATCGCGCGGTGGCCGATGCGGCTCGCGGTTACTATCGTCAGCTACACATCGTCGACCTCGAGAATACCGATCTCGGCGCGCTCGTGGCCAGCGCGCGCTATGATGTCATTGTTTGCGCTGACGTGCTCGAGCACCTGCGCGATCCCGCGTTCGTGCTTCGCCAGCTGCCGTCGCTCCTGAGCGACAGTGGCCGCGTCCTGATCTCGATGCCGAACGTGGCCTACGCGGGTGTGATCGCTGGGCTGCTTGCGGGCGAATTTGCCTACACCCCGGCTGGCCTGCTCGACACGACGCATTTGCGTTTTTACACGCGCTCGGGCTTGTTCGAGTTGCTCGGCAGCGCTGGCATGGAGGTGCGGCGGATGGACCGCGTCACCGTGGGGCTTTATCAGTCCGAGTTTCGCGAGCTCTTCGTTGACGCTTTTCCCGCGGGGCTCTCTCACTACTTGCTCGGCCGGCCGGAGGCGCAGACTTATCAGTTCATCGTCGAAGCGATCCCGGCCCACGCGGACGCGCGCGACAACGTGGCGCTGCTCGTCTCCGAAGCGCCGCGCGTGGAGCTGCAGTTCTCCTGCAGGGCGTATTGGCGCGGCCGCGAAGACAACTTCGACGAATCGCGCAGTACCTTCCAAATGGCCACCATCGGCCGCGAGCACCAGGAGATCAGCCTGGCGATTGAGTCCGGCGCCCGGACCGTGACCGCAATCCGCATCGATCCCTGCGACCGGCCGGGGTTCGTGCATCTTCATGATCTGCGGCTCTTTTCCGGCGCCGGCGATTGCGTCTTCGCGTGGGACGGATCGACGGAGTACCTCGGGTCCTGTCGCAGCAACGACCTGTACTTCGCATGCGATCGTGGCTCTTCCGAAGTGATCGCGGTGGCGACAGGATTCGACCCGTGGTTCTTGCTCACGCTGCCCGACGGCGTTGCTGGACAGACGGCGAGGGTCGAGCTTGTGATGTCTTGGCCGAAGTCGGCCGACTACTTGGCGGTGACTCGGCAGCTGGCCGAGTTCGGCGTCCGCGTGAACGCTGGCGCGGAGCTCGAGCTGCTCGACCGCGAGGTCGCGCGCTTGCGCCGCGAGCTCGATGCGGCCGGCAGCTCGCGGGAGGCCGAACGCCGAGAGCTTATTGCCGCCCGGGCAGAGCTCGAAGCCGAGCTCGACCGCGCCATACAGCAGGGACGCGCCGCGACCGACGTTCTGCGCGCTTTCGTCAGGAGCGAAGCGGAGCAATGGCGCCTTACGAGCACGCGCCTCGCCGCGCTCGCGAGTCAACTCTTGCAGAGTCGTTCTTGGCAGCTCGGCACCAATGTTGGCGACTTCATCAGCACCGCCAGAGGACGGCCGGTACCGATGCTGGCTCACAAACTCTACGCGGCGATCGAGGGGCTACAGACCGCGACTGCGAACGAGGATGATCCGCGTGCGTGGGTCGCCGGCCAACGACACCGCTTCGATGCTTTCGCAGCGCTCGCGCGCGAGGTGCTGCAGAGCAACCGACTGCGCTTCGGCCGCGTCGCGGCGCAAGCCTTCAACGTCGCCAAGCTTTCGCGACCAGAGCCGGGGCCGGTCGAGCTGCTCCCTAGCGCGCTCGATCTTGCCCAAGCGCAAATCGATCTCATCGCGCGTCAGATCGAGCGCGCGTTGGCGACGCTGCGCCCGCGCAATGCTTCCACGCAGAGGGCGATCGAGCGCCCGGTGCTTCGAGCGCACCGCGCGACCGTCGATATCGTGGTTTGCGTCCACAACGCGCTCGACGACGTGCGCGCTTGCCTCGAGTCGCTCATCGAGCACACGACGCCGCCGTACAATCTCATCCTCATCGACGACGGCAGTCGCGAAGACACCGCGGCCCTGCTGCGCGATTTCGCGGCCGAACAAGGGGCCGTCCTACGTCGGAACGAGCAAGCGCGCGGCTACACCTTCGCCGCGAACCAAGGCCTGCGCGAGAGCGCCGCTGAATATGTCGTGCTGCTCAACAGCGACACCATCGTCACACCGGGCTGGATCGATCGTATGGTCAGGTGCGGCGAGTCGTCGGATGCGATCGGCGCGATCGGTCCGTTCTCGAACTGCGCGTCGGAGCAGTCGATCCCCTTGGTCCTCGGGCCGGACGGCGATTGGTCGATGAACCCGTTGCCGCACGGAATGACCGTCGCGCAGATGGGTGAGCTCGTAGCGATGCGGAGCGCGGTCGCGTATCCGCGCGTACCTTTTCTCAACGGCTTCTGCTACATGATCAAGCGGACAGCGATCGCCCGCGTCGGCATCTTCGACGAAGAGCACTTCGGGGCCGGCTACGGTGAAGAGAACGACTACTCACTTCGCCTCGGCAAAGCCGGCTTCGAGCTCGCGATCGCCGACGATGCGTATGTCTTTCACCATCAATCCAAGAGCTACAGCCACGAGCGCCGAAAGGCGTTGGCGGAGCGCGCCGGGCACATCCTCGGCACTCTGCACACGCAGGCCCTCATTGGCGAGCGGCTCTCGGCCATGCAGCGCAGCCTCGCGGTCGCCGGGGCGCGTGCGCGGCAAGCGCTGGCCATGGAGCAACGCGAGATCATCGCCGCGGCGCACGCGCGCTTCGTTGGCAAGCGCGTCGCGTTCTTGCTCCCAGTTTGCTATCCAGGAGGCGGCGCCAACGTCGTGATCCAAGAAGCGCTCGCGATGAAGCAGAGCCTCGGTGTCGACGTGCACCTCATCAACCTGAGCGCGCATCGAGAACAGTACACCGCGGGCTTCCCGGGCGTTGATTTGCCCGTGGTGTGGGCTCCATCGGAGACAGCGGAGAGCATCCGGCCGCTCGCTTCGTCATTCGACGCGGTGATCGCCACCGCCGATCGCAGCGTGCAGTGGATGGCGCAGCTCCCGCCCCGCGTGGTGCGAGGCTACTACATTCAGGACTACGAGCCGTACTTCTATCCGACCGGCAGCGCTCCCTGGCGGGTGGCGGCGCAGTCGTACACGTGCTTGCCGGATCTCGTGCGCTTCACGAAGTCGCAGTGGAACAAGAGGGAAGTCCTCCAGCACCATCGCGTCGACTGTACGGTCGTGGGGCCGAGTCTGGAAACGACCTTGTTCGCACCGCGGGGCGAGCGGCCGGACCACCGTCGCCCTCGGGTGCTGGCGATGATTCGCTTCGAGACGCCGCGACGGAACCCAGAGCTGACGTTGCGCGTGCTGGAAACGGCGTGGAAAGCGCGCGGCGGCGATTTTGATGTCGTGCTCTTCGGCGCGAGCACCGACGACCAACGGGTCGCGCGACACGTCAGGGCCGGGTGGACGAACGTCGGCGTGATCACGCGCGAGCAGACGGCGGCGCTCTTCGCCGAGATGGACGTGTTTCTCGACTGCTCGGGCTGGCAGGCGATGGGCCTCACGATGCTCGAAGCGATGGCGTGCGGCGTGGCCTGCATCGGCCCTCAACGCGGCGGCGCCGGCGAGTTCGTCGTTGATCGTAAGAACGGGATCCTCGTCGACACTGCGAGCGAGCGGGCGTGCGTGGACGCCCTGATCGGCTTGCTCGGCGACGCCGCACTGCAAGCGGAGCTCCGCAAGAATGCCGTGGTCGACGTGGTGAAGTACACGCCGGAGCTGAGCGCGGTGAGAATCCTCGACGCGCTCTTTGTAGAGGGAGAACGCAAGTGAGCTCGTCCATCTCGGTAGTGATGGCGACCTACAACGGGGCGCGCTTCCTTCCCGAGCAACTCGCCTCGCTCGAGGCACAGCGCACTCAGCCGGAAGAGCTGGTCGTGTGCGACGACGACTCGCGCGACGATACAGTCACGGTGCTCGAGCGCTTTGCTCAGCGCGCACGCTTCCCGGTGCGCATCTACAGAAACCGGCTCAATATGGGGTCGACGCGCGCGTTTGAAAAGGCAATCCGCCTCGCTCGCGCCGAGGTGGTCGCGCCCTGCGATCAAGACGACGTCTGGGGAGAAGACCGTCTCACCCGAGCTGGCGAGGCGCTCGCGGCGGGTGCTTCGCTCAGCTTCAGCGACGCCGACATGATCGATGGCAATGCCCAGCCGCTTCGTTGCCGGCTATGGCAGAGCATCGGCTTCGAAGCCAAGATGGGCGATCGCCTCCTCTCGGACGGCGCAGCGATTGCCCTCCTCAAGCAGAACGTGGTCACCGGCTGCACGAGCGCGTTTCCACGGCGCCTGCGCTCGTTCTTCCTGCCGGTCTCGCCGCACTGGGTGCACGACTATTGGATCGCGCTCATCGCCGCCGTACTCGGACGCTTGCACGCGATTGCGGAGCCCGTCGTGCGCTACCGCCAGCACGGTGGCAATCAGATCGGGATCGATCTCGTTCAGGTGCGCCGCGGGCAGACGCCACCGTGGGCGGGCGCAGACGATCGCGGTGCTCCTTTGCACTACAGCCTCTCCGCGGCGGCGCTCGAAGATCTTCGCTTGCACCTGCGTCGGCTGATCGCCGGACGCTCCGACGCGCAGCGCCTAACGCAAGAGAGCGCCCAACGAGCGGCCGGCTTGCTCGCGGTCTTAGAAAGCCACGCAACACGCGAGCGCGCGGCGTAGCTCACCCTGGCAGCTTCGCACAGTCCTTCAGCCTCGGTGCCGCCGCGTCCTTCGCCGACAACAACGGCGCGATGCCCACGTCCGGCCAGGCGATCCCGATCTCCGGATCGTTCCACACGACGCCGCCGTCCGCCTCGGGCGCGTAGACGTCGGTGCATTTGTAGCTGAAGTCCGCGACCTCGCTCAGCGTGAGGAAGCCGTGCGCGAAGCCCGGCGGCAACCAGAGCTGGCGTGCGTTCTCGTCGCTGAGCTCGACGCCGACCCACTTGCCGAAGTGCTTCGAGCTCCTCCTAATGTCGACCGCCACGTCGAACACGGCGCCGCGCAGGACCTGCACGAGCTTGCCCTGCGCGCGCGGGTTCTGAAAGTGCAGCCCGCGCAGCGTCCCTTTGATCGAGCGCGACCAGTTGTCCTGCACGAACGGCAGCGCGAGCCCGGCGAGCTTCTGATAGCGCTCGGCGTGAAAGGTCTCGGCGAAGAATCCACGCGAGTCCTTGAACACCTTCGGCTCGATGATGAGCACGCCGGGGAGCGCCGTTTCCACGACGTTCATTGCGCGTCCTTCACGATCGACGCGAGGTACTGGCCGTAGTTGTTCTTCTTCATCGGCTCGGCGAGCTTCAACACCTGCGCCGTGTCGATGAAGCCCATGCGCCACGCGATCTCTTCGACGCACGCGACCTTTAGGCCCTGGCGGTGCTCCAAGATCTGGATGAACTGCGACGCCTCCATCAACGACTCGTGCGTGCCGGTATCGAGCCACGCGTAGCCGCGGCTCATCAGCTCGACGGTGAGCTGTTTCTTCTCCAAGTACACCCGGTTCAGGTCGGTAATCTCGAGCTCACCACGCGCCGACGGCTTCAAGCTCGCGGCGATGTCGGTGACTTGCTTGTCGTAGAAGTAGAGCCCGGTGACGGCCCAGTGCGACTTCGGTTGCTTCGGCTTCTCCTCGATCGAGATCGCGAGGTTCTTGTCGTTGAGCTCGACGACGCCGTAGCGCTCGGGGTCGCGCACTTGATAGCCGAACACCGTGGCGCCGTGCGTGATCTTCGCCGCGCGCTGCACCTGTTCCGCAAACCCGTGGCCGTGAAAGATGTTGTCGCCGAGCACGAGCGCGCTCGGCTGCCCGGCGACGAACGACTTGCCGATGATGAACGCCTGCGCGAGGCCGTCCGGTCGCGGCTGCTCGGCGTAAGAGAGCTCGATGCCCCAGTCTTTGCCGTCGCCGAGCAGCTCGCGAAAGCGCGGCAGATCGGTCGGCGTCGAGATGATCAGGACTTCGCGAATGCCCGCGAGCATCAACGTGCTCAGCGGATAGTAGATCATCGGCTTGTCGTAGATCGGCAGGAGCTGCTTCGAGATGACGCGCGTCAGGGGATAGAGCCGCGTGCCAGAGCCGCCGGCCAGGATGATGCCTTTCATGATTGTCTCCAAGCGAAGTAGGGCGGGTCGATCGTGTCCCAGCCGTGTTGGTACATCTCGTAGCCGTGATGCTGCACGAAGTATTCGAAGTAGCCGGGCCAGTTCGCCGGTGATGGACAGCGTTCGTTGTCGAGGCGCGTGCTGGTCATCGCGCTCTTCATGAAGCGCCGCATCAGCTCAGGGCACTCGACGGCGGCGGCGGCGTCGAGCGAGCGAAACGAATTCGCCGCGTGCAGGCGGTAGTTGTACAGCGCTTCTGGAACGTAAAGCGGCTCGGTGACGAGCAGCGCGCGCAACGCGAAGTCCCAGTCGTGCACGTAGCGATACGGGCGAAAGTGGCCGACGTCGTCGATCAAGCTGAGCGCGAAGACGAAGTTGCCGGTGGAGATCGCCACGTTCGTGAGCATGAGCGCATAGCCGACGGCGGCGAAGCTTTCGATCGCGCGTTGCTTGTGGTGGAGGTCTCTCGCGTAGTCCCACGTCGCCGACACGTCCGCGCCTTCGGGATCGATGTAACGCACGTGGCTGAACGCGAAGCGGCCGTTCTCGCTGCGAAGGACCTCGATCATCCGCTCCAGGCGCGAAGGCGCGAAGGTGTCGTCGGAGTTGCAAATGGCCACGTACTCCGTTTGCGCCAGGCTGAGCCCATGGTTCAACGCCGCGTGGGCGCCGCGGTTCTCGGTCCGGATGCGCTCGATGGGCTTCGTCATCTTCGTGCGCTGGATGACGTCCCACGTCGCGTCGGTGGAGCCGTCGTCGATCGCGATGACGCGCGTGTCGTTGTAGGTCTGCGCATCGAGGCTCGCGAGGCACTCCGCCACGAAGCCCTCGTGGTTATGGCATGGAACGATGACCGTGACGCTCACGCGAATGTACACCCCGCCGCTAAGGCCGCGGCCGAATTGACCAAAATGACCCGCGCTGATAGCCGCCGTCCTCGACCGTGGTCAAGCCAATCTGCTTTTACCTCCCGCAGTTCCACCCGATCCCCGAGAACGACGAATGGTGGGGCGCGGGCTTCACCGAGTGGACGAACGTGAAGCGGGCGACGCCCAACTTCCTTGGCCACGAGCAGCCGCGCGTCCCCGGCGAGCTCGGCTACTACGACCTGCGCGATCCCTCCGTGCAAGCGCGGCAGGTGGCGTTGGCCAAGCGCTACGGCATCGCCGCGTTCTGCTTCTATTACTATTGGTTCAACGGCCGGCGCGTGCTCGAGATGCCGCTCGACACCTTCGCCGCGCGAAAAGACCTCGACCTCGGCTTTTGCGTCTGCTGGGCGAACGAGAACTGGACGCGCACGTGGGATGGGCACGAGAAGCACGTGCTCCTCGCACAGAACTATTCGCCGGAAGACGACCGGGCGTTCATCGCCGCCGTGATGCCGCTGTTCAAAGATCCGCGGTACGTGCGCGTGAACGACCGGCCAGTGCTGCTCGTCTACAAGGTGGACCGTCCGCTGATGCATGAAGCGACCGAGCTCTGGCGCGCGGCGGCGAAGGCGGCGGGGTTTGCGGACCTGCACCTCGTCGCCGTCCAGTTCGGCGCGTGCCATGATCCGAGGCCCTACGGTTTCGACGCCGCCGTGGAATTTCCGCCGCACCACTTCGTCAACGACGACAACTTGGCGACCGTGCCGCCCGCGCCGACAAACAATGAATTTCGCGGCAAAGTGTTCGATTACCGAAAAGTGATGGCGCAGGCGTTGAACCGGCCGGCGCCCGATTACACCTGCTACCGCGGCGTCATGGCCCGCTGGGACAACACCGCGCGCCGGCAGCATACGCCACACGTGTTCGTGAACGGCTCGCCCACCGAGTACCGCTATTGGCTCGCGCGCATCGCCGAGCAGACCCGGCGTACGCACCGGCCGGACGCGCAGCTCTTGTTCATCAATGCCTGGAACGAGTGGGGTGAGGGGTGCTACCTCGAACCCGACGCGCAGTATGGGCACGCCTATTTGCAGGCGACGGCCGCGGCGCTCGAAGGACGATCGGTGGTCGACGATATCTTGGATCGCGTGCGCAAGAACGAGACGCTGCCAGCGGATGCAGCCGACGCGTTGGCGCGCGCCTTCGCCGCCAAAGAGCGCGCTGTCGTCGCGCTGCAACAAGAGCTGCGCCAGCGCGACGAAGAGCTGCGCACGTTGCACGACGTCAAGCACTACGCGCCGCTCTTGCGGAAGCTGCGCGGCAACATCGAGCGCTTTCCGGCGGTCGAGCGGCAGGCGAAGCGGGTGTGGCAACGAGTGAAGGGACTCTTGTGAGCTTGTCTTCGCCCGACGACGCGATGCTCGTCGTCAACGATGTACGCAAGTCGTTCGACCGCAAGCTCATCAGCGGCGGTTACACCACGTTCAAGACGCAGATCGTGCAAGCGCTGCGCCCGAGCAAGTACAAAGAAGCGATCGCGCGTAAGCGGCTCGAAGTGCTGAAGGGCATCTCGTTCGACGTGAAGCGCGGCGAGACGCTCGGCGTCATCGGGCGCAACGGCGCCGGTAAGAGCACGCTCTTGAAGCTGCTCACCGGCATCTACAAGCCGACGACCGGCACCGTGGAGCGCCGCGGTCGCGTCTCGGCGCTGCTTGAGCTCGGCGCCGGCTTTCATCCGGAGTTCTCGGGCCGCGAGAACATCTACATGAACGGCATGTTGCTCGGCTTGAGTCGCAAGGAGCTGAAGAAGCGCGAGGAAGAGATCATCGCGTTCTCCGAGATCGAAGAGTTCATCGACGCGCCGGTGCGCACTTATTCGAGCGGCATGTACATGCGCCTGGCGTTTTCGATCGCCGTCAACGTCGATCCGGACATTCTGATCATCGACGAGATCTTGGCCGTCGGCGACGAGCACTTCGCGCACAAGTCGCGGGAGAAGCTCGATGAGTTCAAACGCAAGAACGTGGCCATCGTGCTCGTCACGCACTCGCTGCCGACGGTCGAGACGTGGTGCACGAAGGCGCTGTGGCTCGACGAGGGCGTCGCTGCGGCGTACGGCGATCCGTCGACGGTGTGCAACCGCTATCGGGCGAAGGTCTCGGAGCGCGAGAATCAGGCGCGGTTGAGCGCGGCCGAAGCGACGCCCGCGCCGGTGCCAGACACGACGCCGGCGCAAGCGTCGACTGCCGAGCCGAACCGTTGGGGCGATCAGCGCGTGACCATCCGCAGCATTCGCGTGCTCGACGCGCACGGAAAGCCGAGCCTCGTGCTGCCGTCGCAGGCGTCGTTTTCGATCGAGGTGCAGTTCGACGCGAAGGAGGCGCTGCCCGGAATCCACTTCGCCGTTGGGCTGTGGTCGTCCGACAACCATTGCTACTTCGGCGCCAACAGCCAGATGTTCAACGTCGCGCCGGTGCCGGTGAATGCGGGTCCAGGCCGCGTGGTCTGCACGTTCAAGGAGATCGCCTTGAACGCGCGCAACGTGCGCCTCGACTTCGCGATCGAAACGATGGTCGGCGCACCGCTCGATCACTGGCGCGACGTCGCTCGCCTCGACTTCGTTTCCGAGCGCGCGCGCGGCGTCGGCAGCAGCGACGTGCGCGTTCAGTGGGACATCGACGTCGGCGCGGCAACGTCGCGCGCGACGGCTTAGGCTTAGCCCGGATTATTCGCGCTCACCAACGAGCGATAGTTCAAATGTAGCAAAAGTTTTACATTAAAACGCTGCATATGACTGGAAAAGAAGACCGGTCTCGATTTCTTCTGCGGTTGCGAAGCCAACAGAAAGAAAAGGAGACCGGCAACAGTGTGTACATCACAGCTCGCGTTCGGATTCCACCCCAGCCGTGACATCGTCGCCACGTTCGATGCCGCCCGGTCGTCGAGCGACGGCGGGCTGCTCCTTGTTCGCGCTGCCGATGAGAGGCTCGGCGTCAGCGCAGCGCTGGCCGCTCTGATGCCGGACGAGCGTGACGGGCGATTCGTGCGCCACACCCGGCTCGAACAGATCCGCCAGCGTCTCTACCAGATTTGTCTCGGCTACGAGGATTGCAATGACGCCGACGCGTTGCGCATCGACCCGGTGCTCAAGACCGTGTGCGATCTCCTTCCTGACACGGACGATGCTCTGTCATCCCAGCCAACGCTTTCGCGCTTCGAGAACGCCATCGACGGCCGCGCGCTCAACCGCATGCGCGACTGGTTCGAACAGAGCTACGTCGACTCGCTGGACCCGAGCACCGAGGTCGTCGTGCTCGACATTGATTCCACGGATGATGAAACCCACGGCAGCCAGCAGCTCTCGTTCTTTCACGGCTTCTACGACCAGCATATGTTCCATCCGCTGCTCGTGTTCGACGCGCAAAGCGGCCAACTCGCGAGCGTTCTGCTCCGTCCTGGTAACGCTCACGCCGCTCGCGGTGCCGGTACCGTGCTCGAACGCCTCATCCGCGGCATTCGCCGGCGATTGCCGCGTGCGCAAATCGTCGTACGCGCTGACTCTGGTTTCTGCATGCCTCGGATTTCGGAGCGCCTCGAGAAGCTCGACCGCGAGATCGGCGACGTCGACTACATCATCGGCATCGCGAAGAATGCGCGCTTGCTCAAGCTCGCCGCGACCGCGATGGCCGAGGCGAAATCGATCTACGCCGAGCGCAAGCACACCGTGCGGCACTTTTCTTCGTTAGCGTACGCAGCCGACACATGGCCGGTGATCCGTCATGTCGTCTTGAAGGCCGAGCATTCCAGCTACGGAGAGAATCCTCGCTTCGTTGTGACCACGCTGCGTTCGTTCGATCCGCAGCATATCTACGACGTCGGTTACTGCGCGCGCGGCCAGTGCGAGAACTTCATCAAGGATCTGAAGAACGCGTTGCAGGCCGACCGACTGTCGTGCAGCAGTTTCAAAGCCAACGCCTTGCGCCTACTTTTGTACTCCGCTGCTTATCGGCTGATGCACGCCGTACGGCAGGCAGCCAAGGATGTCGGTTCGCAGCTCGGAGCGATGCAGCTCGACACCTTGCGCTTGCGGCTGCTCAAGGTTGCCGCCACCGTCACCGAGTCCGCCCGCCGCATCGTGCTGCGACTTCCCAGCGCCTTCCCCTTCGCCCACGCCTTCGCGGCGATCGCTGCGAAGTTGGCGCCGGCCTCATCCGCCTGAGCCGTCTCGACCGGTCGACGCCCGCGCATCAACCGTCGATCAAGGGAGACGTCTGCGCGAAGCGTTCAAGATGCCGGCGCTCGCCGGTGGAGGGAGGGCACGGTCGCGCCAAATTGCACGATGGGGAGGCGAGCGCCGGCTGCGCGAGGACGCCAGCGCTGTACTCGAGCTCTCGACCACGCACTCCGGTTGAACTCATGAATGATGCGGGTTAGCCCTCACGCCTCCGCGAACCCTTCGCGCTTGTACGCCATGTACAGCGAGCTCACCGTGAACAACACGACGCCGAGCCCGGTCACCGCGGCCAAGTGCACGAAGCTCGGCCAGCGGTTGTAATAGAAGATGTCCTGGTACGAGAGGATCAGCATCGCCATCGGGTTGCCGACCGTCGCCGCGTGCCGGTAGCGTTCGGGGATCTGCGTCAGCGGATAGATGATCGGCGTCAGAAAGAACGCGAAGCTGATGATGTTCGGCACGATGTGCTGCAAGTCGCGGAACAAGACGTTGGCGCTCGCCAAGAAGTAGACGATGCCTGTCGTCAGCACGAGCTGGACGACCACGATCAACGGAAACGCGACGAGCGGCCAGCCGAGATCCACGCCGACGCTCAAAGCGAAGCAGAGCAAGATCGGCAGCGAGAAGAGATAATTCATCAGCGCGGCGCCGATCACCGTCATCGGCAGGATCTGCGGCGGGAAGCTCACCTTCGAGATGAGGTCGCGCCGATCCGAGATCGACGACGCGCCGGTGCTCACCGAAGTCGAGAACCACAGCCATGGCAGCAGGCCCGCGAGCATGAAGTACGAATAGTTCTTCATCTCGCTGCGCATGTAGACAGAGAAGACGAGCGTGTAGATGCCCATGAGGATCAGCGGATTGATGAAGGTCCAGAGGAAGCCGAGCGCCGAGCCGCGGTAGCGCACCTTGAGCTCGCGCGCGATCAGGCTGAAGAGCAGCGCGCGGTAGCGAACCAATTCGCGGATGTTCTCGACCATGGGCCTATTTCACGGCTTTCAAGATCGCCAACGCCTCGTCGATCGTCTTCGGTTGAAAGCCGAGCGAGCGCGCCTTGTGCACCGACAGGCTGCCGTCGAGCGGGCGGGGCGACGCTTGGCGCAAGTCCGCCGTCTTGATCGGCTGAATCAGCGCCGCGTCGAGGCCGAAGGTCTTGGCGATCGTCGTCGCGAGCTCGAAGCGGCTGAGGCTCGTGGCGCCCGCCGTGTGCAGCACGCCGGTGTAGCCGGTGTCGGCGACTTGCACGAGCATGCGCGCGAGGTCCGGCGCGTACGTCGGGTTCGAGATCTGATCGGTGACGATGCGCACGGGCTTCTTCGCCGTGAGCTCGTCGCGCAGCCAGCGCACGAAGTCCTTCTTCACGTGCGTGAACGGGCCGAAGGGCACCGACGTCCGACAGATCGCCCACTGCGACGCGTGCGTACGCACGGAGAGCTCGCCGGCGGCCTTGGTAAGCGCATAGATCCCGAGCGGCGAGAGCAGCGACGTTTCATCGTAGCTCCCCGAGCGGCCGTCGAAGACGTAGTCGGTCGAGACGTAGATGAGGTGCGCGCCGAGCGTCTCGGACAGCGCCGCCAAGTGCGCGGTCGCCTCTACGTTCACGCGCCACGCCGCCTCGCGCTGCGCTTCACAGCCGTCGACGTTGGTCATCGCGGCGCCGTGCATGATGACGCGCGGATGCAAGCGCTCGATGAGCTCGGTCACCTGGTCGTAATTCGAAAGGTCGCAGTCGTAGTACTCGTGCGCGCCCAGGTGCTGGTTCGACGAGGAGCCGAGGTCGATGCCGATGAGCGGCTTCTTCGCGGCGCCGAAGTGCGCGACGAGCGACGAGCCCAAGAGGCCGTTGCTGCCGGTGACGACGACGCTCATCGCGCGCCGTACTGCTGCGCGTAGTAGCGCGCGTATTCACCGGTGCGGATGCGCTCCCACCAGCCCTTGTTGTCGAGGTACCAGGCGATCGTCTGCTTGATGCCGGTCTCGAAGGTGTACGACGGCTTCCAGCCGAGCTCGCGCTCGATCTTCGCCGCGTCGATGGCGTAGCGGCGATCGTGGCCCGGCCGATCGGTCACATATTTAATCAGCGACTCGGGCTTGTTCAGCTCCTTCAACACGCGCTTGACGATGTCGATGTTCGCCGATTCATTATGGCCGCCGATGTTGTAGACATCGCCCGCCTTGCCGCGCTCGAGCACGGTGAGCAGCGCCGAGCAGTGATCCTCGACGTGCAGCCAGTCGCGCACGTTCTTGCCGTCGCCGTAGACCGGAAGCGGCTTGTCCTCGAGCGCGTTGGCGATCATCAGCGGGATGAGCTTTTCCGGAAACTGGTACGGCCCGTAGTTATTGGAGCAGCGCGTGGTCACGACGTCCATGTGAAAGGTGTGATGATACGAGCGCACGAGCACGTCGGCCGAGGCCTTCGACGCCGAGTACGGGCTGTTCGGCTGCAGCGGTGTGTCCTCGGTGAAGTAGCCGGTCGCGCCGAGCGAGCCGTAGACTTCGTCGGTCGAGACTTGCAGGAAGCGCGGCACCTTGCGCAGGCGGGCGGCTTCCAAAAGGCTCAGGGTGCCGCGCACGTTGGTGTCGACGAAGATCGCCGGGCCGAGGATCGAACGATCGACGTGCGACTCGGCGGCGAAGTTGATGACGCCGTCGATCTTGTGCTCGCTCACCAAGTGCTCGACGAGCTCTTGGTTCTGGATGTCGCCGCGGACGAAGTGGAACTTGCCCTCGATCGGCTTCAAGGTCTCCAAGTTACCGGCGTAGGTGAGCTTGTCGAGGACGACGATCTTCACACCGGGCCGGTGCTTGACCAAGTGGAAGACGAAGTTCGCGCCGATGAAGCCAGCGCCGCCCGTCACGAGGAGCGATTTGACGTCGTGTGCCATGGGGCCGGCTGCTACTAGAGGGCGCCGAAGGTTTGCAAGCAAGCGTTGAAGATGACAGCGTGCACGCGCCGTGGCGTTAGCCAATTTGCAGCGCAAGTGGAAGACGATGGCCGGGCTCGTCCGCCGGGGCGACTTTGCCGGCATCGCCGATCGCGTGGTGAAGCAGGGCGCGCGGGTCTTCGGCGGCTTCGATCCCGAGAACCCGAAGTTCTACGCCGCGTGGGAGGCGGCGCACCCGGAGCGATCGGCCGAGGTGCTGCTGCGTGCGCTCGATCGGCTGCCGGAGCGGCCGCTCGTCAGTGTGCTGACGCCCGTCTACAACGTGGACAAAGCGCTGCTCATCGCGTGCATCGAGAGCGTGCGGGCGCAGGTCTACACCCGCGTCGAGCACGTGCTCGTCGACGACGGCTCGACGGCGCCGCACATTCGCCCGACGCTGCACGACGCATCGCTGCGTGACGAGCGCGTGCGCGTCGTCTACCGCGAAGAGAACGGCGGCATCTCTGCAGCGACGCAGACGGCGCTCGACGCAGCCAAGGGCGAGTTCATCGCGCTCCTCGACAACGACGACGCGCTCACCCCCTCGGCGATCGCCGAGATGATCCTCGCGCAGCACGAGACGCAGGCGGAGTGGCTGTACTCGGACTTCGTGCTCGAGCGCCTGGACGGAAAGCGCTTCTCACCGTTCTTCAAGCCGGACTTTTCGCCGGAGCGGCTGATGAGCGGCATGTACACGAACCACCTGCAAGTGATGCGCACCGAGCTCGTGCGCCGCGCCGGCGGCTTTCGCGCGGGCTTCGACGGCGCGCAGGACTTCGATCTCGCGCTGCGGCTCATGGAGAAGACCGAGGCGATCGCCCACGTGCCAAAGGTGCTCTACCACTGGCGCGTGATCCCCGGCTCGACGACCGAGCGCTATGACGCCAAGCCCTACGCGAACGAAGCGGCCAAGCGCGCGCTGCGGACCGCGCTCGTGCGGCGTGGGCTCGCTGTGCAGACCGATCACCAAGACGGCCGCGACGGCTGCGACGTACACGTAGAAGACGGCCTCGCGCCCGGCACCTTCGCGCTCGGCTACAAGATCGGCAGGGGCGGTGTGCTCGGCCCGGCGCCTAAGGTGTCGATCATCATTCCGTTTCGCGACGCGTGGGACGTGACGCAGCGCTGCCTCGACAGCATCGTCGGCAAGTCGAGCTATTTGAACTACGAGATCGTGCTCGTCGACAACGGCTCGAAGGAGGAGGAGACCCGCGACGGCGTCGAGCGCTTCGTCTCGCACCACCGAAACGCCGTTTGCTTGCGCGATGACAACCCCTTCAACCACTCGGCGTTGAACAACCTCGGCGCGCGTCATGCGACGGGCGACGTGCTCTTGCTCTTGAACAACGACATCGAGGTCGAGTCGGCCGATTGGCTCGAGCAGATGCTCGTTCACGCGCAGAAGGCCCGCGTCGGCGCCGTCGGCTGTTTGCTCCTCTTTCCGAACCGATCGATCCAGCACGCCGGCATCGTGCTCGGCATCGGCGGCGTCGCCGGCCATCCGTATAAAGGATACGGCGAAGAGTGCCTCGGCTATTACGGCAGCGTCCGCACGACGGCGAACGTGAGCGCGGTGACCGGCGCGTGCCTCATGGTGCGAAAGGCCGTTTACGACGAGGTGCAAGGGCTCGACGAGCGCGAGCTGCCGACGAGCTACAACGACGTCGATTTCTGCCTGCGCCTGCGCCAGAAGGGCTATCGCAACGTCTACACCGGCCTCGCGCAGCTCGTGCACTACGAGTCATACAGCCGCGGCAAGGCGAAGGATGATGGGTTTCGCCGGAAGATGCAGACGCGGTGGGGGCCGATGCTGACGAGCGATCCGTACTTTTCGCCGAACTTGTCGCTGGAGTACGAGGACTATCGCTTCGGGGTCTGAATCGTGGCCGTGGCCGTAGCCGTGAACGTGGCCGAGATGTGCTGCGCGGCGATTTCGGCCACGGCCACGGCCACGTTCACGGCCACGAGTTAGGCGGAGTATCCATTCGGGTTCTGTTGTTGCCACTTCCACGCGTCGCGGCACATCTCATCGATCCCGAGCTTCGCTTCCCACCCGAGCTGCGCCTTCGCGAGCGTAGGATCGGCGTACACCGCGGCCGCGTCGCCCGGCCTACGCGCGACGATCGCGTACGGCAGCGCACGGCCGACGGCGGCGCTCGCGGCCTTGACGATCTCGAGCACGGAGTAGCCACGGCCCGTGCCGAGGTTGACGGCGAAGGGCGAGGGCAGCGCGTCGTTTAGCGCAACGATGCGATCGATCGCCGCGACGTGGCCGCGCGCGAGGTCCATCACGTGGATGTAGTCGCGCACGCCGGTGCCGTCTTTGGTCGGATAGTCGCCGCCGAAGACGCTCAGCTTGTCGCGCCGGCCGACAGCCACTTGCATCACGTAGGGCATGAGGTTGTTCGGCGCGCCGCGCGGATCTTCGCCGATCTGCCCGCTCGGATGCGCGCCGACCGGGTTGAAGTAGCGGAGCATCACCGCGCGCAGATTCTTGTCCGCGGCGGCGGCGTCGCGCAGCATGTCCTCGATGACGAGCTTCGTCCGCCCGTAGGGGTTCGTGGTGCGCAACGGGGCGTCCTCGCGAATCGGCAGCGCATCGGGCTCGCCGTAGACGGTCGCCGACGACGAGAACACCATGCGCTTGCAGCCGGCGCGCGCCATCGCTTCCAAGAGGCGGAGCGTACCGTTCACGTTGTTGTCGTAGTACGCGAGCGGCTTTTCCACCGACTCGCCGACCGCCTTCAGCCCGGCGAAGTGGATGACGGCGTCCGGGCGATCGGCCAACGCGCGATCGAGATCCTGCGGCGAACGTACGTCGCCCTGCACGAACGCGACCGGCTTCCCGGTGAGAGCGCGCACCCGTTCGAGCGCGGCTTCGGACGCGTTGCACAGATTGTCGAGCACGGTGACGCGATGGCCGGCTTCGAGCAGGACGAGGACGGTGTGCGAGCCGATGAAGCCGGCGCCGCCGGTGACGAACACGTGTGCCATGACGAGCGCGGATGTAGCATCGCGCGCCTGGTGCATGCTACCCGCGTCGTGCTTTGGCCGACCCGCAGATCACCTTTGCGATCCCGTTCTACTCCGCGCCCGAGCTCTTGCGCGCCGCGATCGACAGCGTCGTTCGGCAGAGCGAGAGCGCATGGACGCTGGTCGTCGTCGACAACAAGAGCCCGCACGGGGATGCGGCGCGGGCGATCGTGGCCTCGTATGCTGATCCGCGCATGCGCTACGAGCGGAACGACGCGCACGTCGGGATGGCCGGCAACTGGAACCGCTGCCTCGACGCCGCGACGAGCGATCTCGTCACCTTGCTCCACGCTGACGACGAGCTGGCGCCCGACTATGCGCGCACCCTGCTCAGCGTGATGGATCGGGCGCCCGACGCCAGCCTCGGCTTCTGCATGGCCAGCACGATCGATCGGCGCGGCCGTCGCGTCCGTTCGATCGCCGGGGCGTACAAGAAGCGGGTGACGCCGAAAGAGGAACCGATCCGGCTGCGCGGCGAGATCGGCTTGATGGCGCTCTTGCGTGGCAACTTCATCACGGCGCCGGCGCTCTGCTACCGAAAGAGCCGCCTCTTCGACGAGCGCTTCTTGGCGACGTGGAAGGCGATCCCGGATCTCGACTTCACTACGCGCATCCTGTTCGCCGGCGGCACGATCGTTGGCACGCACGCGCTCGCGTATCGCTGGCGCCGGCACGCCGAGCTCGATCACGCGCGCGGGCTGCGCCGCTTCGAAGAGGAAGCAGGGCTCTACGACGCGCTCGCGCGGCAGGCCGAGGCCCGCGGCTGGGATCGTGCCGCGCGGATCGGGCGCAAGAAGAACGTGCTGAAGCTGCGCGTCGCGTTTGCGGCGGCGTCGGATCTCGCTCACCGCGACGTCGCGTCGGCGAGCAAGAAGGTGCGCTTCTTGGCTACGCGCTTGACGGCGCTGCGGCGCATCCTGCCGAGGGCGCTCGCGTGAGTCGCGTCGCGATCTTGATGCCGGCGTACAACGAGGGCGCGCGGCTCTTTGCCACGCTCGTGAACCTGCGCGAGAAGACCCGCGGGCGGCACGAGGTGCACGTGTTTCTCGTCGACGACGGCGGCGCCGCGCGCGTGGATCGCTCGGAGATCGCCGCGATCACCGAGCCCGGCTTCGTCGTCACGCTGATGCGCCATCCGATCAACCTCGGCCAAGGCGGCGCCCTCGAGACGGCGCGGCTAAAGGCGCTGAAGCACGAGCCGGGCTTCGACGCCTACGTGACGATGGACTCGGACGGCCAGCACGCGCCGGAGAACCTCGACGCGTTCGTGGCCGCGATCGCGGGCGGCGCCGACGTCGCGTTCGGCAACCGCTTCGCCGGCGACTCGAACGTGCCGGCGACGCGCCGCGTGGTGCTCGCCGGCGCGCGCTTCTTCGAATACGCGATCACCGGCCTGGCCCTCGCCGACGCGCACAATGGCTACCGAGCGTTCAGCCGCGACGCGCTCGCGGTCGTGCGCATCGAGCAGGGTCGGATGGCGCATGCGACCGAGATCAAGCAGCGCGTCGCCGAGCACGATCTGAAGATCGCCGAGGTCGCGGTGTCGATCCGCTACAGCGCGGAGACCTTGCAGAAGGGGCAGTCGTCGCTCGGGGCGCTGCAGATCATCATCGACTTGCTCTACGGTTATTTCTTCGGCACGCGGAGATCCTAATGCACGTCGGGCTCGGCCTCTACGCACTCTCGCTCCTCGCGTTCATCGGCGTCTTGCTCACGCTCGACTGGCTGAAGTTCGGGCGCCGCCTGCGTCGCTTGTTCTGGTTCGAGCTCATGGTGTTCTTCGTCGGCGGCTGCTTCGTCGCGGTGCCGACCGTGGCGCAGGAGTTCGCGAACTTCTTCGGCGTCGGCCGTGGCGTCGACTTCGTCGTCTACCCGCTGATCGTGTGGCTCGTGCGCGAGTCGATCGTGTCGCGCTACACGCGGTGGGAGGAGCAGAAGCGCATCGCCGATCTCACCCGCGCCGTCGCGCTGCACGGCGCCGAGACGACGCCGAAGTCATGACGCGGAAGAGGACGAGCCTCGTCGCCACACGGGCGCTGCGCGCGGGCCAGCTGCTCGTGTCCGGCGAGTGGAAGGAGCTGACGGCGCGGCTCGTTCGCAAGGTGCGCAGCAAAGGCGATCCTCCGGCGGCGCAGGATGATCCGAAGGCCTACGCGCGCTGGCTGCGGCGGCAGAAGTCGCGTTTCGCCAAGGAGTGGAAGCGCGC
Organism: Deltaproteobacteria bacterium; assembly: GCA_020848545.1. Lineage (GTDB taxonomy): Bacteria > Myxococcota > JADLHZ01 > JADLHZ01 > JADLHZ01 > JADLHZ01. The sequence continues at coordinate 29,169 of JADLHZ010000004.1, read as the reverse complement.
CGACGCGGCCGGCGCCGAGGACGTGCGCATCGTCTTCGTGCGCGGCGGTGCCTTCGCGCCGGAGCCGAAGCAGTCGCCGTCGGCCACGCTCTTCGTGCGCGCGGGCGACGAGGTGGAGCCCGGGGCCGAGCGGCTCTTCGCGGCGGCGTTTGCGCGCGGCGCCGACGTCGTCACTTGCGATCACGATGAGCGCGACGCCGGCGGTCGCCTGGCGAGGCCGCGCTTTCTGCCCGCGTGGTCGCCGGCGCGCTTGCTGGAAGATCCCTATCTTCTGCCGGCGTTTCTCGTGCGCGACACCTTGCTCGCCGGGTTCTCGCCGCCGATCGGGGCCAGCGCCGAGGCGACGTTGTATGCCATCGCGCTGCATGTGCGTGATCGGGTGCGCCGCGCCGAGCACATCGCCGTGCCGCTCGTGCATGCGCACGGACCGCTCTCGCGTGCGGGCTGCATGGACGTCGCGCGTGAGTCGGGCCCGGCCGAGATCGTCGAGGCGAGCGGCGGCTGGCGCGCGCGTTTTCCGTTACCGAAAGCCGCCCGTGCGAGCGTGCTCATCCCGTTTCGCGATCAGCCGGAGCTCCTCGATCGCTGCCTCGACTCGGTGTTCGCGCACACGGATCCGCGCCGCTTCGACGTGCGCTTGCTCGACAACGGCAGCCTCGAGCCTCGCACCGCGGCGATCGTCGGCAAGTGGACGCAGCGCGCGAACGTCTCGGTGCTGCCGCTGCCCGGTCCGTTCAACTTCGCGGCGCTCAACAACCGCGGGGCCGGCGACGCCACCGGCTCGCACCTCTTGCTCCTGAACAACGACACCGAGGTGTTGCACGACGACTGGCTCGAGCCGCTGATGGAGCTCGCGGCGCAAAAAGACGTCGGCGCCGTCGGCTGCAAGCTGCTCTATCCCGATCGCACGCTACAGCACGCCGGCGTTTGGCTCGGCGTCGCCGGCCTCGCGGCGCACGCCTACGCCGGTCTCGGCGAAGACCACGCGGGGCACGGCGGCGAGCTGCGGGTCTTGCGTAATCTGTCTGCGGTCACCGGCGCGTGTCTGATGATCGAGCGGCGCAAGTGGCGCGCCGTCTCGGGCATGAACGAGAAGAAGTACAAGGTGGCGTTCAACGATCTCGATCTCTGTTTACGCCTCGAGCAGCACGGGTGGCGCACGGTCTACACGCCGCACGTCACGCTCGTGCACCACGAGTCGAAGTCGCGCGGCGCCCGCGTCGACATGCGCGAAGAGCGGGCGTTCCTCACGGCGTACGAGGACCGCGTCGCCCACGATCCCTACGTGAGCCCGAGCTTCTCCCGCCTCGTCGCCGACGGCCGCTGGCGCTGAAATCTTCCCCGTGAAATCTTCCCCGGTCCCTTTTCGCCGCGACGCTCCCCGGTCCCTTTTCGCGAAAAGGGACCGGGGAAGATTTCGGACGAAAAGGGACCGGGGAGGAATTCGGTAGGGATTCGGTGGCTACGGTTTGACGCCGAGCACGCGGTAGCTGTCGATGATCTCGCCGGTCTTCATGAAGTGCACGGCTTGGCGAACGGCGACCGGGTTCGCGGCGGTGTTGCCGTGCGACGCTTTCACCGTGCGACCCGGACACGCGCCTTCGCACACGACGTCGAACTGGTAGACGCCGCCGCCCGCGATCGGGAGAGAATCGATTGCGAGCGGCGGCATCGCCTGGAGCACGGCGCCGACTTGCGGCAGCCCGAGCCCGCGCGCGAAGAAGCGGTTCGAGGTGTTCGGCACGACCTCGTCGTCGATGACCATCTGCATCAGGACGCGCGGCGTGCGTGCGGCGGCGATGGGCAAGCGCTCGCTGACGACGTGGCGCGCGTAGGCCCCGGAGTCGCCGCGATCGAGCAGGGTCTGAAGCACGGGGAAGAAGCGCGCGACCTCGCCGTCGGACGCCGTGCCGCGAAACGCTTGGATGACGACGGCGAACATGGCGCCGTCTTGGATGATGTTCGACACGCGCGCGCCCGGCACGTTGAGCACTGCGGCTTCGAGGTGCGGCGAGAGCGCGAGGAGCTCGGCGCCCATGATGCCGCCGAGGCTGATGCCGTAGTAGCTCAAGCGATTGCCGTCGAAGTCGGAGCCGCCGTCGCCGTCGACGTCGAAGCCGGCGCGCAGCGCTTCGATGAGCTGCAGCTTGTCGAAGGTCGCCTGCCGCCAGTTGTCGCGCAGTTGGAGCCCGTCGAGCTTGTCTTCACCGCTCGGGTTCAGCGCGAAGAAGTCGAGCAGCGTGAAGACTCCGGTCGAGCGGTGCGTCGGATGCTCACCGTGCATCACCGCGTCGATCGCAACGACCGCGTAGCCCTCGGGTGCGACCACGCGCGCGAGGATGTCGGCGTTCTTGCGCGTGCCGCTGAGGCCGTGGCCGAACAGGATGGTCGGGTAGGGGGCAGCGCCGCTCGCCGGTAGATAGACGCTCACTGGCACGGTGTACGGCGTGCGATGGCCGAGCGGATCGGCGGGATCGATCGCGCGGTGATCGACGCGAAAGTCGTCCGCGACGTACGTGGCCTCGCAGCGGCGAAACGCTTCGCCCGACGCCGGCGCCGCGCACGTGCCTTTGGCGATCGGCGGCGGTGCGTGGCCGATGAAGTCGGCGATCACCACGCTGTCGTCGACCGTGCTGGCGGTGGTGAAGACGATCGCGGCGCTGAGGTCGACCGGGTGGAAGCCGGAGCGGGCGAGGAGCGCGGAGTAGCGGGCGTGCAAGCGCTGCAGCGCAGGTGTGGCGCCGCGACCCGCGAGCAGCTGGCGCAGCGTGTTCGACTGGCGCACGCAGCCCCCGTCCGCCGCTAGAACGGCGCGGGTGACGGCGAGGCCGTAGCGCGTTCGCGGCGAGAGCGGCGCGCGCGGTGAGACGATCATCACCTGGTCGCCCGGATCGTCGACGAGCTTCAGGTCGACCGCGATCGGGTCGCCCGGCGCATCGAGCGCGAACAAGAGCACGCTGTCGCTCCATGACGGGGTCGCGTCCGGCGCCGGCAGCGACGCGGGATCGAGCGGGCCGGAGAACATCAGCTCCATTCCGGCCGTCACGCCAAAGCCGTCGAGCGTGTTGAGGTCGACGAACGCTTGCCGGAAGCTGACGGCGGCGCGCGGCAAGCGCACGTTGTCGTCCGGGCGGATCGCGAGCCGCAGCCCGGCCGGCGTGTCTTCGCTCCAGAAGTCGTCCGGGAACGCGTTCAATTCCTTGGACTCCGGCGCGTACAGCCACGCGGTCTTGCCGTCGCACTCGGCGCCGCCGGCCGGGTGTAGCGCCGCGTGATCGATCGGTGCGGGCGCCGCGCACGCGGCAAGAAACACGGTTGTCAGCAGAGCACGCATGCCCGCATCCTGACCGATCGGTCAGCAATCGTCAACCCGCGACCCGCAGGTGTACAAAAAGTGGACAAAATAATGGTCCCTGGGACCTTTTTTCGCTAACGGCGTGCCGATGGAATCGCCGCTGTCCTCGCTGAAGGTCGCGCTCGTGCACGATTGGCTCGTCACGTACCGTGGCGGCGAGAAGGTGCTCGAGGGGCTCTGCCGGCTGTTTCCGAGCGCGCCGATCCACACGCTGCTGCACGAGAAGGGGTCGCAGCCGCTGTCGATCGAGCGGCACACGATCATCGAGAGCCCGCTCGCGAAGATCCCGGGCGCGAGGAAACGCCACCGCTTGCTCTTGCCGCTCTACCCGTGGGCGATCGAGCAGTTCGATCTCTCGGCGTACGATCTCGTCGTTTCGACCAGCCATGCCGTCGCCAAGGGCGTCATCACGCGCGCCGACGCCGTCCACGTTTGCTACGTGCACACCCCGATGCGCTACGTCTGGGAGCTCACGGGCGACTACATGCGCGGCATGAGCCGGCCGGTGCGCGCTGCGGTGTCGATCGTCGCGCCGCTCCTCCGCCTGTGGGACGAGAGCAGCGAGCGCCGCGTCGATCACTTCGTTGCGAACTCGCGCACGGTGGCGCGCCGCATCCACAAGCGCTACCGCCGCGACGCGCACGTCATCTATCCGCCGGTCGACGTCGATCGCTTCGCGCCGGCCGCCGTGACGCCCCTCGACAAGGACGCGCCGTACCTCGTCGTCAGCGCGCTCGTGCCGTACAAGCGCATCGATCTCGTGATCGACGCGTTCAAGACTGGCTCACGCAAGCTCGTCATCATCGGTGACGGCCCCGAGCGCGAACGGCTAGAACGCGAAGCTGGCCCGAACGTGCGCTTCCTTGGCTACCAAACGAGCGCGCAGCTCGCCGAGCACTATCGAAACGCACAGGCGCTCCTGTTCCCGGGCGAGGAAGACTTCGGCATCACGCCAGTCGAAGCGATGGCCGCAGGCCGCCCGGTGATCGCGTTCGCGCGGGGCGGCGCCACCGAGAGCGTCGTTCCGCTCGGCCACGTCAAGGGCGAGGGCAAGGCGCCGACCGGCGTGTGGTTCGATGCGCAGACGACGCCGGCGCTCTTGCAGGCGATCGAGCGCTTCGAGGCGAGCCGCGAGAAGTTTCTGCCCGCGTCGATCAGCGAGCATGCGCGGCGCTTTCACGGCGAGCGCTTCTTGGGCGAGATGAAGAGCTTGCTCGAAGGGGTGTGGCAGAGCTTCAGCCACGCCGGGCCGACGGGCGACGTCGCGTCGTTGACGCAGGCTCGGCATCGCCGCTGATTCGGCGCGCTGACGTCAACGGCGACGTCAACGCCAAGATGTCCTTCACCGACACATGTCCGCACTTCCTCGCGCCGCGAGCAGCTCGCTGCTCCGATACCGGCCGTATGACTGTTCTCCGCGTCCGCCGCACGCTCCTCGAACCGCCGCCGCGTGCCGCGCTCGGCGAGCAAACGATGACTCCACCGCTCCCGGTCGCGCGCGCCGACGCCACCGAAACCTACGAGCGCGAGATCGCGATCCGCCGCGAGGAACGCCGCGTCTTTGGCGTGGAGCCGCCGCCAGCGATCCCGCGCAGCTTGTTGTCGACGATCGATCCGCCCGGCGCCGACATTCCGGATCCCTCTTTGCGCGGCGTCGCCGGGATCGATCGGGGGCCGCCCATCCACTTGCAGCGCCAACGGGTGCCCGCCGGCTATCGCCCGCTCCCACGCCCCGAGCACATTCGCCAGGGCGCGCTCGGCGATTGCTGGCTGCTCGCGACCTTCGCCGCGCTCGCGCATACGCACCCCGAGATCATCGCCGCCGGCATTCGCCAGATCAGCCCGTCGACCTTTCGCGTGTTCGGCGAGCTCGTCGACACCGACTTTCCGGTCGCGAGTGGCCGTTCTATCTTCGCCGACACGGCAGGCCCGGCGCTCTGGGTCGGCCTCATCGAGAAGCGCTTCGCGCAGCGCTTCCTCGACCGCGCGCCGCGGCGCTACGCATCGATCGACGGCGACCTCGTCTCGTTCGCGCTGACCGAGCTCGGCATCGCGTCGCACGATCTCGGCACCGCGAAGATGCCGAGCGCCGATTGGATCGCCCGCGTCAGCGATGCCGTTCGTGCCCGGCAACCGGTCTGCGTCGGCGTGCATGAAACCTCCACGCGCGGCGGCATCGTGCTCGAAGGCCCGCACGAATACACGGTGCTCGACGTGCGCGAGCGCGACGGCCACACCGAGTTTCTGCTCCGCAACCCGTGGGGCTTCGATACGAACTCGACGCCGGCGGACGCCGAGGGAACGTTCTGGATCCCGGCGACGGCGCTCTATGGGATGGTCAACGAAGCGACGATCGGCGACTTGCCACCGGCGCGGTGACTGCCGTTACCGCTGCGCCGTCTGCATCCCCGGCACCTTCGCCACGAGCGGCCGCAGCGCTGCCACGTCCTTCGCCCACGTCACGACGAGCTGCCGATCGACGAACTTGCCGCTCCATGTCCCGATCGCGTGCTGCTTCCGGCTCGCTTCGACGTCGCTCCACTGGCCGCTGAACAGCTCGCGAAACTCGGGCGGGATCGCCTCGTCGCCGGCGAGCACGAAGACGACCACGTCGCTCGGCCGGAACTTCGAGCGCAGCTCCGCGAGCGCCTTCGCGTTCATCGCGCGCATCCACGTGTCGTAGCCCTGATCGAAGATCAGCTTGCCGAGCTCGAAGCTCGCTTCGCCGAAGCAGAAGAAGCGCGGCTTTGTGTTCTCCAGCGCTGCGCTCACGGCTTCGAGGCCGCGGTAGATTGCGACCGCGCGCGGCAAGTAGGCGGTGAACGTCTCGCCGTTGCGAAGCGCTTCGTTCAACGACGGGAGGAGCGCGAGCCCGAGGCGATCGAAGCGCGCGGAGTTGTCCGACCAAGGCTGCGCCTTCGCCCTCGACACGGCGTCGACGAGATCTTGGCGCTTGCCATAGATGCCGGGCGCCGCCGCGTGCGCGAAGCCTTCGCTCAGCGTCGTCACGTCGAGGCCCGTTGCCTTCATCGCGTCGCGCTGCCCGGCGGCGAACGCGTGCCACAGCTCGTGAAAGAAGAGGTCGTCCAAGCCCTCTGCGTCGACGCCGCCCTTCTTCTCGGCGACTTCGAGCGTCAGCCGATCGCCGTTGTAGCCGCCGCCGGAGGCGCCTTCCACGCTCGGCATGAGGTACACCGGCACGTCTGCGTGAGCGCCGAGGAAGAAGCGCGACGCTTCGGCGGTGAAGCGTTGCAGCTCCGGCGTCGCCTGCAAACGATCGCGCGCGGCCGCCACGTTCTTCGCATGCGCGGCGATGAACGGAAGGAGCTTCGGCGCCAGCCGATCGAGCACGCGGCGCTCCACGTCGCGCTCTTTCTCGGGCAGCGTCGCGAGCGCCTTTTCACGCGAATCGTCGGTGTAGAACGCGTGGTCGAGCAGCCCGTAGCCGCGCGCTTTTCGGATCGCCGCGTGCTCTCGGAGGAGCGCTTCGTCCTCCGCGTCGAGCGTCAGCGCCCGCCGGTACTGCTGATGCTGGTACTTCCCCCAGTTCGAGAGCTGATCGACGATGTGGAAAATCTGCGCGGTCTCAGAGACGTGGATCTCGGCGCGGAGCTCTTTCGTTTCGACGACGGGGACGGCGGCGATGAGGCAGAGAAGGAGCGTCATGACCGCTTGCACGTAGCACAGGACAAAAGGTTCCGGGTAAGAGCGAAAAGATGCTCGCCGTGCTCCTCCTCATCGCCGCCGCGCCGTACAAGTTCACGGTGGCGGAGGGCCGCGAGAAGGACGCCGACCTCGTCATCGCCGCGGCGCCGGACATCTATGCGCGGGTTGCGGCGTTCTTCGGCGGCCCGCTCGACGTGCCGATCCAGGTCGCGCTCGGCTCCGCTCCCGACGACGGTAGCTGGATCGGCATCACGCGCGGCACGCGCATCGACATGGTGCTCGACGATCAGCCGGAGGCGGATCTCGCGAACACGCTGGCCCACGAGACCGCGCACGTGTTCATCGATCGACTCTCGGGAGGCCTGCTCGACGATATGGGCTCGCGCGGGAGCTACTTTCACGAAGGCTTGGCGACGCACGTCGCGCTGATCGCGGCGGGCGATCCGAGTACGCGCGCAGACGTGCAGGCGCGGGCCGCGGCGATGGCGCAGAGGAAGCGGGGCACCTTCGCTCAGCTGCTCGATCCGGAGAGAGTCGGCGCGAGCGACGGCGTCGAGGCCTTCTACGCGCTGGCGGCCGTTTGGACCGGCGCGTTCCTCGCGACCTGCGGCGATGGCGCGGCGACGCGCGTGCTGAAGGCGCTGCGCAAGCACCCGTTGCTGCCGCGTTTGCCGGCGGCCGAGATCTGGCCGGGTGCGCTCGAGAACGCCGGGTGCAAGATGAGCGCGGTGCTCGCCCGTTTTGGCCGCGAGCTCGCCGCGCTCGGCCGCGACAACGCCGAACCCTTGCGTGGGCTCGCGACGCTGACCGCGAAGGTGCTGCGCTCCGGCGCGAGCTACTACGTGGCGCTCGACGCGGCGCTGCCCGCGAACACGACGCTCCTCTGCCGCTTTCGCTTCACGCCGAAGGGGCCGGCCGTCTACGGCGAGCCGCGCGGTGATCGCACGTGCGTGGCGCCCGCGGGCCTCAGCTCCGGGAAGTCGCTTTGGTACCAGCTCGCCCTCGGCGATCGCTCGCAGGAGGCCGTCGTCTTCGCGCCGTGGGTCGAGGCGTCGACGAGCGACGTGCAGAAGCTCGAGCTCGCCGCGGCCGACGTGATGCTCGAAGAGCTCTGCCGCATCGGCGACGCGGGCTCCTGCTTCTCGATCGCGACGATGGCAGGGCAAGCCCGGGACATCGACAAGGACGCGCGCTACCTCGAAGTCGCGTGCAAGGCAGGCCACTCGCAGGCATGCGCGCGGGCCGGCGGTCTCAGCGCTGCGGTCGGGCACATGGCCGCGTCAGCCGTCTTCTATGAGCGGGCATGCAAGCTCGGCAGCGGCGACGGCTGCGCGGAGATTGGCCGCTGCGCCCGCGCCGGAACCTGCGCCAGCCTCGACGCCGACGTGGCGATCGAGCACTTCAAGAACGCGTGCGCGAAGGGCAGCCTCGCGGGTTGCTCGTACCTGGCGCAGGCGTACGCCGAGGGCGACGGTGTGGCGCAGGACGGCGCCCGGGCGGCCGCGTACTACTTGCTGGGCTGCGCGCGATCGCACGCGCCAAGCTGCGTCGCGCTCGGCGAGATGTACAAGAAGGGTAAGGGCGTCGCGCGCGATCCCGACGAGGCGGAGCGCATGTTCATGGCCGCGTGCCGGCACGACGCTTCCACCTGCCGGGTGGTCGGCGAGCTGTGGTTGCGCCGCGGCGTCGCTGTCGAGCGCGTGCGGGCGTTGATGAAGCGCGCGTGCGAAGGCGGCGACGAAGACGCGTGCGACGATGGGCTGACGGCGCGTTAAGGGCGTTTCCGCAGCACGATCGCATGGTGCAGCGCGAGCAGCTTGTCCGCCGGCTTCAGCAGGGTTTCGATTCCCTTCAACGCCGGCGCGAGCGCACCGGGCACGAGCGAGCGAAAATTCAAACCACCGCTCAAGATGTAGCGCACGTAGCTCGGCAAGCGATCCTCGCGCACGATCTCGAGCGACGGAAAGCGGCTCTCGAAGCGCGCGCGATCGCGGACGAACACGATGTGCGACAGCGCCTGGTTCGCGCCGGTCATCACGCCCATGTCGCTGCCGGTCCACTCCTTCTGCGCCTTGTTGAAGTGCTCGGTCTTGAACATGTTGCGATAGAAGAAGCCGGCGAGCGGGCCATGGAACGGCTCGATGAGCACACAGCCGCCGCCCGGGACGAGCACGCGCTGCAATTCAGCGAAGAAGCGCTCGGGATCCGGGAAGTGGTGAAAGCAGTTGATGCCGTAGACGGCGCGCACGGAGTGGTCCGCGAGATCCATGTTCTGCGCGTCGAGCACGCGATCCAAGTGCGGCGCGCGCTTGATGTCGGTGGAGACGACGTCGGGGTAGAACTTCTTGAACAACGACACGCCGGCGCCGAGCTCGATGCGCAGGCCGTCGCCCGAGAACAGGCGCTGATCCGTTTCCCAACAGTAGGCGTAGAGCTCGCGGAAGACTTCGCGCAGCATCGGCTTCTCGCCGAGGACCTCGCGGTGCACGCGGATGAGATCGTCGGTGTCGACCTCGGTGCTTCCGAGTCGCGGCTCGCGCAGGGCGCTGACGACGCGTTCGAGGACGCTCATGCGGTGGGAACCTGTCCACGAAAATGAGGATGGACGCCAGCCCTGGCCCATCGCCCTGGCCCATCACCCTGGCCCATCACCCTGGCCGCGCTCGCGAGCCTGAGCTTGGCCCTGGCCCTGGCCCTGGCCGCTCGAGCGATGTCCGAGGCCAGGGCCACGTTCAGGCTCAGGCTCGCGAGCGCGGCCAGGGCGTTCGGTCAGGGCCAGGGTTTTGGGGCCAGGGTTTCGAGCCAGGGCTCGATGGGGCTCGTGTCAGCGTCGTGCGGCGTCGCTGCTCTCGATCATTTGCGCGAGCGTCTGCGGCGCAGGCACGAAGCGTAGGAGATCCGAAGCGAACCCGCCGGCGTCGTTGGCGATGTAGCCCTTCACGTTCTCGCGCGTCACCGGCAGCGGCAGGCGCAGCGTCTCGGCGATCGCCAGCGGAAAGAGCAGCCACTTCGCCGGGATCGGCACGTGGAACGGATGCTTGTCCGCCGCGCGTTCGATCGCTTCGACGATCTCCGCCATCGTGACGAGCCCGGCGTTGGCGAGGTTGAACGCGCCGCGCTCGCCCCCAGCCACGATCGCCGAGATCGCCCCGCACAGATCCGCGATCGCGATGACGGCGACGCGCTTCCTCCCGCCGTCGAGCATCGGCAGCACCGGCGACCGCTCGATCGATCGGCGCAAGCGCAAGAACAGGCCGCCGGGGCCGATCACGAGGCCGGCCCGCACGATCGTCTGGCCGCGCGCAAGGAACCAGCGTTCGAGCTCGAGCTTCACGGCGCCGTACTCGCTCTTGGCTCCGCCGTGTGCGGAGTACGAAGAGAGAAAGACGTGGTGCGCTTTGCCGCTGCCCTCGACGATGCGCTGCGTTCCTTCCACGTTCTGGCGCCGGTGGCCCTTCGTGAAGTCGTGCGCGCAGTGGATCACCGCGCCGGCGCCGGAGACGTCGATGGGATCTCCGAGGGTGTGGCCGACGATGCGCGCGTCCGGCATGCGCTGCTGCACCTTCGCGCGATTTTCGGGGCGCGCGGAGCCGGTGATGCTGTGGCCGTCGGCGCGAAGACGCTCATCCAACGCCGCGCCGATGAGGCCCGAGATGCCGGTGATGAAGATCTCAGCCACCGAGATCCTTCCGCACGTGATCGGCGACGCGCATCGCGTTCGCCATCAGCGTGAACGTGAGGTTCTTCGACGGCAGCCACGTCAACGCGGCGCCGTCGGCGATGTACACGTGCCGCGTGTCGCTCAGCCTGCCGCTCGCGTGCGTCTGGTACGGCCCGGGCTCGCGCTGCATCGGCAGCGTGCCGGCGTAGTGAAAGCTGTTGCCCGCCGTCGGGAACTGACACAGCGACGGGTGGCTGAAGTAGCCCAAGCGCAAGAACGCGCGGATGAGCTCGCGCTCGATGAGCTCGGCCTCCTGGCGGCCGTAGGCGATCTGCAGCGCGCCGCCGGCGTTCAACGACACGTGGTTCTCGGGGTGCGGCACGTCCGGATAGAACACCTGCACGATCGCCATCGCCGGTGACAGGTACTTCGCGGCGGCGATGTTGTCGCGCAGCGTGAGCGGGAACTTGAGCAAGTAGTCGCTGCGCAGCGGCCCCGTGAGTCCGTAGAAGGTCGAGAACAAGGGCGCCGGATCGCGCTCGTACACGACCGACAGCTGCGCCGTGGCGAAGCTCTTCTCTTCGAGCGCGCCGCCGATGAGCCACGGCTGCAAAAACGGCACGTACGAGATCTTGTTGTCGAGGAGCGGCAGCCGCGCAGAGAGATCGTTGCGCGAACGCAGCACGAGGCGCGACGAGTTCAAGGTGCCGGCGGCGATCACGATCTTCTTCGCGGTGACCGTGTGCTCGGTCTGCGTCGTCAGATCGCGCACGCGCAGCGCCACGCCGTCTTCGCGCTCTTCGTACGACAGCGCGAGCGATCGCGGCCGGTAGTCGATCTGCCCGTCGCGCACGAGCTCGTCCAAGGTGTACGCCGGATTATAGACGGCCGGGATGTGCGGCTTGAAGAACTCGAGGTTGTCGTACTCGCACGCGGCGCGCCCGTGATGCTCGCGCGTCAGCACCGCGAGGCGCGAGCGGCCGATGCGAATGCCGCGGCGCTGCACGGCGCTCCGGCGCTGCTCGTAACGCGAGAGCAAGTCCGTGCCGATGCGGCTCAGGGCGAGCGGCGGTTGCAGCGCGCCGTTGTCCGGAAAATCTGCGGCGAGATCGTCCGTCGTGCCGGAGATGCCGATGTGCTCCGTCAGCGCGCGATAGTACGGCGCCAGATCGGAGGCGGTGATCGGAAAGCCTTTCAGCTCGCGGTCGGTGAACGGAAACACGCCGGCTCCCCATGCGTTCGCCATGCCGCCGCGGGCGTGGCTCGTCACGGTGTAGAAGCCGTCGCTCACGATCGGGCTCAACGCGGCGGTCTCGTCGACGACGTAACGCAAGAGCGGCGCCTTGAGCTTCGGGCTCAGGTACTCGTGGCTGATGTTGTGCAGGCTCTCGTAGGCTTCGCCGATGAGCTCGTCGTGCATCTCTTCGCGCGCGCGGCGCAGATCGTAGAGGTTCCCCTGCAGCGCGGCGGCGCCGGCGGATGGCGTGTTGCCGACGTCGACGACGAGCACCTTCTTGCCGCGCAATTGCATCGCCGCGAAGGTGCCCGACGCGCCGGCGCCGACGATGATCACTTCATAGGTCACGGTGCGCGCTCAAGAGGTAGCGACCCTTCACGAGCTTGTACGCCGCGCGCACGACGCCCCACGCGAGCCGCACGAATGCGGTGAACGGCCGCGCGTGCTCGGAGACGAACAAAGGATAGAGCTCGCGCCGCGCTTCGGCGACGTAGACGAGGATCTGCATCTTCTGCGACAGCGCGTTCATCGGATCGCGCCGGCGCAACACGAGCTCCACGGCCTCGGCGTCCAAGCGGCGCTCGACGATCTTCGCGACGTCGACCGGCCGTGTGATCGCGCCGGTGAACAAATGCACGTGCGCGGCCACGTAGTGATCGATCACCGCTTCGGCGAGCGGCGCCGCGAATAGGAAGCGCGCGAGGTAGCGGCCTTCTTCGGCGAGGGTGCTCACGGATCGTTCTCGGCCAGCGGGATGCGCGGCACGTGGCTCACGTCGAACATGAGCGCACTGAGCAGGAGCTGACTGCCGAGCAGCGTCGGCAGCGTGGCGAGCATGATCGTGCCGGTCGGCGTCGGCTGCGCGGTTTGGTACGCCTCGATCCATTTCCACAGGCCGAAGCCGACGCCGAAGAGCAGCGAAGGCACACCGGCGCAGATCTCGAGCGTCCCCACGTTGAAGTCGCGGATGAAGTACATGAAGAAGATCCGCTGCACGAAGCGCCAAAGGTACTTCGGCGGAAAGCTGAAGAGCACGCGTGAAATCCGCAGGCTGCTCGCTTCACCGGCGTAGCGTGGCTGCATCGGCACGTCGCGCACGACGGCGCGGACGAGGCCGAGCTGAAAGAGCATGTCGGACTCGAAGAAGTAACGCTCGGCGAGCTTGTCGAGCGGCAGGCGGCGGAGCGCGCTCGCGTGGATCGCCGTGTAGCCGTTCGTCGGATCCATCACGTCCCAGTAGCCGGAGCTCAGCTTGTTGACGAACGAGAGGCCGGCGTTGCCGAAGAGGCGCACGGCCGGCATCTTTCGCAGCGGCGCGAGCTCGAAGAAGCGGTTGCCCTTCGTGTAGTCGGCGGCGCCGGCGAGGATCGGCTTCAAGAAGCGCGGGATCAACGCCGGATCCATCTGCCCGTCGCCGTCGACCTTCACGAGGATCGTGCAGCCGTCTTCGAGGCCGCGCTTGTAGCCCGTGACGACGGCGCCGCCGACGCCCTTGTTCTTCTCGTGACGCAAGACGGTGACGCGCGGATCCTTGCAGCGTTCGCTGACGAGCGCGCCGGAATGCTCGGGGCAGCCATCGTCGACCACGTAAATGCGCGACACCTCGGGGCCGATGCCCGCGATCACGCTGAGCACCTGGTCCCGCACGCGAAAGCAGGGGATGACGACGCCCACGCGCGCCTGGCGAAGCGGCGTGGTCAATGCGGCGCCTTCTGTTCGGCTTCGGCGAGGCGGCGCTGCAGCTCGGCGTTGTTCGGGTACTGCGTGAGCGCGGCCTTCGCAGTGCTCGCCACCTTGCCCCAGTCGCCCTGCGCTTCGTAGTTGGCCATGAGCTGCATGTAGATCTCGTAGCTCGCGCGGTCGATCTTCAAGCCCTGTTCGAGCACAGAGATCGCGTCGGCGTAGCGCTTTCGCTTCGTCAGCCACGATGCGTAGAAAGTGTGGCCGATCGGTGCCCGCACCGAGAGCGTGACCGCGCGCTTGAAGTGGCTCTCGATCTCGGCGTCCGGCTTGCCGAGCCCGTTCTGCGCGATGGCTACGTTCACTTCGGCGTTTGCGTATTGCGGCAAGAGCTGGCGCGCGCGCTCGAAGTAGTCGAGCGCGATCTCGTAGCGGCCGACCGCCATCTGCGACAAGCCGTAGTTCATGAGGCCGCGGCCGTTCTTCGGGCTCTTTTTCGCGGTGTCGAACCAGAGCGACTCTTCGGTCTTCCAGACTTGATTGCGCTGCACGGTCATCGCCGCCGCGAGCGTCCCTACCGGGATCAGGCAGAGGAGCAGGGTGCGGATCGCCCGATCCGCGCCGCGGCCGCGCTCCATCACGAGGTAGAGCGCGGCAGCCAACGCCAGCACGAGGCCGACGAAGGGGTAGAACATGCGGTGATCGTTCATCGGCTCGGCGAGCGGAATGACGCTCGACGTCGGCAAGAGCGCGAGCACGAACCAGGCGAGGCCGAAGGCGACGGCGCGCCATTCTTCGCGCTTGCTGCACCACGAGAACGCCATGCCGAGGAGCGCCAAGAAGCCGAGGCCGAGCCACACGCGCGGATCAGAGAGGCCGCTGACGAGCTCGAAGTCGGAGTCGGCGCTCAGGTCGTCCGCCCAGAAGAACGAGCGGAAGTAGTGCGCGATCACCGCCGGCTGCGTGAGCGCGTATTGCCACGCCGGCGTGTCGCTCGCAGAGAACGAGCTCGGCGTGAGCTTGCCTTGCACGATGTAGAAGATGCCGGCGAGGAGCAGCGCCGGCCACGCCATGCGCAGCGCCGTGTCTGCGCGCTTCATGCGTGAGCCGTCGGTGAACAGATACACGTAGACGGCGAGCGTCGGCGCGAACATCACCGTCGTCTGCTTGCCGAAGCACGCGACGAGCATCGCGACGAGGTGCCAGCCCCAAGGTTGCGGCCGGCGGATGAACAATATGAGCGCGAGCACGGCGCCGACGGCCGAGATGATGTCCGAGCGCTGGCAGATGTAGTTGACGGTCTCGGCGTTCACCGGATGTAGGCCGTAGAAGGCGACAGCGGCGAGCGAGAGCAGCGTCGCGTGCGGCGTGATCGTGGCGAGCAGCTTTCGGAACAGGAGCACCATCAACGCGAGCTGCGCCACGAACCAAAGGAAGCTGTGCACTTGGTAGGTGCGCGGCGTGTAGCCGCCGGCGATCGCGTAGTCGATCGCGAAGGTGGTCGAGAGCAGCGGCCGGTAGGTGCGGTTCGGCGCCAGCACGCTGAACACGGCGTCGCCGGTGAAGAAGCGCGGAATGTTCGCGAGCTGGCGGATGTCCGGGTTGTTCTGGATGACGTGGTGATCGTCGAAGTGAAAGGTGTTGTCGAAGTGATTCGCATAGGCGAGGCCGACCGCGACGGCAATGACCGCGGCGATGATCCACGCCGTGCTCGGGCGGGCGAGGTCGCTCTTCGGCGCCGACAGAGACGAAGAAACATCGGGATCTCCGGCGGTCTTCGGCCGCGCGCGTTTCTGAGACGCTTTGGACACAGGGGAGTCGTAGCTCGCAACGCGGGCGAGGGGTATTTTTTCCCGCACGCGCTTTCTTGATCTCGCCGCGGAATTGGCATGAAGGTGGCGATATGAATAACGCAGGACTTGCCATGGCGTTCGCCGTATGCAGCGTCATGGCCGCGTGCACCGCAAAAGATCCGCTGAAGGCCCCGCCCGGACCGAGCGCCGGCACCGGATTGAACGCCGCCAGCGCTGCGACCGGCGCGATGAGCAACGCGACCGTGGAGCAGTTGAAGCAAGCGAGTCAGCTCGGCGCCTTCAACGCGCTCTTCGCGCAGGCGACGATCCGCCAGAAGGCCGCCGATCACGCGATGGCGATCGATCTGTTCAAGGCCGCCATCGCCGCTTTGCCGGACACAAACACGACTGCGCCGGCATGGAACGATCTCGGTTGGTCGCTCTATTCCTTGAACCGCGACGAGGAAGCCGTCGCGGCGTTCAAGAAAGCGCTCGAGCTGCGGCCGAGCTTTCAGATCGCGAAGAACAACTTGCAGATGACCCTGCAGCGGCTGGCGAACGTGAAGACCGTGACGGGCTCGACGGGAGCCAAGGCGTCGAGTGGCAAGAAATAACGGTGCGTGCTCAGCGCGATCGCCTCGTCGCGCTCGACGTCGCGTCCTTCGAGTTCGCCGCCCCTGCAAAGCTGGCGAGTCCGGACGGGTGCGTCGAACTCGGCCGCTGCGCACGCCGGTACGTGCAACACCAGAGACGACAAGGGCGCGGTGGATCACTTTCGCGCCGCGTGCAAGATGGGCAGTGTGAACGAATGCAATGTGCGGGCGTTGATGGCGCCGGCGTGTGGGCCGGGACATAAGAGCCGACGCCATTTGTTTCAAAAAAGTGACATTTTCTTGATACAACCCGTGGTTTCGCAGGAGAACGAAGCATTATGAGACTTCTGTTCGCCATCATTGCTTTTCTCTCGCTCGCTCAAACGGCGTGCAGGGAAAAGCCAACGCCCGAAGCGTCGCATGCTGCGTTGCTGCAACCCGAGACGGCAACAGCGCAAGCTCCGGCGGTCTACAAAGCAAAGTTCATCACGACCAAAGGCGAGTTTGTGATCATGGTGCGCCGCGAATGGTCACCGCTCGGGGCCGATCGATTCTTTCACCTCGTGCAAAGAGGCTACTACGACAACGTCGCGATGTTCCGGGCAGTGAAAGGCTTCATGGTTCAGCTCGGCCTTCACGGCTCGCCGACAGTGAATCAGAAATGGCGCAACGCCCTGATCCAGGACGATCCCAAACCCAAGTTTGCGCAGTCGAACAAGCGCGGATACGTGACTTTCGCAAAGGCCGGACCGAATTCTCGCACGACGCAATTCTTCATCAACTTCGTCGACAACTCCCGGCTGGATCCGAGCGGATTCACGCCCTTCGGGCAAGTCATCTCCGGGATGGAGGTGGTCGACAAGATCAATACCCAGTATGGAGACGCGCCGAGCGGACCGAATCAGACCCGGATCCTCGACGAAGGGAACGCGTATCTCGACAAAGAATTTCCCAATCTCGACTATGTGCGCATGGCGACCATAGTCGACTGAGTTCGAGGATACGATGACCCTGCAGGAAGATCGCCGTTCGATGTTTTACGAGCGCTTCGCCGATCAGTTCGACGCCAAGATGAACATGTACGATCTCGAGCGGCGCATCGAGGTGATCTACGACGAATTCTTGACCGACGATCTGCACGGCAAGAAGCTGCTCGACGCCGGCTCCGGCACAGGCTGGTTCAGCAAGCGTGCTTGTGATCGCGGCGCCCGGGTGACGTCGCTTGATGTCGGCGAGAACTTGCTCGCGCAGGTAGCGAAGAAGTGTGATTCAACGCGTGTCGTCGGCAGCGTACTCGAGCTGCCGTTCCCGGACGCTCATTTCGACTATGTCGTCTGCTCCGAAGTCATAGAGCATACAACCGACCCGAAGCGCGCGGTCGCAGAGCTCGGGCGCGTTCTACGACCTGGCGGTGTCGCGGCGATTACGGTGCCGAACCAGACTTGGCATTGGGCGATCGACCTCGCGAATCTGTTGAAGCTTCGCCCGTACGAGGGCTACGAGAACTGGGTCAGCTGGTGGAAGCTGCGGCGACATGTTGAAGCCGCGGGTCTTCGCGTCGACTCTATCAAAGGGTTTCACCTGATCCCCTTCGTTCTTCCCATCACGTACCCGCTGCTCAGACGCATCGACAAGCTCGGCGCGAGGATCGGCCCACTGATGGTGAACCTCGGCGTTAGAGCGACGAAACCGACGCGTTGACGACGCGATGAACGAGCAGAGCGTGATCATGTTCGTCGCTCGGTGCGGGTTGCTCGCCGCCGTCACCTTCGTCTTTTTCCTCCCGATGTGGTGGGCCGTCGGACGCTTGAAAGACACAGCTCCGTTCTTGCGCGTCCTCGCCGCGATCGGCGGCGCCTTGGTCGCTTGGCTCGGCGTCGTCAACTTGATCGGAAGGATCACGCAGAACTCGATTATCGCTATGGGAGCTTGGTTTGCCTTCAACCTGGCGACTTGCGTTTGGCTGATCGCTGCGCGCCGTGAAGAGCTTTCGGCGCGCGCGCTTTTCGTGCAGTGGCGCACGTGGGCGCCGTTGATTCCTATCGCAATGGCCATCGGCGTTCCGCAATGGTTGTTCGCCGTAAGCACTCCCTATTGGGACGAGGTCGCGTCGAGCGCGATTCACCTGACGGCGCCGAGCCAGTTCGCGGAAGGGCTGTTCCCGCCGCGGCACAACGCCTTTCCGGATGTGCCGATCAAGTACCACTATGCGGTCACTATGCTGGCCGGCGCGTTGACGTGGACTCTACGCCTCTCGCCGAACGTCAGCGTCGACGTCGTGACCGTGGCCCTTCACCTGTTCGTCTTTCTGTTTCTCTTTTTCTGGCTCGCGCAGATCGGCTTTCGTTGGCTTGCCTGTTTTTGGGGAAGCTTCTCGGTGCTGCTTGGCGGCAGTCTAGCGTGGCTCTACGTCCCCTGGGTCGAGACCTACTCGGGCTACCCGCGTCAAGGCAGTCCAGCGCAGCTCGTGCATCACTATGACGCTTCGCGCGGGTACTTTGCGAATCTGCTGGAAGCAGGGCGCACAGCGGTCTTTCACTTGCGCAATCTCGATGGGAGCAATTCGAATCTGCCTTGGGACATCGCTAATCAACTGCAACAGCATGCGGTCGCGCTCGGAGTCGCGGTCGCGATCTTTGCCGCGTGGCTGCTCGGCACGTGGATGCGGAGCGAACGGCGGTCTCTGCTAGCGGCTTGTGCGTTCACGTTCGGGCTCCTCTTCTTGTGTCATGCGGTGTTCGGGGCGGTGAGCGCAGTCACGGCAGGGCTGCTCTTGGCGGGACGCTGGGTGAGCCGGCCGACCCTGCGCGGTTTCACCGATGCCGCGTTGTTCACCGTTCTCGTTGCTTTCTTCGCGTTTGCCCATGGCGGCGTCTTGTCTCGCGGTGACTTCTACGGCCTCGACTTGACCACGCTGAGCGTTCGGCCCGGCTTTGGCTACTCCGAGGGCGGTGTCCTCGGATTTATCAATTGGAACGTCGCCGGCTTTGGTTTGCCGCTCGTGCTCGCTGTTGTCGCGATGGTCGCCTGGCGTCGCTCTCGACGTCTCAGCGCCGAGCCACGTCGCTTCGTGTTTCACTATTTTCTCGTGATGCTGATCGTGTCGTATTTGCCGGCGCAGTTTCTCTACTATTCCTACGGCGCTCGCGCGATCGAAGAGTACACCGAAATAGCGAAGTTCTTCTTCGTGTCCCACCTCGCGCTCGCGATCTTGTCTGCCTTCGCGCTCGCACTCTCCGTGCGGCTTTGGCGTTGGTGGATCGTGGCGCCTGCGCTCCTTGCGATGGCCATCGTACCTTGCATTCACGTCTACGCCGCTGCGTTTTCCAAAGAGAATGAGTGGCTCGGCTTTTACGAGTCGCCGTTCCCACTGCCAGCGTACGCGGACGTCGTCGAGATCGGTCAGAAGCTAGCAGGGCTCAAGCAGTCGAATCGCGATGTCTATTTCGACGTGGCGTGGGACAGCGAATCGCGGCGCGGCTTCCTCGACGAGCTCCAGATCCACAGCGGCAGCATCTTCAGCGTCACGCCACGGCGCTACGAACGAACAGGGAGCTTTCTCATCGACGCGACGCTCGTGGCCGAGCAGGTGCGCAAGAGCGGACGGATGGCGCGCTTGCGTCCTGGCGCGGAAGCCGATTCGGGGGCTCTTTGGTACTACGAGAGCTCGAACGATCTCGAGCGAATGCCGCTCATCGTGCGCAGCCGCTTCGCGAAGCTGGTCGCCGAAAAGATCTTCCTCCCCACGATTCGCGCGGGCGATCGCAATATCTACAGAATCGCCGGCACTACGCGCGACGTCGATGCCGGCATCGAACGCTACTGGCGTCCGCGCGTCGTGCTACAAGGTGAACCGAGCAGCCCGATCTCGTTCTACGATCGTGCGCATCAAGAAGTCTTGACCGGCGATCGTCGCCAAGCGCTGCCTCGCGACTTCGTCGACGATTACGCGCTGGTGCTCTGCGGCCACTTTGGGCAAGCGCAAGGCTTCACCGTTGCGCGCATGGCGGATAGCTATTTTTCGCGCGGCGTGAAGATGTCGGATCTCACCGAATACAGCGCTTGGTATTGGTCCACGGCGGGCGTGGACGGCGTTTGGAGCAAAGAGCGCCGGCGTTGGACCTGGGATCTCGAAGTTCCGCTCGTCGTAGATGTCGAAGGCAAGGGCACGCAGGAAGTCATCGCTTGGCGTCGCGCAAGCGGGGAGTGGCTCCGGGACAATGGGAACCTCAAAGGCCCAGCGACACCGAGTGGGCTGAGTACGGTGCCGGTGGTGGGTCATTTCGCCGCCGGCGCTCAAACGCTCGGAGCTTACGACACGGCGACCGGTAACTGGACGTTGTCGCAGATCGGCGCCGAAGCCAAACCGTTGGTCACGATTCAGTTCGGCGCTCCCGGTGACATCCTCGTGCCGGGCGACTACGACGGCGACGGGTTGGATGAGCTCGTCGTTTGGCGGCCGAAGGATCAGTCTTGGTATCGCCGCGATCCAAAGTCCGGGGCTGTCGAGCGTTGGACATTCGGCACGGGCGCCGGCGTCCCATTGCCTCACGACTATGACGGCGACCGGCGCCTCGATCTCGCCTACTGGGACGCTGAAGCACGGAAGATTTACGTTTCTTTCAACCACGGAAAAAGTGTCGACCGCGCGCTCGAAGTTCCTCCGGATGCGCTGCCCGCGTTCGTGAATCTCTACTGATGCATCTGCGCATTCACGCCGATGATTTTGGAATTTCACCGGGAGTCACCCGGGCCATCACGCGCTGCATCGACGAGGGCGCGCTCAATAGTGTGAGCGTCGTCGCGAACGGCGCCGGCTTCGACGACGCGATCGTCGCACTAAAAGCCAGGCCGCACGTGGCCGTGTCGGTGCACTTGAACCTCGTCGAGCAGCCGCCGTTGAGCCCGCGCGCGGAGGTGAGTCGTCTCCTCGATCATCGCGGCGATCTCTCGAATAGCTTTGCGTCTCTGACGCGAGCGTATGGTCCGCGGGGTGTGTCGGCTGATCTCCGTACGCAAATTCGCCGCGAGCTAGCGGCGCAAGTGAGCCGTGTCCGAACCGCGCTTGGCCCGCATGTGCCCCTGCGCCTCGATAGTCACGGACACCTGCATCACATCCCCTATGTCTTCGCCGTCACAGCCGAGATCGCCCGGGATCTCGGCGCCAACGGCGTGCGCCTTGTCCACGAGCCGTTCTTCCTCGGGCCTCGGCAGACGATCCCGGGCATCGGCAGACACTTTCTCTTGAACGCGCTCGCCGCGCCGCATCGAAGAAAACTCGGCCGAAACGATTGGTTCGTTGGGGCGCTCTTGTCCGGTCGCATGAGCGTTGAAGCGCTCGACATGGCATTGGCTCGGGTCCATCGCCGCGTCGGTCACAGCGCCGAAGTCGAGGTCTTGTTTCACCCGGGCGAAGCCGATCCGAGCGAGAAGGGCATCTGGCCAGAGCGCCCCGACCTCGTGACGTACTACCTCTCGCCTTGGCATCGCAGAGAAGCAGCCGTGCTTTGCAGCGAAGCGATGCGGGCCAGCGTTTCGCGTTGGACTATGCCAAGCCATTGATTATGTGAGGTCCGAGCAAACGCGTCACCGCGAGCGGGAGCTTTCGCCAGACCGCAATTGGCAATCGATAGACAGGGTTGCGCGGATCTGAGAACGGCACTGCTGGCGCCGTTTGCAAATGAAAGTTGTAGCTGAGCGGCGAGATCTCTGGCCCCCAGTTTTCCTTGAAATGCAGGTTGCTGCTTCCTTCGACCGAGCGCCCCATGTCGAAGCGCGCGTACCCTTCGCGCGCCGCTGTCTCGAGCATGTGCCAATAGAGCAAGTAGTTGGGGCAGCGGCGGTTGTGCTCGCGCAGCGCCACCGTGTGCAGGTTGGCGACGGTGTCATTAAGGGCGAAGACCATCGCTCCAGCGACCGGTAGAGCTCCGTCGCGCACGACGAAGAAGCGCGCGATGCCGCCGAGGTGCTTGGCGATCGCGCGATAGTAGCGACGAGGATGCGCGGGCGAGCCAAGATCGCGCATGTGCTCGTGGAACACCTCGAAGAATCCATCTATGTCGCCTTGGCTTATCGTGAAGCTCTCCTTTTGTCCCCTGCGCACTTGATTGCGGGTCTTTGCCGGCAGGCGCTTCCACAACGCTTCAGGGCCGCCACGGAGGTCGATGATCGCGGTGCGGTAGTGGTGATGCGGCACATAGTTCGGCAAATCTTCGCCGGCCGTTCGAATGAGCGCATACGCCGCGCCCTGCGCGTTGCAGAGACGCTTCGCTTCGGCCAACAGCGCGTCTCGCGCCGCTCGCGATTCGTAGATCAAGCCGCCGTCGTTCGCGAACGGCGCGGTCGTCAGGTAGTGCCCGAAGATGCGATGACGAACTTCGTAGAGGGCGAGCGCACCTTGGATTTCGCCGGCGTCGATGGCGACGAGAAAATACGACCCCATTCCATAAGTCTCTCGGACGATGTTTCGCCAGGCGTCGAGATCCGTGGCGGTTCGCGTGCGCGGCTTCACCCAGGCATCCCAACGCACGCCGTCGACCTCGCTCAGCCGCTCGATGCGCATGGCCGCCCTTTTCTAGACATCGATCTGCGCATATCAGACACTTCGCAACCAACAAATGTGCGCACACGAAAACTACTTGGAGGAGCGTTGATCCCGCTGACGAGCGCCCACATAGTGAGCGTCGCCCGTTTACACTGCGAGACTCTCACTGGCCTTCTCAGCGCGCTCGGGCCGAGCGCGACGGCGGCTTTCTACGACGGGTACGTCGCGAGCCCGGCGTGCATCGCCTTCGTCGATCTCGGCAATTGTGGCGTTCGTGGGTTCATTTTGGGCTCGGATGAGCCCGAAGCGATGCGCAGCCAGGCTCTGCGCGCCAGGCGGTGGCGGATCTTCTCGCGGCTCGGGTTCGCCGCGCTGCGCCGACCGAGCCTCGTTCCGTTGATCGTCGGCGGCGCCACCGGCCTGCGCGCAAGCGCGTTCGATACGCGGGCGCCCGAGCTCACCTACATCGCCGTTCGATCGGGTCAGGGACGCTCCGGGATTGGCAGCCAGTTGGTCCGGGCGTTCGAGCAGGCACTTGCCGCGCGCGGAGCGCGACGCTACGAGCTCAGCGTCGAAACGGCGAACTCCGCAGCGATTGGATTCTACGAACGGCACGGGATGGTGCAGATCGGCCAGTACCGTCAATTCGGTGCGGACTACCGTCGCTATGCGAAAGTTTTTGGCGACGACAACCAAGGAAAGGGCGCATGACGAAGCGCGATCCGGCAAGGGCGGTGAGGGCAGCACGCCAGACGAAGATCGAAGATTGCCTTGTCCGGCTCAACTCGGTCGAGACGCTCTCCGGCGTTGCGCCTAGAGACGCTTCGCTCTTGGCTGAAGCGCTCGTCGAGGACGTGCTCCATCTCGTTGGCTCGGGTGACGCGACTGCGACCGGCTTGGCGAACGTCGTGCGCGGTGCGGTGGCCGTGGATCCGTTTTCCGCGGAGGCTTTGCGCAGCCTGCGGGCGCTGGTCTCGCTCGCCGTCGCACGCGTGGAGCAAGAGCGCGACACAGGTCTGAAGGCGGTACGCCAAGCTCTCTCTCGTTGGTCTCCGGTTCAGATCTTGGCCGTTGTTTGCCTCTTGATCGCCGTCGTCATCGTCGTTGGTTTGCAGCTTCAGGGCGCGAACACCCGGCGCGGTCGAGATTTCACCGGTCTCTTCGCGCGGGCGAGCAGCAGGCAAGGCGCGGGCGACCATGCCGGCGCGGCTGAATTGTTCAACGCCGCGATAGCCGTCCTGCCCGACACCGAACGCACTGCGGACGCGTGGAACGATCTCGGCTGGTCGCTCCTCATGCTCAACAAGGATGATGATGCCATCGCCGCGTTTCGCAAGGCGCTCATGTTGAAACCAGCGTTTCCGCGGGCGCGAAACAACCTGGAGGTCGCACAGCGCAAGATCGATCTCAAGAAGGCGGGGGCAGCGTCTCAGCCGACGCCGAGGTAACGCGAGGATCTTGTTTCAAGATGTAGAGCGGTCGATCCTTCAGCTCTTCGAACATGCGCGCGACGTATTGGCCCAAGATCCCGACGAAGATGAGCTGAGACCCACCCATCAGCATCGTGACCGCGATGAGTGACGCCCAACCGGGTGCAAAGTTGCCCGTGCGAACCGCGTTGACCATGTTCCAAGTCAGATAGGCGAACGCGGCGACGGTCACTGAGAAACCGACGCGCGTCGCGAGTCTGAGCGGCACCGTTGAAAACGAGATCACCGCGTCGAGCGCCAGGCCGATCATCTTGAACAACGTGTACTTCGAGCGGCCAGCAGCGCGCGCATCAGCCTTGTAGGGAACCAGCGAACGCGAAAAACCGGACCACGAGATCATCCCGCGCAAGAAGCGATGATGCTCACGCATGCGCCGGAGCTCATTCGCTGCGCGTCGGGAGAGCAAACCGAAGTCCGCTACGCCGTTCGGGATGTGCACGGATCCGAATGCGTTGATGAGCCAATAGAACGCCCGCGAAGAAATTTTCTTGAATAGCGATGCCCCGGTCGTGTCCTTGCGGACGGCCGACACGATGTCGTTGCCGGCGCGCCACTGTACGATGAGCTCGGGGATCAACGTGGGCGGATGTTGGAGATCGCAGTCCATGACGATGACGGCGTCACCAGAAGCGAGGTCGATGCCGGCGGTCAGCGCCATTTGGTGGCCGAAGTTGCGTGAGAGAGACGCCACACGGACGCGCGGATCTTTGGCGGCGATTGTGTTCAGCACACTGAGGGTGGCGTCGGCGCTGCCGTCGTCCACGAGAACGATTTCGAAACCATAGTCGGGCACGGCTGCGAGGACAGCGATCAACGCGTCGTAAAAGAGCGGTACGACCTCTGCTTCGTTGAAACACGGCGAGACGATCGAAATCGTCGCGCGTTTCGCGGCCGTCGGCATCGATGCTCCTCGACTTGTGAGGATAGGTCCGCGCCGGCAATTCTCAAAATTTCCGGGACGGGTCCGCTAGCGGCAAGCGCCGCTGATGCAACTGTAGCTGCGGCAGTCGGAGTTGAGCTTGCACTTCAGCGGCGCCGCGCACGGCGGACAACCGCTGCCGCCGCAATCGACGTCGGTCTCGGTGCCGTTCTTCACGCCGTTGCTGCAGGTTGCAGGGTACGAAGCTTCGCACGCGTCGCCGATCCAGTTGTTGTTCGCGTCGCTCTGGCTGGCGTTGGCGACGCCGGCGCAGTTGTCACACGCGTTGCCGACGCCATCTTTGTCCGTGTCGGTGTAGTTGCCGGCGGTGTCGAGGCTCGGACAGGTGTCGCAGGCGTCGCCGCGCGAGTCTCCGTCGGCGTTCGCCTGGTTCGTGTTGGCGACACTGGCGCAGTTGTCGCACGCGTTGCCCACGCCGTCGCGATCGGAGTCGAACTGGGTCGCGTCGGCGACGCTCACGCAGTTGTCGCAAACGTTGCCCTTGCCGTCGCCGTCGCTGTCTTGTTGGTTCGCATTGGCGATCGACACGCAGTTGTCGCAGACGTTGCCGCGACCGTCGCTGTCGCTGTCCTGCTGATTGGCGTTGCTGACCGTCGCGCAGTTGTCGCACACATTACCGCGACCGTCGTTGTCGCTGTCGGCTTGGTCCGCGTTCGCGATCGTCGAGCAGTTGTCGCAAACATTGCCGCGGCCGTCGTTGTCGCCGTCGGCTTGGTTGCTGTTCGCGACGGAAGCGCAGTTGTCGCACGCGTTGCCGACGCCGTCCGCGTCCGTGTCCTGCTGGCTCGCGTTGCTGACGCTCGCGCAGTTGTCGCAGACGTTGCCGCGGCCGTCGTTGTCCGTATCGGCTTGGTTGCCGTTCGAGATGGTGACGCAGTTGTCGCAGACGTCGCCGCGCCCGTCTGAGTCGCTGTCCATTTGGTTGCTGTTGCTCAGCGTCGTGCAGTTGTCGCAGACGTCGCCGCGGCCATCGAGGTCGAAGTCGGTCTGCGTCGTGTTCGAGAGCGTCGCGCAGTTGTCGCAGACGTCGCCTACGCCGTCGGCGTCGCCGTCCGCTTGGTTGAAGTTCGCGACGCCGCCGCAGTTGTCGCAGAGGTTGCCGCGGCCGTCGGCGTCGGCATCGGCTTGGTCCGAATTATCGATCAAGGCGCAGTTGTCGCAAGCGTCGCCGACGCCGTCGCTGTCCAAGTCTTGCTGGCTCTGGTTCCACGTGCCCGGGCAGTTGTCAGCGCCGTCGCAGACGCCGTCCCAGTCGCCGTCGGTGCCCGGGCCGCTGCACCAGTCACAGCGCCAGCAGTCGCCGAGGCCGTCCTGGTCTGCGTCGGTTTGCGTGGGATTGTAGCAGCCCGTGCAGTTGTCGCTGTTGTCGCAAACGGTGTCGCCGTCTTGATCGCCGAGCGTGCACACTGGCGGCGGAGGGGGAGGAGGAGGAGGAGGAGGCTCGCACGCGTCTCCGAGGCCGTCGCCGTCGCTGTCTTCTTGCGTCGGGTTCGACGTCGTCGGGCAATTGTCGCAGGCATCGCCGCGCGCGTCGGCGTCGGTGTCGGTCTGCGATGCGTTCGCGATGAACGGGCAGTTGTCGCTCGCGTTCGCGATGCCGTCGCCGTCATTGTCGCCTTCGGGATCGACCGGCGGCGCCACGATGCTGACGACGTTGCTGCCGCTCAAGGTCGCGCTGAGCGTGACGAAGAGCTTGTGTGTGGTCGTGTCGACCGACGCCGCGTACGCGTTCGCGTCGAGCGGGGTGCCGTTCAAGCTCACCGTGAGCGCGCTCGTCGTACCCGAGAACTCGCGCAGGACGAAGATCGGCTTCTTGTAGGTGGCGAGGCCGGTGTCGAACGCGATCGTCGCGCTGTTGTTCGCGCCAACGATTTCCCACGTTCGATAGACGTGGTTGTAGCCCGCCGGCACGAACGCCCTAGACGTCGGGTTGCCGTTGCCTTCACGGCCGGCCGTGACGAGCGTGCCGACGACCGCCTGGACGGCGATCGTGCCGTTGTGGATGTTCTCCGTCTCCTGCAAGAGCTCGAGCGCGCCATTGTCCGTGTACTTGCCGATGTGCAGCGCGAGTGAATAGTTCTGATAGCCCGGCGTCGCGCCGTAGCCGCCGTAGAGCGAGTCGTAGTGCGAGCCCCAGGTGAGCCGCTTCGACTGATAGTTGTCGAAGAAGTTCATTTGTTACGCGTACTCTTGGCCCTGCAGATCCGGATACACCGGCATGTGCGTGCCGGCCGCCGGGTTGCCTTGCGCGAAGCCTTCGCCGGCCGGATGCTGCGCGAAGGTCTGCGTCTGAATGAACGCCGCTTCGGCGTTGCCGCGGCCGCTCGTTGGCGTGACCCACTGCCAGACGAACGGGATCGTGTTCGTGCCGCCGTAGGTCCAGTTTGCCATGTTGTTCGTGATGAACGTGCGCATGTCGCCGAAGCTCTGGCCGTCCGGGCCGTCGCTGCCGCCGGCCCAGTCGAACGTGTTCTTCCACGACGCCGGCGCCATGAACGAGTAGGGCGCGAGCGTGTTGTTGCGGAACGACGCCGGGTCGCTCGCGAAGCCTGGCGTGGCGTCGATCGTGATCGCGTAGATCGCGTGGTCGAGCCCGTCGGTGATGAACCAATCGATCGTGACGTTGACCGACTTTCTGTCGTCGACGCCGTTCTTCACGAGCGACGTGTACTGCCCGTAGGTCACGCGGAAGATCATGTGGTGCGGGCCGAAGAAGATCGGCGCTTGGTTGAAGTTGAAGCCGTCGCGCTTGGTCGTCGTCGCGGAGAAGCCGGTCTCGTTCGGAAAGTAGGGGTGCACGCCGCCGTATTGGCTGAAGTGCATGTGCATCACGTTCGTGCCCCAACCTTGGGTCGCGCTCGTGTTGATGGCCGCGGGATCTTCTTCGGCGACGATGCGCGCGGTGACGGCGTCCGGCTGCCACGAGAGGCGCGTCACGTAGCCGGCGATCTTCGGGACCACCGAGTTCGGATAGTCCTTGGCGAAGAAGAGCTCGCGGTCCAAGCCCTTCGAGTCCTTCCAAGTGATGCGATCGACGAAGGTGAAGTTGTTGATGCCGGTGACGTTCGGCTCGTAGGTGACCGCGGACGCGCCTGTGACGGCGAAGAGAGTGGCGGTGAAGGCGAGCGCCGAAAGCTGGGTCTTTCGCTGCATCATGTGTGTTGCCCCTTGCGCCGTTATCGGACACAGCGACAAGTCGGGCACACATTTCTAGCGCTTATGTTTTGTAAGCGGATTGCTAGTGCGAGGTCATACAGGTGACTTGCGCGACGGCGGTCGGAACACCCGCGGGATCGGTACAGCCATAGCCGCCACCAAGTTGCGGCACCCCATTGAGGATGTACGCGCCCGGGAACGGTGTGACGATGCCGAAGCTCGTTAGACCGCCGGTCGAGCCCAGGCAACTGCCTCCCGTGGGTACCTCGTTCGCCGCACAGAAGGCCGTGCTCGTTGGGACTGCGGCGCTGACCACCAGCGGAGCGGGCACGAACGGCAGTTGCATGTCGCCCGCAGACGCGACGGTGAAGGTACCGATCGTGGCCGTCACCGTTCCCGTAACGTCGATATTCGCTCCGAAGCTGGCATCGTTCGAGACGCTCAGCACCGTGCCACCAATCCCCCCGATCACCAGCGCGCCGCCGTTGAAGTACATCTCCACGTCGGTGCACTGCCACGTACCGCCGTCAAAGTAGGCAAACTGGCCCGCTTGTCCGATGCACGGCGTAAATCCAGCGCCGGTCGGACCTGTGTCGCCGGTCGCGCCGACCAAACCTTGCGGACCAGTGTCGCCCGTCGAACCGGTCGGACCTGTGTTGCCCGTCGCGCCAGTATCGCCAGTCGCGCCGGTATCGCCCGTTGCGCCAGTATCGCCAGTCGCGCCGGTATCGCCCGTCACGCCCGTGTCGCCAGTGGAGCCCGTTGCACCAGTGTTCCCGGTTGCCCCGACCAAACCTTGCGGGCCTTGCGGACCCGTTGCGCCGGTGTCGCCTGCCAGGCCAGTCGCGCCAGTATCACCCGTCGCGCCGACCAACCCCTGCGGACCTTGCGGACCGGTGTCGCCAGTGGAGCCGGTCGCACCAGTGTTGCCAGTTGCGCCCACCAAACCTTGCGGACCTTGCGGACCCGTTGCACCGGTGTCGCCTGCCAAGCCCGTCGCGCCGGTGTCACCAGTCGCGCCGACCAAACCTTGCGGACCTTGCGGCCCGGTAGC
>JADLHZ010000003.1 GCA_020848545.1 Deltaproteobacteria bacterium | reverse complement strand
CGTCGCAGCGTGAGAAAGTTTCTGGCCGCCGCGTCTCTCGTTCCGCCAGCAGCGCCGCTTCGGCGACGACGAAGTAGATCGAGAAAAACTATCCGGTGACTATCGATTCAGCCCGAGCGCCGACACTCGTGTGCGAGAAGAATCTCGCCAGCCACGAGCAGCGCGTTGCGCAGTACGAGCGCGATCTGGAGAGCCTGGTTCGCCTCAAGCGACTACGAGCGTTGCTGGCGTAGCCTCACCGGTCCTCGCGCCAGTCTACCGCTCGAACCAAGGGTCGGTCTTCAGCCGATCGAAGGACGCCGCAAGCGCGATTCCGTCGTCGATCACCACCCATTCATCGGTGTGGCGCCGTGCCTACAGACTGAAGCGCTGACTCGCGAATTAACCGAGGCGGGCAAGCGGTGCATCGAATCCCGGAGCCAATATGGCATCCATGATCAAGTCGCCTTGCGTGCGGACCACGCGGCGAATTCGGACGGCCGAAGGCGATAGCGTGCGATGTTGCCTTCGTGAAGGTTGACGATCTCCGTCTCGACGATCTCGGCGAAGCGTGCGCGATCGTTCTGAGGAATGTGCGTCTCGGCGTATTGATGAATGCGACGGTTCGCGTCGTCGACGTTGACTGCCTCGAGAACGACCTCGGCGACGGCAACACGAAGATTCTCGCGGTACTTGAATCTGAAAGGGTCGGGCTCTCCGATCGTCTGCCTGACAGCGGCATAGCGTGAGGCCGATCGCTCGTAGGCCCAAACGAAGACATCGCGAAGCAACTCGATCCGTTTGTTCTCATACACGGCGAGGAGACCTTCGACGTACACGTCTTGCGGCACGTCGACAAACGAGATGGGTACGAGGTTGTCCTTCACGAAGGGGATGTTTGCCGCGAGGCGCGATACGCGCTTGTTCACGTCTTCGAACGCCTGAAGATAGGGCAGATGAACGAGCGCGAAAAAAGCCTGCTCGAACGGATCGTCGATGGCCTGCGCGGTGTCGACGAGCTGATGAAAACACTCCTCGATGAGTTGAGGCATCGCGAGCGGCATGAAGGTCGAGCGTCCGATGCCGACGTCGATCGTGCGCAGCGTTCCCTCCGCCGCTGAATTCGCCAACAGGTTCTGCGACAAGAGCGCGTGAAGGTTGAGCAGCGTGCGTCGATCGAAGCTGATGGTCTCGGCCGAGTCGACGAGATACTCGATCGCCTGCTTGTGATTCAGAATCATCTGCGCATCCCGCGCGTCTTTGCCTTCTGCTATGCGGCCATGTGCGATGAGCTTCTGCGTATCGAGGAGTGAATACGTGTTCCCTTCGAGGCGACTCGAGTTCCACGCGAGATCGATCAGAAGGCGTTCGAGAATGCGCCGGGCATAGGTACCGGCGGGTCCGGCTTGGGCCGGCGCAGCGCCGACAGCGCGGAGGCGTTCTCTCAACGATGTCGGGAGATACCAAGTTTCGTTGGGCCGGTAGCTCTCGAGAAAGGCGCGGTCGTAGCCGACGGGTGTTCGCTCGGTGAGTGGGCGTTGCACCAGCGCGCGCGCGGCGGTCGCGTCGACTGAAAGCTGAATCGAGTCCGGCCTTGCGGCGCGAGGTGCGACCGGAAAGTACTTGGCGCCGCGACGCACTCCACGCATCTCGATGCGCTTGTCGGCGACCAGTCTCGCGAGGCGCCTTTTGAGGTTGAACGCCGAGACGTGCGGGAGCTCAGCTGCGATGGCTGACGCGGCCACGCCCATGGGATTCTTGGCGACGATCCCTGCAACCTGGTCGAGCTCGGCTTGGAGCAGTTCTTTGGCCATTGGAGCAGTATTTTGCTCCAAATCTAGTTATGGAGCAAATGCTGGTCGCAAACTGACGCCGCCGTTGACGTGTCCTTTATATGTCTGGGTTCGCGAACACTTTCGCGAGGCGATGCGCAGTCGATAAATTCGATATATTTCGTATTGCAATTCGCAAAGCCCTTATCCGACGAGCGAGCAATGGAACTTTGTGTCGACTTATATCTGTATCTGTATACAATAAGTTCATGCCCGGCCACGCTCACCAATTGCCCGATGCCTTTACCTTACAGCAGGCACGCAAGGCGGGGCTGTCCAAGCGGGAAATTTACCGGCGCCGCGATGCCGGCGAGTTTGAATCCATCGGCCATGGGCTCTTTCGCCGAAGTGGCACCGAGCCTGCGCAACTCGATTTCATCGAGATCGCCGCTCGCACGCCGAACGCAACGCTTTGTCTGCAAACAGCGCTAGCGCGCTACGACCTCATCGATGCCATCCCGGCTGTGATCGATGTGGCGTTACCTCGCGGTACGCGCACGCCGAGAACGAGCAAGCTCGCCCAGTGGCATCACTTCGACGCGGCGACGTTCGCCATCGAACGCGAACAACTGTCGCTCACCGATGAGCTGTCCATCGGCATCTACTCCGCGGATCGTTGCATCGTTGATGCGTTTCGCATGCGAGGCAGCGCGGGCCGCGAGCTCGGAATCGAAGCTCTCAAGAATTGGCTCAAGCGAAAGGGCGCTCGCCCGGCCCGGCTCGTCGAGCTCGCCAAGCAGTTCCCTCGCGCCCCTTCGCCGCTTGAAGCAGCCCTCGAGGTTCTTCTGTGACGGCCAAGCCCACTCGTGCAACGGTCGAAGGTGTTAGCGCCTATCTCGACTTGCAGGCCAAAGCACGCGCCGACAATCGCTCCACCGAAGAGCTGCTGCGTCTTCACGCGCTCGAAGGCTTCCTCGATCGCGCGTGCTCACCTCGTACAGCGGCGCCACGCAGTAGTTGGTCTTCTCCGCGGCGACGAGAGCAAACTTTGCTTGCTCTCCTTCGCGAAGAAGGCCTTCGCTTTTCTTAGCGCGGGCCTGGAGTTCGGGCGTGTAGTTCCGCCTGACCCTCTTCTGCTTCTTCTCCACTTCCAGCTTCGACATCCGGACACCACAAACGTCTCTCCTTTGGTGTCCACCGAACCGACTGATCAAGGCCAGGCTCCTGTTCGTGGCAGCGCAAGCGCGTGACGCACAATGCGCAGATTCAAACGGTCAGTCGCAATCGCCATCGTCTGCGAAACGAGTACGCCGAAGCGACGATGCTATTGCTTACTATGAAAGTCTTAAACCGCGCTTTATCGATTTCCTCTATCTCTGAGAATACGAACAAGATCTCATTCGGGCTCGACGCCGACATGCGGAAGAACCCGAATGGCCGATTCAATGGGCTCGTCAAGACGACGATGAGTGAGGACGCGCTCAAGTCATTGGCGGCGACACAAGGCTTCCGTGTTGCTTCGTTCGTCCCCGGCGCCCAAGGCGCGATTGCCACCTTTCACGACGCGGGCGTCGCTGCAATCTTGGCGTTGTCGAAGGAAGCGTCCGTGAGCTCCATCGAAGGTTCTGTTCGTGTCTCGATGGAGCAGAGCCCGAAGCCAAACACAGAAGCAGCCGAGTATGTCTTCAACCTGCTGCAAAGCGACGCGGGACTCCACAGAGATCTGTTGATGTCTGCCGGTCGTACGCCGGGGATCGATCGGGTGCTCTCGGTCGAGGGCGACGAGGGTGTCGAGCTCGAGGATGACGCACTTTTCACGGCGACCATCGGGCGTTCGTTCCTCTCTCGTAGCGGAAGGGAAATCCGCGACGTGAAATACGTCTACGTCAATGCCGAGGGCGACTACGTCGGCGACGCCCTGCCGCCAGAGTGAGCCTGTCTCGGCACACGCCCTGAGCTGCACGCCTACCGCCACAATCGTGGCACATGACCGCCTACCTTTGTGAGCGGACCATAGGGTGCTGCGCCGCACGATGTGGCGCCGAAATCTTCGTGGCGTTCGCGCCCTCTGTCGGCTCTCACGCTGTTCCACCGGCAGCATCCCATTTTCTTCCTGACACGCGCGCGGACTGGCTCTCGAATTGTGCCGTCGGGTGAAACGGATTGGAGATGTGCTTCAAAGAGAGAATCGATCTG
>JADLHZ010000002.1 GCA_020848545.1 Deltaproteobacteria bacterium | reverse complement strand
GGAGGTCACGCGCGTCGCGTGCTCATTGAACTAAACACCACCATCGAACTTTGATTTCGCGAACGCACGATCAGACAATCGCGCGTTCGTTAACTTACGTTTTCTCGTCTTATTCAGTTGTCAGAGTCCGTCGAGAAAGCTTGCGGCCGTCCCGAAGAGGTCGCGCACCATACTCGGAAAATTTTCGAAGTCAACGCTCGCCGATTTTTTCGGCCGCTCTTTGTCTCTTTTCTTGTTTTGTCTCTCTTGGAAAGGCCGCGAAGCGGCAAAATATGGGCCTGGAAAGATTTGAACTTTCGACCCCACGCTTATCAAGCGTGTGCTCTAACCAACTGAGCTACAGGCCCGGAGAACGGAGCGCCGCGCATACACTCTGCGAATTGGGCCTGTCAAGACGCGCCGGGCCCCTCACGAAGACACCGCCAGCAAGTGAGCGTGGACAGCGCGGGGGGCGTGGCCGATAACCAGGCGATGAAAGCGCTGCCGCCGCTGCTCCTTCCGGTGCTCCTGCAAACCGCCGAGAACAAAGCGGACAACGCCCCAAGAACGCAGCATCCTCCCGAGCGTGCCGCTTCTCACGATCCCAAGGCAGCAGCGAGAGCGATCACCGGGCCTGCCCAGGCGTTCGCGATGACCCCCCCTGCTCTGAAGATGACGAAGGTGCGTGATCTGACGCTCGCGGCGCCGCCCTCCGAGGGCCGCGGTGCGTATCTCGCGGCGGCCAGCGGGCTCGTGCAACGCGGCGATCATTTGTTCGTCGTCGCGGATGACGAGACCCAGCTCGGGATCTTCCCGGCAAAGGGCGACGGCCACGGCCGCCTCGTGCAGCTCTTCGATTTGGCGCTGCCCGCCGATCCGAAGGAGCGCAAGCGCATCAAGCCGGATCTCGAAGCGCTCGCGTTGCTCGACAGCAAGGAGCTCGGCGGCGCCGCAGTGCTCGCCGTCGGCTCTGGATCGACCGCGGCACGCCAGGTCGGTGCGTTGGTGCGCTTGGACAAGAACAACGAGCCGAAGGGCAAGCCCGAGCGCGTCGATCTATCGCAAGTCTACGCCGAGCTTTCCAAGCGCTTCACCGAGCTGAACATCGAGGGCGCCAGCGTCATCGGCGACAAGCTGCGCCTCCTTCAACGCGGCAACGGCGGCAAGGGAGAAGACGCGATCGTCGAGCTCGATCTCGCGCGCGTGTTGTCTGCGCTGGCCGGCGGTGCGGCGATCCCGAAGGAAGCGATTGCGTCGGTGAAGCCCTTCGATCTCGGCGCGATCTCCGGCGTGCGCTTGTCGTTCACGGATGCGTCGCCGTTGCCCGACGGGCGCATGGTGTTCACCGCCGCCGCCGAGGACTCGGCGAGCACGTACCACGACGGTGAGGTGCTCGGCTCCGCGGTCGGCATCATCGACAAAGACGGCAAGGTCACGAACGTGCGCTTGTTGCAGCCGGCGATCAAAGCCGAGGGCGTGCACGCGATGGTGCGACCTGACGGCGACATCGACTTACAAATCGTCAACGACGCCGACGATCCGAGCGCGGCGGGCGTGCTGTTTCGCGCGCGGCTCGTCCTCGACCGATAGAGCGTGTAAGTCCGCTCCATACTCGCCTCCCCTCGATACGTTTCTGAAGGCTCGACGTTCTCTCGATGCACGTGGTGCACGGAGGCGTTGTGGGCACACCTTTGGCGGCGATGAGCTTCGACTGGAGCGGCGCGATCGCGCGGTACAACCGGCGGGTGATCGTCGCGTTGCTCGCGCGGGGCGTCCCGATGGATCGGGCGCGCGACGTGGCGCAGGACACCTGGACGAAGCTGATGCAGAAGTACGATCGCGGCGAGCTCACGGAGGTGAAGCTGCCGGGGCTCGCGATCCGGCAGGCGCTGTTCCTCGCGGCCGATGAAGCGCGGCGCGCGGGCCGGCGACCGTTGACCGACATGCCGGCGGATCTGCGCGATGATCACTCGAGCGCCGAAGCGCAGCTGGTCACCCACGAGCAAGTGCAAGTCGCGCTGCTCGCGTTGCAGCGACTGCCGGAGAACGCGCGGCGCGTGTTCGAGCTCGCCTACGAGGAGCCCGGCATCGCGCACCGGGAGATCGCGGGTCGCATCGGCTTGAGCGAGCAGCGCGTGCGCCAAATTCTCTGTGAGGTTCGCAAAGCGCTCAGGGAAGCGCTGGAGGTGGTGTCATGAACACGACGCATGCAGCGCAGGATGTGCTCGAAGCTTACGTGATGGGCGCGTTGATCGGCGCCGAGGCCGAGGGGCTAGAGGAGCACGTGATCGGCTGCGCGGATTGCGCGGCAAGGATTGCCGTCGAGGCGCAGTTGGAGGAACGGCTCTTCGCGATCGCGACGGCGACGGCGGCGGTGGTGCCGAAGAAGACGCCGGTCGCGTGGCGGCCGAACGCGGCCGCGGCCTTGTCGGCGCTGACCGAGGAGGCGCCGGTCGACGTTCCCGTCGCGCGCGCGCCGGATCCTGCGCCGCCCGCGGCGTCGCCGAGCGAGGACGTGTGGAAGTACGTGCCGAGGACGAAGGCGAAGGCCGCGCGGTGGCCGTTCGCGGTCGCGGGCCTGGGCGTCGCGAGCCTGTGCGTGGCGGCGGGGATCGTGATCGGGACGAAGGCCTTCGTGCGGAAGGAGCCGGTCGTCGCGCCGGTGGCGATCGCACCGACGGGTTTGCCTGTGGCGCCCGACCAACCGGCCACGGCCACGGCCACGGCCATCGAGAAGAAGGAAGCGATCGCTGCTTTGAGCCCGGCGCCGAAGAAAGAAGCGAAGGGCAAGAAGGTGCAGCTCGCGCTGGCCGAGCCGGCGAAGAAGGAAGAGAAGAAGAAGCCCGACGACGATGGTGGGTTTGGTGATTTGCTGAACGGAAAGACGAAGAACCTCGACGTGAAAGCGACCCTCGGCCGCGACGATGTGCTCGAGGTCGTGAAGGCGAACGCGCCGGCCGTCACGAAGTGCGCGGATGCCCATATTCGCGCAGGCGGGACGCTGCCGGCGAAGCTGGTCGTGCGCTGGGTGATCACGCCGAGCGGCCACACCGAAGCGATCGAGCTCGGCGAGAAGTCGTTGAAGGCCACGCCGCTCGAAGGCTGCGTCGTCGCCGCGGTGAAGAAGTGGCAGTTCCCCGAGTTCCAGAGCGGCACGATCCCGGTGACCTTTCCGTTTATCGTCGCGCCGTGACCAGCTCGTCACGTTTTGCGGACCCCGCACCCACTTTTGACGATGCTGCGTATGGGCCACCATGCGCAAACTCACGACGCTGATCGTGCAGACGCACGCCGGGCTGCGCGTGTTCGCAAGACCACGCTCAACTACGAGGCCGGCTTCGAGCTCTCGCGCGGCGTGCCGCAGAACCTGCACTACGGGCCGCTCTCGGACAACTTGTGGAACTTGGACGAGATGGAGGCGTACCACCGCCCGGTCTACGCGATGAAGCTCGGCGATCTTTGGAATTAGCCCAAGGCGCGGAGCCTAGCGCAGCACGAACGCCGGCCGGGCTTCGAGCTCGATCGCTGCGCTGAATTGCCGGCACGCGCCGCTCGCGTCGGGATCCAAGTCCGCGAAGAGCTCGAGCGCGGCATCGAGCGCCGTGACGAAGTCAGCCTCAAGGGTGAAGCCACGCACGTGCGTCATGAGCTCCTCCCGATCGAGCCCGCCGCCGAGCACGCCGTCGATGGCGCCGTCGTCAGAGAGCCGCAGCCGCACGCGCGCGCCGTGAAAAGACGCCGGAAACTGCGCGTCGAGGATCGAGACCGGCAACTCGAGCGACGACGGACCGGCCTCGACGAAGCCGTTCTTCACGCGCGCGGCGATGGCGCTCTCGCCGCCTTCGGGATCGAGCTCGAAGGTCTGCCCGGGATCAATCCGTTGATCGGCGCCGACGAGCGGCGTGCCGGACACCCGCTGTAGGCGGAGCGTCACGGAGTCGTCGTTGCAGCGATCATCCAAGCCATCGACGGTGATGGCGACGAGGAGCTGGCCGTTGTTGATCGCGGAGCTCACGGCGCCGTCGAGCGCGCCGCCGCTCATGCTGTCGATGAGCGGGAGCAAGCGCGCGAGCTGATTGTCGACGCCAAGAACGCCATCGGGAGCGGTGAAGTCGGGTTGCCGGCAGCCGCGCGCGTCTCGGTCGTCGCTCTTCCTGCCATCGAGATCGAAGCCCGCCGCGACCTCGGGCTGCGCGGGATCCGGCCGCACGAAGCCGAAGCGCGTGACGATCGCTGACCGGGTGCGGCCGCTGACCGCACATGAAGCGCTCGGGTTCGACTCCTTGGCGGCGCCGCACGCCGTGAGCAGAACGAGCACGAAAGCGCGCTTCATACGAACATCCCGGTCAACGGCTCGGTGACGCGCCCAGGCCCCACGCCAAACTCGTTCGCCCGCACGCCGAAGGTCTGCAGCAACGCGAGCGAGACGCGGCTCGCGTTGTCGTCGCGCGCGCGGAGGTGAAAGCCTTGCTTGAGCCCGAGCGCGCCGCCGCCGGCGAGCAAGATCGGATACTCGTCGAGCGAGTGATTGCGACCGAACGAGCAGTCGGTCGTCGCGAGGATGATCGTGTTGTCGAGCAAGGTGCCGTCGCCCTCACGCACGCTGCCGAGCGCCGCGATGAAGCCGGCGAGATCGGCCATGATCGACTGCAAGATCTCGAGCACGATCGGCTGCTCTCCGGGCTCGTCGTGCGTGAGCTGGTGATGCCCCGCCGGCGCTGTGCCGAAGAGCGTGTTGTTGATCGGCTGGCTGTACATCTGAAAGAAGACGCGCGTTTGATCGCAGCTGAGCGCCAGCGTCAAAAGCTCGCTCATCAGCCGCGATCGCTCGTGCATCGCTGGGCGCCCGTCGCGATCTGGGAGATCTTCGGGCGGCGCCGCTCCGGGGGCGCACGAGAGGGAGACCGCCTGACGCTGGAGCTGCCGTTCGAGCGCGAAGATCCCTTCCAGGTGCTGATCGAGGCGCCGCCGATCCTCGACGCCGACCTTCGCCCGCAAGCGGAGCGCCTGCCCGCGCACGGCGTCGAGCAGGCTCGGGCGCAGCCCAAGGCGGGGATCCGCGGTGGCGCCGGGCTGCTGAACGCCGCCGCCGAACAAGCGCTGAAAGAGCGCGTGCGGGTCGGTCTCACACGGATTCATCAGACCCGGCCCAGTATGAGACAGCGACCCAGTCGCCTTTTGCACGCCTGCTTCGAGGCTGCGAAAGCGCGTGTCGCTGCCGATCGCCAGCGCGATCGCTTGATCGAGCGTCTCCTTGGCCATCGTGC
Organism: Deltaproteobacteria bacterium; assembly: GCA_020848545.1. Classification (GTDB taxonomy): domain Bacteria; phylum Myxococcota; class JADLHZ01; order JADLHZ01; family JADLHZ01; genus JADLHZ01. The sequence continues at coordinate 3,960 of JADLHZ010000002.1, read as the reverse complement.
CGTTGCGGGGCTGATCGCCGGTCAACAGGCCCGCCGGCCCGGCCTCGTGCGGCGTCGTGTTCAGCGTCGCCACGCGCGTCCCGCTGACGACGAGCAAGCGATCGCGCACGGCGGCGAGCGGCGCCATGATCGGCGGCAGCTCCCATGCGGCACCCTCGGCGCTCGGTACCCACGCGTGCGGCAGAATCCCGTTACCCCAGAACCACACACCGAAGCGCTTCGGGAAGCTGCTGGCGCCGGCGTAGGCGGTGCCGTTGCCGTTCATCATCGCGGCGAGCGGCGGCAGCGCGATCGAGACGAGCGCGCCGCCGATCATCCCTTGCAAGAGCGCGCGGCGATCGAGCGCTTTCATGGCGCCTCCGTGGTCAGCGCGTCTGGAGCGTGTGCCGCGCGAAACGAGGCGCTCATCGCGATCGCTTCGAGCAGCCCGCGGAGCCGGTAGCCACCAGCGGCAAGCGCGTCGTGCAGGCGATCGACCTCGCCGAGATCATCCGAGCCGAGCACGCGACCGAGCCCGTACGCCAGGAGCTTCGTCGTGACGCAGCGGGGAAAACGCTCGTCACGCGCGAGCAGCACCGACAGCTCTGCCGCGTCGGCGAAGCGCACGCCGTTCCACGTGCCGGAGGCGTCGATCGGCGCGCCCTCGTCTTCCCAGCGATGGCGGCCGATCGCATCGAACGCCTCGAAGGCGAGGCCCTGCGGGTCCGTCAGCTTGTGGCAGCTCGCGCAGCCTGGATCTTGGGCGTGAGCGCGCAGGCGATCGCGCAAGGTGATCGCCTCGGCGCTCGGCTCCGGGATCGCCGTGTTCAGATTCACCGGCGGGTCCGGGATCGCGCGGCAGAGGAGCGCTTGGCTCACGAACTTTCCACGCAGCGTCGGCGACGTCGCTGTCGGGTGCGCGTTGCCTGCCAAAAACGCGGCTGTGCCGAGCAGGCCGACGCGCGCCCCGTTCGCCGGGAGCTCGATGCGCACGAAGCGATCATGTGGCGCACCGCGCTCGGGAAACGGCACGCCGTAAAGCGCGGCGAGACGCCGATTCACGAAGGTCGTCCGAAGGGTGAGCCATGTTCGCACGTCGGCGCCGCGATCGAAGACGAGGTCTTCCGCTGTTCGCAGCACCTCCTCGCGCGCAGCGGCGCCGAGCTCGGGTGAGAAGCTCGGGAAGCGCACGGCGTCGAGAGAGAGCGCGTCGAGGCGATCGAGGCGCAGCCAGTCGCTGACGAACGACCGTAAGCCACGCCGCGCCTTTGGGTCATCGAGCATACGCCGAACCTCCGCGCGAAGCTGCGCGGAATCATCGAGCGCGCCGCGGCCCGCGGCGTCGAGGAGCGCGTCGTCCGGTGCGACGCCCCAGAGGAAGAACGCGAGACGTGAGGCAAATGGGTAGGCGTCGAGCGGCGCGGCGCCCTCTTCGCTCGCCAGCACCTCCACGCGAAAGAGAAAGTCCGGCGCCAGGAGGAGCGCGCCGAACGCCTGCGCGAGGCCGGCGAAGAAATCACCGGTCGTCTCGGCCGCGACGCCAGCAAGCGTCACGAGCGGCTGCACCTCTTCCTCGTCGAGCGGACGCCGCCACAGCGCGCGGCCCCAGCGGCGCACGGTGGCGTCAACGCAGGCGTCGTCGCGGAGCGCAGACGGAATGCATTCGACGACCCGCCCGCGCAGCGCTTCGCTCGTCACTTGCTGCGCGACGCTCTCGGCCATCGCCAGCGCTCGCTCGACACCGCGCGAAGAGTAGCCCGCGTGACTCGCGCCGATGCTCACCGAGCTTTCGCTCACGACATCGGGCTCAATCGGCGGCGGTAAGACGAGCGTGTCCCCGAAACGGTCCCGCAGCGTGTCTTCGATCTGCGCCACTGTGAGGCGACGCAGGACACCGTCGCCCGGTACGAAGGGGCCGCGTTTTGGCGGAGGCGTACAGGACGAGAGGAGAAGGATCAGCGCGGCGAATCTCACGCGCGTTCGCTAAACGATCGTGGCGGAGGGCGTCCAGCGCAATGACGATGAAGCGTTGGACTCTGGGCGAAGAGGGACAAGAGTCAGGGCGAATGCGCCTAGCGCTTCTTCTTGCCGTTCTTGGCGACCGCGCTCGTCTTCTTGACGGCCGCCGGCTGCTTCTCGACCACGGGCGCCGGCTCTTGGCTCGGCACTTCGGTGATCGTGAGGCGATATTTGAAGTACTCGTCGCCGTCGACCGCGCCGGCTGCGTCGCTCACATCGAGCGAGTACTTGCCCGCGGGGAGACGGCCAGTCGTCACCGTCACGATGCCGTCTTTGCCTTCTTCCGAGACGGCGAGCGCACGCCCGTCCTCGTTCATCACCGTGACCACCGGCCGCGATGCGCCGTCGCCCTTCGATGGCGCAACGTCGATGCGGTACGCGGCGCCCTTGCTGAGCGTCCAGGTCGTTTGATCGCCGGCGGCGCGGCTGCCGAGGCCGACGCAGAACTCGGGGCGCGCGTCCTTCAGCGGGTAGCAACGATCAGCCTCGGGCCGGCCGTTGTCGGCGAAGATCATGACGAAGAGCGACATCACCGCGACCGCGGCGGCGGCATAACCGCCGATCTTCTTCTTCTTCGCCGTCGACGCGAGCAGGCCGTCGCGGCCCTTGCTCGACACGATCATCGAGCGGAAGCCGGGCTTCCTGATCGCGCCGTCCTCGAGCTTGCCGAGCACGTAGAGGTTGCCGTCGACGGGCACGATGCGCTCGGTCGCCGAGAACGACACCGTCTCGTCGCCGTCCGGCAGGCTCGGCGTCTTCATGCGGAACGAACCGAACACGAGCTCGCTCGGAATGCGCAGACCGATCTTCACCTTCTCGTCGAAGGTCTCCTTGATGTTGTCGAAGTCAGCGCCCTTCGTGAAGTCGACGCCGAGCGTACCGCCGTCGCCCGAGAGCGTGCCTTCGGCGCCTTTACTCTCCTGGGTGACGGGCTCGGTGCCGCTCTTCTTCTCGCCGTTCTCATGCTTCTCGTACTGCCGGAAGACGAGCAGCTGATAATACGCGCACGGTGTCTGCGTGATCGGCGAGAGCAACGGCGCGTCGATCGCCAGCGCGCCTTCGGTCGAGATCAGCCCTTTGGGATGCGGCGAGCTCGGATCCTTGGCCAGCGCGCCCGGCGTCTTGAATGGCGCCGCGAGGATGCGCTTGCCTTTGAAGTGCTGCCAGAGCGCGAAGAGACCGGGCAGCGCAGCGAGGAAGAGGACCATGAATCCGAGAATGAAATTGTCACCCATGTGTGTGGCTCCTATTGAGCGCACCGTACGGAAGCGCGCAGCTCGTTTGATAAGGACACGCATCACAATTTCTGGTCGTGTTCTTCGCTTCGGCTACGTTCCTCGGACCGTGGCAGCTCGACTCACAGCGCTCGTCTGCGTCATCGCGCTCGCCGCAGCGTGTGGAGGAACGCTGCACGTCCGAAAGCTCGGCGCCGGCGGCAAGAGCGAGGAAGCGAGCGTGCGCTTTCATCGGCCGAAGCCCTACGTGATGTTGTCTTCGGGAGAGCTCGGCTGCGAAGCGCGGATCGTATTTCTGCCGGATCCGAACGAGACTTACGAAGTCAGCGTGAGCGGCGGGCTCACCCCGAACGTGAGCATCGCCCTCCAGGATGGCTGGAACCTGGTCGGGATCAGCGGGGACGTGGCAGCCGCAAACACCGCGGCCCCGGCGTCGGCGCCGGTCATGATCGCTGAAGGCATCGCCGGGTTCGACACGCTGCCGCTGCACGTGGGGCTCTACGAGCTCGATCTGAGCAAGAACGCGCCGAGGAAGATCATCTGGGATTCTGGGATTGAGTGCGGACCGATCGAGTGACGCGGAAAGACTCCGTCGACGACAGGAGAGTGAAGAGAAGCGTCTGACCGAAATCTTCGTGGGTTTGAATCCACGAAAACTCCTTAGAAAGGAGGTGATCCAGCCGCAGGTTCCCCTACGGCTACCTTGTTACGACTTCACCCCAGTCAT
>JADLHZ010000001.1 GCA_020848545.1 Deltaproteobacteria bacterium | reverse complement strand
CGTCGCAGCGTGAGAAAGTTTCTGGCCGCCGCGTCTCTCGTTCCGCCAGCAGCGCCGCTTCGGCGACGACGAAGTAGATCGAGAAAAACTATCCGGTGACTATCGATTCAGCCCGAGCGCCGACACTGCTGCTGAACGCATGAGCCGAAAAATCACCGGCATCACACCCGCCGCGGCCAACCAGCTCGTGCGCTACGGCTGGCCTGGAAACGTTCGTGAGTTAGAGAACGCCATGGAGCGCGCAGTGGCACTCGCCAAAGGCAGCAAGATCGACGTCGACGATCTGCCGGAGGAAGTCGGTCTCGCCATTCCGAGCACCTACGCCCCCGGGGACGTTCGCCCGCTCGAAGACGTCGAGCGCGACTACATCCTCGGCGTTGTCCGCGCGAATCAAGGCAACAGGGCAGCGGCAGCCGAACAGCTCAAGATCGGCGTGGCGACGCTGTATCGAAAGCTCAAGCAGTATGAAACGGCGACCGGGGCTCGGCGATCTTAACCCCGACATGCGGTCTGGAGCGAGATGAGATAGTCGCTGAGCCATGACCACACAGACCCCAAACACTGTCGATTGCCAGACCGAACGCGCAGGCGAGTATCCTCAAGTGCTCACCGTTCGCGAGCACACCCTTCGTGCGGACGTCGGACCAGCGTCGGGAAGCACGGACTCTGCTCCCGGCGCCCACGACTACTTCGACGCGGCGCTCGCCGCTTGCAAGACACTCACTGCCACCTGGTACGCCAAACGCAACGGCATTCCGCTCGAGCGCGTCGAGTCGCATGTCGAACGTGACGACAGTGAAGAGCGCGCCGGCAAGTACCGCTTGCGCGTTCGCGTCGTCTTTCACGGGCCGATGAGCGACGAACAGCGAGCCAAGCTTCACCGCGCGGTGGCTGCCTGTCCGATCCACAAGCTCATGACGACGAGCGATGTCGAGATTGAGACCGTGAGCTAGCGCCCAGACGCTGCCGCGCCCTCAAGCGTTGGTGTCGTCAGGAGGAACGACTGCTGGATCGGGCAAGGCTGCCGCTCCGGCTTCGTCGGCTCGCGCCGCGGTTGGACACTTCGCATCGAACGCATAGCAGCTCATCGACAGGCTCCCGGCGACATAACCCCGCGCGAAGGAGGCTGCCTTCTTGCCGTCCGCCGCACCGAGCGCGGCGACGTACAGCAAGGGGATGAAGTGGTCCGTCACAGGCACGGCAAGATCGTAGTCCGGGTGACCGAGCAGATTCAGGATGTTCCCTGGTGCCTCAGTCATGAGCTCGGCTGCTGCGTCGTCAAAGCGATGCGCCCAATCGAAGCCATGGTCCGGCTGCGAAAAGTTCAGCCGCCGCAGGTTGTGGACGACGTTGCCGCTGCCAAGAATCAACACGCCCTTCTTGCGCAGCGGAGCCAAGCGCGCTGCGAGATCGAGGTGGTAGTCCATGGGCTTCGTCGCATTGATCGAGAGCTGAATGACGGGGATGTCGGCTTTTGGGAAGACGTGCGCGAGAACGGACCACGTGCCGTGATCGAGACCCCAGCTATCATCGTCGAACCCAACCCATCGCGGCTTGCACATCTCGATGACTTCCTTCGCCACGTCGGGTGCTCCCGCGGCGGGGTAGTCGAAGTTGCTAAGCTTCGCGCCGAAGCCGAAGAAGTCGTGGATGGTGCGAGGCTTGCTCATCCCAGTCACCGCCGTCGCGCCCATGAACCAATGCGCAGAGATCGTCAGGATGGCGCGCGGCCGGGGCAGCGACTGCCCGAGCTCACGCCACGTGCGCGTGTAGCGGTTGTCCTCGAGCGTGTTCATCGGACTGCCGTGACCGAGAAAGACGACGGGCGTTTGACTGGTGGTGTCGGAGATCCCCATCACGGCAGGCTATCGCGCCGACCGAGACGAAGTCGATGTCTCGAGACGGCCCACGCCGCCGCGCACTTGATTGCAGCGCGCGATGCGATAGTCGACGTGCTCATGAGGTTCATACTTGTTCTTGGAATTGTTATCGCGTCGTGTGGTCCGGGCACTCAAGCGGATCAGATCGGCGTTGGCGCAGAGTGCACTGCAACGGCCGACTGCAACCAGAAGGTCACGCCGCCGCTCGCGTGCTTGACCGGATTCAAGGGCGGTTACTGTGGACTGTCAGGCTGCACGAAGAACGCCGATTGTCCGAGCGGATCGCTGTGCGTCACCGAGGGCGGTACGAACTATTGTTTCCGTGCGTGCGTGGACAAAGCCGAGTGCAATCTCAATCGGACGGCTGCCAACGAGTCCAACTGCTCGTCGAGTATCACGCGCGTAGAAGCAGGCAGCACCAAGGCGTGTATCCCGCCATCAAAGTGAGTACGCACCGTCTGTCTGGACGTCTTCGTGCACAGGATGAACGCGATGTTCGCTTAAGGATTCCCGGGGGCGTAGCGGGGGCATGCCCCAGCGTCGAAGGGGTGGGCGAAGAGACACTTCGCGTCGTGTCGCGATCGCGCGACCGCAGCCCAGGGGAAGGCTTTCCCCTCAAGCTTCAGCCGTCGACGTCATCGGTCGAGGGCTCGTTGACCAAGCCGACCGCACGTTCAACGTTGGTTACTTCAGCGTTCTTCGCGTGCTTTAGCAGCGCGTCCCAATCATTTGGCGGGCTGCCGTTCGCGAGCATCTTGGCGAAAACTCGGTACGCATCTGACTTACTGTCGTAGGCGCGCTTGGTCTCCTCGTCGTTCACCCAGCCATAGACGATGATCTTGTGGTCTTGGTGGTAGCGAAAAAAGAGGCGGTACTGCTGAAAAAATTTCGCTCTGAACCAGTGCTTGTATTCGTCGCCAAGCGTTGAGCCTTGGCGATACTCGGCGCGCGTTGGGTCTTGTGGAATCGTTTCGAACGCAAGCTTGACGATGGCTGCAAGACGCTTCGTCGGGTTCTTTGCCTTGTAGCCATCGGGGTTCTTATCTCGAAGAGATTCCACTTTCGCGGCCAAGACCGTGAGCTGGTCGAGAAAAAGCGGGTGCGAGAAGATAGTCCAGCCGTTGACGACAACGGGTGCGCTCATTCGTCGTCTTCAGAGAGCGGGGCATCGAGATCCACTTCGACACCTCGGGTGAGTGAGCGCAAACGTTCGGCGAACTCGGCACCGACGCTCTGGATACGGTCAGGATGGGCCGCCATGTCGTTGGCGAGAAACGCGAGGAACTTGCCGAGGACAGGATCCTCCTCGCGCTCAGGAGCGCGACTCATGACAACTGTCCCGTTCGACTGAACGCTGTAACGAATCCGATCTCGGCGCTCGAGCTTGAGCGTCTTGCGCACAAGCTCGGGCACGGTCGTTTGGTAGCGATCTGTGAGCTTTGATTCTTCAGTTTGTTCAGGCATCTTCAGCTCCTTGTAACAGCTACACTTTTATCGGTAATGCACTTGCATTGTCTTGTCAATCAAAAGGTAATGCGATTGCATTGTCGTTGCCTGTCTGGCTGAACATGTGTTCAATTCGGATTCCGGAAAACAATTATGCGCGAGCGCGCGGCGTCAGAGTAGATAGCCGAGCGGCAACCGAGCTTTGTCGGCTTCGATCAGCTTGTGACCGAGCTCGCGCTCGGACCACGGCGGAACACAGCGCGCGTTGTACTCGTGAAAGATCGGCCAGGCCTCCTCAACAGCGAGGCCGAATCCGCGCACAAGAGCGAGCGCGACACGAAAGGTCGTATCATGCCCGCGCTTGCCGGAAACCGCGCCGGGCATCGCACCGATATAGGCGCGAGCTCGAGCAAGCCGGACGTCGGCTTCGACCGGAGCCGCATGCGGCGGCGACGACGCGCTCTCAGACGACTTCGACAGCAAGGCGAAGAGCGCGGCCGGCAGCGGGGAAAGCGCCACCCGATCGATCCACGCGTAGCGCTTGCCGCTTGGATGAACGCTTGGGGGCACGACAACGTAACCGCCGTCTGCGCGCACATCGACGCCCGGGAGGATACCGACACGCGAGCGAAGCTCGCGCCCCTCGGCGGCGAAGTAGAGATGCAGCCCATTACCGGTCGAGGCGGACAGCGTGGGGGCAAAGGCTCCGAGCGAGTCGAGCGAGCCGCCTTTGTCGATGTCAACATCGACAACCACGACGCCGCTCATGCGGCCGGTCGGCATGCCGATGTTGAACGCGTCGAGCTTCCACCAGCGGCGGATACGCGCGGGGTCACTCGACGCTTCGTAAAAGCCGTGTGTCGTCGCTGGCTCTTTTCCGCCAGGGCGAAGGGGAAACACGGGGACGCCGAGATCCATTGAGAACTGCCGTGCCGCGGCGCCGAGTGCTGCGCGGCTCACGACCGATCCTCCCGCGCGGCTTCGCTCGGCTCGAACCGCGCACGGATGACGCTCAAGAGAGTCGGCGAGAACGACGGATCAAGCATCACCCTCGTCTCCACCTCGCGCACGCGATAGCCGCCCTCATCTGGCGCGTTGTTCATGTGCAAGACGAGCCGGGAGCGCAGCTGCTCGAGCTCCGAGAGGCCGAAGTAGCCAAGCTCGATCTCGTGACCAACCACGAGACCGAAGGCCTCATCGTCGCCGTTCCACTCGGTGAGAAACCAGTGCCACTTGGTGCCGGGCAAGAACAGGTGGGCGTAGACGGTCGCGTCGGGACTTTCCTCTTGCGCGTAGAGCGCCGGGATAGTGGGCGGAAGATCGCATTTGCGAAACATGAAGTGTCTCCTGGATGATAGAGGGAACGGAGGGAGCGCCGGGGTTGGACCGGCACCTTGCCCGTCGAGCTTAGGCCGCCGAGTCGTCCTTGGTGGCGAAGTCGCGGATGTGGAGCTCCCCGTTCGTTGGCATCGAGTTCAGCTTCACGTTCAAGCTGAGGTCGCGGTTGACGAACGCGATCCCGACGCGCTGCCAGATGGGCTTTTTGCCTTCGGGCTGCCGGATGATTTGATACACGGCCTTGCGATTGCTCTTCTTGCTCTCCATGACGTTTCTCCTTGCCGCTTGGTGCGGCGTTTTGGTTCGCCCGAAGAGCGACGTCCGCGAATGGAGTGGTCGCGACAGGAAAAATCTTGGGGACCCGCGCAGCGGGGCGAGGGCGCTTGCGCCGAAGATTTTTCCAGCGACCGAGGCTCCTTGAGGAGCCCCCATCGGGGGCGGAAGGACCGAGCGGGGCAACCGAAACGAAGAGCCAAGCGGCCGGGTGGCGTCGTGGTGTGCAGAAACGCATCGTGAGCCGTCTCGTTCAGGCGCCAGCCGCGGAGCCGGGGCCATCACTCTCGCTCAGCTTCAAGCGATCAACGAGCGACCGCACGCGCTCGAACGAATCGGGGAGCTGCGGTCGTTGGAGGTCTTTTGCGCCACTGCCGGCAAGGTTCGGCGCGAGCTCGTCGTAGAGGCGCTGGAGCCGTTCCGTCGCGAGGATCACTTGCTTGAACATGCGTTTGACCGCGCTCGCTTCCGCCTCGCTCATCGTTGCAAAAGGCGGCGCGCTGATGACGGCCGAGCTGCGCTCGCCGAAGATGTCTGTCCGCAGCATCTCGGCAACCGTCGCCACGGAGCCACACTTGAAGGAAGCGAGACGGAAGGCCTGATCCACACGCCGTTTCGTATAGTAGTTGCGCGCCGCCTCGGCGCGCTCCTCGCTTTGAAACACGAAGACGACGACCGGCTCTTTGTCGTCCGCGTACTTCAGCTTGTACGCGGGCTTACCCGCCGCGGTCTTCAGCGGCGAGAAGAGGTCCGCGTACTGGTCGATCTTCGTGAACACGACTTTGAGGCTCTTCGTCGAGCGCTCGATCTCGACGAGATAGCGCCGCGTGTCGGTCTCTATGGTCACGTCGGGCGTGACCATGCTGCGCTTTGCCTTCGAGGCGTGAAACTCGCGCATGCGCTCGTATTCGAGGCGGGTTCCCTCGTTCGACGAAAACCACTCGAACATCTGCGCGCGACGGCGCGCAGCCATCCAGTCGCCGCCTGGCGAACAGACCACCGCGAGGTAGAGGTCCACACCCATGAGCAAGTGCTGGTAGTACTTGATGAGGTCGCGCGGGTTCTCCTTCGTTTGGCGGCCGAGCGATTCCATCGCGAGCCGCAGGCCCTTCTCGGTGAGTCGCGCGCAGTCGACGAGCTCGGGGTCGCCTTCGACCTTGCGATGGTGGTTGGGCGCTTTCTCGCGCGAGAGGAGGTCGAGCCGTTCAAGCCGCCAAACGACCATCTCCGCGCTGCGATTGTGCGTCGGTAGACCAAGCAGCAACGCGAGCTGCTCAAACGTCATACGTCTGAGTTTGAACAGCTCCTGTACGATGAAAACCCCGCGACTCGAAAGGCGCACGGGCCGCGTCGATCGGCTCATCGCACACCTCGCTCGACGAGGTGAAAAATCGTCCGCGCTGTGCTACGCGCGGCGCGGCTTTTTCTATCCGCGACAGTCCCCCTGTCCTCATGGAAAGGGGGACGCCTCGCAACAGGGGGATAGGTGGTTTGTTTTCTGTCTTTGTCTTCTTCTTTTTCTTTCTTCTTCTCTCTCTTCTTTTCTTCTCCTTCCCTCTCCTCTCTCTTTGACTCATCTACTTTGTTCTGCTCTTCTCTCTGATCCTCTCCCCACACACCTCTCAACCTCTGCTCTGACCTTCTTTGTCTGCTTGGGTCCAAGTAGGAGACCCCAGTCACACACCAAAAATGTTTCATCGTTGTGTGAGTGGGGTCTCCTGCGCCGCGAAGCGTGGACCCATGCAGACAATTCCCCGGCCTTTTCGCGCGGTTGAGAGGTGTGTGGGGCGTAGCAAACGCGTAGCGAGCGTGCGACGCGTTTGCTACGCGCCTTGTTACGCCCGATGCTACGCGTTTTTCACGGCGCAGAGCGCTCATGCCGCCGCTCCGATGATGCGCCCGACGCTCGCAAGGGCCGCGTCGATCCGCGACCGTAGACTCGAGTCGATGACGACCCCGGGCGAAACGACGATACGCACACTGAAGCCGTCGTGGAGTGCTTCAAAACGCTGCTCCGCCGTTTCGACTCCACCGCTCTGCTTCTCGCTGTCCTGCGCGCTGCTGTCGCCGGTCGGCTGAACGACCTTCTTGCGAAGCTCGGCGCGCGTGAGCGTCCCGCGCTTGAAGGCGGCTGCCGCGGCGATCGCACCTGCGATGTCACCCTTCGCCTCGAGCGCGACGATCTCGCGTGCTTGGGAGAAGCTGAGCCGCGACCGCTCCACCGCATCGAGCACCTTCGGCGACAGCTTCATCAGGCGCAGGTGATTTTGCACCCATGCCGTCGTGCGCCCGACTCGTCCGGCCACAAGCGCGATGGACTCGCGCGTTCCACCCACCTTCTCGAAGATGGCCTGAAGGGAGCGCGCCACCTCGATGGCGCTCAGGTCTTCGCGTTGCACGTTTTCGATGAGCTGCATCGCGCGCTTGTCGTCGTCGGAAACTGCCCGAACGACGGCCGGGATCGTCTTGAGCCCAACCTGCTTCGCGGCGGCCAGCCGTCGATGACCAGCGATGACCTGAAACCGGCCGGCCTCTGTCTTGTGCTCTTGGACGAGGATCGGCTGAAGCACGCCGTCCTGACGGATTGCTTCTGCGAGCTCGCCGATGCCGGTCAGCGCACTCCGGACGTTCTCCGGGTCTTCGGCGATGAGTGTGAGGTCGAGGTCGAGGAAAGTGGTCTGCGCTTCGATTGGCATGTGTGCCTCCTTTCCGCGGAAGGAAGCATGCTTTAGCATTCTTTTGCAAGCATTTTATTTCTTTCGTAATCACATCGTATGCGACGGCTTTCTTGGCGGGACGGCTGGCGTCATCCTATCGTGGGGGAGGTGGGATGCAGTTCGCCGGCATTCGCTACAATTTAAATCATTACGAGTGCGTCTGGACGATCGCGATGCACGGCGTTCATGCGTACCGCGCCGCCTGAAACGTCACCAGTCGCGAAGCGTCGCGCTCCTGGGCCGAACAGTGGTGCCAACGAAATGCCGTCGGGCAAAATTCGTGTCGTCGGCCGAATCCATTTTCTGTGCCGCGGCTCTGAAGCTCATATGGAAACCTATCTTTGGATCGGACTGGCGATCGCGTTCTTCCTCGTGACGTGGTTCCTCAAACGCCCGGACATCAGGGCCAACGCCGCGCGCGAGCTCCTGGGGAAAGGCGCGCTCCTTGTGGACGTTCGTTCCCCGAGCGAGTTCACGTCAGGGCATTTGGAAGGTGCCAAGAACATCCCGGTGCACCTCATTGGTCAACGCTCAGGTGAGCTTGGCACCAAAGACCGCCCCGTGATTCTTTATTGCGCCAGCGGCGCGCGCAGCGCCATGGCGAAGCGCACGTTGCGAGCCGCTGGCTTTACGCGCGTTCACAACCTGGGCGCCATGCGCAATTGGTGAGGTCTCGATGATTTTAGCAATGGTGACGGTGATGACGATGGCTCCACACGATCATGGGCAGGGCAAACACGGCAATCCGGACGACCTGTCGAGCTATCTCGCTCGCATGGAAGATCCTGCGCGGGACGAGTGGCAGAAGCCAGCCGAGGTCATCAAGGCGCTCGAGCTCAAATCGGGACAAATTGTCTGCGAGATAGGCGCAGGCCCGGGTTACTTCACGAAACCGCTTGCTCGCGCTGTGGGCGCGGACGGCAATGTGCTCGCAGTCGACGTCGAGCCGAGGATTTTGGACGCGTTACGCGAGCGGCTGAAGAAGGCCGGTATCGCGAACGTCTCGCCTGTGCTCGGGCAGCCGGATGATCCGTTGATTCCGCGTAAGAGCTGCGACCTGATCTTGATCGTCGACACCTATCACCATTTTCCAAACGGCGTGGCTTATCTGAAACGTCTGAGTGCCTCACTCAAACCAGGTGGACGCATCGTCAACATCGACTTTCACAAGCGCGAGCTGCCGGTAGGCCCGCCGCCAGAGCACAAGATCGCGCGCGACGAGTTCGTGTCACAAGCGAAGGCAGCGGGACTGAAGATTGTCAGCGAGCAGACGTTCCTTCCGCATCAATACTTCCTCGTCCTCGCGCCTTAGGTCCGAACAGCGGGATCATTCGCTTCAACGTTCCTCCCGCGCGTAGCTCTTGGATGAGCACGCCTCCTACGTGGAGCACGACGAGCGTCAAGAGCGAGAAGACGAGCACCTCGTGCGCTTGCCGCGACCAAAGCTGCTCGAGCTGCGGCGACGAAGCGAGCGCTCCGCCAAGGTAGTCCGGCCAAGCGCTGCGAGCACCAGTGATGAACCCGCTGGCGCCGAGCGCGAAGATACTGATGTAGAGCAGCGCGTGAACCGCAGCAACGCCACGCCGATGCAGCGTCGGCAGAGGCAGTGCCGCCGGCTTGGTGCTGCGAAAGCGAACGATGAGGCGCGCCACGGTCAGCAACATCAACGTAGCGCCGAAGATCGTATGCGAGCGCGACAGCAAGAGCCGCAGCGCCGAATCGCCACGGAGATCCGTCATGACGAAACCGGCAGCCGCGAGTCCCACGATGATCAATGCGGTCAACCCATGCAGGACCATCATGGGCGTAGACCACGTCTCTTTCTCGCGGGTAACTTTGAGGGTAGCGTTCATGATGTCACCTTCGTTTCGCCCCAGTGGCGTAGAGAAATCACGCCGCCTGCAATCACGGATGCCGTCATCGCGACCGCACCGAGCAACACCAGGATCGGCGGCAGACCCAGATAGACCTCGCCGAGGATCCCGACGGGCATGAGCAGGCCAGCAAGCCCGAGCAGCGCCGTTATCGAGCGTGCGCGATCGCTTGCCGTCGCGAGCCGAGCAAGCACGAAGCCGAGCGCGAGGTTCAGCAGCGCAAACAGATTGCCGTGCACATGCGCCAGGCGGGCTTCGAAGTGTTTGCCCACGGCGTAGCTGGCGGACCACGCCTCTTTGTCGGGGGCGAAGTCGCGCAAGTAGATGAGCAGAAAGCCGTAGAACATGAACCCGGACATCGTGAGCAATCCGATCCCGACATTATAGCGACCTGTCTTCATGGCGTTCTCTCCCTTGTGCATGTTCAATGTACGCTAACCCGTCCGTCTCAAAGCAGCAGCCGCGTGAGCAAGCCGATCGTCGACGTGTACCCGACGGCCGATCGCTTCACGCGACCCTCACTGTCGAGGAAGTAGATCGTAGGAAATCCTTGGACCGCGAATTGCTCCACGAGCGGACGCGAGCCGAGCCACACGGGATAGTCTGCGTCGTGGTCGTCGACGAAGCGTTTCACGTCCGCGACGCTTTCGAAGTCCGCAGCGATCGACACGACATTCGCAGCGCTGCCTGCGAGGCGCATGGCCCACGAGATGTTCTGCGATTCGACCTTGCAGACGCCGCACCACGGCGCCCAGATGGCGACAAGGGTTGGCTTGCCACGAAGGCTCTGGAAGCTGACGGGTTCGCCCTGAAGCGTGGTCGTTTTGCCAACGGGAGCTACGCCCGGCGTGAGATGGTTGCGTGTCTGCAGGACTCCTGCGACCGCCAGCACGACCACGAGAAAGAGACCGTCCATCAGCCATCGGACGACGCGTCTTTGTCGTGCCGCATTCCATCGCGTCCGTAACTCCTCGAATGCCGACATAGGATAACTCACACGCCTTCTGCCTTGGCTTCGGCGGCGGCGATCTCCGCGCGAACCTTGTCCATGTCGAGCTTCTTCGCTTGCGCGACGAGCTCATCGATCGCGGCGGCGGGCAACATCCCAGGCTGAGCAAAAACGAGAAAGCCTTCCTTGAACACCATCAGTGTTGGAATCGCTTGGATGCGAAACTCGCCAGCGAGACGTGGCGCGACTTCGGTGTTCACCTTCGCGAAGGTCACGTTCGGATAGCGGGCCGCAGCCTGCTCGAAGATCGGCGCGAAGACGCGGCAAGGTCCGCACCACGGCGCCCACCAGTCGACGAGCACGATGCCTTTCTCTACCACCTCGTCGAAAGTCTGCTCGGTCAGCTCGACGGGTTTTGCGGGGAGGTCGTTCGTGATGATCATGTTGGCTCTCCTTCTTTTGGTGAGAGCCGCGGCAGGCGAAAAGAGATTCAGGCTTTCGGCTCGATTTTGACCTCGACGTCGAGACCTTCTCGCACGCTCTGAGTCACGACGCAGAAGTCCTCGAACATCGGCAGGCATTTCTGCAAAGTGGGATCGTCCGCGCCGGTGATCGTCGGATGCAATGTGACGGCGACCTTGCCGATACGCAGGCGATTGTTGTCGTTACGAACGAGCTCGACTTTGACGTCGCTCGTGAGCGCCGAGACATCCGCACCGTTCTTCTTCATGCAGAACAGCAAGCTCGCTGAGAGGCAGTCGCCGATTGCAGCGGCGAGGATACGCGCTGGGTTGGGGGCGGTGTCCTTTCCGAGCGGCGCAGGCTCGTCGAGGTGCAGCGGCGCATACTGGTCTTTGTCGAAGGTCACCTTGAACTCGAAGTCGTTCAGGCGCTCGACGCGAAGGGCGAATTCTCCGACTTTGGTTGGCATAGGATGTCCTTACCTCGGTCCAGCGCCGAGCATGAAGCCCATCATCGCGCCGTAGGCGGTCGAGTTCCATGGGTTCCGGGTGATGAGGCAAACGCCCGAGCGGCAGCCGACGAGCTTGTAGTAGCCAAACCCCAGTGCGCCGCCAAGAAGAGCATAGAAGACCGGCAGCATCAAGAAACCTCCTCTTTGTGAGAGCCACGCTCGTGTCAGAAGGGTTCGCGCTTCGCACAGGCGAACCCATTGCGAGCGAACCCGGCTCACACCGGCCGAGGCTTCGGGCGAATGATGGCCCATCTTCATCTGGTTGGCTCAACGAAGGTCGAACTCGATGCGGAGGTTTTCCTGCCGCATGGTCGGAGTTTGCCGCCCTCCCGTCAGGGCGGGGACTCGAGTCCCGACCCAGGCGTTCAGCTCATCGACGGAGAGGTGACCGTCGCGGTTCGAGTCGGCACTTTTCTCGCGCAGGCCCTCGAGCAAGGCGTAGGTGAACACGCCGTTCTTCAGCGCATCGGACTCGAGCGCTTGCTCGAAGCCGCTCGCTGACGAAATCGCGACGGCCCCTGTGCCTCGGCGTGTATCAGCGAACAGCTCTCGCAGAAGCTCGAGCGAGGCGCCCAAGCCGGCGACCGGCTTGCCGACGCGCCGCAAGCCGCGGCTCACGAGCTTGACACCGCTGATGGCCGCGCTGCCGGCGGGGGCGTCCGTCAGCTTCTGATCCGTGTCCACTTCACCCGAATGGCAAGTGTCGACGAGCAGGAGCTTTCTGTGCGCCGCGATTCCGTCGAGCAGTCCTTCGATCGCTGCGTAGGGGAGCCCACGCACGGCGGGCGCGGCGAAGTCGACGTCTGCCGTCGCGAAGTAGAACTCGAGCGAGTCAGAGAGCAGCCCGTGGCCTGCCACGAAGATCACGACTGTGTCGTTTGGTGTGGCCTTCTCGAGGAAGCTGCGCGCGCTCGCCACCCGTTCCTTGGTGACTTCGCGGTCGAGGATCAGCTCACTCTGCACGCTCGCGTACTTCTTGCCCGCTGCGCCGAAGGCGGTCGCCAAGTCTTTTGCGTCCTTGGCCGCGTAGGTGAGCCGCATGGAGGCATCGACGTAGTCCGATACGCCGATGCCGAGGACATAGAGCTTCGGTGATGCAGGCGCATCGCTCGTGATATCGATCGCCTCTCTGAGCGACTCGCGCCCGTTTTCGTCGACCACCGAGATCTCGATTTGGTTTCTGCCGAGGCTCAGCGGAATGGCGAGCTTCTTCTCGAGCGCCGGGACCTTCCCCGTGCTGATACCTCGGCTGTCCGGCCAGCTCACGTCGTTGACGACGACCATGAGGCGGTCGAGCGAGCCGTGCTTGGCGCGTGCGGCGATCTGCAGGCCCACCGATGCGTCGTTTGTCCGAGACGGCGGCGAGGCTCCGACCAGCTCGAGCGTCGGCATCTCGGCGAGCGAAATGTCGGCGGCCTTGGCACGACGAAGGCGCTTTTCTGCCAGCGCCGCAAACACGCGACGTTCATTCGCGGTCGCATAGGGCATGCGCTCGACGATGCGATCGGGCCGGTTGAGCTGCAGATCGAAGTTGTCGAAGCTGAAGATCCGATCTTCCAAGCGAAAGGCGACTGCCGAGGTGGCGGCCTTCGATGCCGAGTAAAAACCGCTCGCGAGCACGGTGGCAAAGTCAGCGCTGCTGCCCACCGGGATCATGTACATGACGGACTCTTGCTTCGAGACGTCGACGACATGAACGACGCCGTAGGGATCGACGCCGACGACGAAGCGGTCGTCCGGCGTGAAAGAGAGGGCAAAGAGCGTCGGGCGCAACGCAGCGATGCGCTTCTTCAACTTTCCGCTCATTGCATCGATGAGGTCTATCGCGCCGCTCTTCGACGTCCCCGCGACCGTGCGTGCGTCGGAGCTGAACGCTGCGGCTTCGTACTCGAGCTCGCTCTCGAGAGTCGTGACCACCTCGGTTTTGCCAAAGGTCGCGATGCGCAGGCGCTTGTCTCTGGACGCAACGACAGCCGCGCGGTTTCCGTCAGGGGAGTACGCGAGAAACGATTGGCCGTGACCGAGCTTGATGGTGCTGCGGCGCTGTCCGCTCAGCGGGTCGAGCTGCTGCGTCTCTTCGTATTCGTGTCCGATCACCGCGGTGCCATCCTTGTTGAACGGACCGCAGTTGACGGATGCGCGCGAACGCCTGAGCTCCTTTCCTGTGGCGAAGTCGAGATCGACGATGTCGCAGGCCTTACTGTCTCGTTCACGTGGCTCGCGTAGCGTGAGACGCACGGTCTTTGCGTCGCTCAGCAAGCGCGGACTCTCGCGGTAGGGCTCTGCGACCGCGGCGATGGTCCGACTCACCCCTGTCTTCTTGTCCATGGCGCCGATCCAGTCGCGCTGTACTCCGTTCGTCAGCACGTGGGCGACGACGAGCAGCTCGCGTGCCGAGCCGTCGGCGATACGCTCAACTGCGGAAACGCCAGGTACGTTGAACGGCATCACACGCGGGCGCCCAGTTGCCAGATCCCATACTCGCACCGCCGACGTGTGCTCGCGTGCGTTTCTGACCAAGTGGAAGAGCTCGCTGCCGCTGATGAAGAATGAGCTCGCCCCGGGTTGTGAGTTTCCAAGAAGCGTACGCGCGATCCGCTGCTCCTTCGTGTCCCAGAGGTAGGCGCTCGCGAGGGTGTTGATGTTTCCTTCTTGAAAGTAGACGCCGTCGACGAAGAGGTACCGGCCGCTTGGACTGTATATCGGCGACCAGGCTTGATCTCCGCTTGGCCCCGGCCGCGACTCGAGGGTCTTCAGGTCGAGAAAGCGCAACGGGTCGCCATACGCCAGGGTGGTACCGTCTGGCGACCAAGCAATATGCTTAGCGCCGTATTCGGTCTTCATGGGCAACGTCGTGCGCTTCTCTCCGCTCGCGACGTCGAGCAGGTCGTACCAAGACTTGCGGGCTTTTCCGTCGTAGTTCAGCGAGAGGAACGACTTGCCATCGGGCGAAAATCCGACTTGTGCCCAGTAGCCGTGCCCTGGATTCAGTTGGCCAGGATACGTTTTCGTGGCGTCACCGGTGTTGAGATCGATGAGCTCCAGATTCGGTCCTCGGTAGGCGGCGAGCTGCTTTCTGTTCGGATGCAGGGCAAGGTGATGAACCTCTCCGAGCTTGGTCACGACACCACGCTTCTGGCGCGAGATCACGAAGGCGTGGCGGTTGTCGTCGTGGATAATCAGAAGATCGGCAGAGACCACGATGAGAGCGGCCGGCCGTCCGACTCCTGGGAGCGCGATTTGGTCGACCTTCTTTCCGTCCCTCGTCGTGTGGATGTTGAGGACCGTCTTCTCGCGTTGGCTCACGGCCACGAGCACCTGCTGACCGTCTGGCGTGAACTTGGCGCGACTATAGATCCAACCATTGCTACGCGCGGGGGTCGCCGGACCAAGGCGCGCGATGGGCTCGGAGCGATCGAGGCGCCAGAGAAAATTCGCTTCGCCGTCGCCGTCGGAGACGACGTGCTTGCCGTCGGCCGCGACATCGATGTCGACGACGTAGGTCGTGTGCCCATAGAAGTGTCGAACGATCTTCCCGGATCGCAGGTCCCAGAGCTTCATCGTCCGGTCTTCGCTCGCAGTCAGCAGGCGCCGTTCGTTGTCGACGAAGGCCGCTGCGGGCATGGGGGCCGTATGGCCATCTTGAAGGACTAGCTCGGGTCCAACGGCGGCGAGGAGTAAGGTAAGCGCAAGCATGTCAGATAGTTACCGCATGAAAATCGCTGCGCAAGCCAGCCGGGGAGAAGCGGTGTTCTCTATGCACCACCTATGATGCTCAGGCCCCTCATGCGAGCTGCCCCCGAATCCACTCGCGGATCGTCGAGCAGGCTTCGTCGACGGAAACACGCGGTCCCCAGAACATCGGCGAGATCCGCACAAGCGCGCGATCGACCGCCGCTCGGCGTTCGGCGTTGGAAAGTAGTAGCGCTGGGTCATTGGCGCTCGGCAATGCCGCGATATCCTTCTCGCGCAACATGTCGTCCGCGAGGGCGCGAGGCGACTGGCCAGTTGCAGGCAGACGATCGAGCGAGCGGATGATGTGCGCCATGTCTTCGTAGTGACGCGCGAAGCCGTCGGGCTCGATGGGCTCGCGAGCGTACCGACGCGACAGCGCGTCTAGCTTCTCGAGCAGCGTGACGAGCGGATGCACACACCGCACTGCACGCGGACGGTTGTCAGTGTAGTCCTTGAGCTGTCCGCGATGCTCAAGGAAGTCGTGAACGAAGGATGTGAGCGGCCTTTCGACGAACGGCACGACGCGAGCGCGCCCGATCTCGAAGAACACGTACGGGCTCATCGCGTCAGTAAGTTGGTCAAGAAGTACGCCAGGGTAGCGGCCAATGAGGTTGATGCTGCGCGCGTATTTGTCTTGCGGCTTTTCGTCGACCTCTACCTCAACACTCGGGATCACGAACACTTTTGGCAGAGCCTCGTGGAACGCGCGCCGCGCTGCGACCGGCCCCTTGTTGATGCTCGTCCAATTCGAGACCGGGGGGAGGCCTCCAACCGAACCATGCTGCACCATGAGATCGAGATCTTCAGAGAAGCGCTCGATGATTCCGTAGCCCTTCGAGAGACTGGTGCCACCCTTGAACCAGAGTTCCAGTCCCGTCTGGTGCAGCGCCCACATGCAGTGCGTGACCCAATAGTCCTTCTCGACGAGCGCAGGTGCGATTCGGGTGGCCTCTGTCACAAGGGTGAGCAGTTGTGGGAAGTCGCGATCGTCGTGGACGAAGCTCACGCGGCCCTGGCTTCCGCGATACAATTATCGATGATCGCGGCGATCGACTTAGTCCCATACGTGGCGGCCATTTCGCGCAACATCGCGATGTTCCAGCGACCGAGGCGAAGCGTAGCGACCAGGTTCGTTCGCAAATCACTGAGCGCGACGCCAGCCATGTCGTGGTGCTTGAGCAGATCCACAACGAACCACTCGGGCGAGGGCGTCTTCGGGAAGTAGACGCGGCGCAAGACAAAAGCGCGTCCTGCCAGCGTGAAGTGGCCGGTACGGCGCGTGTTGTAGACGAGCGTCGATGCGAACATCGCTGTAGAGCCGAGGCCGAGGGGGTTCCACCGCGGAGGCCCCGAGATGAGAAAGGGCTCATCATCTAGAAATGCACGCAGCAGCACCTCATCGGAGACAGGCGCTGCTCCAAACTTTGACGGCACCGGTGTGTAATATAGGCCATGCGCAGCCTCTCGCAGCCGTCCCTCACGCACCAGGCGCTGCGCCAAGCGTGCCGGATTCCTGCCCCAGGGTGCGAGGTCTCGCGTGCGGTACGCTCGGCCAGCTGTGAGTTCAGGCTTGGCAGGTTCGGTCATGGTTTATCTCTGTTCGTAATTTACCGTATAAAACATACAGTGCGTGAACAGGTTTGGCAATGCCGCTTTGCAACACCATCATAAGTCATTGTTTCTACGCGGAAATTTCACACAGAGCAGCCGCGACCGCGCGACACCAAGCTACAAGTCAACGGAGTATATTTCCGGATCAATCATGATCGCTAATAAAGTTTAGCGATCATCTTATGGACAACGACCTGAACACTGCTAGAGTCGCAACATGGCCCGTCGCCACCACTTCCATTCCGTCGATCCATCGAAGAATCGCGCGCGCTTCTATCGAATCACTGAATGCCAGACGCTCTTCGGCGAGCGCGTGCTACGCGTCGAGTATGGTCGGATCGGGACCAACATGCTAAAAGCGCGCGACGAGGTTTTCACGGATGACTTCGCCCGCGCGCTTCGATTCGACGAGCTCGTGCGCCTCCGTAAGAGCCATGGTTACTCGCTGGTGCAGGCAGCGTGAAGAAAAAGCATCCGAGCCGCAGACGCGACGACGCCGAACGACAGCTGTCTCGTCCGGAACTCATCGCGGCGGCGCGTTCGTTCGCTGCCGCAGCGCGCTCGCCGAAAACGGTCCGCGAGTACCGGCGCGACTGGCTACAGTTCTGTGCGTTCTGCGACAAGCACGACGCCTTGGCGATGCCAGCGACAGCGAAAACCATCGCGCTCTACGTTGCCGACCTGGCCGGCCGCGGCCGCAAGCCCTCGACGATCACCCGTGCGCTGGCCGCCATTTCGCAAGCGCATAAGTCGGCCAAGCACCCTTCGCCAACGTCCTCCGACGACGTGGCGACCGTTCTAGCAGGCATCAAGCGCAAGGTCGGCACGAAGCGCACAAAGAAAGCACCTATTCTCCTGGCCGACCTGCGGGCGCTCGTGAAGACACAACCGTCGGATACCCTGCTGGGCCTTCGTAACCGAGCCTTGTTTGTGATCGGTTTTTCCGGAGCGTTCAGGCGTTCCGAGCTCGTCGCGCTCGACGTTTCCGATGTCGCCTTCACACGCGAAGGTATCCAAGTCGGAATCAGACGCTCAAAAACCGACCAGGAAGGTGCCGGCCAAACGATCGGACTGCCGTTCGGCTCGAATCCGATCACTTGTCCGGTGCGCACGCTGCGTGCGTGGCTCGAGCAGGCAAGGATCGAAGATGGACCAATTTTTCGCGCCTGCACGCGCAAAGGGAAGATGCGCGGTCGTTTGCGCGACGTGGAGGTTGCCCGGGTGCTGAAACGGGCTGCACTTGCAGCCGGCCTGGACGGGTCCACTATCGCCGGTCACTCGCTTCGTCGAGGTTTCATCACCGTCGCTGCACGAGCGGGCAAGAGCGAGCGAGACATAATGCGGCAGAGTCGACACAAATCCGCTGCGTCGCTTCGCGAATACATCGAGGAAGCTGGGTTATTCGACGACAATCCCGCGAGCGGAATAGGACTTTGAGTTAGACAGCCCTTACCAGCCGCGCCGCCTTCGGGTCGTAGATATAGCTCGTAATCGTCCCGTCCTTGATGCGTTCGACGGCCTCGTCAACGACGAACAATGGAACGAGGAACCATTCCTGCGGCTGCACGGGATGACCGAAACGATCGTTGATGGTGATGTTCAGCCGTGCAGACCCGAACAGTCTGTGGAAAAGGTTCTCCATCCGCACGCGGTTGATGCCTGCGAGCTTGTATGTGGCGACCACCTCGACCTTGGCCAAGAGGTAGGTGGCGTCGTGTTCAGCATCAGCGATGCGCGTCTCAACCTTGCCGCCAGTCACTCCAATCTTGTGGATTAGCTCGCGGTGTTGCGCGACATAAGGATGTTCGGACAGGGAGCGCAAAACGTAGACGGTGCCACTCTCAACATCATCCGCTTCCCACACGCCGCCGAAGGACAACTGCCCGCTATCGGGGGATACCAGCCGCCGTGCGGCCGGATCATTGTAGAAAGCCCGTTGAAGAGAGCGCAGTAGTAGATTGCTCTCGGTACCATTGGCGAAGACGACGCGCAAACGACGGTCAACTTCCCTGCCGGTGGTTTTCAACGGCTCGCCCACCTCCGCCACGTAGAGCGTGATGCCGTCGAGGATGAAGAAATCGCCGGCCTCAATCGCGCGGTCTCCAGCGGCAATAGGTCGGGACTGGCGCAATCCCGTTTTGAGGTCAGCCTCAGCACGAGCAAACAATGGCTTGAAACTCTCGAAGTCCTCACACCTCTTGCGGTCGGCTATCTCCTCGGCCGCGCGCTTGTCGGCGCTTGTTCGAACGTGTCGCAGGACAGTGATATCGTCAGCCGCTGCTGGGCCCCCAAGTTCAGAGGCGAGTTCGTCCACGCTGTACTTGGAGGTCGCTTCGGCCGCGTTCAATGTAGCCCCGAGCAGATTTTGATGGTCAAGAGGCATCAGCAGTGCCCGGTATTCCAGCAGAGAGCGCAGTCGATCCAATCGGACCGCATAGAGCCGTTCGAATATGTCTCGCTCCTCCCCGTGGTGCGGCGCGTGACCATGCTGGTCGAAAAAGCGCTGGATTTCCTCGAATCCAGCGATGAGCCGCTCCTCGCGCGGCGGACGTCCACCCTTTGCCTCTGGCGCCGCAAACTCAGAAAGCGCTGCCGCGAGTTCATCCAGATCGGGTTCACTCATAGCGTCCCTCTTTCTTGTAGCGCATAAAGGCGGCGGCGCCTTCTGCCATGCGGCGCTCCCAAGCATCCTGCGAATCAAGCGCTGGCACCCGACCGCGCTCCTTTTTGAACTGGACCGCGCGGACTGCAAGTTCCTTCGCTTCATCTGGCGTAAGATTCGCGCGTTTGGCGGAGATTGCCGCTGCGACTTGCTTTAGGCTGTCTTCGCTCATGGTCTTTGCGAGAATGGCGTAGGCCTCGCCAAAAGGGTTGATGCGGTCGATAAGATCGATATCCAATTCGCGGACGTTCATCGCAAAGCGGCGAACGCCTTCAATCAGAGCAATATTTGGACGAGCCTGGTCACCCCCGTCGCCCGTCGCTTGCTGCTTTGCCTGCTGCGTCAAAGCCAGAGCAGCAATGGCATGTTGTCGCACGGACTCTTGATCTTCCGAATCAAGCTCGGGGTACTTGTCTTTGATGATCTTACCCAGCCGGATCTGCGTCAGTTCCTCCGGCACCAGTTCTTGATCGAACAAGCCGCGCTCGATAGCGGTTTTGTCCTGAATGAACGCGGCGATGACCTCGTTCAGATCCTCCTGGCAGATTCGCGCAGCCTCCTTGCTCTTCGGATCGGCGAGGCCGCCGATCTCGATCTGCACCTGTCCGGTTTGGTGGTTGACACCGATGTTGGGTTTTTCGGCGTCGTAGCCACCCTCTCCGTAGTCAAAGCCAGGCGTCGGACCGCTGTTCGCGTTCTTCGGCCTAAATTCGAAGCGCGGGGCAAGGACCTGCTCCATCAGGAGGCTCGCGGCGATGGCCTTCAACGTGTCGTTGACGGCCTCTGTCACCGCTTCCTCTGAGGCATCCGGCTCCGCGATCAGGTTCGTGAACCTCGCGCGAGTCTTGCCGGGAGCGTCGCGTGTCGCGCGACCAATGATCTGCACGATCTCGGTCAGGCTGGCGCGGTACCCGACGGTGAGCGCATGCTCGCACCAGATCCAGTCGAAGCCTTCCTTCGCCATCCCGAGCGCAATGATGATGTCCACGTAGTCCCGGTTGTTCTTCTGGGCGGGTTCCTTGAGCGCGACGGATACGCGCTCGCGCTTCGTGGCATCGTCATCGACAAGATCGGCGATGCGTAGGACCCGCCCATCGGGGCGCTTGACGAGCTGAAAACCCGTCGTAGCCTCGACGCCCTGCCAGACGCCTAGAGCCTCAATGATGTGCTCCACTTCCCGCATCTTGTCCTTTGTGCTCTCGCGCGAATTGACGTTGGGAATATGGATGATCGTTTTTTCGCTAGGATCGAGGACGTTAAGTATGTCCTCGACGTAAGCCCCACTGTAGAAGAAGTAGCCGATGTCGAGCTTCTTCAGGTGCTCGTAGCCATTGAGCTGCTCGTAGTATGTATAGGTCACAGTTTCGAACTTGGCTTCGTCTTGCGGGCCCAGCACCGCCTCGGCGTCGCCCCGGAAGTAAGAACCAGTCATCGCGACAATGTGCGTGCGACCCCGCGCGATGAACTGCCCGAGATGCGTGCCTAGTCTGTTGTCGGGGTTAGCCGAAACATGGTGGAACTCATCGACAGCGATGAGGCGGTCGTCGAACGCCTCCACGCCGTAGGTATCGACGGCGAAGCGGAACGTCGCGTGCGTACAGACGAGAACTTTTTCGTCGCTCTTAAGAAACGCACCAAGCGACTTGATCTTCCCCCCGTTGTCGTTGCCGGGGGCGTTGCAGAGGTTCCACGTGGGTTCGACGTGCCAATCGGACCAGAAGCCGAACTTCGACAGCTGCTCGTCGTTGAAGCTCGCGCCAATGGACCTCTCCGGCACGACGATGATGGCCTGCTTCAATCCCTGATTCTTGAGTTTGTCGAGCGCGACGAACATAAGCGCGCGGCTCTTGCCTGACGCGGGAGGGGACTTGATAAGCAGGTACTGCTCACCGCGCTTCTCATAGACACGTTCCTGCATCGGCCGCATCCCAAGGGCGTTGGCTTTGGTGGATGCGCCGTTGCGGGCGTAGGTGACGGAGACGGAAGGAACGGACTTGCTCTTGCCACTCATGCGTTGGCCCCCGCTTTGCGGCTCTTGCCGTTGGTCAACGGCGCTGCACCGATCATCTTCGTGTACAGGTCAAACAGCTTTTCCAGCCGCTCGGTATCATTTCTGAAGCGCCGACCAATGTAGATACGCTCCAACACCTCGTCATTGCGATCATGTGCCGCTCGCAGATCGGGAGGCATGGCGTCGGCGTCGTAAAGATCGGCGATAGTGGCGGGGAAGTGACGCTCTCTCGCCAGCAAAATGTCCTCGGCGCATCGCGTAAGGTCGCCCCTGTTTTTCTCTGTCAGCTCAGGCACCGGAAAGGTGTTCCAACCGAGCGTGTTGGAGTATGAGAAGTCTGTTCGCATTCGTACGCAAACCGTGCCAATCCACACCCAATGCATCCGGGAAGCGATTAGCGCCATGTTCCAGATTGGCGCATCGTAAAGAGCGAAGCATTTGTTGGAAATGACAGCCTGTTTGTCCAAAAGGTCGACGGGCAGATAGTCGCGATTCTCAGAAGAAACGACAGGAATCGCAAAGAATCGCTCCTCGCAACTTCGCATTTCTCGGAATTGATGCGGACGCTTCACCATGCCGTTCGAGACAGCGTCTTTTGATTGTTCACGAGCAACCCGACCTCGCTCCAATCGCCGATTGATATCTAAAATGCCCTTCACTTCTGCACCGGGTTCATCAGGAAACCAGAAACAGTAACGAGGGCTAGCCTTGATAACCTCGGAGGAGCCGTAAAATTTCCTGATAAACTCCGCCTTGAGCCCGGCGTCGAGATAAGCCTGCTTCTCATGAGGCAAGAGAAGGAGGTGCTCGGACATCCCGTAGTAGTTGCCTTTGACCATAACCGGGACGTTCGCCAAAGGCTTAGTTGACGGCGATATCCAGTAGTCATCGGCAGCCATCAAATACGCGTTGATGTTTTTCGTGACGGTTTTCCGGTCATCGTCGTACAGGGCTGCGTTTGCCGCGCGCGCGCCGGCACCGATGCAGACAACCGTCACACCCGCATCGTTCGTGGCGAGATTGCTCCACTTGAATGAGCGGACGGCGAAATTGATTTTGAACCCGTCCTCGAACAGGGCTCTCCAGAAGCCGGTAACGTGTTGGCCCTGAGCAATGCTGTTTGTTGCTACGAATGCAAACCGCGCTGGGGTGCGTTTTGCGTATTCGTGAGCCTTAAAGAACCAACCGCATACGTAATCCAGTAGGCCCCAACCATCCACTTTGCCGTCGAGCAAATCACCCATGTCCTTCTTTTGCTCGGCAGTTTTCTTCGCGTTGCCTTTGTATGGCGGGTTGCCGCAGATGTACGTCTCTCCGCCTTGGTTCTCGAAATCGATCTCGGCCTGGTCCAGCGGCGTGCCGAACAGGTCATCGGCCTTCAACTTTACGCTCGTCCCAGTGGGTGGGCAGATCGATAACCAATCAAGCCGAAGCGCGTTGCCGCAGGTAATCCAGTTCTCATTGCGCAGGGGTAAGAACTCGGCCAGGGCCAATCTGTGTCCCCGATAGACCACGTCGCACTGAAACTCGGCAATGACTAGCGCCAGGCGCGCGATCTCCGCCGGGAAATCTCGCAGTTCTATCCCGCGAAAATTTGTTAACGGAATATCCGACTTGCGGTCGGGCTCGCTCCGGCGTCTGTTAATCTCAGCCTCGATCTCACGCATTGCCTTATACGCGATAACAAGAAAGTTGCCGGAGCCGCAGGCGGGGTCAAAGACCCTGATCCTCGCAATGCGCTTACGGAGATTGAGCAGAGTGCGAGGGTTGTCACCAGCATCGTCAAGGCGTGCGCGCAAGTCGTCGAGAAAAAGCGGGTTCAGCACCTTCAGGATATTGGGGACGCTCGTGTAGTGCATCCCAAGTTCCCCCCGCTCCTCATCCTCGGCCACGGCCTGGATCATCGACCCGAAGATGTCCGGGTTGATCTTGGTCCAGTCGAGACCACCGACGTGCAAGAGGTAGGAGCGGGCTATCTTGCTGAACTTCGGCACGTCCATGCTGCCGGAGAATAAACCGCCGTTCACATAGGGAAAGATCTCGGCCCAGCGGGGAATCTTGGCCGCTGCCCGCGCCTCACGTTTCGTATTCATCGCGAGGAATAGCGCGGCGATGACCTCGTGAGTGTTGGACGAGTCTTTCGCGCTCATAAGCGCGATGGTTTCTGTGAACTTGTCTTTGCCGAAGATGTTGGTGTCCTCGGCGAAGAAGCAGAAGATCAGCCGCGCCATGAAGTGGTTCATGTCATGGCGGCGCTCGGCTTTGCCCCAATCAGGGTTGTCCTTCAATAGTTCAACGTAGAGCCGATTGAGACGGCTTGTCGCGCGGATGTCGAACGCGTTCTCGCTGATCTGCCGGACGGTGGTGATCCCTGCCAGCGGCAGGAAGAACCCGAAGTGATCCGGGAAGTCTTTGAAGGAGCAAGCGACGGTTTCGCCGCTTCCCAGATCTTCCGCTTCGAAGTCGATGCCGTCGGTAGCGAGAATGAACTTCGCCTTCGCCTTACCCGTGGCGGGGCTTTCCTTGAGCGATTTGAGCGACTTCGGCACCTCGCCTTTGTCGCAGGTCAGAATGTGGATGTTGCCGGTCTGGAGTACCCCGCCGAGGTCGGACTTGTTCGACGCCCCGGCACGAAGGCGTTTGATTGTCGTATCCTTGTTGCCGAATGCTTCGAGGAAAGCATACGGAAATGTCGCGGAGTCGAAAGGCCGCTCCGCGAGGTCGGTGATGGCTTGCTCGATCTCAACGGCGTTCAACGCTTCTTACCTCCTCTGGCTCGCCTGGGTTCTTCTTACACAGATGCCCAGCGCACTTGACGGCGTCCGTTTCTATGACGCCGTGATTATTTCCTACACAAGCTAAACGACAACTGTGGACGCAAGCGTACGGCTATCGACGAATTATTCAGCCCAGCTTGCCTTTGCGAGCACTAACGGGTGTTCGATCAGTGTCGATACGGCTTCATTCGATTCTTACGGCATTCATCGACTCAAATAGCCCCAGAAGCGAACTCGTTGTCTTAGCTGCTTCCAGCTCCTCCCGCGCCACCGCGCATCCTCGCCCGACGCGCATCGTCGAGGATCTTCTGCGCCGCGCGCTCGATATCATCTGGGGTGATGTTCTTCTTTTTGAAGTGCAGCATCGCAAAGAACTGACCCTCCGGATCGGAGAACTTGGTCGATGACCACCCTTCCCTGCCCCGCTTGCGATCGTCATTCTCGTTGGCGCGGAGTTCGGCGCGCAGCTCGCGCACCGTTGGTCGAAATTCGATAATGCGCTGAAGCAACCGGCGCTGAGCAGAGGGATCATGAACGCTCGACAGTTCAGAGAGATGTTCGAACGGGATGGCCGCACGTCCTTCCTCTTGCGAGCGCACAACCGTGAGCTTGATATCTTCGGGCAATCTCGCGATTGAGATAGCGCGCGAGATGTAGCTCTTCGACTTCCCTACCCTCTCGCCGATCACGTCGAGCGTGAGCCCCAAGCGTTCGTTCAGCTCGCGGTAGGCAGTCCCCTCCTCTATCGGCGAGAGGTCCTCCCGCTGAACGTTCTCGACGAGTTGGAGTTCCCAGAGCTCCGACTCGGTGCGCGGCGCCGGGTGAACGAGGCACGAAACGGTTTCAAGTCCGGCGAGTCTCGCTGCGTGATAGCGGCGCTCTCCAGCGATGATGCGATAGAACCCGTGCTCGGCGAACACAGACAAGGGATTGAGGAGGCCGTGGCTACGAATACTCGCCGCCAGCTCTTTGATCGCGACCGAATGGGGATCGATCCACAGCCGAACCTGCCGTGCGGGTGGCTGAACGAGCTCGAGCGGAATCTCGTGCATCGCGTTGACGACCGGCGCTTCATGCGCTGCATTGGCCATGTCCATTTCGTTGACGATGGTTTCCAAGTCGTCGTTTTCCCTACGCGCTCAGGCGCAAGCCGAGTTCGACATCACCGAAGACGCGGCGCACGGCTTCGCGCAGCGCTTCGCCGTAATCCTCGCGACACAGCGCCAGCGTGAGGTTGCTCGTGGCTTCGAGGACCACCCTCCCCTCCCCCACTTCGCCAATGACGAGCTGCTGCACTGTGCCGAGCGCGATTGGTGAAACGCCGAGCGTTCGCAGCTCGGCGATGCACTGCTCCCATTTCTCGGGCGCGATCCCGGCCTTCTGGCGCGCGTTCATCTCCTCGAACAACTCCGCTTCAGACCTGCGTCGCTCCTCCTCTTGAATACGAAGCTGGTCGGCAGCAACCACCTTCGCTTTCTCTTTCTTCAGCATGTCGTCTGGTGGCACGTAGTCGCCCTCGATTGCGTTCTTGAGCCAGCCGCCACCGTTCTTCGTTTCGCCGGATCGATTTTTTGTGCGCCAATCAAAGTGTGCGATCTGCCGCTCGATCCTCTCAGGCGGAAACTTCTCGACGAGGTTTCGGGCCACCAAAGGCGAAACGCCTCGGGCTATCAAAGCATCGAGCGCACCGTCGCTGCCCGGAATCGCTTCGACGATTTCCGGCGCCTTAGGTGGCATCCCCGGCGAGGGCGCGAGCTGCAACGCCCGCGCGCGTTTCTTGACGATGAGCTTGAAATCGCTCTTGTCAGCATTCTGCTCCAGGCGAATCTCGGAGATGACCCCGGTGCTGAGCTCGCACCCTTCTAGTTCTTCGACTGCGCGCTCGAAGAGCTGCTTGCGCTTTGACGGCGTCGGGTACGCGTTGATGTCGAGTCCGAGGTCGTTGATCAGCTTCGAGAGGTTCTTCTCGAGCGAAAGGTTGTTCGCCAAGAACAGGTCGAGACGAGTGTAGAGCATCAGCGCGATCTCGCTCTCGAGCTTGAGCATCTCGTCGAGGCGCAGGGGCTTCGAATAGTTTTCGAGCAAGTTGCGAGTGAGGCGCGGTTCGAACTGAAAGCTGCACTTCGTCGATGGCTTTCCCCTGCCCTGCGCGCGGTGATGCATCGAAAGTTGGCTGAGAACCGTAAAGCCGCTCACGAGCTTCTCGGTCGTGTCCGAGCTCTTCGTGTAGTAGGAGTTCTCCCACTCGATCGGGACGAAGCGCAGCCGCTGAAGACTTTGCTTGATGAGATTCGACGACTTGCCGCTCCACGAAAGACCGAGAAGCACTGCGAGCTCGTGGACGGCGAAGGCGACGTCGGCGTTGATGGGGCGTCCGGCGTCTTGCCAGAGCTTCAGCAGCGCGTAGATCATCTTCAGGTCGAAGATGCGAAGGACGCCGACTTCCTTGTCGGCAATCTTACCCACCGTGACTGCGTTGAGGCTCACGTTGCCGTTGGCGTCGACAACAGCGCGCTCAACTCGGTGCGAGTTCTTCGTGTACCGACTCGTCACGCAGAACATGAAGCGCTCGATGTTGAGCTCTGAACGGACGACTGAGCGTGCGTGTTGGTCCGTGGTCATGGTCTTTCCCCTTGAAGCTTCAGCGAAAAAGACAACACCACCCGCGCAATGCATGTGGTGATGTCTTTAAAGATCGTATTCAGAAGCATAGGCCTCTCGAAGCGAGCGTTTGCGAACTGCAAAAAGCTGAGCGATGCCGGGGCTCTCAGCGCTTTCCGAGAATGCGACGACGAACGTTGGGGGTACATAAAACCGGCGTCATGGGTACATACGCACGACGTCACAGGTTCATATGCGGAACGTTGGCGGTACACATCGCGAACGTCGCGGGTACATACGGCGCAGAGACGCTCCCCTGCCCGGTCGCTCTCGGCACATCGGGTACATATCTGGGATTGGCGAGCAGCGAAGTGAGCGACGTTGGCGGTACATATCCAAATCGGTAGTGAATCCGCGGCGTGAGAGACGTCGACGCCACGGGTACATATGACGCCCGCTTCTTCAGCGCTGTTATAGAAGAGCTGAGCGTTGTCCTCTTCGTAGTTGCCGCCTCGGGCAGCGACAGAACGTCGTCGGGGGTACATATCTCGGGCGGGAGAACGCGACGAAAACGCTGAAGGATTCAGCGCGACAGCCTCGGTTCGTCGCGTGAGGTACATATTAAATGTCACCCATTGGCGGCTCGAGCGCGCTGCTGTGCGCGTTGAGCATCGGCGAGCGCCTTCTTGAGTGCCAGCTCGACGTCTGCGGGCGATGCCTTGGTCTTCTTGAAATGCACGACGAGCCAGAACTCGCCCTCTGGATCCGAGTACTTGTGCGATATGTACCTGGGACGCCCACCGGCCGGTTTCTTCTCCCCTTCGACTTCTTTTCTCAGCTCACGAACGTTCAGGCCGCCTGTCCTAATCTTCTCGAACAGGGCTCGCTGCTCATCGGGGGAGGTTTTCTTTGCTACTTCGTATAAGTGCTCGAAAGATAAGGCGTTTTCTCCTTGTTTCGACGTCGAAACTGCGGATTTGATGTCGTCCGGCAGGTTTGAGAGCCTCAAAGCCTTAGAAACGTGTGCCTTCGACTTCCCTACTTGCTTGGCGATCTCGTCGAGCTTGAGGTTGTGGCTTTCGTTGAGGGCTCGGTAGGCTGCCGCTTCGTCAAGCGGCGACATGCCCTTTCGGTGCAGGTTCTCAATTAGCTGGAGCTGCGTGATCTCGGCTCCGGTTGGCGGCCGATCGCGAACCAGACATGGGACCGACTCCAGACCGGCAAGCTTGGCGGCGTGGTAGCGACGCTCGCCGCTGATGATGCGGTAAACCTCGGCTGGGCGGTCGTAGAAGACTGTGAGCGGTTGAAGGATGCCGTGAGCAGAGATGCTTTCTGCGAGCTCCTTCATTTCGTCGGAGCCAAGGTCCATCTCTTGTCGAACTTGATTTGGATCTCGTTCGATTCGAGTGAGGCTGACGGTGACGGCGCCGCCTAGGCGGGTTGTCCCTTCAATGCGTCGGTCGACGACCGAAGTTTCAAACGCACGCGACGTGAATGATGCGTCGCGCTCGGCCTCTGCGGCGAAGTTCTTCTTTGCCATTGGACGCTCCTTCTTCGTTCCGGGTTACGGACTAAGCCACTCGCTTCGCGCTGCTCTGTTGTTCTTGTTCCCGCGTCAGGTAGCGCTCGGTCATCTCGCGCATGAGGGCGACGATGACCTGCGACTCTTCCGACTTCTTCTTGTAGCGGGTGATTGGCTGAGAGACGGCGGCGGCCTCCGTGAAGGCCACCGTGTCCTTGATTTCGGTCTTGAACATCAGCTCTTTGTGACGGCGGATGAGCGTCTCTCTGTACTGCTGTTCGACGGTGCGTGCCGACTTGTACTTGTTGATGAGATAGCCCGCGAGGCGCAGGTTCGGATTCGAGCGCGCCTTGATTTGGGTGACAGCGGCGTCCAGGTGCTTCGTTCCGATGACGCTCCATTTTTGGCATTCGACCGGGATGATTAGGTCGTGCGCGGCGTTGAGTGCTGCGCGTGTGGCGATGCCAAGCGAGGGTGGGGCGTCGATGAGGATGACGTCAAAGGGCTCGATGATTGAGCTCAGCTTCTGCTGCAGAATCTCGTCGGCGTATTTGTCGCCGGCCATCTTCATGTCAACGGTGGAGAAGTCGAGGTTAGCGGGGATGAGCCAGACGCCGTCCGTCTTCGTCGGGATGATGAGGTCGTTGATGTCCGCGTCGTGCAGGAACAGGTCGGCGATCGTACCGCGCGTGGCGTAGATGTCGTCGATGAGCGCGCTCGACAGGTTGCCCTGTTGGTCGAGGTCGATGACGAGCACTCGCTTGTTCGTGTCCGCGAAGGCGCCTGCGAGGTGAAAGCAGAGCGAGGTTTTTCCGACGCCGCCTTTTTGGTTGGCGAAGGTGTAGATCATGGAAGAGGAGGGGGCGGCGTCGAGTGCGGCATTGCGCTGCTCGACTTCCTTCTTGGCCCGCTCGAATGCCGTCTTCACTCGAACGCCTTCGGACATGTACGTCCAGGCTCGCTTGATGAGGTCGATGTCTCCGTCGTGCCACTCGCGGGTTTCGCGCGAGCCACGCTTTGTCTTTTTGGACTTCAGAAGACCGCAGTCTTCGAGATAGTAGAGCTTCTCGCGCGGGATGCCGGTGAGTTCGAGTACTTCGGCGGTGCTCTTCATTGCTTCACCTCGGGTGCGTGGGTCGACGATGGGTTGCATGATTCTTTGTGCTCTGAGCGGAAGTAGCGGATGACTGTTTGCGGGAGAGTTGCTCGATGACTCGACGGAAACATTGCGGACGAGTGAGCGAACTGACTCGCGCACTCGTTCGCCGAGAGTTTGTCAAAAGCTGAGTGGAAAATTTCACTCATGTTCAACTCATAAATGCGCCCGGAATTTAGTCAAGTTTCCGGCCGGTCGAATGTAAAAATTTTTTGAGGTCGGAAACCTTCTACACGCTTACCAACCCGTCATGTCCGCGTTGCAGAGCGGGTTCTGGTACGGGCAGACGTTCGGTTGCGGCATCACTGTCGAGTGGGAGGAGAGGGTGGCGACCGGCTGGTGGTCGCCAGTCCCCACAAAGAGCGGGTCCGCAGCGCTCATTGCCGTCGTGGCCTTCCACTTCACGCTGCTCGAAAACGTCAGCGAGTGTTCGAAGACGACGGGGCTGAAACGGTAGTTCGAGTTCCCGGAGCGCACGAGGTGCGTGCGGTTAACGCCGGTCTCGGGCCACGGCACGTACCAGTTCTCGTGACCGATGTAGCCGCGGAAGTTCGAGTAGAGCGACGTCGATGAGTTCCACAGGATACCTTTGACCCCGAGAAAGCCGTTCTCGTCGGCGATCTGTGTGGGCGCCGAGTAGCTGATCGAGAAGTTGCTGCCGTAGGCCGCGATGTAGGCGCTGCCGATATTGAGGCCCTTGTCGCGCGGCGGGTACTGCGTGTTGACGAGCTGGGTAGGGTAGGGGGCCACGCTCAGGTTGTACATGGCGATGACGACCGAATACTGCTTGCCCGGGCTCATCGTGACCGGCGATCCCGTCACGCGGACGTTCCCCGGCTGTTCATAGACCGCGATGACCGGGGTGAACTGCAACGACTCGGTGTTCTTGCCTCGCTTGAAGTTGTTCGCGATGGAAACGCAGGTCTGCGTCGCGTAGTTCGGGACGTACGAGCCGTAGTCCTCGAAGTAGTCGACCTCGGTCATCTCGGCGCACGGACTCGGACCGAGCGCATACGCCTTCGGGTTACTGATGATGTACGTGCGAAACGCCGAGCGTTGAAGGCTCATCGAGCCGGAGACTGCAGTCGGCCAGTCAAACGCCATCGCCAGTGGACGCGACGAGACGTTCACGACGAAGAACTTCGTCACGTGGATGAGCGACTCGGCAAAACCCTGACAGTAGTAAGACCCGCATGGGCCTGGGGTCGGGTAGGAGAACGTCTGGTGGAAAAGCTCTTGGACGTTGTTCGCCGCGAACGTGTGCGAGACGAGGCTCGACACGGCGTCCGTGGGCTGCTCTTGGATGAAGAGCGGCGTTGGAATCAGCGTCAGGTGAAAGCGAAAGATACGTGTCGACGAGTTGGCGCTCGCATCGGTGGCGGTCACTTCCACCGCGATTGAGTCAGCCGCATGCACACTCGTGGCGCCGAGCCCGAGAAAGGCGCTGCTAAGAGTGATCATGTGCGTCGCGGCAGGTCCCTGCGCTGTCGGCAGCGGCGTTGCCGTCCGAACAACGGCGTCGTTCACCTTGACGACGTAGGTCGCTGAGGCGAGCGCCGTATCGGTCGTCGACAGCGCGATGAACGGTGCGCGCTCGCCGCCTTCCTCGTAAAGATCGGCGTAGGTGTAGAAATTCTGCGACCCGTCGCTGAGCGCGCCTTCGACGCACGAGCCCATGGTCGTCGTATTTGCATAGGTCGCGCCGCCGATGGTCACCGTTGCAGCGCGCACCCGGTCGTCGGGCGCAAAACACTGAACGAGCGACACGCTCGGAGCCGTCTTGTCGTAGGCGAAGGCCACCTGCTTACTGCTCTGGTTGCCTTTGGCGTCTAGTGCCGTGACCTGAAGCACGTGGCTTCCGGTGTCGAGATCGGGAGGGAAGGCGAAAGACCACTTCGTCGGGGTGCTCGTGTCGAGCGGAATGAGAATGTGCTTTCCATCGAGGAGCAGCGTGAAGGACGAAACGCTGTCGGCGTCTTCGACGTAGCCCGAGACAAGGTCGGTCGTTCCGAGCGTCTGGTTTGGCTGCGGCGAGGTGATGGTGATGGCCGGAGGAGCGCCCGACTGCTGCGTCTCCGGGATCTCCTGCGGCGGCGTCTCGGCTGCGGGGTAGAGCTCGGAAAGATCCTCGCGGATGGCCGAGGTCACCTGTGAAACGTCGCGCTTTGTGAGCGCCGTCTTGTTCGCGGGCGAGTCGAGCCAGCTCTCGATCGATTTTGCGAGCGACAAGCGGGTCGTTTCGGCGTCGATGAATACGTTCCCGACAACCTTCAGCGGCGTCTCGCCGTTCTTGCCGTCGAAGATGCCGTCTTGGAGGTCCGCAACGAGCAGGCGCAAAAGGACGAGCGAGTTGACGATAGAGACGTCGTTCACGTCCGCGCGACTGCCGAGCTCGAGCGCGTGTTGCGACAGACCGATGAGGACGAGGCCCGCGATGACGCCGGTCGCAAGCCCGGGCGCAGAGCCCGCTGTGAGATCGACTGGCGCGGCGAGCCACGGCGAAGCGGTGCGAAAGTGTGCCGAGAAGAGGTCCACGTTCTTCTTGTAGGCGTCGCCGAGGCGCGCGCCGGAGCGGAACTCGGCCACGCTACGCGCCGCGACCAAGGTGGAAAGGGGATTGATCATCACGGTGATCTGGTCGCCGACCTTCGTGCCCACGGCGAGTGCAGCGAGGCGGTCGTTCTCGGAAAGCGAAATCGGCGCCACGCCAGTCACTGGCTCAAGCGTCGAGCCTCCGCGGTCGCCGAGAACCTGGACGAGCAGGTCGCCGTTCGTGGCGAAGGGAAGCTCGAGATCGAACTCGCCCTTGTCGTTCGTCATCGTCTCGGCGATCGGCTCGTCAGGCGTGGCCGCAGCGAGGCGCAACACCGTGACATGCGCGTTCGCGATCGGCGCGACGAGAAGGGCGCGCCCGGTGATACGTTGCGACTGCACGGTGCTGGTCGGCGCCAGACCATCGGAAGAGTCGGCGAGCTTTCGCGCGGGCGTACAGGCGCCGAACGCCAGCGTGGCTGCGATCGTGAGCGTTGTTGAACGAGTGAACATGGAGAGCTCCGTCATGGGGATCACAGGCAGCAAAGGAGGGGATGCGCTTGATCGCAGTTCTCTTTTAGAAACGCGCCTTCATCTGCGATGAACTTGTAGACGACGCCCTTAAGAGTCGTGCCTCCTCCGGTCCAACTGAAGCACTCGGCGTTGCCGTCCGGGGGAAGCACCCAATAAACTGCCGAGCCATTCGACGGAGGCATGGGCACGGCCGCGTTTGGCTCATTGGCCGTGAAAGTCGCTGATCCTCCACCCAACTGGATTGACTGCAAGATCTCGCCCGTCGAGCAGGGATGCGCAGCGGCGTGACTGCAAGCCACCTCGCAATGATTCTTTGCCTGCCGGAGCACACCATGGATGCCATTCGGTGGCTGAGTTTGCGTTTGATCGCTCAGAAGACCGTCCACGTTGAAGCTCGTCTTTCCGCAATAGAAACCGTTGATCGACGTCTGCTTTCCGCCGCGAGCAACGACGATCCCTCGCGGGTTCGGCGCGGAGCCTGAATCCACGGTGATGGACGATGTGACGTTGACGCTCGGCACGGTGAGCTGACCAGTGAGCGTGCCGCCGCCGAGGCCGTTGACACTCGTCACCGACGTGCACGCGGACGCGTCGCAGACACCGTCGCTACCGGCGTCACCCTTGGAGCCCGTGTCGCCCTTTGGCCCGCGCTCTCCTTGCGGACCCTGTGCGCCGGTATCACCGCGCTGAGCGCTACCTGTGAGGCCGGTGCAGCTCGTGAGAAGAAGCAAAGCGAAGGAAATACGGATCACGGCAGTGTCCCTTTCGTGAAGACGACTGATTCGAAGGCGGGCGAGACCGAGCGCGCGCTCTTGTCTGAGTGGCTCACGTTGAAGGTCTCGCTCGGCAAGTTGAAGAGGACGTCGCTGACGTCGGGATTCGTCGTCAGGCGCGAGGACGTCGAGATGGACGCCGTGCCGGCAATCGAAAAGCGGTAGGGCTGCGTGAGCTTCGACAGCGCGTACTCGTGATATTCGCGCCACGCCTGGCGCTGGCAGTTGTTGTAGGGACAGCTGTCACCGCAACCCTGAACGAAGCAGTAATCGGCGCTGCCGAGTGCAGCCGCGACGCGCAGTCGATACTCGTATTGGCCCTCGACGCGGCAACCGGGGCCCGTGCAGTTTACGCCTGAACAATCGGTCCAGCCTGGTCCGTCCCAGGTCGTGGCGGCGCTGCTGTTGCCGCCCAAGCGTCTTACGGATGAGAAAACGCCGAACGGCGCGACGAAGGTCTCGGGCGAGTAGCCGTAGAGCTCGTAGTACATCGAGTAACGCCCGCCCGTGTGGCCGACGTAGTCGGTGAGCCGGAAGTTTGGGACGCAGGCATTGATCGTGCGCGCCGGGAAGAACGGTTTTGGAAAGCCGATCGAGACCTGAAGCGTTTCGCCGGGCTCGACGACGTAGTCGCCATTCTTCGCGAAGCGAAGCTCGCCAGAGGGCGTATGTACCCGATACGTCCAAGATGAGCTTGTTGTGGCGACGGGTTGCTCTGTGAGCAGGGAGTTCGAGTCGATGCAGGTCGTCGCGCCATCGGTGACCGCGACGACCTTTGCGGCGTTCTGAAGACTCGCTCGGGCGAGGTACTCGGCGGGATCGCTGTTGTAGCAGTCGAATGGAACCGCAACCTCTGGTGGAGGGAGCTCCGCCGCGGTCGGCGCGACCTGCACCTGAGTCTTCGTGCCAGCGCCGAGACGTTCGCCGACGACGAAGCCCACCCACTCCGAGTAGCTCGCGCTCGGCTGCGCATATGGCGTCATTGCAAAGCGCAGTGCCACCGACCGATCCGATGGGTTCGTGATGTTGTAGCGCTTGGCGATGAGCAGCCCTACAGGGAGGCCTGCGCCAGGATCGAAGAGCTGGGTGACGTTGCCAGCGCCGAACGTATAGGACTCGACGCGCTCGGACGATGCCGCGTTCGGCGTGGCTTCCGTCACGAGCAGGGGCGCCGGCAAGAAATCGATCGAGAAGTGGTAAGTCTTTGTCACTTCGTTGCCGAGCGCATCGACGGCGGCGACGCGCAGCTCGAGCAGGTCACGCGGCGAGACATTCAAGAAGTCGGCGCCGAAGAGCGTCGACGAGAGTGCAACCTCGCGCGACGATTCGTTTGTCCGTGCTTTGACCCGAGCTGCGTTGCCGACCTGCTTGCTGCCGCGCCAAACGCTGGCCTCGAAAATGATGTCGGGTTGTGCGGTGGCGATCGGGCCATCGTCCTCGGGGACGAACGCGAGGCGGGA
This sequence comes from Deltaproteobacteria bacterium, assembly GCA_020848545.1. Lineage (GTDB taxonomy): Bacteria > Myxococcota > JADLHZ01 > JADLHZ01 > JADLHZ01 > JADLHZ01. Next base: position 22,243 of record JADLHZ010000001.1, on the reverse strand, counting down.
GCTGGTGCTGGGCGCCTTGGCGAGCTCGGCGAAAGAACGAAACACATAGACGGGGTCGGCGTCTTCCAAAGCTGCCGCAGTGCAGTCGGGATCGGGTGGGGCAGGGGAGCGCCAATCATACGCGCCTATGGGCGCGTTGTAGAACGGCAAAGAAGGCCGCTCTCTGTCGTTGTAGGAGAGGCAGTAGCCGAACTTGATCGTCGGGGGCGTCTTGTCCGACTGAAACGTCACGGTCAGGGAGCTGTGCTTTCCCGCTGAGTCGCGCGCGGTGACTTTGACGACGTGAAAACCGTCGGTCAGCTCCGAAGTGAGCGCCCAGGTTACTTCGCTCACGCTCTGGCGATCGCCGCCGCTCATCTTGTTGTCGTCGAGGAAGATCTCGACGCCAGCGACGCCACTCGGGCTTTCCGCCTTGCCGGAAATCACCACCTGGTCGCGCAAGGTGTTTCCGGAGATCGGCCCGGTCAGCGTGATCTTGGGCCCGTCGCCCTCGCTTACGGCGATGCTCGGCTTCAGCCCGTAGAGAATCGACGTATCGGACGCGACGGCGTTGATGAGCGCGGTGAGATCGGAGAGCGCGAGCCCAGAGCGGTTCTTGTCGGAGGTCATGAAGGTGCCGAGCGCACCAGCGAGAAACAAGCGCGAAGCCTCGAGGTCGAGCGCCTCCTCATCGACGATGATGATCTTGCCGCTCTTTCCAACGCCATCGAAGACGCCGTCGCAAAGGTCATCGGCGAGCATCATCGTCGTGGAGACGGTGTTGAGGCGGATACCCTCGGTGAGTCGGAGTCGACGGCTGAGCTCGTTGCCCATCGCCGCGACCGCCGTGGTGAGAAAACCATGCACGGCGCCCGAGCTGAGACCGTTGACCGGTCCGGCGCTTGGGTCGAGCGGCGGCGCAGCGCCGTCGATGAAAGGGACGCCGCCAAAATGCGACGTAAAGAGCGAGACGGTATCGACGAGTGCCTCGTCGGCAGGGCGGCCGTTCTTCTCGATGTCCCAGCGCGCCCGCGCTTCGATGAGCGTGGACCAGACGCTGACTTGGATGCCGTCGTAGGTTTTTCCGGGCTTTACGCCCGCGAGGATCGTCGCGAATCTGTCGGTGTACGAGAGCTGGACGGCGTTTCCGGAGATCGGTTCCTTCGTCTCGCCGCCCGCAGTCCCGACGATCTCGATCACCACCGTACCGATGGCGTCTTTGAGGTCGAGCTCGAACTTTCCTTCGGCGTCGGTGAGGGTCTCGCTCAATACTTCCGGGCCACTTTCGTGCAGCAAGAGCGCGCGCGCCTGGGCGGAAACGATCGGAGAGAGCGCGACCGCCTGACCCGTGACCTTCGTGGCGATAGGCCGAGACTCTGGTTTGCAGCCGCCCTGCAGCGCGAGCGTTGCGGCGAGAACGATGGTCGTCTTGTTGCTAGCCAACATCTCAACGCACCTTCACGTGTAGAAAAGAAACGTCAGCGCGAGCGTGATGCCGAAGCCGACGAGCACGGGGTTTTGGGGGAAGACGAACAGCGTTCCGTCGAGATCGAAGCGCACCTGGCTCGCGACCCTGACGAAAAGCCCCGTGGTCACCGGTATGATCGGCGCCACCTTCACGATGTCGTTGAGGGGAATCCGCAGGTCTTGTCCGTCAGCGAGGAGCTTTCGTTCCGTTTGGATGGACAACGCGAACCCGCCGCCGACGCCGATGTGGAATTGGACCGGCAGCCACCACGACGGTGTCTCAAGGCGCAGGCCGAGCGAGGCGAAGGCCGTGCTCTGCTTGAAGTAGTAGTCTCCGGTGCGAGGGAAGCCGGCTTCGTTGTTGAACGTCGCTTGGCCGATCGTCGTGGTGGTGAGCGCGTGCGTGTAGGCGAGCCGAGAAACGATCGCCATGTACTTGAGCGGATAGAACTCGAGGCCGATGCCGCCCCCTGCGGTGAGGGCGAGTCCGGGCTGTGAGTTCGGGTCGGCGACGGCAGGAAAACCAGCGAAGGCGGGCTGAATGCTGATGCCGAATTCGCGCTGATGGGCGCTCGCGCTGCCTGACCACGCAACCAGCGTGGCGGCAGTGAGCAGTGCTTGGATCCATGAGCGAAACGAAATCACGAGCGAGCTAATGTCCTATCTTGTAATAAATTGCAAGAAGTCACACACAAAAACAATCTATCGTCATTGGGTGGTGAAACGGATGGAGAACTGAGTCTTGCGTTGAACGACGACGCGATTGCGCGACTTCGGGTTGTCGGGCTTCGTGTTCGCGGCATCGCGGATCTCGTCTTGCGAAAGCTGTTGGGCACTGCGCGAGAGGCCATCGGTTCCGGGGATCAGGGAGCTGACGGTTTCGGCGGCAACGGTACCAACGGCGCGGAGCACCTTCTGCTGCGCCTTGTTGTCAGGCGGGTCGCCAAACTCGAATCGGCCGCCCTCGATGCCGTCTCGACCATCGCTCGTGACAGCCGTGGCGTTGATGCGCCGCTCTTCGCCGTTTGGAAGGACAACGCGATCGAAGCGAACCTGCGCCCGCTGATAGCGAAGCTGCGTCTTGCCCCACAAAATGGCGCCGATAGGAAGGACGACGTTGCCGTTGAGCGACAGCGACCGAACGAGCTCGGCCCGGACGGGCTCATCGTTCGAGGTGTCGAGCGTATCGATGAGACGGACATCGGCCTCGGTGTTGTGCGGAATAGCGAGGCGGTTGTTGCGAGGGTCGTCGGGCGTTCTGTCTCGATCCGACGCGACGCTGCCGGCCGGCCGAAGGGTGCGGTCAAACTCTTCGCGCTTCTTCTCGCGAGGCTCTTCCCGTTCGTCGTCCTCGACGGCGTGCTTGCGTTTGCTGCCACCGTGTCCGGCCAAGGTTCCGACCGGACCGGGAGGAGCGTCGCCGCCGAGGCTCTGGGGGTAGTTGGCCTTGATCTCGGGCGAGAGTCCGCTGAGCGCGTTCGTTTTTGGTTCCTCGGGCGCAAACTTCGCGAGGGTGGTTTCGTCCTTCTTCGTCTCGAGATCGGCGACGCTGACAGGGTGGGGGACAAAGGAGGGTGCTTGAGCAGGCCCCATCGATCGCCCGCTTCGCAGCGCGTCCGTCATGATCAACGTTGCAACGACGGCAACTGCGGCTGCCGCGATCGGAAGCACCAGGGGGTGGAGGCGCTTGCGCTCTTGCGGAGCGATTGTGAGCCCGAGCTTCTCCGCGTTGTTTTCAAAGGACGCCGGGCGCTCCTCGGGCTGCTTCTGCTTGCTGCCGATGGCAGAGAGGTCGAGCGCGCCCTTTCCGAGGGCGTTTGGCACGTTGAGCGGGACTGTCTTCTTTGACTCGACCGAATCGGCTTTCGCCTTCGCCGCTTCGAGTTGTTCGGCAAGACGGCGATTTGCGTCGTCGCCAGTGACCGGCGCTGCGCCGGGCGGCGCTGAGCTCACCGCTGGAACCTCAACGCTCGGGGCGACGAACGGGTGCATGGCGTAGATGTCGTCGATGTCGAAGTGCTCGTCTGCGAGGAGTTTTTCGATGATGACGATCGCCGCGCGCGCCGTTGGCGGCCGAAGGTCGCGTTCGGTTGCCATCAAGCGGAGGATGAAGCGCTCGAGCAGGCCGGACACGTCGGCGTTTGCGAGGCGAGGCCTCTCGACCTCGTTGTGCGCGAGCACGGACCGGCGCGCGAGTGGCGACATGTCGTCTGTGAACTTAAACGGCACGCGTTTGCAAAGAGCTTCGTAGAGCAGCCCGCCCACCGCGTAGAAGTCGCTTTGCGGAACGAACTCGGCGCTCGGGCGATTGAGATTGATGGGATCGATGTAACCGAGGGTACCGATCACGCCCTCTGCTTGCGTAAGACGCGCGCTCCCTGGCGAGTAGGCGATGCCCCAATCGATGATCGAGACCTTCGGCTTGTCGGCGGTGCCGCTGACGAGCACGTTCGAGGACTTCAGATCGCGGTGGATGATGTTCTGCTCGTGCGCGTGTTCGAGCGCCTCGAAGATTTTTCGAAACACGGTGAGCCACTGCTTGATGGTCGGCGAGGTCTGCTCGCCCCATTTGAGGAGCGGGAGCCCCGGCGCGTACTTCATGACGAGATACGGCGTGCTCTCACTCGCGAAGCCGAAATCGATAACTTGAACGATTCCGGTGTGGGCGAGCTTCGTCAGCGCCTGGGCTTCCTTCTTGAAGCGCTCGAAGGCTGCTGGTGCCTCGCGGTTTGTCAGCTCGGCGTGGTCGAGCTGCATCGTCTTCACGGCGAGGTCGCACTCGAGCTTTAGGTGCCGCGCCTTGTAGACGGTCCCAAATCCGCCGCGGCCGATCTCTTCGAGGATCTGATAGCGCTCTGCGATCACATCGTCTTGATGGAACTCATGCATGGCTCGACTCCGATGATCGACGTCGCCCCTGGCCGGAGCGGACGTAGCGCTGTGGGGCTTCGACGAGGATTGGCTCGCCGCGCTCGGGCAAGAGGGCGACGCGAAAGCCGCAAATCTTCGCGGCAGAGAGCAGCGCGGTGAGTGGCACTTTGATGCGCCCGACTTCCATCTTCGACAGCTGGGCGTTGTGAATGCCGAGCTTCGTGCCGAGCTGAAGTTGGCTCAGTCCTGCGGCGACACGCATCTGTCTGAGCGACTTTCCTGCCGAATGCCCCGCGTCCTTGCTTAAGCGTTTATTAGACATGAGTGGCGGTCCCGTTTGCATTTGCGTGCAAATCGCGCAAGTCAAAAAGCGACGGCTTATTGCGTCAAATCGGCGATTTTAGAGACGAAGGCCCGTCACCTTCGGATGGCGCGCGCCGCTCTTTTCCATGACCTGGAGCGTGAACTTCGCCCCTTCGCTCAGCTGGTACATGTCGAAGCTCAAGGCGCCGAACGTGCTCTCGTTTCGGTCGATGACGGGCTGTTTGTAATGGACGATGGTCTCGACGGTGACCGGAGTCTTTCCGGACGCTGAAAATTCGAGCTTTACCTCTCCGGCTGAGAACGCTTCGCGCGACTGGTTGTCGAGCTCGAAGCGGATGATGCCGCGGTTGCCGACTTTGACGAAGTCTTTGACCGTGAGGATCACGTCAGCGTGGATCGCGCGCTCGTCGATGTGTCGCGCGACGATGGCGTCGGCGGCGCGCTGCACCAGCGCGAGTTCGTTCTTGTCTTTGCACTCGCGCACGGCAGCGACGACTCGTTCATCGGCCGCCGTTTCGAGCTGCTGCATCCGCCGCGACAAATCGACTTCGCTCGTTGGGAGGTCCGGCAGGGCGAAGACCAAGTCGACAAAGGCATCGGCCTTCTTAGGCTCGACCATCACGAGCGTGAGCGCGACCGGGATGGCCGTTTGCGTGAGGAGGTTACAGTTCGTGTCCTTACCGATGTCGGCCGAGACCCCCTTGATGGTGATCTGGCTCTCGTCGAGGGGCTGAACGACGAAGCGGCTCGTGTCGCCGCAAAAGAGCGTCTTCGGATTGAACGGGCGGCTCAGACGTACGGACGTGATGCGGTTAGGGCCAACGTTCACTTGAATGTGCTTGGCGCGGTTGTCGTTCGTGATCTGCACCTTGCGAACGGCTTCCGGGGTTTCTTGCGCCGCACCCAACACAAAGACGGCGATGGTGGTGGTCAACATGGGTGGCTCTCCTCGGTGCCGGATTAACCCGGCCCCCTTTCTTCCGTTTGCTCGACCGTCTCGTTACCCCAGCTTCCAGTGAGATAGCGAACGATGAGGCCATTTGGAGTGTGTTCGGTACGCGGAACGGCGTCGAGCACCAGGTTGAACTTGAACGGTTCCGAAAGCTGCTTCTTGCTCGAATCGAGCGCCGTGAAGGTGCGCGTCCCCGACACATCGACTTGTACGCGGTCGGTCGCGACGCGAGCGACTTTGACCTCGGCGCAGCGGATCGTCGTGTGGACAAAGGCGTCACGCAGTTTGTCGAGCTCGCCCGAGGCGATGAGCTTGTCGCGAAGGCGACCTTGGAGGCTCGGGTGCATGAGCGTCAGGGCCCGCGCCAGGTCTTCCTTCGCGGTGATCGCATCACGCGAAAGAAAGAGCTTGAGCCAATCATCCGCAAATTGCCGTGCTTCGTAGTCCTGTGCCGGCTCGGGGGAAGCAGCCTCGTGGTAGAACTCGGCGCGACCGAGCTTGTCGACGAGAATGACGTTGGCGGGCCGGCCGGCTTGAACGATGTTGAGCGCGAACGACAAGCCGAGGAGCCCGAGCAGCGCGTAGCATGCGCGCCACACGCGACGGTTTGCCTCGAACGCTTGCGTCCAGATCTCTGGCTGCCTGTGTCGGAAACGAAGCGCGAGCGCCTGCTTCGGGCTCTCTGTCTTCTGTGCGTTCTCGCTCATGACCGGTGGTTCCTTTCAGGCGGTGAGTTGGGGTCGTGCGGGTCGGGAGCTGCAGGCGGCACGTACTTCTTCGCTACGCTCATCTGCGAAAAGAGCTGCTCGGCGGACGAAGCCTCTTGTCTTTGCGGTGATGCGCCACCTTTGGCGCCCCCGCCGTCCGCGAAGGCGACGGCGTCGATAGGTTCGCGCCGGGCGCTTCGGTGAGCAGCGGCTTTCTCCTGCTGCTCGGCGGCAAGCTCCATCAGACCATGAGTGACTTGCTGCACCTGCTGTGGGCTCGTTGCGCGCGGCGCTGCGGCAACGGACGCGGCCAGGTCGGGGCTTTCGGCCAGCGAGCCGCGTGGAGCTTTTGCGCGAATGGCATCGGCGGCGACCGTCGCACCCTTCGTCACGTAGGGCTTTGCGGCGGCGCTGGCCGCTTGCATCGCCCTTTGCGCGTAGGGTTTTGCGAGCGCGACGCCTCCCGCCACTCCGGCGAGCATCATACCTCCCACGGTCTGCCCCACGGCGCCAAAGCCAGAGCCTACGATCCGATGCGCGATGATCGGGATGAGTAGAATTGAGCAGACGAAGACGACGTTGGCGACGCAGAAGGCGACGAAGTTGTCGCTGTTCGACGTAAATGCCGCCGCGGACGACGACTTCGCGACGAGCTCGAACACGATGGCGCCGATCACTTGCCAGCTACAGATCTCAAAGACAGCCGTGAACCAGCGACCGAGGATGGAAGAGGCGCCCGGGAGAATAGAGAAGGCGATGACGAGTGGCCCCACGGCGTAGAGCACCTGAAAGAGCGTCACGCGCAGGACGGAAAAGACCTCGAAGAAGACGATGGAGAAGAAGGCCGAAAGCAGCGCGAGAAGGCCGCTCAATGCGCCCCGAAGCATCGCGGTCGTGAAGCTACTCGCTTCGTCTCCGACGATACCGAGCGTGTTCCAGACCGAGCGAATCCGATCGAGGGCGCTCGCGTCTTCTTGCGTGATCTGCGCTGCGCCATCGGCCGCGCGCTGCGTGGCTCCGGAGACGTCGAAGCTGAAGCGCTTACCGAGCTCCGTGACCCAGTTGTTCAGAAACTGCGAGAAGGCGCCGTTGTCCGAGATGGATGCCGCAATCTCGCGCATCGATCCATCGATGGCAGTCACGACGTAGCCGTAGAGGTGAAGCAGAAGCAGCAGGCCCGCCGCCCAGGGAAGGACGGCGAGCGGGTTCTTCGCTTGCCGATCGAGCGAATAGCGAACCGCCGCCGTGGCAAGGGCCACGATGGCACACGTCATGAGGATACCGTGCGCAAGCTGCCCGATTTTTCCGTCCGCGAGTTGCTGGCCGTAGTTGAGCTGAGCGCCGGTCGTGAGCCACGAGTTCATGGAAATGCTCCCATCCCAGCCGAGTAGACGCCAACGATGGATGCCGCGGCTTCGACGACGTCGGTCACGTCCTTTTGCGTAGCGAGCTGTCGTTGCTTGCGTTCGCCGTTTTCGACGGCGATCTTCGCAGCCTCGGTTTGGGCACGTTCCGCCTCGATGGCCTTCAGTTGCTCGAGGTGCAACGCTGATTGAATCTCCATGCGGTTTGCCGCCGAGTTGCAGACCTCAAAACTGCTCGTCTTTTGGCATTCGCGAATCGCCTGCTCGATGCGGCGATGCTCGTTCTTCCAGTCGCGCATCTGTTCTCGCGCGAGGTCGTTGAGCCTCATGGCACTGACGTCCATGTAGGCCGAGCCCGTGCTGATGCGGCCGAACGGGTAGGGGCCAAAGGCCTCGAAGACGACGTGCTCGAAGCCGGCCATCATCAGCTTGCGGAACATGTTGCTCCGCGGCACGCGGTTTGTGACGATCTGCGAGGTGTTTCGATAGATCTCGCGCAGGTTCTCGTCCGAATTGACGATCGTCATCAAAAACTGCTCGGTGAGCACCTCCCAGCGGCCGTTGACGAGGTCGTTGCCGGTCTCGATGACGTCCTTCATGAAGGCGATGTTGTCGCGCATCACGCGTGTCATCGTGGCGACGTCGTTGAGAATCTTCACCTGATGGATGATCTCGGTGAGGATCGCACCGAGGGTCATCGTGTCGTCGCCGACAGAGAAGCCGAGGATCGAGGCGCCAGCATGCGCGCGCGTCGGCGCAGAGAAGAGTAGGGCGAGGCAGAGCAGCGTTGCAGGAACGGCGCGTGGCTTCTCGCTCCGTCTGCCACGTAGCCAAGCGAACGCGGCGTGAGCGCGGCGTGAGGCGAAGGACAATACCGAGTCGACGAGCAGCAGGATGCAGACCGCTGCCACGACGATCACGCTTGCGAGCGCGCCGACATCGAAAGCTTCTTCGGTAAGTGCGCCGGAGCTTCGGAGCTGGTCGAGCCCGAGAACCAAAAGGACGAGGGTCAGAAACAACGAGAAGGACAGTCGCAGTGTCATCGGGTCACCATTGCTCCGCGAGGGCGGGTTTGACGGGTGCTTCGTTTACAAGCGCGCGAGAAAGAGCGGGCGTGACCGGTGGGATCGGGGCAACCACGAGCGGCGGCGCGTCGAGCGGTAGGCGCACGATCTCCGCGTGGCAATCGCGGTTCAAGACGAAGTCGAGCGAACCCGCGCGAGGATAGGCAAAGTCGGTGATGAGGTCTTGGGCGGTGCTTCCGTTCGCGTAGCGTCGGTGCTCGACGATGTAGCTGAGCGGGGGAGTGGCGCCGAGCGTGAATAGCCGAAGCCGTGTCTCTAGCAGGCGCGAGACGAACGGCAAACGCGCCCAGTCGCTCGGGCGTTCGACGGAAAGCCACAGCTTCACGCGTTCTTCGAGCATGACGCGCTCAACGAGCTCGAGTGTGCTGCCGCCGAGCGAGCCGAGCACGTCGTCGATGACCAGCAAAGAGAAGCCGCCGCGCTCGAGCGCCGAGCAGAAGTCTCGCGCCGCCTCTTTGGCCAGCGAGCGTCTCTCTTGGGCGAAGTAGTGGATCTGACAACGGCTCCACTCTTCGAAGCACGACTGCGAGAAAACCGTGCCGAACGCGGCTTCATTCGTCGTGGCGACGAGGATCTGTTCGCCAGCCGAAATCGCGGTGGCTGCAAGGCGCCCGAGAAGGCGGCTCTTGCCGCTGCCCTGTGGTCCGACGACGACAATGTCGTCACGGCACATGCGGCGGACGATGTCTTCGGTGAGGGAGAATGGCTCTCTGTGTTCATTGTTCATGGCGGAGTTCCTTCGGTTAGGCGGCGACCGGGACGCCGTGGGGTAGGTTGTCTGCGAGCGCGCGCAGGATCTTGAGCTGAGGGGCGCCGGGGTTCTTTGCCCGCAGCTCTTCTTCGACGTGCTTGTCGGCCGCGTTTGTTGTGGCCATCCAATAGGCGAGCGGCGACGGTCGTATTTGGACGACCTCCGAATGGTTCTGCACTTGGAGAAAGGCCTCCGAGAATCGCCCCTTCACCTGGGTGAGCGACTCGAAGGCGCAGAGCTCGTGGTCGGTGAAAGAAAACGCGGCACCGACCGCTGCGTGGGCGGATGCGTGCTGAAGGAAGATGCGCTGAAAGCAGCAATCGACCAGAACCTTGCCGACGCCGCTTTGCAGCAGATCCTCGGCACGCTGGGTGATGCACCAAAGCGCGGCGCCGTACTTACGCGAGGTGCGGACGAGCGACTCGATGAGGCGCGTGGCTGCGGGATTGTCCAAGAGCGCCCAGCACTCGTCGATGACGACCAGGGTGTCGCGCTTGTCGCGCGCGACCTTCGACCAGATGATGAAGGCGAGGACGTAGAGGGCGACCGCCTGAAGCTCCTTGTCCGACTCGATCGCCTTGAGGTCGATAGAGATGAGGCTCGGGCTTGTCGACAGGTCGACCGGTGTCGCGAAGAGACGCGCACGGGGCCCTTGCACCCAAAGATCGAAGCGACGTGCCAGGTGGACGGCTGTTTGGCGGTCCATGCCGTCCTCGCTGTACGAGACAAGAAACGACTGAAGATCGCGGAGCGTGGGGCGCGTGTCGGCGGCGACGAACGTGCTTGTGTAAAACGCGCTCAAAGCCTTCGTGACAATGGCGCGCTCGCTGGTGGGCATAGAGCCCGTTTCGCTGAGGAGTAGCTCCAAGAATCCCGCGAGAAATTGCAGCTTCTCGTCGCGTTGTTCGGGGCGAAGCGCCGCGAGCTCCGAGAGCGTCGGCAACGGGTTCAGGCCAATGCCGTCCGCCTTTCCGATATCGATGTACGGCCCGTCGAAGATCGAAGTGAGGCGCCGATAGCTCCCACCGATGTCGATCACGACCGCCGCACCGCCGTTGGCGACGTGGTTGGCCAAGAGCAAGTTCGTGAAGAACGACTTACCGGAGCCCATCGGTCCGACGATGAAGCCGTTGTAGCTCGGAAGGCGTTGGTCAAAGGGGTTGAACAAGACGGGGTCGCCAGAACGGGTGCGGAGCATCAACGGGCCGGTCGGCGATCCCCGCCACGAGCCAAAAGGCAGAGCGATCTCGGCGCCATTTGCGTCGAGCACCGTGCGAGCGCGCCTGAATCGGTGCGCCGCTCCAGGGAGCTGCGAGAGATAGACGTCGAGGTGCGCATAGTCTTCGACGAGCGTCGAAAACCCTCCCGCGCGTGAGAGCATCTCTTGAAGGCGGAGGAGGCGGGCGTTGACGTCGTCTGGGGCGTTGCCGCGGACGGATGCTGTGACCTGCACGGCGACGAGGCATGCCGAGGACTGCGACAGGGCCTCCATCACGCCTTCGATCTCGTTGTTCTGCACCTCGGCGTCGATATTGCGCGCGGGCGAGAGAGAAGAGACGCTCTGAGCAATCGAACGACGCACTTTCAGCGCCGCGAGCGTCGTTTCGGTAGGAAGGCGCTCGATACTGATCGCCACGCGCGCGGGACCGGACAGCTCGAAATAGAGCGGCGCCAAGATGCCTGGAAACGTCTGGTCCGGAAGGTTAAGCACGCTGAGTGTCCGGACGTAATCGTCGCCAAGCCGAAGCGTTCGCGGCGTCGGCATTTCGACGGAGGTCTGAGCGAGCCGTTCGCGGAGTGTGAGCAACGGCCGCAACTCGTCCGGAAGAACGTCGCTCGCCGAAGCATCCGTGCCACGACCGTCGCGCGGGATGACTGCCGAGCGGGCGTTGATGTGCTTCGTGATGAGCGCGAGGATGTCGCCGTCGAGCGCGAGTTCGAGCACAAAGCCGCATGAGCGCAGGTGCTCACTGACGGTGGAGGCGAGCTGCTCCAGCTTCTTACACGCCTTCTTGTAGTTCTCCGCGGTCCAACGCGGCCGTTCTTTCGGCCAGACTCCGGAGCGGACGAGCGGCGCGTTCTGAAACTCGTAGGGGAGACAGACGCAGAGAAAGAGCTTGGCGTCGCGAAATGGCACGTGCTCAAGGTGCGCGGCGACGTCTACGAGAAGCGCATCTGCCGCCGAGGCGAGGGGCTGCATCGACCGCCGCTTGGCCATGAACGTGTCAACGGTCTTCGGGCGTCCATCCTCGACGTCGAGGATGAGTTGGAGCGTGGCGCCGTCCGGAAGGCGCTGGAGAATCGCGCCGAGAGAATTTGCGAGCGACGCGAGAGCGCTCGAACCCGAGGCGACGTACTCGACGGGTGCGAGCGAGAAGACGCATGCAAGCGAGCCATCGACGTTGAGGACCACGGAGTCCGACACCTCGGCGACCGGGATCATCGAGGAGACGGCGAGCGGCTTTCGACGAAGGCGGAGATAGACGAACGCGGCGACGGCCGCGCAGATAATGGCGTAAATCATCGGGAATTCCTCAGAGAGAGCCAGGGGCCGTGCACAGCTTCGCGCTGCGCTGCCGAAAATCGGTTGTCACAGAGCAGGGCGTAAGCGTGGTAGCGAACGAAGCTCAGTAAGAAACCGGGTGCTCTGCGGTAGCGCAGCGCGAAGAGGGCGACCCACAACAGGGCGCTGAAGATGATGGCGACGCGGCGCCCCTCGCTCCAGAGAGACAGAGAGCCAAGCCAAAGAAAGAAATCGAATGTTTCCAGGCCGAGAATTCGGCTCGAACGTTCGATGGAGCGTGCAACGCGCGTCGTTCTCATAGAGATCTCAGCGGAGCGTGCTCGACAGGTCGCTTGCCGTGTCGAGCAGCCAGGTGAGGTTCTTCAAAACGACCCCAACGACGAAGACCGTGCACGCCCAGCCAAACCCCTCTCGCCGCGTCACGAGGGTCCAGCCCGCGGCGCAGAAGCCGAGCAACATCACCATCGTCGCGATGTCGCCTTGAATGAACTCGCGTAGCTCGGTGTTCGTTTGGCTCAACGTGCCGCTGAGTCGCCCGGCGAGCGCGAGCGACGGCACCGCCAGCTGTACGAGCGCCAAGAGGACGGGCCCGGAAACCATTCGCAGTAGGCGACGGAGCCTGGCGCGTAGCGCGGCGCCGCGGCTTTCCCGGCGAAGGATGATCTTCGTCTTCGTCTCTTTCCAGATCGCCGCCTTGAAGTCCTCCGTCGCCGTCTCGAACGGCTCGGGCGGGAGAGCATGGTCAGCGAGTGTGTTCGAGCCGTTCATGGCTTCACCTCAGAGAAGCGCTCTTCGCGCGGTTCGTGCTTGAGCATCAGCAGGGGGCCGCAGCGTTCGAGCCCGGCGATGACGACGCGTCCGACGATGTCATCCTTCGCCAGGTCGACTTCGACGTGGCCGACGCGGACGTACTGAGTGAACGAGCGCCCGCCGCGCTCGTACTTGTGGGTGGTGTAGAGGTTGCGCACCATTTGTCGCTCCTCACTCACCCGCCGCTTCGGCGGGGTTTTCGCGGAAGGAGACGAGCTGGCCACCGGCGTAGCCGGGCAGATCGATGCGCATGTCGGTCTTTCCGTCCTCGGTCAAAAAGACCTGGCCGGCTGGGACCCACGAGGTTTTCACCTTGCCGTCCTTCGATGCGTATTCCTTGGCGACGTAGAGCGTTTTGAACTTCGACATTTTCAATCTTCCTTTGCGTGCGGGGTTGTTGAGCAGCCGAGTGCGCGCACGCGCCGCACGAGGCTGGAGCACTCGCCCGCTAGGGCGAGGTGTTTCCTGCGACTGACGAGATCCATTCGACCGTGCGCTCGGCCCATGAGCGCTCGCTTGGCGGTTGAGTCGTTGCGGCACCACGTTCGAACCAATTGAAGGTCGAGACGACGCACGCGACGTAGCCCTCGGTTTCGGCAATGGCTGGCACGACGCGTCCGCGCTTTCGCGCGCGTGCAACCGCGCCCGGGCCAGCGTTGTACGATGCGACGACCGACTCGATGTGGCCCTGCCAGTAGTTCCAAAGCGCTGCGACGTAGACGCCCGCAGCTTCGATAGCGTCTTCCGGATCAAACGGGTTCGAGACTCCTGCTGCGGAAGCGACGTCGGAGAAGGTCCCGCCCATAAACTGCATGAGTCCCTTGGCTCCGGTCGCAGAGATGGCGCACGGGTCGAGGCGCGTCTCGCACCACGCGATCGATTTCAGGAGCGCGGGTGGCAGGTTGCGGCTCTGCGCCACGCGCAAGAAGATCGGATCGAAAGTGTTCCAATAGGTGCGCGCCGAGCGCGGAACGCGCATAGGGAAGCGCGCCGTGCATTCGTCGTGCAGCGAGCCAATGAGCGCGAGCGTAATCAGTGCAAGCATGATTGGTCCTCGCTCGCGGGCGCGGTAGCGTTGACGAGATCTCGCAAGCGTAGGCCGCGGTCCTGAGCACGCCGCGGCACGAGCGGCGCGTTCGGCTCGAGCTCGAAAAGGCGCTTTGGCAAACAGCCAAGGTTGAGCGGCCGAAAGTCGCTTCCATGTACGAGATAGGCTTGGCCTACGGGGGCGAGCTGCTTGATGGCGTTCGGGTGGAGGTTGAACTCCTCGACCTCGCGGACCGAGTGTTCGCCAGCGTTCAACGAGACGGCGAGATCCGAGACCGTGTGCCGGGCTGTGAACTTCAAGGCGCTCTTCGTTCCGAGGCTCTTGCTCAGATGCTCGGCGAGCTTTGGATCTTGCTGGGCGAGGATGATCTTCGTTCGGGTGTTGCCCCAGATGCCGTTCGCAAACTCAGGGGAGACGGCTTCGAGGTCGGCGAGGATCTGATGGGCCAGCGTGAACTGGACGTGGGCGTCGCGAAGCTTGTTGAGCGACGAGATGATCGACGAGGCGCTCTCTGCTGTGGCGAGGTTCGAGAACTCGTCGATGTGAACGGCGATTGGCGTCTGGTTTGCCGCGGCACGATAGACCTGTCGTCGTGCGCCAGCCTGCTGGATGTCCTGTAGAACGATGCGGCCAACATCGACCGTCAGGTTCGCGTAGAAGTTCGCCGGGAGTTGAAAGTAGGCGATGAGGTTTCGCTCAAAAACCTCGTCGATGATGATGTCGGGCTGCGTCGCGTTGACGAGCGGAAGGTCGCAGTACTTCTGCACCATGTTTTGCAGCCCCATGAGCGAGCTGCCCGCGTCGCGCCCGAGGTTTTTGAGCTGATGATAGAGATTGCGCGCGGCGTTTTTGTCGGTCGTCTGGCCGAGCACCCATTGAAGCGTGTCGGGGTTCTGCAGGACTTCGAGCACGTCCTCGAAGGTGAATGGAAACGACTCTCCCTTGTGGTCGACGATCCCGTGCAGGGCACAGATGACGGAGCGAAAGAACGAATCGCCGAGGTTCTTGTAATAGAGCTCCTGCATCTCGGGCTTGAACACGCTGAAGACGCGTTCGGCGACGGCGAGCGGGTCGCCGCCTTTGTCGGTCGCCGAACGGGCGCGTAGGTAGAGCGGGTTATAGGTGTGGCTTTCGGGATGTGTTGGACTGAAGATGCGCAGATCGTCGCTTCTGCCCGCGAGGGCGGCGAGATTGCGCATCACCGTGACGTTTTCCGATGAGCCTTTGAAGTCGATGACAATGACGCCTTTACCGCGGAGCATGTCCTGCAAGGCGAGAACGAAGAGAACGCTCGCTGTCTTGCCGCTTCCGGTTTGGCCGAGCACCTGAAGGTGCATCGAGCGCTGAATCTCGGTCAGTCGACAGGGGAGCTCTTCGCGGCGACCAAGGCGTCTGCTCGGGCTCGACCCGACGAAGTAGCTCTTTGCCGCTGGATGGCGTTGCTCCTCGGCGATCGCGGCCATCACGTCGATGACGCGCCTTTCGACCGCGTAGTTGGTTGTCTTGATGTGGGTGCCGGAGAGGCGCGGACGGATTTCGTTACACCAGAGATGGGTGATGAGCCGGGCGCCGAGCACGAAGAGGGCAAGCGCCATAACGACGAGCGCGAAGTAGGCGCCGTGATGAGCGTGGATCCAAGCGATAGGCGCGCGGGCGAAAGAAGGGGTCCATCGCGACGTTGGGATCACAAACGGGCCAACGGCGGCGAAGAGGGCGATGGCAAAGAGCCGAAGGAGCAGGTGGGTGTTTGACGGCGGTTGCTCTTGCATGGGGCGAGCACTGCCATACGTTTGTAATAAAATGCAAGCACTCGCGTACAAAACAAAGCGAGTGGTTGAAATGTCTTACAGTTTCACGTAGGGCAGGCGCCATGGCCATGAAGAAGAGTACCGAAGCAACGACTGAAACACAGACCGTCACGAAGTCGGGCCGATTTGACGCGGGCGACTGGGAGCGGTTCGTGAAATGGGCGACAAGTCGCGGCACAAGCGAATGGGATGAGCTGCGCTATCTGATCCGCAACCGCCTGAGCGGGCACTGCGTTGTTCTCACCGGCTTCAAGCCAGAATCGCTGATCGAGCTCGAAGAGTACGCAGACGAGCTTGGTATCGACACGGAGCAGGCCGTCAGAATGGTGCTGATCAACTTCCTCACCGAGCGCCGCAAGGCGAAGAAACGCTAGAGCCGACATGGACGACAACGAGCATGTGATGATGACGGTGCGGGTGAAGCGGGCGCTCAAGGAGCGCTTCACCGATGCGCGCAGGCGACGCGACATCGCCTCGGGCCCATTCTTCTCCGGCGTGATGGAGTCTTTCGTCGCCGGGACCCACGTCAACCTGGAATCGCTTCGGCCCGAGATTCGCCAACTTCTCGAGGCCGAGCGTGAGCGCCATCAGTTTTCCTCGATGCAGCCCGTCATCGAGATGATCGTGGGCCAGTGGGGCAGAACGAAGTCCTGACTCGCCGTGGCAATCGTGGCGGTGGCTACGGTTAGTTAGTTAGGGCGCGACAAGCCCCGTGCGCGCGGTGCCGGGCTTCGTCATCGAATCGCGCGCGAGACCTCGGGACTCTCCGAACCAGACGGACTCACCATTCGCTATTGCGCTCACCGTTCGAACGAGCCATTGGATGACATCTTCCCAAGAACGCGTGTCGGGCGCGTCCGCGTGAATGCCAAGGGTTGAGCTCGCAGCAAGAAAACTGCGTATTACCTTGTGCGCGTCAACAAGAGAGCTTGTTGGGCCGCGCGCATCTCGCGCGACCACGATCGCGCGCATCCTAAGAAGGAAAGGCAAGATGACTGCCCATACCGGTTTCCAATTCGGCTTTGCACCAAGCACGAGATCAAGTCCGTCTCGTCCGACGAAATCGTAACGCAGACGGTTACCTACTGACGTCGCAATCACAAGTCCGCCGACTGCGAAGTCATGGAGTACGGCCGCCATCGCTCGCTTTGGTAATCCGACATGGGTTGCTAGGTCGGTTGCGAGCCAGCCCTGCTGGCGCGAGAAAATCATCGTGCATAGAGCATCTGCGCGGGCGCCCACTCCGAATATCGCTCTGCAGCGCATAAGCAGCTGGCTTGGTGCGTGTGCTTGAGCCTGTGGACGTGATTTCCCGCTGCGGATGAGTGACAGCGCGCGTGTTTCGTCGGCGAGCGGCAACGTGACATGCGATGTTGAGCTTTGATTGAAGGTCGCGGCGTATTCGCCGAACGTGTGCCGTACTTCGTCATCGGTGCGCGAGAGAAGCGTCTTCAGTCGGCTTGTCCAAAGGTAGGGTGAAAGCGCCAATGCGCAGTCGAGAGACTCGTCTCGCAAACGTGGATCGGCGTCCGCCAGGGCGGCAGTAAAAATCAGCAGAGCTTCTGGATCTGCGCAGCAATTTCCGTGCGCGCGAACGACGCTGGAAACGCCCAGCTCTGCCCAGAGACTCCAAGCAAGCGAGAGCAGCTCGTCGTCGATCTGGCTAGAAACTGCCGTCATCGCTTACTCCGAAGTGCCGCAGGGCTTGTACAAGTTGCCCACGAAATTCTTCCGATACGTCATGCGTGACGACCCAGCGCGCTGCGTTTAGCAACTCAGCATTCGTCGGCTGCAACTTCTGCAAGTCTGAGGTGTGTTTGCTCTTTGGGCCTTGATCGACGGCTGCGTACAGCTTGAATGCGATCTGATCCTCGCGCGAGGCGAGGTAAAGAGTAAGCCCGCCGTAAACCTGCTTCACTGTGCGTGACATGAAGCCGGTTGGAAGCCCAAGGTCCATGAGACTCGAAGGCGCTGCGTTCATCCAGTGAGGATCGATACGGTTGACTTCCGAGACGTCGGCGATCGCTGAGTGGAGTTCCCTCGGCATGGGTTCCGCGCGCCGAAGTGCACCGCTTTCGATGACGGCGACGAGGTCCAGGTCTCGAGTCGGTCGTTTAGTGTAGCCAAGGAGGAGCAAGCCGCCCCCTCCAATGGCCACGACCGCGACCTCCTGTCTTCGCTCGTCGAGTAGGCCTCCTACCTGTTTCAAAAGGTCGGTGAGCATCTCTGCGGTTAGCATGAGTCAATATTATCACCCCGTTTTGAGCTTGTAAACAACTCGTTTAGCGGTGTTTACATGCTCCTTTTGGGCTGTATATGTGCACTTGGACCATGGTGAGGAGATTTCTACCCTGCAAGCCGGTTCATCGGGTTGAGAGCAAAGTGAAGTCCGGTTTTTGACTTCACTGAGAAAGATCGGACTGGACACGCGCTATTTCGCCAAGCGCGCCAGGGTCTTTCGGTGCTTCGCGGCGACCTTCTTGTAGGCCTCCATCGTCGCCGGACGCACTTCGCCGCGAATCGGTGCAACGATCAGCTTGTCGCCATCGGTCGAAAGCTCGAGCGGCGTTTCCGGTGTGATCTTCAACAGCTCAAGAATCGGCTTGTCGATGATGAGTGCCGCGCTGTTGCCGTGCTGGATGAGAGTCTTACGCATGTATACACGATAGTCTTCCAATGAGTATCCGACAACAAGAAGCACCAGACCTGGCACGCCAAGCAACCCCTGCGCCGTACTTCACTAAAATAACATGGTTTACCTGTTGGTAAAGTCAGGCTATTTAGTGAAAGTGGCCCGGGAACAACTGCTCATACACGGTGAGATACGAGATGCGTTGGCATCGCTGCTCGCCGTTCCGCAACGCGACCTCAGACTTTCCTCGCCTGATGGGTACGGTGCGGCTGCACTGTTGCACTGGGACCAGCACACGTTCGTTGTTGAGCTCTTGAAAGCAGCGAGCCCAGGGACGATCTCCGAGCACGGAAACCGCCTCGCCGCCGCGGCGAAACGAGCGGGCAAAAAAGCGATACCGCTGCTTGGTGTTGCGTACATGACCGAGGCGGGACGTCGTTTGTGCGCGGCGGCGCACTTGTCGTGGTTCGATCTCAGCGGCAATAGCCGGATTATCGCGCCCGGCCTACGCGTCATCGTCGATGGCAGGCCGAACCGATTTCGCGGTCGTGGACGCCCGGCAAGCATATTCGCACCGAAGAGCGCTCGGGTGGTGCGCTGGTTGCTCGAGCACAGCGCGAAGCCGCTCACGCAGCGACAAATCGCTCACGCGACCGAGATGACGGAAGGCTTCGTCAGTCGCATCGTCTCCCGCTTGCTACAAGAGAGCTACGTTGTAAGGGAGACGAGTGGCGCCCTGCGCCTGAAGAATTCTGACGTGTTGCTTGATGCCTGGTGCGACGAGTACGACTTCTCGAAGCACACGATCCTTCATGGGCACGTTGCGGCGAGGTCTGGCGACGCGCTCGTGCGTTTCGTCAGCGATACCCTCAGCTCGTCTTCTGTCGAATACGCGGCGACCGGCCTCGCCGCCGCATGGCAGATGAACCACTTCGCTTCGTTTCGTACCGCGACCTTCTTTCTCTCGTCCCAGCCTTCTGATGAGCTGCGCACCGCACTGTCGTTTCGAGACGATCCGCGTGGAGCGAACCTGTGGCTTGTTGTCCCTAACGATCGCGGCGTGTTGCATGGCGCAACGGACTACGACGGCGTGCGCTGCGTGCATCCCGTTCAGGCATATATCGATTTGAAAGCCCACCCGGAGCGCGCGCCCGAAGCGGCCGATCGCCTTCGCAAAGACCTATTCGCGGGAGGCAGGGCGAGCCTGCCCAAGCGAGCATCTGAGTATATGGACGAGCAGGTTGAGCTCGTTCGTGGCGTTCGCTGAAGTACGAGGAAGTCTACATCAACGCCTACGCCGATGGCGGTTTTTCGCGGCGCGCCGCTCGCGAAGGTCGCGTAACTGTCGTCGCGCGCACAAGGGAGCCCGTTACGGACATCGAGATGGCACAGCACGGCGAGAGATCGCGGTGTGGTGCTCGACTCGAAGATCGAGGTGCGTTACGAGAAGGAAGAACCGTCGGCCATTCGAACTATGATCGGCTCGAAAGTGGTCCAAGCAACGGGGACCACCTCACTTCTCGACTGCCGGCAACGACAGCGAAGCTGTCAGTAGCAACACATCGCAAGAGATCCGCGTGGTCGAGGCGACTGCGGGCGAAGGTTGCAGTTTTACGGACGACTTCCGTTTGTCCTGCGACGGCAAGGCCGAATGCGAGCGCCCCGTGCTCGGCAGGGCCCGCTTGCGCAAATGCGGAGGGAGGCTACACTCGTCGCTTCCGACACTGGCGGTTGTGCGCGGACGTCAGAAATTTTAAAAATTTTCAGCTTTGACACGTGCCGAGCATGACGGCGCAAGGAGAGTTCGTGACCATCCGTGCAGTCTCTTTCTTTGTTCTTCTTCTACCGAGCATCGCTGCCAACGCAGAGCAATCCGCAAAGCCCGAAGTCTATGTTCAGCGCGGACATTCCGACGGCATCCTATCGGTCGCTCTTTCCCCGGATGGGAAGCTCGCACTCTCGGCGTCTTTTGATCACACACTCAAGCTCTGGGAGATCGCGACAGGCAAAGAAATCCGGACCTTCATCGGGCATGCGAAGGAGGTCCGTGCCGTCGCGTTCTCTGCGGACGGGAAGCTCGCGCTATCGGGGTCATCGGATCAGACACTCAAGCTCTGGGACATCGGCTCCGGCAAAGAAGTACGAACCTTCACGGGGCATTCCCATGAGGTCTATTCACTGGCCTTTTCGCCGGACGGGAAGCTCGCCCTCTCGGCGGCATACGACCAAACCATCAAACTTTGGGATGTCGCGACAGGCAAAGAAACCAAGACCTTCGCCGCCTCCGGGAATGGTGTCGTCGATCCGACGAACAAGAAAGTCTACGCCCTCTCCTTGGCTTTCTCATCGGACGGGAAACTCGCGCTCTCCGGGCACTATGACGAGACGGTCAAGCTCTGGGACCTCAGCACCGGTCGAGCGATCAAGACGTTCACAGGACATTCCAACGCGGTCAATTGCGTTGCGTTCTCCCCGGACGGGCAGCTCGCGCTGTCGGCGTCGCGCGACAAGACGCTCAAGCTTTGGGACCTTGCGACAGGCACAGCCGTGAAGACGTTCAGGGGGCATGTTGAACAGGTCAAATCCGTGGCCTTTTCACCGGACGGAAAGCTCGCCGTCTCGGCGGCCGATGACCACACGCTCAAGCTCTGGGACATCGCTACGGCCAAAGAGCTCGAGACCTTCAAGGGGCATACTGGGTACGTCAACTCCGTCGTTTTTTCAGCGGATGGGAAGCTGGCGCTGTCGGGATCTTGGGACATCACGCTCAAGCTCTGGGATATCGGCTCGAGGAAAGAAGTGAAAACCTTCACGGGACGCACCGCTCATGTCACGTCCGTGGCGTTTTCGCCGGATGGAACACTCGTACTCACAGGGTCGGCAACCCATCGCGCAGCAGCGAAGGACAATACGGTCAAGCTCTGGGATGTCCGTTCCGGCAAGCACGTCAGGACCTTCACGGGACATAACGGAAAGGTCACGACCGTCGCTTTTTCACCGGACGGAAAGCTCGCCCTCTCGGGGTCAGAGGATGCGACGCTGAATCTCTGGGAGACGAGTACCGGCAAAAAAATCAGAACCTTCAAGGGGCATGGCATCTGGATCTATTCCGTCGTGTTTTCGCCGGACGGAAAGCTCGCGCTCTCGGGGGCGGAGGATCGGACATTCAGGCTCTGGGACGTCAGCACGGGCAGTGAGCTAAA
This sequence comes from Deltaproteobacteria bacterium, assembly GCA_020848545.1. Lineage (GTDB taxonomy): Bacteria > Myxococcota > JADLHZ01 > JADLHZ01 > JADLHZ01 > JADLHZ01. The sequence continues at coordinate 718 of JADLHZ010000001.1, read as the reverse complement.
AACCTTCAAAGGTCTTTCGCATGTCCATTCCGTGGCCTTTTCACCGGACGGCAAGCTCGCGCTGATCGGAGCCTATGATCTCAAGCTCTGGGAGATCGGCACAGGCAAGGAACTGCAGGTCTTCGAAAACAAATGGCAGCCGGTGTACTCCGTCGCATTCTCGCCGGACGGCAAGCAGGCCGTTTCCGCGGCAGACGAGCTCCGACTCTGGGACATCAGCACAGGCAAGGAAATCAGAACTCTCGCGAAGAAGTACTTCAAGGCCGTCGCTTTTTCGGGCGACGGAAAGCGCGTGTTGTGCGGGTCACAAGACGGAACGCTCACGCTCTGGGACGTCGCTACCGGCAAAGAGATGAAGCAATTTTCGGGGCACCTTGGCCCAGTCAGATCCGTCGCCATTTCACCGGACGGAAAATTTGGGCTCTCGGGCTCTGAAGATGGCACCACGCGGATCTGGGATCTCGGGAGCGGCGCTTGGACCGCGTTCATGGCGCATCAAGACGGCGTCAATTGGTTTGCATTCACCGACGATGGGTATTGGGATTCGTCGCCCAAAGGCGGGGAGTTGGTGGCGATGGTTCTCGGCACCAGCGTGTCCTTCCGGCAACAGTGCGTGAATTCGGCTGAACGAAGCCTCTACGCTCGCGGGCTGGAGGCAGTGCATGGCGCGAAAGCGGAAAGAAGATTCGGCGCAGCTGATTCGGTTGAAGGAGCGCAT